>NZ_JABKKJ010000017.1 GCF_013166515.1 Xylanibacter caecicola | reverse complement strand
GACAATTACATTCGGAATGTCGGAAAGAAACTGAATCTCCGTCCACGCAAAAAACTCAATTTCTCAACTCCAAAAGAAGAATTCTTCAAACAAATCGCTATTTTTGCACTTGCCAGTTGAACCTGCGTTCCACTTGTTTTTATGTCTTTGCAGAATAAAAGCAGGTGGAATGTAACGCTGTTATATGAAAAATATATACCTTTGCCCCGATAAAACCAAAACATATATTGTAGATATGATTAACATTACATTTCCGGACGGTTCTGTTCGCTCGTATGAACAGGGCGTGACAGGATTACAGATTGCCGAAAGCATATCACCGGCTTTGGCACGCGACGTATTGGCTTGCGGTGTGAACGGTGAGACAGTGGAACTTAATCGTCCTATAACCGAGGATTCGAGCATCGCGCTCTACAAGTGGGATGACGATGAAGGCAAGCACGCCTTCTGGCATACATCGGCACACTTGCTGGCAGAGGCGTTGCAGGAACTGTATCCCGGTATACAGTTCGGCTTCGGTCCTGCGATAGAAAACGGATTCTTCTATGACGTGCTTCTTAAGGACGGCGAGTCTATAAAGGAAGCTGACTTCCCGAAGATAGAGGCAAAGATGAAGGAACTTGCCGGCAAGAAAGAGCCGGTTGTTCGCAAGGAAGTAGCCAAGGCCGATGCACTTAAAGAGTTTGGCGCGGCAGGTCAGACGTACAAGTGCGAGCACATCGATCAGGATCTTGAGGACGGCACCATAACAACCTATACCCAGGGAGCGTTTACAGACCTCTGCCGTGGTCCGCACTTGCTCAATACCGGTGTTATAAAGGCAATAAAGCTGACGAACGTTGCCGGCGCTTTTTGGCGCGGTGATGCCACACGCGAGCAGATGCAGCGTCTTTACGGCATAACGTTCCCGAAGAAGAAGATGCTCGACGAGTATCTTGTGATGATAGAAGAGGCAAAGAAGCGCGACCACCGCAAGATAGGTAAGGAGATGGAACTCTTCATGTTCTCCGAGCGTGTGGGTAAGGGACTGCCTATATGGTTGCCCAAAGGCACCGAACTGCGCCTGCGCCTGCAGGACATGCTGCGCAAGATACAGAAGCGTTACGGGTATCAGGAGGTGATAACCCCGCATATCGGCAGCAAGAACCTCTATGTAACCAGCGGTCACTATGCACACTACGGCAAGGATTCGTTCCAGCCCATACATACACCCGAGGAGGGAGAGGAGTATATGCTCAAACCTATGAACTGTCCTCACCACTGTGAGGTGTTCGCATGGAAACCGCGTTCGTATAAGGATCTGCCCCTGCGCATTGCAGAGTTCGGAACTGTGTACCGTTATGAGCAGAGCGGCGAGCTGCACGGACTGACACGTGTTCGTTCGTTCACGCAGGACGACGCCCATATCTTCTGTCGTCCGGACCAGGTTAAGAACGAGTTTTTGCGTGTGATAGACATCATACAGACCGTATTCTCAACGTTCAACTTCTCTGATGACAACGTGGAGGCACAGATTTCTCTGCGCGATCCTAACGACCATGAGAAGTATATCGGAAGCGACGAGGTGTGGGCTTCGGCTGAACAGGCTATCATCGAGGCATGCAAGGAGAAAGGTCTTAAGGCAAAGGTTGAATACGGCGAGGCTGCTTTCTACGGACCGAAGCTCGACTTCATGGTGAAAGATGCCATAGGACGCCGTTGGCAGCTCGGCACAATACAGGTTGACTACAACCTGCCGCAGCGTTTCAAGCTGGAGTATACCGATGAGGACAACACCAAGAAGGCGCCTGTGATGATACACCGTGCACCGTTCGGCTCAATGGAGCGCTTCTGTGCAGTGCTGATAGAGCATACTGCCGGTCATTTCCCGCTGTGGCTGACTCCCGATCAGGTGGCGATACTTCCTATCAGTGAGAAGTTCAACGACTATGCCGCAAGCATTGCAAAATACTTTGACACAGTGGGAGTTCGTGCAATGGTGGACAGTCGCAATGAGAAGATAGGACGCAAGATACGCGACAACGAAATGAAACGCATTCCTTACATGCTTATTGTCGGCGAGAAAGAGCAGGCAGAGGGCACTGTTGCCGTGCGCAAGCAGGGACAGGGCGACCAGGGAACCATGAAGGTGGAAGACTTCGCAAAGAAGATAAACGATGAAGTTGCCGAAATGTTGAAGGCAACCGAAATACATCCATAAAGAATATAGCATATAAAGTAAAAAGCAGCAGATTATTACAATATTATGGTATTGATAATGATCCGCTGCTTTTTTGATTTTTTGTAATGTCTGATACCTATAAATTAAATGTATTATGAAAAAACATATATTCATTATATGTATGCTTCTTATTCTCCCTTTGGGTTGTTTGAAGGCTGAAACACTAAAAATACGAGGAGAACTTTACAACCTTGATGAATCGGGATCTGTGAGTAAAAGGGCTGATTATGACCTTATCATTCATGTCCCTGACATGAATGATAATGGTATGACCGTAATCTTACAGCCTTTGAAAGGAGATAAAAGGGAAATGATAGACTTTCCGATAGATGATGTTTTTTATGATTATGAAAGCATCGTGGATGCAGCTGTACTATATAGTGGTCCGAGATTTAGTACTTATGATGAAGATTACGTTATTGGTTCTGCTGCTCTTATTTCAGTGAAGAGCAGTAAGAGCGATGTGCGTATTGGGATTGTAAAAGAAATAAAACGCATGTTTCTTGCGAAAGATAGTAAGGTGTGGCGGAAGTATGATAACGAAACGGATTTTACATATTTAGGAATATGCCCAAATGAAGAATTGGGCAGCATGATAGGAACAATATTTGCACGTTATAATTTAAAGGAAAGCAGTGTAGAACGTCCTGTGGAAAAAGGAGATCCAATGGAGCCAACAGTCTGTATCGGAGACATGAAAGTCTTTACAGATTATTTCTATGCCTTTAAGGACCACGTTTTAGTTGTTTTAACTCTGGATGCTTTTCATCTGCAATCATTTGACATATCTGCAGAGGTTTATAGCAATTCAACAAAAATTACATCCCAAACAGTGGGTTGTGTGTTGGATTCTGAGCATGAATGGATTTTTAATAAAAAGATCTACATTCCGTATGAGGATTTAAAGAATTGCAGTGAAGGACAATTGCTCGAAATACATATAAAGTGCAATTCAGATGATGGCGAAGTTAAAACAATCTCAGAAGTGACTTTGCCGAAAATTATACGTTATGAAAAATAATAAGATTGTTATATGAGCTGCGCCCCAAAAGTCCGATACAAGACTTTGGGGCGCATTCTTTATGTTGATGTTTTATTAAAAAATACAACATTCAATGTTTTTTGTCAGTTCAGGATCTCCACATACGGTGTATATACTGGAAAACGTTCCGTAAACCATTTGTCGAGTTGTGCTTCTGCTTTGGCTTCAATTTCAGGTGTTATGTGATGGCGCACTTTACGGTAAGCCATTGTTAAGGACATCAGCTCATCTATGATGCCTATTATCGGAAGACGCTTTGATGACATAAGGTTTATTGGAAGTACTATGTATGACAATGCCGACAAAATCATTATCTTGTCCGATTTAGGCGTTTTGTCACTCATCATTACATAATACAGCAAAAGAACGGGGCGCATGCCCTTTCTGCCGGCTTTTTTCGCAAACTCTAAAATGTTATCCCACAAATTAATAATCGTTACATTCATATACAATCTTTTTATATGTTATCAAATATGCACTATAATGGAAGTGCATTGCAAAAATAGGGAAAATATATAACATGCCGTATTTAATAAAATTCAATTCTTTATAAAAAACAATATACGAAGATTTGCTTTTACATATATTATAATATGTCATCGGATATCCTCGTATTTTATTGAAAATATGCTGTTTAATATAAAATAAATTGTTTTTTTATTTTGCAGTTCGTATGTTTTATCGTAACTTTGCAGCCGCTTAACATAAAAAGTTTTGATGAAGAACGACAGAAAGACCAATCAGTATCGTGTAAACGAGCAGATACGTGTAAGAGAAGTACGTATAGTAGGTGAAAGCGGTTCCACCGTGATGCCTACACGGCAGGCACTTGACATGGCACGCCAGCAGGGAGTGGATCTCGTGGAGATAAGTCCTAACGCGCAGCCGCCGGTTTGTCGTCTCATCGACTACAGCAAATTCCTTTATCAGCAGAAGAAGCGTGCAAAGGAACTTAAGGCAAAGCAAGTGAAGCAGGAAGTGAAGG
The DNA here is from genome assembly GCF_013166515.1 of Xylanibacter caecicola. Taxonomy (GTDB): domain Bacteria; phylum Bacteroidota; class Bacteroidia; order Bacteroidales; family Bacteroidaceae; genus Prevotella; species Prevotella caecicola. Next base: position 47,799 of record NZ_JABKKJ010000017.1, on the reverse strand, counting down.
AAATACGTTTCGGACCCCAGACCGATGATCACGACTACAACTTCAAATTGAAACATGCAAAGGAGTTCTTGGAAGATGGAAACAAAGTGCGTGCATACGTGTTCTTCCGCGGACGTTCAATTCTTTTCAAGGAACAGGGCGAAGTCTTGCTGTTGCGTTTTGCCAATGATCTGGAAGAATATGGCAAGGTTGAGCAGATGCCGTCATTGGAAGGAAAGAAAATGTTTCTGTATATAAATCCGAAAAAGGCGGGCGTTGCAAAGAAAAGTCAGCAGAAGATGGATCGCGAGCGTCGTGAAGCCGAATCAAAGGACAGTGCTGTCGCAAATGAAGCAAATGAAATGCCTGCTAACGGAGGACTGCTTGCCAATGCCAAGATAAGTGCCGATGCACTTGAAAAGTTGAAAGGCGAATAACAGAAGGTTTTTCCTTTAATATATAATAAGGTAAAGAGGACGGTGCGTAACGTTTGGTATATACGTTGCCACTATGATTAAATAACAATTTAAATTATAAAACAATGCCAAAAGTAAAGACAAATTCCGGTGCCAAGAAGAGGTTTCGTTTCACCGGTACAGGTAAGGTTAAGAGAAATCACGCTTACCACAGTCACATCTTGACTAAGAAAACAAAGAAGCAAAAGCGTAATCTTGTTCACTCAACTCTTGTTGACAATAGTAACATGAAAGCAGTTCGCGATCTGCTTTGTCTGCGTTAATCAAAGTCAAACAAAAATTTAAAGGAAGAAAATTATGCCAAGATCAGTAAATCACGTTGCTTCAAGAGCAAAGAGAAAAAGAATTTTAAAACTTACACGCGGCTACTACGGAGCTAGAAAGAATGTTTGGACTGTTGCGAAGAACACTTGGGAAAAGGGTTTGACTTATGCTTATCGTGACCGTCGTAATAAGAAACGTAATTTCCGTTCGTTGTGGATTCAGCGTATAAATGCTGCCGCACGTCTGCATGACATGAGCTACTCTACACTTATGGGTGCTCTGCACAAAGCCGGTATCGAGATAAACCGTAAGGTTCTTGCTGACCTCGCTGTTAACAATCCCGAGGCATTCAAGGCTATCGTTGAGAAAGTAAAGTAAAAAATAAGCGATTGTCTTTGTCAATGAGACGATACAATGATATTAAAAGGAGAAAGTTCTGAACGGACTTTCTCCTTTTTTGTTTTAGCCTTTTCGTATTCTCACACCTTCATAAGGTCGCTCATTATACCGTCGCTGACGAACAAGCCGTTGCGTGTAAGGCTCAGATGAGACTGTGACAGGCAGAGATTGCCGGAGGAAATATGTTTTTCGCCATTTGTCAACAGATAGTCGGTGTATGGTTTGCCGAATGTCATTTCGAGTTTTTGTAAATCTATTCCCTCGCATGTCCTAAGTGCAGTCATGACGGTATCGTTGTAACAAGTGTCGGTGTCAAGCTCCTCACTTTCCATGGGGATGATGCCATTGTTTATACTTTCAATGTATTTCCTTATGTCGGCAATGTTCCACTGTCTTGAAACAGTATCAAAAGAATGGGCGGCAGCACCTATACCTATATATGGTATGCCTTTCCAGTAGTTGCCGTTGTGGCGTGAACGGAAGCCGGGAAGTGCGAAGTTGCTTATTTCATAGTGTTCGTAGCCGGCAGCAATCAGACGCTCTGAAAGATTGTAGTACATGGTGCGACTCAGCTCTTCGTCGGTTTCGGAAACAATGCCTTTTGCAAGCATGTTGTGTAGCGACGTTCCTTCTTCGTATGTAAGGCTGTATGCAGAGATGTGCTGTACGTCAAGGGCAAGAGCATGTGATACGTCATCGTTCCATTCGTTTATGGTTTCATCTGGGAAACCGAACATAAGGTCTATACTGATATTGCTTATGTCGGCATGCCGCAGCATGGATATGGCATTGCCTATTTGTTCGGCTGTATGTCTGCGGCGGATGAACTTAAGACGACTGTTATTGAATGTCTGAACTCCCATGCTTATTCTGTTTATCGGAAGTTGAGATATAGTGTCTGCCATGTCGGTGGTGATGTCGTCCGGATTACATTCCATTGTTATCTCGGCATTTGGGGATATGTCATACACCTTATTATTATATATGGTATCAAACAGTCTGTGCAGTTCTTCTTCTTTTAATTGTGACGGAGTACCTCCTCCGATATATATCGTGTCTATTTGTTCATGAATATAGTCACGGCGCAAATCAAACTCTTTGCAAATGGCATTTATGTATTCCCCGCGGAGAGACAATAGTGTTGTTGAGTAGAAACCGCAATATATGCAGCGACTGCTGCAAAAAGGTATATGTATGTATAGACCTGCCATAAACAATATTTTAGGTTGATGATAAACTGATATAATTACCAACAAAATTACTAATATGTTTTAAAAATTTATTCCTTTTATATATAATCTTTTGCTTTTCGGTCAAAAAGTAGTATCTTAGAGCCCAATATATGTTTAACGTCTTAAATCTAATATAGTATGAAAGTTTATCAGACTAATGAAATCAAGAACATAGCCTTGCTCGGTAACGACGGCTCCGGTAAGACCACCCTCACGGAAGCACTGCTCTACGAGGCAGGCATAATTCAGCGTCGCGGGCGTATCACAGCCAAGAACACTGTAAGTGACTATTTCCCCGTAGAGCAGGAATACGGATATTCTGTCTTCTCAACCGTATATCATGTTGAGTGGAACAACAAGAAACTTAATATTATAGACTGTCCCGGTTCGGACGACTTTGTCGGTGCTGCCATGACTGCACTTAATGTAACGGATACGGCAATACTGTTGCTTAACGGTCAATATGGTCCGGAAGTGGGAACACAGAACCATTTCCGTTATACTGAGAAACTTAAGAAGCCTGTAATATTCCTTGTCAATCAGCTTGATTCGGAGAAATGCGACTATAACAACGTGTTGGAGCGCCTGACGGAAATATATGGTCCGAAGGTTGTTCCGGTTCAGTATCCGCTCAACGAGGGACCGGGTTTCAATGCCCTTATTGATGTTCTTCTTATGAAGAAGTATTCGTGGGGACCTGAAGGTGGTGCTCCTACGATAGAGGACATTCCGGCAGAGGAGATGGACAAGGCGATGGAAATGCATAAAGCACTTGTTGAGGCTGCTGCCGAGAACGACGAGACTCTTATGGAGAAGTTCTTTGAAGAAGAGGCTCTTACCGAGGATGAAATGCGCGAAGGTATACGTAAAGGTCTTGTAACACGTTCGATATTCCCAGTTTTCTGTGTTTGTGCAGGTAAGGATATGGGTGTAAGGAGACTTATGGAGTTTCTGGGAAATGTCGTTCCTTTTGTTGATGAAATGCCGAAAGTACACAATACACGAGGTGAGGAGATATCAGTAACTACAGAAGGACCTACGTCTTTGTATTTCTTCAAGACCGGTGTAGAGCCTCATATCGGTGAGGTTTGTTACTTCAAGGTGATGAGTGGAAGCGTAAAGACCGGTGACGAACTCTCGAATGCCGACCGCGGTTCGAAAGAACGCTTCGGTCAGATATATGTATGCGCTGGTGCTAACCGCCAGCCAGTGGACCAGCTTAATGCCGGTGACATAGGGTGTGCTGTGAAGTTGAAAGATGTGAAAACAGGTAACACGCTCAATGGTAAGGACTGTGAAAACCGTTTTGATTTTATAAAATATCCCAATTCAAAGTTCTCTCGTGCCATAAAGGCTGTCAATGAAGGAGAAACAGAAAAACTTATGGCGGCTCTTCTTAAGATGCGTCAGGAAGACCCCACATGGGTGATAGAGCAGAGCAAGGAGTTGCGCCAGACCATTGTTCACGGTCAGGGAGAGTTCCATTTGCGCACATTGAAGTGGCGTTTGGAGAATAACGAGAAGATACAGGTGAAGTTCATTGAACCCAAGATACCTTATCGTGAGACGATAACAAAGTCGGCGCGTGCCGATTACCGTCACAAGAAACAGTCGGGCGGTGCCGGTCAGTTTGGTGAGGTACACCTTATAATAGAGCCTTATGCAGAAGGCATGCCTGACCCGACGGTATATAAGTTCAACGGTCAGGAATTCAAGATGAATATCAAAGGCAAGGAAGTTGTCGACCTGGAGTGGGGCGGTAAGCTCGTATTCATCAACTCCGTTGTCGGAGGTGCAATAGACACAAGGTTCATGCCGGCTATATTGAAAGGTATAATGGAGCGTATGGAACGCGGACCGCTCACGGGCAGTTATGCACGCGATGTACGTGTGATTGTGTATGACGGAAAGATGCACCCTGTTGATTCAAACGAGCTCTCGTTCATGCTCGCAGCACGTAACGCATTTGCCGAGGCGTTCAAGAATGCTGATCCGAAGATACTTGAGCCTATTTACGACCTTGAAGTGTATGTTCCTTCCGATTTCATGGGCGATGTCATGAGCGACTTGCAGGGACGCCGCGCTCTCATCATGGGTATGGACAGCGAAGCCGGATATCAGAAACTGCAGGCAAAGATACCGCTCAAAGAACTTTCCAACTATTCTATATCCTTGAGTTCCATAACAGGAGGTCGCGCCTCGTTTACAACAAAGTTCGCAAGTTACGAGCTTGTGCCCAATGACGTTCAGCAAGAACTAATAAAGGCTCATGAGGCAGATGAGAATGAGGAATGACGTTTCCTTGACAAGAAAAAGATTTAAACAGTGGAGGGTGACAGCCTTTATATAATGAAAGCATAAAGGTCTTTCAAGTCAACAGTTTTCACTGTGATGTATTTAACAGCCATATCATGGTTTCCTACACAGGACCCGGATATGGCTGTTTTTGCAGTCAATTGTTTGCTTGTAGTGTATTGAATATATTATTTCGGTATGCTTTATAGTGTAATATAGATGCCGATACGCAGTCATTGCGATTGCTGCTTTTATTGCATTAATGCGTATTTTAATCTTTATTTTATAATACGAACTTAATAATTATCAACTTTGTTTTTAAATTATTGGTTAATATGATTAAAATTAACGGAATTTATTAACCTAAAATAAACATCGTATTCTATTTTACAATATATTTGCGATATGAAAAAGAGGACAATTTGGATAATAGCAATAATAATGGGGCTTTCGTTCCTTGCGCTTCTCTTCCTCCAGCTGAGATATATCGATGCCATGGTGAGGATGAAGAAGGAGCAGTTTGACGAGTCGGTGAACACCGCCCTGTATCAGGCGTCGAGAAATCTCGAGCTGAATGAAACTTTGCGCTATTTGGAAAAAGATGTCAACGAAACGGAGCGCAAGTCGTTAAAGCAAGATACTACAAGCATGTATCAGGAATACGACAACCGTGCAGGCATGCCCGCACATCAAAATCCAGGTATAGGAAAAAGTGGTGCGATATATTCGTCTTTCGAATTGAAGACAATGGCTGTCAAGCCTTCGTCAATGCCTAAGGCCGTTATTCTGAAGAACGACAAGAACTATATATCGGATGCCACAAAATCGCTTCAGGAAATAGTGAAAAACCGGTATATATATCAGAAAGCATTGCTTGATGAAGTTGTATATAACTTGCTGTACACGGCATCTGACAAGCCTCTGAAAGAACGTATAAATTTCAAGATACTCGATCAGGACTTGAAAACAGAGCTTATAAACAATGGTGTGAACATACCATATCACTTCACCGTCACTACACAGGACGGGCGTGAAGAGTACCGTTGTCCCGACTATACGGATGAGGGCAAGGAGTATTCATATTCACAGATACTTTTCCGCAATGACCCCTCTAACAATCTTGGTGTGGTGAATGTTCACTTTCCGGACATCAACAGCTATATATTCAGCAGCATACGTTTTGCCATACCATCCATACTGTTTACGGTTGTGATGATTATAATGTTCATCTTCACGGTAATAGTTGTCTTCAGACAGAAGAAATACAGTGAGATAAAGAACGACTTTATAAATAACATGACCCATGAGCTTAAAACTCCGATAAGCAGTATCTCGCTAGCGGCACAGATGCTTAATGACGAGGCTGTTACGAAAAGTCCCACGATGATGAAGCATCTTGGCGGTGTTATAAACGATGAGTCGAAGCGCCTGAGGTTTCTTGTAGAGAAAGTATTGCAGATGTCAATGTTCGACAAGAAGAAAGTAACTTTCAAGAAAAAGGAACTTAATCTGAACGAGCTTGTCGAGACTGTGGCAAATACGTTTACACTGCGCGTGGAACATACCGGCGGACATATAAAGACGATACTCAAGGCTGTATATCCTATGATATATGTTGACGAGATGCACTTTACTAACGTCATATTCAATCTGCTTGACAATGCAGTGAAATATAAGCAGCCTGACAAGAGTCTGGAACTGACGATAAGGACATGGAACAACAAGGAACGTCTTTTCTTTTCGGTGAAGGACAACGGTATGGGAATAAAGAAAGAAAACCTTAAGAAGATTTTCGAGAAGTTCTACCGTGTGCACACCGGCAACGTGCATGATGTCAAAGGGTTTGGTCTCGGTCTTGCATACGTCAAGAACATCGTGCATCAGCACAAGGGAGAGATAAGCGTAAAGAGCGAACGTAACGAGGGAACGACATTTATTATATCATTACCAATAATTAAAAATTAAAGATTATGGACGAGAACTTAAGAATTTTATTGTGCGAAGATGACGAGAACTTAGGTATGTTGCTTCGTGAGTATCTGCAGGCAAAGGGTTACACGGCAGAGCTCTGTCCTGACGGTGAAGCCGGTTACAAGGCGTTTTTGAAGAACAAGTTTGATATCTGCGTGCTTGATGTTATGATGCCGAAGAAAGACGGTTTCACGCTCGCCAAGGAAATAAAGCAGGCGAATGCCGAGATGCCGGTTATCTTCCTCACGGCAAAGACGTTGAAGGAAGATATTCTGGAAGGTTTCAAAATCGGTGCGGACGACTACATCACCAAGCCCTTCTCAATGGAAGAACTCGTTTTCCGTATTGAAGCAATTCTACGTCGCGTACGCGGAAAGAAGAACAAGGAGAACACCGTTTACCACATCGGACGTTTCACCTTCGACACACAGAAGCAACTGCTTTCTATTGATGACAAGCAGACAAAACTCACAACGAAGGAAAACGAACTGCTTGCACTTCTATGCAGTCATGCCAATGAGATACTGCAGCGCGACTTTGCATTGAAGACTATATGGATAGACGACAACTACTTCAATGCACGCTCCATGGATGTTTACATCACAAAACTGCGCAAGCACCTCAAGGATGACGACCAGATTGAAATCATAAACATTCACGGAAAGGGCTACAAACTTATCACTCCGGATCAGGATTAATGTGAAAGCATCGTGTTTCTAACGACTTTCATTCATTTGAAGTCTGTATATATGGCGGCTTACCGATATGGTAAGACCGCCATTTTTCATATATGAAAACCTGTCTTGTAACGTCTTGACAATCAGAATGATACCTTTTACGATACAAAAGGTGGCATTTCAGGGGCTGAAAGAGGCTCTTTCGGGAGGTGAAAGGTGCTCTTTTAGAGGCTGAAATGCCACCTTTGGCAAAGATGTGTGGGGTGTTTAGAATTTTAGGCGCAGCTCGGCGTTTAGGCAGAAGGGGGCTCCGCGCTGGGCAAAGTACTGTCTTTTGCCGGATGCGGCGCTGTCGAAGGCAAAGGTGTTGTAGTGTGTGCCGGTTATGTTATTTGCACGTATGCTCAGTACAACCTTGTCCGTAGCCACGTCTATGTGTGCTCCGAGCAGAGCGTAGAAGTCCTGGCTGTAGGTGTTTGCTTCGTCCCACCATATCTTGCCGCACGCCGTCAGCGACGCGCCTATGATGATGTTCTTTACCAGCGAGCCGTTTGTGCGTATGCGGTAGTCGGTGTTGGCGCCGAGCGTGTGCGCCGGAACAAAGGGAACTTTGTTGCCGCGATAGTCAACGGTTGTGACGTCTGCATCGCCCGAGCCGGCGGAGATGTTGTCCTTGTAGTCGCGGAAGATGCTGTGCGTAAATCCGTAGCTTGCCGCCCACGACAGCCGTTCGTCAAAGGCGCTGCCGCGAAGCGATGCCTCGAAGCCGCAACCGGTGCTGCGCCCGGCGTTGACCATCATTCGTCCGAAACCGTAGTTGCCCGCCATTACAGACAGCTGCTGGTTGCGTATGGTCATGTAATATACGGCGATGTCGGCGTGCATCATGTTGCCGAAGAGGTTGAGATGTGCGCCCGCCTCGTAGTTCCAGCTCTCCTCCGGCTTGTAGGCTATCGTGCGGTTCACGTTGTCATAGTCTGCGGCGGTGTGCTCCACGTCATGGTCGCCACGCATTGCCGCCTGGCTGTTGGCGGTTATTTCGGTCTGCAGGATGTCCGAGAACATCTGTATGTTGAAGCCTCCGGCACGATAGCCCTTGCTCACCGTGGCATAGATGTTGCTGCCGCGGCTGTCCGTGCGGTATGTAATTCCCACTTTGGGCAGCAGCTGGTTGTAGGCGTTCGATGTCTTGCTTTTCAACGTCGACGTCAGTGTGTTTGTCGCCTCGCGCCCCATAACGTTGGCGGTTACGCCCATTGCCGCCTGTGTGTCGTAGTGCAGGCGCACGTTGTTGTGGTCGTAGCGCAAGCCGAGTGTGGCTGTGATGTTTTCGCCCAGGTCGATGTTCGACTCGTGGTATATGCCGATGTTCAGCTGCGGAGTGTGGAACATTGCCGGTACGGCAAAGCGTGTGCTCACCGATACGCCGCCTGCACGCTCCACGGCTGCCTTTGCCGCCGCTTCCGCCGCCGTTGCGGGCATGCCGCTCTGTATCATGTTCTCCTTCATTGCACCCACGATTGCCGTGTACATCTGTGCCTGTATGGCGGAGGAGATGCGGCGGGTGAAATCGTTGCCGAAATATACCGGGGCGTCGGTGCGCAGCCATTGGTACGAGGCGTAGACGCCCGTCGTGCGGTGCCATGCGTCGCGTGGGTTGTTCTTCAGCGTAAATTCCTGCGTCACGGCGTTCTGGAACTGGCGTTGTTCAAGATACATGAAGTCTTGCGGAAGATAGTCCTGGTCCATCATCATGTAGTCTTTGAGATACTGATAGCTCGTCGTGGAGTTGAGCAGAAAGCTGTCTCCGCTGTATTTCACGTGCACGCCCGTGTTGAGCATGTTGCGCCGGTAGTTGCCCTCGCGGTTTGTCGCAGGCGAGTCGGTGTCGCCCGTTGCCGTGTCGAGCGTGCCGTAGGGGAATCCGTTCTGGCGCACATACTGGTAGTCGGCAATGAAGTCGATGGTCGTGCGGTGCGTCGGCATGTATATGAGGCGTGTCTTTCCGCCCGCCTCGTTGTACTTGTCGGCGCGTCCGCCCGTGACGGCGTTGCGGAAGAAGCCGTTGCCGCCGTTGTAAAAGCCGGCTGTAGAGAATGCCAACTTGTCCGACGGGCGGTGATAGTGTGCCACCTCGGCATGGCGCATGCCGTGCGAGCCGCCGCCGCCGATTATCTCGCTTCCTCTGTACATCAGCGGGTTCTTGGAATACACGCGCACCAGTCCGCCCTCGGTGTTCATGCCGTAGAGCGTGCCTTGCGGTCCGCGCAGGATGTCCACGCGGTCGGTCTGATAAGAGTGGAAGTTGAACGCGCTCTTGCATACCAGCGGTATCCCGTCGACGTACATGCCCACCGCCGGATTGTTGACGCGCGAGCCTGTGCCGCGTATATACATCGACGATGTCAGTCGGGAACCGTATTCGGGCATGGCGAACGAGGGCACGAAGCCGGAGAGGCTGCGTATGTCGCGCGCACCGGTGCGGTTCATGTCCGCCGTGGTGAATACTGATGAGCTTAGGGGTTGCTGTCTCAGGCGGAACGCTTCTTTGGGAAGTGAGACGACAACCACCTCGTCGAGGTCGACGACGCGTGACGAGTCGGCTGCCGTGCCGTGCGTGTCTGCCGCCGATATAGTTGCCGCCGCCGTTATTGCGAGTACGGCTGATGCCGTGAAACGTTTAATCATTGTCTGTACATTTGTTTAACGGGTGCAAAGGTACTTATAATATGGTGGGCGGGCAATCCATATTTATGTGGATTTTGAGGTGTGAGGGCTTTAAAGTCTTTAAGGTCTTTAGGGTCTTTAAGGACTTTAAGGACCTTAAGGACTTTAAAACAACCTCAAAAAGGGAAGAGCAGCGGCAGCACGAGCATCATCACGGCTCCGATGGCTATTTGCAGCGGCAGTCCCACCCGGACATAGTCCATGAAAGAGTAGCGCCCGGCTTGCATGACGAGCGCGTTGGGCGGAGTGGAGAACGGCGATGCGAAGCACATGCTTGCTCCGAGGGTCACGGCGAAGAGCATGGGGTAGGGGCTTACGCCCAGTTCTACCGCCGACGACAGGGCGATGGGCGCCATGAGCACCGCCGTGGTGGTGTTGCTGATGAACAGCGAGAGCAGCGAGGTGGTGATATAAATGCCGGCAAGGAGCGGCAGCGGACCGGCACTGCCGAAGAGGCTTACCATGGAATGCGAGATGAGCGCCGACGCACCGGTCTTTTCCAGCGCGACGGACATCGGCATCATGGCGGCAATGAGCACGATGCTCTCCCAGTTGATGGTCTTGTATGCAGACTCGACGTTCTTGAAACAGCCCGACAGCACCATCATGACGCCGGCTATCATCACGGCGGTGACAGGGGCGACGGGAATGAAGTCGAACACCATCATCGCCACCATTGCCAGCATTATCGCGGCTGCCAGCGGCGCCTTGTAGTCGAGCGTCACCTTTGCCGCCTCCTCGAGCGGTTGCCCGAGAACCACCCAGCGATCCTCGTCGTTGCCCAACCGGGCGATGTTCTCCCATGTTCCCTGCACAAGAAGCACGTCGCCGGAGCGCAGCTTCGCCTCGGCAAGATTGTCCATTATATACTCGCCGCGCCGCCTTATGCCGATAACGTTTATCGAATATTTTGCCCGCAGGGCGGCTTCGCGCAGCTGTCTGTCTATGAGCCGCGACGCCGGGAGGATTACGATTTCCGCCATGCCGAGGTCGTAGAAGTCGAGGGCGTTGCTGCCGCCGGCCGCATCGCCTGCTGTCGCGGCATTTGCCAACTTGAAGTCGTGGGCGAACTTGCGCGCCGCCTCTTTCTTGCCTGTCACATAGATTATATCCCCCTCGCGCAGAACCGTCGACGGTGCGGCAAGCTTCTGCTCGACGCTCTTGAGCAGACTTTTGCGGCTGTTCTGTTCGCGGCGCACCTCGAGCACGGTCAGTCCGTAGCGGTTGTAAATGTCCAGTCCGGCGACGGTCTTTCCCGCCATGGCAGACGCAGGCGTCACCGCGTAGCGTGCCAGGTTGTCGGCAAGGCGATATTCTTTTACCAGCTCTCGCAGCGTTTTTACGCGTGCCCCTTTTGTGCCGTCCTTGTCTTTCTTTCCCGTCAGCAGCAGCCGGCTAAGCGGAAACAGCACCGCCATGCCGACGACAAGCACCGTCAGACCGACGGGCATGAAGGCGAAGAACGACAGCGGTTCGTAGCCCTCGGCGGTCAGCGTGTCTTGTATCACAAGGTTTGGCGGCGTTCCTATCAGCGTGAGCATGCCGCCGAGGCTGCTTGCAAATGCCAGAGGCATGAGCAGGCGCGACGCGTTGAGCCGTGCCTCCGCCGCCATGCTGACGATGATGGGGAGCATGAGCGCCACGGTGCCCGTGTTGCTGACGAACGCTCCGATGGCGGCAGTGACGATCATCACCATAAAGAACAGCCGTGTCTCGTTGCCTTTGGCGAGTTTCATCATGCGGCTGCTTATCATCTTTGCCAGTCCGGTCTGCAACACGGCGCCGCCCACGACAAACAGTCCCGTCATCATGATGACCACCGTGCTGGAGAAGCCCGACAGCGCCTCCTCGGGCGTAAGGACGCCGATGAGCATCAGCGTGATGAGCGCACAGAGCGCGACGATGTCCGAACGTATCTTGCCCGTGGCGAAGAGTATTGCCGTTATGGCGAGTATTATTAGCGTTATGTACATGATGTTTGTGCCTTTTTTGTTTGCAAAGATAAGCCATGTGATGCGTGTTTCCCGTCGGTGGCAGGCTTTTTTACTATCCTTTAACTTTTAAGGTTGGGGCTTTAGGTTTCAGGTTGGGGCTTTAGGTGTCGGGTGAATATAGTATGGAAATCTGTACTATATAGTATGGAAATCTGTACTATATAGTAGAGAAAGCTGTAGCATATAGTAGAGAAAGCTGTAGCATATAGTAGAGAAATGTATCGCATATGAGATAGAAACGTAACGCATATGAGATAGAAATGTAACGCATATGAGATAGAAATGTAACGCATATGAGATAGAAACGTAACGCATATGAGATAGAAACGTAACGCATATGAGATAGAAATGTATCGCATATGAGATAGAATACTCCCGCTCGGCAAAAAACAAATGAATTTGTTGTTTTGCTCCCGACTTATCCGTATCTTTGCATCAATCGAATCGCTTTGCGACCGTGAACCGGGGCAAAGCCCCGACTTTCACTTTCGATTTTCTGCGAATATACTTCGTATATTTGACGCACAAAATTGGCTTCGCCACCGCGAACCCGGCTAAAGCCGGACTATCGCTATTTTGTTTTGTCGAATATACTTCGTATATTTGCATCTGCTAAAACAGGTATAGATGATATCAGTAGAAGGATTGAAAGTGGAGTTCGGCGTGAAACCGCTCTTCAGCGATGCCGGTTTCGTGGTGAACGACCGCGACCGCATAGCGCTTGTGGGCAAGAACGGCGCCGGAAAATCCACCATGCTAAAGATACTCTGCGGCATGCAGCAGCCGACGGCGGGCAGTGTCGCCATACCGTCGGACACCACCATCGGTTATCTGCCGCAGGTGATGATACTACAGGACGACACCACCGTGCGACAGGAAGCGCGCAAGGCGTTTGCCGGCGTGGTGGAGATGAAGAGGCGCATAGACCGTATGAACGACGAGCTGTCCGAGCGCACCGACTATGAGAGCGATGAATATATGGAACTTGTGCGCCGCTTCACGCAGGAGCACGAGCGGTATATCATGATGGGCGCGGACGGATATGAGGCGGAGATAGAACGAACGCTTGCCGGACTGGGCTTTGAGCGCACCGACCTTGACCGCCCTACAAGCGAGTTCAGCGGCGGTTGGCGCATGCGTATAGAACTTGCGAAGATACTTCTCGGCAAGCCCGATGTGCTGCTGCTCGACGAGCCTACGAACCACCTTGACATAGAGAGCATACAGTGGCTCGAGCAGTTCCTTACGCAGAACGCAAAGGCGGTGGTGCTCGTAAGTCACGACCGCGCGTTTATAAACAATGTGACAAACCGCACGTTGGAAATAAGCTGCGGACGGGTTGTAGACTATCGCGTGAAGTACGACGAGTATGTACGGCTGCGTGCCGAGCGGCGCCAGCAGCAGTTGCGTGCCTACGAGAACCAGCAGAAAGAGATTGCCGACATAAAGGACTTCATCGAGAAGTTCCGTTACAAGCCGACGAAAGCCGTGCAGGTGCAGAGCCGCATCAAGCAGCTTGAGAAGATAGTGCCCATAGAGATAGACGAGGTGGACACCTCGGCGATGCGTCTGAAGTTCCCACCCTGTCTACGCAGCGGCGATTATCCCGTGATATGCGACGGCGTGCGCAAGGACTATGGCAGTCACACCGTGTTCCGTGACGTCACGCTCACAATCAAGCGCGGCGAGAAAGTGGCGTTCGTCGGAAAGAACGGCGAGGGCAAGTCCACGCTCGTAAAGTGCATCATGAACGAGATACCGTATACCGGTATGCTGAAGATAGGGCATAACGTGCAGATAGGATACTTCGCGCAAAACCAGGCGCAGATGCTCGACGAGGAGCTTACCGTCTTCGATACCATCGACCGTGTGGCGCGCGGCGACATCCGCCTGCGCATCAACGACATTCTCGGTGCGTTTATGTTCGGCGGCGAGGCATCGGAGAAGAAAGTGCGGGTGCTCAGCGGCGGCGAGCGCAGCCGTCTCGCCATGATACGCCTGCTGCTCGAACCTGTCAACCTGCTTATCCTCGACGAGCCTACAAACCACCTTGACATGCAGTCCAAGGACGTTCTCAAAGAAGCGGTAAAGGCATTCGACGGAACGGTCATCGTGGTGAGCCACGACCGTGAGTTTCTCGACGGGCTTGTGTCGAAGGTGTATGAGTTCGGTGGCGGTTCGGTGCGTGAACATATAGGCGGCATATACGATTTCCTCCATTCCCGACGCATAGATACGCTCGACCGGCTCGGTTCCCCGGCATCTTCCGATACAAAAGAAAAAGCTTCGCCGGCAGTCAAAGAGGCATCTGCGGATGCGGCGGAAGGCGGCAGACAGAGCTATGAGGAGCATAAGGAGAGACAGAAAAGGAAACGCCGCGCTGAGAAAGCCGTCAAGGAGTGCGAGGAGAAGATAGAAGCATACGAGCAGCGCATAAAGGAAATGGACGACATGCTCGGCCGTCCCGAGCATGCTGCCGATATGGAGCTTATAGCACGATATGCCGACGTAAAGAAGCAGCTCGATGAAGAAGTTGAGCGCTGGGAGGCGGCATCCGAGGAGCTCGAGGCATGCCGGTGACACTATAATATATATGTACGCGCGTACCTATATTATATATAGCATATCGTCAAAAGTAAACGGTAATAGGCGGAATGCCGATTTCAAGTTGCCACATTAAACTATCAATTATATAACATGAACGTAAAACAAATTATTCCTATGGTGCTTCTTGCCTCCGTTCCGGTCGTTGCCGGCGCGCAGACACCGCTAAAGTCGGGTATCGACCTGACAAACCTCGACAACAGCGTCCGTGCTGCCGACGATTTCTATCAGTATGCCTGCGGAGGCTGGATGAAAAACAATCCGCTGCCCGCCGCCTATTCGCGTTTCGGCAGTTTCGACCAACTCGGGCAGGACAACAACAAGCGTATAAACATGCTTCTTACCGACCTGCTGGACAAAACCTATGCAAAAGGAACGACGGAGCAGAAACTCAGCGACTTCTATAGACTGGCGATGGACTCCGTGCGCCGTAACAAAGACGGCGTGAAACCGCTTATGCCGCTCATCAACGAGATTGAAAAGGCAAAGAAAATAGAGGCTTTGCGCGAGCTTCAGCTTAAGTATGCCACGTTTGGTTACGGCATGCCGTTGGGACTGAGCTTCGGTGCCGATGAGAAAAACGCCAAGATGAACATCCTCAACGTATATCAGGGCGGCATGTCGTTGGGACAGAAAGAGTATTATCTTGACAACGACTCGGCAACAGCAGCCATACGCGATGCTTATAAGAAGCATATCGTGCGCATGTTCGGACTATTCGGATTTGACAATGATGCGGCGCACAAGAAGATGCAGCACATCATGAAGATAGAGACGGCACTGGCTAAGGTTTCCAAGTCGCGTACGGAACTGAGAGACGTCGAAGCCAACTATAACAAGATGACACTCAGCGAGTTCGAGACCAAATATCCCAATGTGCGCCTTACAAAGACAATGAATGCCGATGGCGTGAAGACCGATTGTTTCCGCGAGCTCGTTGTCGGTCAGCCCGACTTTGTTGCCGGTGCGGACAAGCTTCTTGCAACAGTTACGGCAGATGAGCTTCGTGCATACATGGAGTGGAACGCCATTCTGTCGGCGGCAGGATATCTCAGTGACGAGGTTCAGGCGGCTGATTTCGATTTCTTCGGCAAGACAATGTCCGGACGCAAGGAAGACTATCCGCGCTGGAAGCGCGCCACATCGCAGGTGGAAAGGCAGATGGGCGAGGCTCTCGGCAAGATGTATGTGGAGCGTTATTTCCCCGCATCGTCGAAAGAACGCATGGAGAAGCTCGTAAAGAACCTGCAGGTGGCGCTGGCAGAACGCATCAAGGCGCAGGACTGGATGAGCGACACTACAAAGCAGTCTGCACTCGACAAGCTGTCCTCGTTCTATGTGAAGATAGGTTATCCGGACACATGGAAGGATATGTCGGGACTACAGATAAATCCCGAACTGTCTTATTATGAGAATGTGCAGAACTGCCGCAAGTTCTGGAGCGACTGGAATAACGATTACCGTGCCGGCAAGCCCGTGGACAACAAAGAGTGGTTCATGACACCGCAGACTGTGAATGCGTACTATAATCCGACGACAAACGAGATATGTTTCCCTGCCGGAATACTTCAGGTTCCGTTCTTCAATCCCGAGGCGGACGACGCTTTCAACTATGGTGCCATCGGTGTTGTGATAGGTCATGAGATGACGCACGGATTTGACGACCAGGGACGTCACTATGACAAGAACGGCAATATGACCGACTGGTGGACGGAGAGCGACGGCAAGAACTTTGCCGCACGCGCGGATAAGTATGCCGATTTCTTCTCTTCGATAAAGGTTCTTCCCGACCTTAATGCCAACGGCAAGTTCACTCTCGGCGAGAACCTTGCAGACCACGGCGGTCTTCAGGTGGCGTTCCAGGCTTATAAGAACGCAACGAAAGACGCCGTTCCTGCCGTTGTCGACGGGCTTACGGGCGACCAGCGCTTTTTCATCGCATACGCAGGAGTGTGGGCAGGAAACATTACGGAGAAGGAGATACGCAGCCGCACGAAGAGCGATCCCCACTCGTTGGGACGCTGGCGCGTCAACGGCGCACTGCCTCATATCGACATGTGGTACGAAGCGTTCGGTGTGAAAGAAGGCGACAAGCTGTTCATTCCGAAGAGCGAGCGCCTGCAACTTTGGTAAAATACACTAAGGGTGTATCAAGAAGGAGATAGAGGGAAGATATGAGGAGATAAAGGAAGATAAAGGACAATAGTCTTATACCAAGCGACAAGGCATACGTCTTTTATCTTCCTTTATCTCCTCATATCTTCCCTCTATCTCCTTTTCGACATACTATCAGTGCTTTCGCCGTGTCAGTTGAAACTCACGATATATGCGTTGAGATATGTCGCAAGTGTCAGCCATGCGATATACGGTATCAGCAAGAATGCTGATGTGCAGTTGTGATAGAAAAGTTTCACAAGATACCATATCGCGGTGATGTCTATGACCGCCATGGTTATAAGACCGAGCAGCGGGCAGCGGAAAAGGAAGAAACAAATGCTCCACAATATATTGAGTAACAACTGCATGGCAAACAGATGGGTTAAAAGGCGCTTGCCGTGATTGTAATCACTGCCCCATACAAGTCCTATCGATGTGCCCATACATATATATATAATGCCCCATGCGATAGGAAACACCCGGTTGGGTGGTGTGAATGTAGACTTTACGAGTGTAGGATACCAAGTTTCTATGGATGCCGACTGGAATATTCCGGCACATAATCCGGTTACAAAACATATTGTAATACCGAGCACGATAAAAACAAACTTTTTCATAACACATTACTTTTTTATTCTTATTAAAAACATCCGGGATGTCACGAGGATGATACGGCAATGCGCGACAGAAGCCTTTCATGTTGCCGTGATGCCCGTACACCGTTGTGCAAAGATAGCTTTTGTATCCCTTATATACCTATTCTCGTGTGATAATTAGAAATCTTTAGGCTTATGGTCTGTAACGGCTAAAAATTTTATTCACAAAAGGTTAATGCAAATAATTATTCATTACGAAATGAAAATATAAGGATATTTCCGTAACTTTGCACTCGGTTTGCGGCATGTTCCGTAAATGCCGGTGAGCCGGTGTGTGTAAATTTATGCACAGACGGATGCCGGTGACAAGTGTAACAATAAAGAAGCATCATTGTAAATGCCTTTAAGAATACCCGATAAACTGCCGGCTGTAGATATTCTGAAGCAGGAGAATATCTTTGTAATGGACAATTCGAGAGCGCACACACAGGACATACGTCCGTTGCGGATTGTCATACTGAACCTCATGCCGCTGAAGGTCACGACGGAGACCGACCTTGTGCGCCTGCTGTCGAACACCCCGTTGCAGCTCGATGTTACGTTCATGAAGCTCGCAAGCCATACGCCGAAGAATACCCCTGCCGAGCACATGGCGATGTTCTATAAAGACTTCGAGGAGCTGAAAGACATGAAGTTCGACGGAATGATAATAACCGGAGCACCCGTTGAAACGTATGAATATGAGGATGTTACGTATTGGAAAGAGGTGACGGGCATCTTCTCGTGGGCGAAAACCCACGTAACGAGCACCCTGTATATATGCTGGGCGGCACAGGCAGGACTGTATTTTCACTATGGCATACCCAAGTATCCGCTTGCAAAGAAAATGTTCGGCGTGTTCGTGCAAAAGCCCATCGACCCGCTGCTCCCTATCTTCCGTGGTTTCGACGACAGTTTCAACATGCCCCACAGCCGCCATACCGAGGTTCGGCGTGAGGATATAATAAAAGACGGAAGACTGTCTCTCATTGCCGAATCGGAAGAAAGCGGTGTCAGCATGGTAATGGCGAACGGTGGCAGAGAGATATTCGTGACGGGGCATCTGGAGTATGTTGCCGACACGCTCGACCGCGAATACAGGCGCGATAAAGGCAAACGCCCGGATGTGGACATGCCCGTAAACTATTATGAAGGCGACAATCCCGACAATAAACCGGTTGTGACATGGCGTGCACATGCCAATCTTATGTTCAGCAACTGGATTAATTATTACGTATATCAAGAAACCCCATACGACATTAACAAAATTGAGTAGAACTATAGAACTGCTTGCACCTGCCGGAAACCTGGCATGCGGCATTGCCGCGATAGACCATGGCGCAGATGCCGTGTACATCGGTGCAGAACGCTTTGGCGCGCGTGCCGCCGCAGGAAACACGCTCGAAGACATCGGGAAACTTTGCACATACGCGCATAAGTTTCTCGCACGGGTGTATGTAACGGTGAATACTATCTTGTATGACAATGAGACGGAAGAGACGTTGCGCCTTATAAGACACCTTGCAGCGGCGGGAGTCGATGCCATTCTGGTTCAGGATATGGCAATAGTGGAGCTTATTCGCGAACGCAGGGCAGAGCTTGGGACATTGCCGGCGCTGCATGCCAGTACGCAGACAGACAACCGCACGCCCGAAAAAGTGAGATGGCTTCGCGGATTAGGGTTTAACCGTGTGGTGCTGGCACGCGAACTCTCGGCAGCCGAAATAGCCGCCATACACCGTGCCGTGCCCGATGTCGAGCTTGAAGTGTTTGTGCACGGCGCACTGTGCGTCAGCTATTCCGGCGTGTGCTACGCCTCGCAGCATTGTTTCGGGCGCAGTGCCAACAGGGGAGAGTGCGCCCAGTTCTGCCGTTTGCAGTTCGACCTTCTCGATGCCGACAACCGTGTGATAGAGCGCGGGCGGCACCTTCTTTCGCTGAAAGACATGAACAGATACGACGACATCGAAACCCTGCTCGATGCAGGGGCAGTGTCGTTAAAGATAGAAGGAAGACTCAAGAACATCGAATATGTCAAGAATGTCACTGCCGCATACAGTGCCCGTCTTGACGAGATTGTTGCAAAAAGCAACGGAAAATACCGCCGTTCTTCGATAGGGCGCAGCCGTTGCGCCTTCACTCCCAATCTTCACAAGACGTTCAACCGCGGCTTTACCGACTATTTTCTCGACGGCAGGCGTCACGACATATCATCGTTCGACACCCCAAAGGCACGCGGCGAGTTTGTGGGAACGGTCAAGGAGATACGCGGAGGCTCTTTCAACGTTGCCGGAACGGCGACTTTTGCCAACGGCGACGGGCTTTGCTTTATCAACGCCGACCACCGGCTTGAGGGCTTCCGTGTGAACAAAGTGCTGAACAACAGGCTCTTTCCGCAGAAAATGCCTGCGTCGTTACGTTCCGGTATGCCGCTGTGGCGCAACAGCGACATGGACTTTGAGCGGCAACTGGCACGCAGCGGCAACTGTAGGAAAATACCCGTAGACATAAGGATGAGCCGCAACGACGACGCTTTTGTCC
This sequence comes from Xylanibacter caecicola, assembly GCF_013166515.1. Taxonomy (GTDB): domain Bacteria; phylum Bacteroidota; class Bacteroidia; order Bacteroidales; family Bacteroidaceae; genus Prevotella; species Prevotella caecicola. The sequence continues at coordinate 27,848 of NZ_JABKKJ010000017.1, read as the reverse complement.
TGACGGCATGTGTCGACGGGGCGCATAGAGTGTCGGTGAGGTTCGACGATGAGGTGCAGAAGGCGCAGAAGCCGCAGCGCGACAACATTGTGCGGCAGTTGTCAAAACTCGGAAACACCGTTTACGAATGCGCTTCAGTAGAGATAGATACGTCAGCGGCAGAATGTTTCATACCTTCGAGCCGGCTTGCCGACATGCGCCGTGCCATGACCGAAAAACTCGATGATGTGATTGCAAAAGAGGCGTTGCACCGTGCCGATGTGGTAAAAGGCGGCAAGGCACCAATGCCCCTCTATCCTGCCGGATATCCTTATTTGTACAATATATCCAACAGTGCTGCACGCCGCTTCTACCGCCGTGAGGGGCTTGACAGCGATGTCGCAGCCTTTGAACAGGGAACGTCGGTGCCGCATCCGCTTGTAATGCAGTGCCGCTACTGTCTGCGCCACGCCCTCGGATTTTGTGTTAAAAACGGTGGCAGACGTCCCTCATGGCATGAACCACTGTATCTGCAGTCTGCCGACGGGCGGCGCTTCCGCCTGCAGTTCGACTGCTCAAAATGTCAGATGAATATATATGCTGAAGATTAACATACGATTTGTGCCGCTTGCGGTGCTTGCGATAATGGCGTTGACGTTCTTTTCCGGATGTTATCAGGAACGTATGCGTAATGACGGACCGAAACAGACTGTCATGGAAGAGGTAAGTGACACGGCATCGCTGCCCGCCGCATTGCACTACTCGTTGAACTATAATTTTGTGGTGCGCGCAGACTCTCTGTCTCTGCTCAGACAGCGCCCGGAAGAGTATCTCAACGGTATGACCACCGATTCGGTCTCCGTTTTCCGCGGCAATCATCTCGTTGTGGCGGATATCTGCGTTATCCCCACCGACACAATCGACTCGCTGTGGGTTAAGGTGGCGCGCGACCAAGAGACCATAGGGTGGATACACGACTCGTCGCTGCTGCCGGCAGTGGTGCCCGACGATCCCATATCCCAGTTCATATTGATATTTTCGGACATCCACCTTCTTATTTTCCTAATCGTGATAAGCATCATTTCCGTTGCCTATCTGATGCGTACAATCTTCCGCCGCAATGCCAAGATAGTGCATTTCAACGACATACCGTCGTTCTATCCCATGCTGCTTGCCCTTACGGTGGCTTTCTCGGCAACGCTATATTCAAGCATACAGATGTTCGCACCCGACATGTGGCAGAATTTCTATTTTCATCCTACGCTAAATCCTTTCGGACTTCCCATCATTATTTCGGTCTTTATCATGGCTGTATGGGCAATACTCATTGTTGCCATTGCCGCTGTAGACGTGGTTTTCAAGGAACTGCCCTTTGGCGATGCCATGCTCTATCTGTGCGGACTTGCAGGAGTGTGTGCCGTAAACTACATCGTTTTCAGCATCACCACGCTTTATTTTGCAGGATATCTCCTGCTCGCAGCATATCTGTTCTTTGCCCTCCGTCTGTATTTCCGCGGCTCTTATTATACATGCCTGTGCGGCAATTGCGGCGCACGCATGCGTTCGCGCGGACGATGTCCGGAGTGTGGAGCAATGAACGAGTAGATGTTTTCAATTAAAAAAGGTGGCATTTGAGCGTCTCAAATGCCACCTTTTGCTGTCTTAAATGCCACCTTTAAGAAGCTAAAAGGGCACCTTTCATATTGTAATATATTTGCATCTGTTTTCTTGTATAATATCTGTATTATACTTTGTAATATATAAATATGTAAGCAAAATAGTGTGTAAAACTTACGGTTTTCATCGATGTGATGTCGTCGGAGATTATTCGTCGTTCTCCTTTACGTCTGTCAGCTCGTAGAAAGGATTCTGTACATCCTCCGGAAAATACGCCTTCCCGTCATCGTCCACCCATACGGCTATTCCGCACTGAACGGCGGGATGATCCATTGTGAGGTGTACGCGCTTTCTTTCGTCTGTAATGATGTTGTGCATTATGGCAGTCTTCATAGTTGTTGTTATTTTAAAGTTGTTTATAATCGGGGATGTCATTCAAGAAGGTATACTTTCCGCCTTCATAGTCCATGCGGCAGCAATAGTGGCTCATGCCGTTGCTCACCACGAGATAGTCTACGTGCATGAGAATGTTGTATGCGAATATCTGGTTGAATGTTTTCTGGGTGATCTGTATCGTCGGAGCCTTATACTCTATAATCATCCGCGGCTGTAACATGTTGTCGTACAGCACGCTGTCGCACCGCAGGCTTTTCTGTCCGAGGCGCAGTTTCACCTCGTTGGCAAGCAATGATGTGGGATAGCCCTTGTGTTCCGTAAGGTAGTGGATGAAATGCTGGCGCACCCATTCCTCGGGAGTGAGGTTTACATATTTCCTCCTCAGCACGTCGAAAACGGCATGTCTGCCGCCTTTTTCTTTGATTTTTATTTCGTATGGAGGTAGGTTTAATCGATACATTTTATTAATTTTGCAATCGGACTGATGTTTTGTATGCCGCAAAGTTAGTTATTATTGTTGAAATAGTGAAGGATAGGGCGGTTTATCAAAACATCTGTGTCCTTATTTTATGCACTTGAAACAAATGGCAGATAAAAGTACAGCAACTTTCGACACGATAATGCGCGACCTGCGTGCCGGCAAATATGCGCCCGTATACGTACTTATGGGCGATGAGTCTTATTATATCGATAAGATTTCCGACTTTATTGCCGAAAACGCCCTTGCTCCTGAAGAAAGAGACTTCAACCAGACTGTTGTGTTTGGTGCCGATGTGACGGCGAGCCGTGTGGCGGATATGGCAAAACGCTATCCGATGATGGCGGAAAGGCAGGTTGTTGTTGTGAAAGAGGCTCAGAACATAAAAAACTGGGACGGTCTTGAGAAATATCTCGACAATCCTCAGCCTACCACCGTTCTTGTGTTGTGTCATAAAAACGGAACGATAGACGGGAGGAAGAAAATTGTTGGAAAGGCGGCTGCCGTTGGAGTTGTTTTTGAGAGCAGAAAGAAAAAGGAATCGGAACTGCCCGTTTTCATCGAGCATTATCTCAAGGTAAACGGAAATGCCACGATAGACAACAAGTCGGCGTTTATCATAGCAGGGCACATCGGGGCAGACCTCAGCAGGCTGACGGGCGAACTCGACAAGCTGATAATATCGCTTCCGGAAAACGACAGGCGCGTTACGCCCGAGATAATAGAAGGACGTATAGGTGTGAGCAAGGACTTTAATGCTTACGAATTGCGCAGTGCCGTGGCGGCGAAGGATGTGAAGAAGGCAAATCTCATTGTGAGATATTTTGACAAGAATCCAAAGTCGGGTGGGGTGTTCGTGCTTATTCCTACGCTCTTTTCTTATTTCCAGAATTTGATGATAGCCTATTATGCCCCCAACAGGATGAATGAAAACGACGTGGCAAAATGGCTCGACCTCCGCACATCGTGGCAGGCGAGAGACTACATGACAGGTATGAGAAACTATAGTGGGGTGAAGGTGATGCAGATTATTTCAAAAATAAGGGAGATTGATGCCAAAAGTAAGGGTTTGGACAACCCGAATACACCCGTAGGAGAGCTTATGAGAGAGCTTGTTTTCTTCATTTTGCACTGAAAAAAGCCACTTTTCATACCCTTTTTTATCTGGTTTGTTATTTTTTTCGGACAGAAAAAACAGAGTGATTGTGCACATAATCAGACACTTAAATCAAATTTTCCTCTCTATTTTCAGCGTATTTTGAACCGGCAGGACAGATGTTTGTAAATGTCGGAAAAATGCTCTTTTTTTCGATTTTCAGCCATGTTAAATTCAGCTTTAGCACTTATTAATATTTAAAACACTAAAATATAGAGTTGTAAATGTATGGTATTGTAAATTAAATTTACATTTTACAACGATAAATAATTTGTTGTTGTAAATAATCTCAGTGCTTAAATAAACAATTAAAGATACAAATATTTACATTTAAATACGAATACGTATATTTATACAATATTGTTTATGCAACATAAGTAGTTGAAAATCACCGTATTTATGTAAAAATATGTTGTCGTGACTACTAAAAAACGGCATTATACTCGATATTATAATGCATATTGGTAAATAAAGGTTTAATTTTGTTGTAATTAACCATTTTACAGTCATGTAATTACGAAAAATCTCTGTATAAATGATTTTCGAGTCTTTAAAGACGTCAATTTACATTTGTGTTTGTAAATAGCGGATATACAATAAACATGTATTTATATTTACAAATTTAAATAAATAAATTCAATATTCGTGTTTGTATGTTTTCTTTACATTTGTTGTCTGTGTCAGAAAAATGCTTTACCTTTGTAAAATCTTTGAAAAAGCGGACTTTCAGTCCATATTTATTATATAACAGCTTTATGAAAGACAGAATTAAGCAGATAATGGAGGCGCAGCACATGACGCAACAGACGTTCGCCAACTTCATAGGAATGTCTCCCGCTTCGCTCAGCAGCATCTTCAACGATCGTACCAAACCTACAATCAACACCGTGGAGGCTATAAAAAGCAAAATGCCTGCCATAAGTACCGACTGGTTGATGTTCGGCAGAGGGACAATGTTTGTGGACGAGGTAGAGGGTAATGATGCCGTACAGAAAGAAAACAATGGCGGATATGGCAGCGAACCGGCTCTTGACTTCATGGATGCTCCGGTTGCCCATACGACATACGGACAAGACAATCGTGCGCAGAATGCAAGGCGTGTCGCCGATACTGCCATGAACATCAACCTTGGGCAAGCAGAACGCCCCGTGCGCAAGATAACGGAGATAAGGGTCTTCTTTGACGACCAGACATACGAGAGTTTCGTACCTAAAAAATAAGGAGGTGGATGCCGCATTTGCGCTATTTTAGCGTATCTTTGCATACGCAATGTCTTTTATGTGGCATACAGGGTGTGTTTAGGACAGGCATTTCCTTAATATATAATAATGTGTGATGAAAAAGTATGTATTGGATCTTACGGTGGTATCCGTAGAGCATATAAACGATAAGTATGTGCTTATAAAACTCACAAGCGAGGCTCCGTTGCCGGATATGAAACCCGGTCAGTTTGTAGAGGTGAGAGTAGACGGTTCGCCTTCTACGTTTCTTCGCCGCCCCATTTCAATAAACATGGTCGACCGGGATACAAACCTGTTGTGGCTTCTTGTAGCTACCGTGGGAGACGGTACGCGCAGGCTTGCCGGTCTGAAAGGTGGCGACAAGCTTAACTGTATGCTGCCTTTGGGCAACGGATTTACCTTGCCGGAAGACAAAAACAAGCGTATTCTGCTTGTCGGAGGCGGCGTTGGTGTGGCTCCGTTGCTGTATATGGGACGCGTGATGGCGGATATGGGCTGTGAGCCGACGTTTTTGTTGGGAGCCCGTTCGGCAGGCGATTTGCTTATGATCGATGAGTTTAAAAAGTACGGGCGCGTGTGCGTGACGACGGAAGACGGCACGGCAGGCGAAAAAGGATTTGTCACAAACCACTCCATATTGTCTTCCGAGACGTTTGACAGGATAAGTACTTGCGGTCCCAAGCCTATGATGATGGCTGTGGCAAAGTATGCCGCACGGACGGGTACGGACTGTGAAGTGTCGCTCGAGAATAAGATGGCATGCGGTGTCGGAGCCTGTCTGTGCTGCGTAGAAGGCACGGATGAGGGTAATTTGTGTGTATGTAAGGAAGGTCCGGTGTTTAATACAAAAAAACTGTTATGGCAGATTTAAGAGTTAGAATAAAGGATTTGTGTCTGAAAAATCCGGTTATGACGGCATCGGGTACATTCGGATATGGTTTGGAATTTGCCGATTTCATGCCTTTAGACGGTATCGGCGGCATAATAGTCAAGGGAACAACGCTCCGTTCGAGACAGGGAAATGATTATCCGCGCATGGTGGAGACGGCATCGGGAATGCTCAACTGCGTGGGGCTTCAGAATAAGGGCGTGGACTATTTCTGCGAGCATATATATCCTCAGATCAAGGATATAGATACCAATATGATAGTGAATGTGAGCGGTTCTTCGCCAGACGACTATGCCGAGTGTGCAGCCCGCATAGATGCGTTGGAGAATATTCCGGCAATAGAGCTTAATATTTCGTGTCCTAATGTGCGCCAGGGAGGTATGGCGTTTGGTGTTACCTGTGAGGGTGCGGCAAGCGTAGTAAAGGCTGTGCGTGCACGATATCATAAGACGCTGATCGTAAAACTGTCGCCAAATGTTACTGACATATCCGAGATTGCACGTGCTGTTGAGGCAGAAGGAGCTGATAGTGTTTCGCTGATAAATACTCTTATGGGTATGGCTATAGACATAGAACGGCGCACACCGATGCTAAGTATAGGGACAGGAGGATTGAGCGGTCCGGCGGTGAAGCCAGTGGCTTTGCGCATGGTATGGCAGACAGCAAAGGCTGTGAATATTCCGGTTGTAGGTCTTGGAGGTATATGCAATGCAAAAGATGCAATAGAGTTTATGCTTGCAGGGGCTACTGCTATAGAGATAGGTACGGCTAATTTTATCGACCCTGCAGTGTCGGTAAAGGTCAGAGACGGTATAAACGAATGGCTTGACAGCCATGGATGCAAGTCGGTTACAGAGATTATAGGGGCATTGAAAGACTGAAAATTCAGTACTTGCTTTCTTTCTTCGTAGCTAATACATGCACGATTATTCCCACTATGACAAGAAAAACGGATAGAAACAACATTGTGTTGACGTTGCTTCGGATGAAAAGGCTACAGGTGATAAGCATTGTCAGACCTGCATAGACGAGCCATAAGCCAATGTCGCTTATATATTTTCTTGGAATGTGAGCCATTGTGTTTGCAAAGATACGCAGAATATTCGACAAAACAAAATAGCGGAAGTCGGGCTTTTTTAGCCCGGTTCGCGGTGGCGAAGCCAATTTTGTGAGTCAAATATACGAATAAGTCGAGAGCAAAACAACAAATTCATTTGTTTTTTGCCGAGCGTGAGTATATAAGACGAAGACGTAGTCGAAGTCAAAGATACGTAGAATAATTGGCAGAAGACCGGTCCTTTGATATAAAATCACCGGTCGTTTATCGTAATAAAATAAAAAATAAGTTAAAAGCAATGCGGTTTCATGTCGTTTGTTTACCATATATAAATAAAAAGATGTAATTTTGCACCGCATTTTGCAAATTAACATTTAATTAATTATTTAAATTAGTATGAATCAATACGAAACCGTTTTCATTTTAACTCCCGTTTTGTCTGATGAGCAGATGAAGGAAGCGGTCGCTAAATTCAAGAAGGTTCTTACCGATAAAGGTGCTGAGATCTTGAACGAAGAGACTTGGGGATTGAAGAAGATGGCTTATGCTATTCAGAAGAAATCTACAGGTTTCTATTGCCTGTTGGAATTCAAGGCAGAGCCGGAAGTAATCAAAACTCTTGAGACAGGATACCGTCGTGATGAGAAGGTTATCCGCTTTATGACAGTGAAGCTCGACAAGTACGCTGTACAGTATGCCGAGAAGAGAAGAAACAAATTTGCTAAAAAAGAGGAGGCTTAAATCATGGCAGCACAAGAATCAGAAATAAGATATTTGACTCCACCTTCAGTGGATACAAAGAAGAAGAAGTATTGCCGTTTTAAGAAGAGCGGTATAAAGTATATTGATTATAAGGATCCTGAGTTCTTGAAGAAATTCCTCAACGAGCAGGGAAAGATTCTTCCCCGTCGTATCACAGGAACTTCACTGAAGTATCAGCGCCGTGTGGCTCAGGCTGTCAAGCGTGCACGCCAGATAGCCCTGCTTCCTTATGTAACTGATATGATGAAATAAAATGTAAGTTTATGAGTTCGTAAGTTTGTAGGTTTTCAATAAAACTCAAAACTAAAAAACTCAAAGACAAAGAAACTCAAAACTTATAAGAATTATGGAAATAATATTGAAAGAAGATATTATCGGCTTAGGATATAAGAACGATATAGTAAACGTAAAGTCCGGTTACGGTCGTAATTACCTTATTCCTCAAGGTAAAGGCGTTATCGCATCACCTTCTGCAAAGAAGATTCTTGCTGAGAACCTTAAGCAGCAGGCTCACAAACTGGCAGCTATCAAGGCTGAGGCTGAGAAGAAGGCTGAGGCTCTTAACGGTGTTGTGCTTGTTATTGAGACTAAGGTCAGTGCTACAGGTGTTACTTACGGTTCGGTAAATGCAAACATCGTGGCTGAAGAGCTGAAGAAGAAAGGATTTGATATTGACCGCAAGATTATCGTAATGAACGATATCAAGACTGTCGGCGACTTTTCTGCAAAGATATGCTTCCACAAGGAAGTTGAGGTTGAAGTACCTGTAAAGGTTGTTGACGCGAATGCAAAGCCGGAAGTAAAGGCAGAAGAAGCACCGGTTGAAGAAGCTCCCGTAGCAGAGGAGACAACAGTAGAAGAATAATTTTCGCACTGTAAAGCAGTTTTATATAAAATCCCGATAAGCCATGCGGTTTATCGGGGTTTTTGTTTTAATAGTATGTATTCTGCAATGTGATGTGACGTTGAATGCAGTGTTGTTATTTTCTTGCGGACTATTTATTTTTATTGTAGAGAATTATCTGCCGGATAATAATAAATCCTACTTTAGCCAGTCGTTTATTCTTTTCTTAACGAGTGATGTTTCGCATAAGATACGTATGAATTCTTTTGATGATTTCTTTTTATATGTTCCTTTAAGCATCTGTACGGAACCTTCCATCCGGCAGTCATCGCGGTTTATCGGGATTGCTTTTAAACAGTCATCTTCTTCTGTGGCAGAGTTGGATAGAATAGTGTACATGCCTGTATTTCGTACTAAACGTAGCAATGGTGTCACTTCGTCTATTTCCACACGTATGTTCAGTGCTGTCACACTGTCAGCAAGTATCTTGTCGAGCATGTTGCGTGCCTGTAATCCCTTTGCCGGCAGTGCAGCAGGATATCTTTCGAGGTCGTGAAGAGAGATATTGTTTTTTTCTGCAAGTGGATGATTTCTGTTGACTATTACAGACAAATGGTCGTCAAACAAGATATGCGATTCTATTTGCGGATAGTATTCAGTGGGGCGGAATGACAGTACGAAGTCAAGTTCTCGGCATGCAAGCCTTTTTATAAGTTCCTCCATCGGTTTGTATACAATGTTCAGATGTATTCCGGGATACCGGTGAATAAAGTCTTTTACCGTATCATTCATTACCATGTTGAACGAATGGGTTACGCCAATGTTTAATGTACCACATTTCAGTTCACGCAAATCCTCCATGCGGTTTGTACAGTTTTCAGCCATTTGTAGGGTTTTTTCTGCGTATGGCATGAGTTCCTTACCCGCTTCCGTCAGAGACACTTCGTGCGAATTCCTAAAGAACAGAAGGCAGTCCAGTTCTTCTTCAAGCTGTTTTATTGTCTGTGAAAAAGTGCTTTGCGTCACGTACATTTCCCTTGCAGCTTCAGAGAAATTCAGAAGACGAGCTAATGACATGAATGATTTAAGATGTCTTAGTTCCATATTATTTATTATATTTATATGTCAGGTACATAACCCTGTTGCAAAGTTAATAAAATCATCTTGTAGCAGAGAACGAATATTTATCAAAAAAGAATATAGGTATGGTGACACCTATAAGCATCAATAATATTATGATAGTGCATACCAGTCCGTTGTAACTCATTGTGCAAAGGTTGTGTATGAGAATGTTGTCCGGGCTTGGTTCGGTGCATTGCAGAAGTGCGTTTATTGTCCGATAGGCATACATTCCCGGTATCATAGGCAGAAGAGCCGGATATGACATGCTTTCAGCCGGTGTTTTCAGGTGTGACGAGACCGGAATGGATAACAGTCCGATGACGATGCTTCCTGCGAGACTTGCCCATATTATGGATATACATGACATACCCATCAGCAAGGTGCGTGTGCCATGTCCGGCTGCGGCAAGAAATGCGCATCCATAGAAAGCTCTTGTCGGAATATTGCTTATACTTCCGAATCCGACTGCTGCTATTGCTGCAAAAAAGCAATCTTCAATTATCGGTAACATTATATAAAAGGTATATTTCAGTGTGTTAATCCTATTCTCATTATCGTCATGGCTGCATAAAGCCCAGTAGACAGGCATATTGTCATTATTCCCGCATGAATGAAACGGCATATTGCGCATATATAATGGCGATTGATAAGGTCGCTTGCCGCATTGAGATAATGTATTCCCGGTACGAGATAGAGCACGGAAGTGGCAAGTGCAACGTCGGGTGTCTTGCCTATATTGAATACATAACCGGCGCACGACAGTATTGCCGACACACATCCTGCCATGAATATGGCGGCTCTTGCGTCCAGTTTCCATTTGCTGCAAAGGTTTCCTTTCATATAAAAACCACATGCAGTGGCAACAAGCACTATAGCCATCGATGCGTAGTCGCCGCCGAACAGACGGCAGAACGATGCGTTTGCGAGTGCCGTAAGCGATATTACCGCCGACGATGAAATTCTCCGTGCATTCACTATCCGGCGGTATTGTCTCATTATTATCTCCTGTTTCGGATGTCTGTCGTGACATCTCCAGCTAAGTCTGCTTAGTGCCGTTATGGTAGAGAAGTTTATTTCCCAGTCGGGTATCGCCCTGCTTCTCGTCGTGTTCTTTCCATTCCCGACATTCGTAACATTTACATCCACGTGGCGTGGATAAATGTTTATTTCCGCATGATAACCGCATGCGCCGGCAATCCTTTGCACATTCTTCTCTGTTCTTACCGTTGTCGCCCCACATCTCAGTATGGTTGCCGCATAGTCTGCAAGGAAATCTACCGGGAACACATTGCCTTCATTCATAGTCTTCGTCCTCGTCATCTTGCGTATATATAGTATTGTTATCCCATGTTATGATGTGATATTTGCTGTTCAGCTTGTTTACCTTGTGCCAAACCTTACTACCGAATGCAGTTAACAATACTAATGTGATACATCCATAGATAATCCATGTGTCATTGATGTTGAATAATGCAGATGTCATGATTTTCCTTTCTTTTATTTTTGTGCAAAGTTATTTGTTTATAAACTTATGCATACATATTTGCATGTGGTTGTTCTTATAGATGCTATCGTAAAAAATGAAACATGCTTATACTTGATATCATGGATTTCATGGGATAGCTGTCGGTTTTTTTATAAGAAAACAGACTGCCGTTGATACCGTTTATACCTGTTAACCATGAAAATCCGGAAAATAAACATGTATTGTTAATGATATATTTATTAATTTTGTACGCAGTGTTATATATGTTATTGATTTAATCCACACCATTTATAATTTATATGATTAACCGCAATGTTTTTTGTAAGGCTGCGTTTCTTATGGTTTTCGCGTTGATGATATCCGTTATATGCGGTGCCCGAGGCAGGTCGTTGGAAAAAGAACTGTTGTCTTATGTCCGCTCATGCCGGGCGAAGATAGGCGTTGCCGTGATTACCGATACCAATGATACCGTATGTGTGAACAATGACAGGCGCTACCCCATGAATAGCGTTATGAAGCTGTATCAGGCAATGGCAGTTGTGGAAACAATGCAGAATAAAGGAATATCTCTTGATTCATTGCTTTTTATATCTGACGAGGATTTGCATCCGGAGACTTACAGTCCTATGCGTGATGCTTGTCCGAAAGGTAACTTCAGAATATCTGTTGCCGGACTGTTGAAGTATTCTTTGCAACAAAGCGACAATAACGCGTGCGATATCCTTTTCGACAGGGTCGTCGGAACAAATGATACAGACGGATATATAAGGAGTTTGGGAATTGACGGGTTTGCAATAAAGGTGAACGAAAAGGAGATGTTCAATAATCATGAATTGTCCGTAAAGAACTGGAACTATCCTTTGTCGGCAGCTGCATTGATAAACAAGCTTTTTACGGAAAGGCTTTATTTACCCGTTTATAATGAATTTCTTATGGAAACATTGGTTTCCTGCAATACAGGGCAAAAACGCCTGTCTGCGCCGCTTTTGTCAACAGGTGCCGTTATAGGTCATAAGACAGGTACCGGCTTTACGTCGCCCGAAGGCTTACCGCAAGGCATAAATGATGTGGGTTTTGTCATGCTTCCCGACGGCAGGCATTATGCTATAGCTGTGTTCATAGAGTCTTCGTGCTGCAATATGGAGGACACGGAGCGTATGATAGCCGATATATCGGGGCTGGTTTATAAGTCTTTTATGAAAGAGTAAGGTCGTTTTAAAGCCGTCAGTAGTAGATAAAAGAAGATAAAGGGAGATAATAAGAAGATAAAAGACGTATGCTTTATAATGCGTGAACAGGAGATAAAAGGATAGAGGAAGATAAGAGAATGAGATAAAAGGCGATGTCCTTGTTCTAAGACTATTGTCTTTTATCTTCCGTGGCATAGCCACATATCTGCTTCTATCTTCCTCTATCTACTTTTTATTCTCTTATGTCGCCAAACTTACCAAGCAATAATCAATTCAAGAACCTGCGTACAAGTTCATCCACAATATCCGCAGCAACCTCCGTTTTAGGCTTCTTTTCATATTCTTTCACGGAGTCTTTGGATATTATCGTTATCTTGTTGTCGTCGCTCCTGAATGTCGTTCCCTCGTTGCGTGTGGAGTTCAGCACGATGAAGTCCAGATTTTTCTTTTCAAGTTTTTTGCGTGCATTGCTTTCCTCGTCATTTGTTTCGAGGGCGAAACCTACGAGTCGCTGGTCGGGTCTCTTTATTTTTCCAAGATGCCGGGCAATGTCATGTGTCGGAGAAAGGCGTATGACCATGTCCTCGTTGCCACGCTTTATTTTCTGCTCTTCCGTGTGTTCGGGGCGGAAATCAGCCACGGCGGCACACAATATCGCCGCATCGGCATCCTTAAATTCGGCTACTGTCGCGTTATACATCTCCTCACAGCTTTCCACATCGGTTCTTTTAATGCGCGATGATGCCTTCATGCTTACCGGACCGGCTATGAGTCTTACGTCCGCTCCGCGTGCAGCACACTCCTCGGCAATGGCAAAGCCCATTTTTCCACTTGAATAGTTGCCTATAAACCTCACCGGGTCTATCTTCTCGTATGTGGGTCCTGCCGTTATGACTATTTTCTTTCCTTTCAGTTCTTGCGGTTTGTTGTCGAAATGATGTTCCAGTATTTCAGCGATAATCTCCGGTTCTTCCATGCGCCCCTTTCCCTCAAGTCCGCTTGCCAGAAAGCCCTTTTGCGGTTCGATGATAATGTTTCCATATTCCTGAAGCCGTTTCAGGTTCTGCTGGGTTGACGGGTGTGCAAACATGTCGAGGTCCATAGCCGGAGCAACAAATACCGGAGCTTTCATCGACAGATAAGTCGTTATGAGCATGTTGTCCGCCACTCCGCCTGCCATTTTCCCTATTGTACTTGCCGTACATGGCGCTATGAGCATGGCGTCTGCCCAAAGACCGAGGTCTACATGCGAGTTCCATGTACCGTCGCGTTGTGAGAAAAACTCGCTTATGACGGGCTTATGGGTCAGCGCAGACAGTGTTATGGGAGTGATGAACTCCTTGCCTGCCGGTGTGATTACGACTTGCACTTCCGCCCCGCGCTTTATCAGTTCGCGTATTATGAGGCATGATTTGTATGCAGCTATGCTGCCTGTTATGCCTAAGACTATCTTTTTTCCTTTTAGCATAAGACTGTCTTATAATGTTTCTTAGCCTTTCCTGTTAGTATATTCTTTCAGCCTGATGCGTGTCAGTACCTGCTTGGTGTTGTAGGTAAAGTCGTTGCTGAGCATCCAACTGAAGTAGCCCGGGTCGCGGTTCAGCACTTCCGCCACGCTCCAACCTTTGTATTTTCCGAAGTTAAATGCCTCCTGAAGTCTTGGCTTGCCGTCCTTGTCGGTAAGTACATTGCCTGCAGCGTCTTTCATTTCCTTCCATACTATGCGTCCTGCAAAGTCAACATTGTTGTTTGTCTTCGAGAATTCAGCCAGTTCGTCCATGTCGTTGTTCAGCTGCCGCTCCGGTTCTTCCTGCTTTCCCGGTGCATACATGTCCAGTTCGGCTTGCAGCACCCTGTATGTCGCCTCGGTGTCCTGGTCGGCTCTGTGCGCCTCAAAGTCGTCCTCCATCTTGCGTCCGCAGTAGAATTTGTATGCGGCAGCGAGATTGCGGCGTTCCATTTTGTGGAATATTGTCTGCACGTCTATCAGTCGGCACCTGCTGAAATCAAAGTCAATGCCGGCACGCAGGAACTCTTCGGCGAGCATCGGAATGTCGAAGTGGTTGGAGTTGAAGCCGGCAAAGTCACATCCCTTGAACTCCTCTGCCAGTCCTGCCGCCAGCTCCTTGAATGTAGGCTGTCCCTTAACGTCATCGTTTGAGATGCCCGTAAGCTCTGTTATTTCCTGCGGTATGGGCTTGCCCGGGTTTACAAAGAGGTTCTGTCGTTTTTCCGTTCCGTCGGGATTGGCTTTGATATAAGATATCTGGATTACTCTGTCTTTTACAAGATCCAACCCTGTTGTCTCCAGGTCGAAGACAATCAGGGGTTTTGTTAGGTTTAGTTTCATAATGATAAATAACCGGTTTCTGCCGTTAAGTAGATGTTCAAAATTAAACGTATATATATTAATCGGTAGATGCTATTATTTATTTTACCATTATATCGTACGTTATTTGTTTAGTAATTAATTTCGAACATCTATTTTTCTTTAATTGTTTTACTGTATTTATAAATAAAAAGGCGAGGATGTGTTTTTGCGCACAGCCTCCCTTTTTTCATGTATATTCTATTTCTTTAAGAACGTTCTGCAATCAGTCGTTGAGCAACATCGGCATTATGAGCATCAGTATGTCCTCGTTCTCGGGCTGTTCGGACGGGATGATGAGACATGGGCGGCTCGGGTCGGCAAGCTCCATGGTCACTTCCTCGCTGTCAAGGTTGTTCAGAATGTCTGTCAGTGACGGTCCCTTGAACCCTATGCTCATCGGATTGCCGATATAGTCGCATACGATTTCTTCCTTTGCACTTGTGTAGAAGTCTATGTCCTCCGACGATATTTCGAGCTTGCCCGTTTCGATGTGCAGGCGTACAAGCTGGCTGCTCTCGCTTGCAAACGGCAGTACGCGGCGCAGTGCCCCTATAAGCACCCTGCGGTCTATCGTCATGTGGTTCGGGTTGTTCTGCGGTATCACGGAGTTGTAGTTTGGATAGCGCCCTTCTATAAGCCGGCATACGAGCGAACCCTCGTTGAAGGTTATTTCCGCGTTGCGGTCGTCAAAGCGTATCACGGCGTCTCCCTCGTCTTTTGCAAGCACGTTTTTCAGCAGGTTTGCCGGTTTCTTGGGCAATATGAATGCCGCCGGTGTCTCGCTCTTTATATTGAAGTTCTTGTTTCTTACCAACTTGTGCCCGTCGCTTGCCACGATTGCCAGCGCATCTGCCGTCAGGTCGAAGTAGATGCCGTTCATCACGGGGCGCAACTCTTCGTTTGCCGTGGCGAATATCGAGCGTGTGATGTTGTTAGCCAGTATGTTTGCCGGAAGCGTCAGCGTTGTTACGTTTGCCGGAAGTTCCTGTGTGCGTGGATATTCGTCGGCGTTTTGTGCCGTGAAGTTGTACACACCGTTCTGGTAGACAACCTTTACAGCCATTGTTGCGGTGTCCACGTCGAGTGTCAGTGGCTGCTCCGGCAGTTCTTTTACCGCGTCGAGTATGGTGTGGCTGTTTATGGCGAACTGTCCGTCGGCGTCCGATTCGTCAAGTTGCATGGTCGATTTCATCACATTCTCGCTGTCCGATGCCGTGATAGTCAGTATATTGTTGTTTATTTCAAACAAGAAGCAGTCCAATATCGGCAGTGAGTTCTTGCTGTTCAGAACTTTAGACAATGTGGAAAGACGGCTGTTTAGAGTCGTGCTTGACAGTGTTAGTCTCATAGGTGGTTTATTTTAATATGTTTTTATTTATACAAAATGCAGCTACAAAAATACAAAAAACATATCGTAATACAAAAAAACAAGGTGGAAAGTTCCTTAATTTAGAACTATTTTATTAATTTCGCAGACTGTATAAATCGAGATATAAAAACAAGAATATGGAAATAGAAGGAAAGATAATCATGGTTCTTCCGGAACAGAGCGGTGTTTCTGCCCGTACAGGCAATGCCTGGAAGTCGCAGGAGTTTGTAATAGAGACGCACGAGCAGTATCCACGCAAGTGTTGTTTCAGGGTTTTCGGGGCAGACAGGCTTGCAACCATGAACATACAGAGCGGCGAGGAACTGCGCGTAAGCGTGGATATAGACGCTCGTGAGTATAACGGACGCTGGTTTAACAGTATAAACGCATGGAAAGTGGAGCGCATAGACCCCATGGCGGCTCAGGCTGCCGCACAGGCGCCACAGCCTTCTGCCACAGAAGCCTTTCCGCCGGCACCCGGTGCTCCTGCTGCACAGGCTTCCGCTGCACCGTTTGCACCGGCATCTGAGGAAAGCAGCGCGGACGATCTGCCGTTCTAAATGATTTTATCCGTAAACCAAAAGACCGCAACGTAGGGAACAATACCCATGTTGCGGTCTTTTGGTTTACGGATACAGATAAAGATATTTGTAGTATTTTTGCCCTTGTCACAGATAATTCGTATTTTTGCAACAATTCATACAGTGTATGGTGATACGTCTGTTATAGTGATACAGTTTATAATTTCAAGTAATGTCAAATCTTAAAATTAAAGAGCTTATGATATAAACAGTCATATAAAGACATATAAATAAAGAAGCGTTAGCTTATATTCTTGCTTATCGAAATTCGCCAAATTAAAAATAAGCCACAAGAGTGAAAGTTAATGCTCACGCCTATGGCGTGGGCTTTTACTCGTATATGTGGCAATGGTGTTTGGCGATACCTCGATAAGCGTAGACGAAGTTATTGGTCCGCGCTTTTTTATTGTCTGTTATCGTGGTGTCGGACTTTTATTTGCTTAACATTTAATTATATTTTATACAATGAGAAAGTCTATATTTGCAGTTGTTTTCATGTTTGTTGTTATTTGCGCGCACGCACAGAACCCGTCTGCTGCCAAGGAAGCGGCTTATAAGTTATATAACAGAATGTCGTTGTCTTACAGTTCAAAGAGTGCCGATGTCAAATATATTGATTACGATGTCTCGCTTGACGGCATTGCTTTGGCGTGGACAATAGGTATTCCTGTAAGTCAGACCGTTCCTTTATACATGGAGACCGGACTCCGTGCCGCTTATAATTGGGGCACGGACGACCTTGTTGATTTCGAGGAGAATGAGTATATGGATTTAAAACACCACTTGTTTTCGGTGCTTGTACCGGTCAATCTTACTTGCAGGTTTCAGATACCAAATACAAACCTCAGGCTCTCTCCATATTCGGGATTATACATGAGGGGGAATATAGTAGGACGGACTGAGGTTAAATCAAAGAACCTGCGGGGTACATTGGATTGGGCGGATAGTGTTCCGGATGACGGTATAGGAATGAAGACGGTTTCTTTTGGATGGCATATAGGTGCCGGACTTGAAATAAGTCGGTTTTATCTTGGGCTTGGTTATGAGCGTGACTTGACCGATTTTGCCAAGATTGTCAAGGCGTCATCCGGTTTTTCCGTTACGGCTGGAGTTGTATTATAATATGTTTTGTCGGCAAATGTTGCGGTAGAATACGGCTGGGGAATAAAATATGTCTTTTGCTCATGCCTCATGAGCAATGTTGCTTTTATTGTAATGTTCGGCACTTTTATGTTTTTAATAGACATGGAGTGACGGACATTACATGATTTTTAATATTTCGGTTTAGATATGCAGGTATTAATCCGGTGGCAAATCAATGGTCCAAATAGCTTTTGTAAACGGCATTTCATATTTGTTGCTTTCTATGTTAATTTGTGTTTTCATAGGTTAAAACCACGACTTCGTTTTCTTCACTTATTATGTTGTAAAATAGAAAAGCCTCTGCACAAAAGCAGATGTTTGTGCAATTAATTTTGTTAAAAAGGATATTGTAAAGGCATGAATTGTGCACAGAACTTCGGGTAATGTGCAATCGCAGTGCGATAAATTACATTTTTTAACACGTAGAAGATGTTTTCCGCCTGTTTTTTCAACTCCTTAAAACCACGTTTTGCTGCATATTTATAATGGTTTCGGGCATGATTGGCATGTAAAACATGCTGTTTTACCTTGTAAAATAGGCATCTTTAGCGTGTTAAACGCCATGTTTTACGATGTAATATATGCCACTTTGCAGGGTAATATGGCGTATTTTGCATAGTAATATGGCATATATTGCAGAATAAGGCATATTTTATGTTATCATGAAGAGATATAAGTGATTTTTCAATGTCGGTAACTTCATGAGACTTGGATATTTCGTGCGAGCGATGAAAATATTCGGGAAGCATGGCTTTTTCATGTTAAAACGGAACTTGGCATTGTTAATTTATGTAATAAAATAAGGCGTTTCTTATGCTTTCCTGTACTTGTGAGTGTTGTTGCTATATGTGTGTATAAGTAGGAAGATAAAAGGAGATAGAGGAAGATATGTGGCTAAAGCCACAGAAGATAAAAGACAATGGTCTTGTCTAAAGCAGTTGCATTTGTCTTTTATCTCCATTTATCTTCCCTTATCTTCTTTTATCTCCTTCTTCTATTGTCTCTTATCTCCTGTGGCGCAAGCCACATATCTCCCTCTATCTTCTTTTATCTTCCCTTATCTCCCTTATCTTCTTCTTTGCTTCCCGTTGTTTCAGAAGAATGAGAACATTATCTTTTGGTGCATTTGTATCTGCTTTGCATTGTTGTCATGGTCAGGCAGCCATTTCTTCATGCTTTTTATTACGCGGTATCCCTCTTTTGCAAACAGGCGTATACACTCGTTGTATATGTCTTTCTGCTGTTTTGCAGGATATTTTTCCAGACTTGCTTTGTCGTAGCTGTTTATCTTGCATTCGGTTGCCGTAATGTCGGTGATGCTTCCGTCCGGGTTTATCGTGAAGTGCATAAGCACTTCGCCCTCCGCCTTTATGCTTTTTGCAAGTTCGGGATATTGCAGGCTGTTGCTTATGAAGTTTACGACGCCTTTCCAACCTTTAGGATAACGTGCGTACACGGCAGAGTTAGCATGACTTGTCATCATCTTGTACGAGGCAGAATCTAACACTTCCAGTGCATATTTCAGCTTCATGATATCCACCGTGCCGAATATCACCTTGCCTTTTGTGTCGAGGAGATACATCGTCGGCAGCCATTTAATGTGGTAGTCTTTGGATATACCTGTTTGTTTCCATGGTTTCAGCTCGCTGTGGTGTATCCATGACATCCCGTTGTTGCGTACACATTTCTGCCAAACCTCCTTGTTTGTGTCGAATGAAACGCTGACGAACGCCACCATATCCGAAGAGTACCGCCTGTGAAGTTCCTTCATTTCGGGTATGTCCTTGCGGCAGCCCGGACACCATGATGCCCAGAAGTCGAGTACCACGAACTTGCCCTTCAGCGAACTTAGCTGTTTGCCGGCAAGACTGTCGCCGTTGGATATGATGAAGTCCGGTGCCTGCTCCCCGTATTTCAGCAAGTCGGTGGCATACTTCTTGTCAAGATCTTCCTGTGCGTTGCAGTACAATGAAATGAACATGGATAATGTGAGGAATAAGAATATTTTTTTCATAGTTTGGATAATAATATAAATAAGATGAAAACTGTTGATGTGAAGACAAATCGTCGTAATCTGTCTTCAAAAATACAAAGATATATAATCTGTTTGTAAACCACAATAAAGTGATTTAAAATATGAAGTTTTTTAATAAAATGGAGATAGGGGGGAGATTTTTATAAGGAGATAAATGAAGATAGGGGAAGATATGTGGAGATTCTTATAATGAGATAAAGGAAGATAGAGGAAGATATGTGGCTAAAGCCACAGAAGATAAAGGACAATAGCTTTGGAAAAAGCAATCTGGCATTTGTCTTTTATCTCCATTTATCTTCCCTTATCTTCTTTTATCTCCTTATAAAATCTCCTTTTACGAAATAATATGTGTAATTTTGCAGCGCCTCGGAAGGAGTCGCCGGGAATTTCTGCAGCCCTCAAGAAGGCAACGCGTTTTTTATTATGAATTGGATTATCCTTATTGTCGCAGGGCTTTGCGAGGTTGGTTTTACATTCTGTCTGGGTCGTGCTAAGGCAACCGAAGGCATACAGTGGTGGTGCTGGATGGGAGGTTTCATCGTTTTTACAGTCTTAAGTATGGGGCTGCTGGCAAAAGCCACGCAGACCCTGCCCCTTGGAACGGCATATCCCGTATGGACAGGTATCGGAGCCGTGGGCACAGTGCTTATGGGAATTCTTGTTTTTCACGAGCCCGCAACCCTTTGGCGGCTGTTTTTCATCACCACACTGATAGCATCTATTGTAGGACTTAAAACCGTATCATGACTTTTTCCATTAGTCCTTATTGGTCCTATTAGTCTTATTGGTCTTATTAGCCTTATTAGACCAATTAGCCTTATTTGTATTATCGCCCCTGTCGCCCAGCCACATCACTGTAATGACGCCGCAGGTGAGCGCCTCTGCCAATGGAATGGCAAACCAAAGTCCTGCCACTCCCGCCATGTGGGGCAGCAGCATGAAGCACGGCACGAGCAATATCACGCCGCGCAGAAGCGTCAGCAGCGTGGATCTTGTCGCATGTTCTATGCTCTGCCAGTAGCCGATGAAGGCGATGTTAACGGCGAAAAATACTCCGCACACGGCAAAACGGGGCAACCCCGACACTGTTAGCGACCATGCTTTGCTGCCAACGGGAAGGAATAGGGTGGCTATTGTCTCAGCACCCGCCGCAAGGAAGAACGTGACGAACAGTCCCGATACCAGCGCAGCCTGCAGAGACAGGCACAGCGCGCGGCGCACACGGTCGTGACGACCGGCACCGTGGTTGTAGCTGATGATGGGTTGTGCCGACTGTGCCACAGCGTTTCCGATGGAGAACACCACGGGGAAGAGATAGCACACCACGGCAAACGCTGCCACACCGTCCTCATCAAGTATTGAGAGAAACATGCGGTTGCCCGTAAACATCATCACACCCATTGCCAGTTCGGTGAGCATTGTGGCAAAACCAATCTTTGCCATGTAGCCCGTGTTGCGCAGAGTGAGCAGCAACGAAGTGACGGATAGTTTCAAACGATAGAAGCGAAGACGGTCGCCGAATAGCGGAAAATAAGCCAATGCCGTCAGTCCGCCCGCCACATTTGCAATAGACGTGGCAATTGCAGCGCCCATGACACCCATGTGCAGCGGGAAGATAAAATACCAATCCAGTACGATGTTTAGTGCAGCCACCACCACCTGTATCCACATTGCATATCGCGGTGAGCCGTCAAGACGGATAAGCATCATGCCGACATATTGCACGCAGAGGAACAATATGCCCGGCAACATCCACAACAGATAGTGTATGGCATCGGTTTCGAGAATAATACTGGCACCAAGCAAGCCCACAATATGCCGTGGGAAAAGCAGACACACGCCGCATATAACCGCCATCAGCAGCGAACCGACGGCAATTGCCTGTGTCATGACTATGCGCGCCGTCTTGATGTTGCCCTCCGACATGCGTATGCCTGCTATCACCGATGCGCCGACGCCGAACATAAGTCCGATGCCTGTACCCAGCATATACACCGGAGCCACAATATTCACCGAGGCAATGCCGCACGCACCAACGCCATGACCAACGAATATTCCGTCGATGACAGTCAGTGCCGATGTGAAAATCATTGCTATTAGTGTAGGAAAGAAAAGTGCGCGAAATAGCGAACCTATCTTTCCGTCGCCAAAGTCGAGCCTGTCGCGGTCGAGGTTTCTCTCATTCTTTTTCATAACATTTCCCTTATTTGTTTTCATTGTGCAAAGGTAATGATAAAAAGATGCAGTGGCACGTTGATTTTTCGGGGTATAATGGTACAAATCAATACTGGGAATGATGTAATGTTATGGAAATATAGTAATTTTGTCTCCGTATGAACATTCTTTACAAAGAAGATTCTACGGGCGTAACCGATTGGCAACAAAGTGTAGGACGCCCACTAAGAACCGCCGGATGCCTGTTGTTTTTGTGCACGGCAGGTCGTGCCGTTGTGTCTGTAAATATGCAGAAGAAACCGTTGCGTTGCGGTAGCCTGCTCGTTGTCACGCAAGATATGTTTGCCATGCCCGAGGCTGTATCGGTTGATTTCGCGGCGCGCTATGTTTCGCTGTCGGACGCTACACTTTGGACTGCTTATTATCGCATACCGGACACATCGCTGTGGGGCATACTTTCTTCCTCGCCCGTTCTGTTTCTGGGACCGCATCATGTACAACTCGTTGCCGATTGGTTCTCGCGTGCAGCCTATCTGCTTACCGCCATTGAACCGCCTGAACGTACCGTCATGCTGGGTTACGAGGCTTATAATCTTTTCTCTGCCATAGGTGTTGAGTTGGCACGTCACGGAATGAAATTAGAAGACGCTGACATACATCCTGCTCGCTTCGTGACAAATCGCTTTTGGGCATTGCTTATGAGGCACTCGCCGCATCGGCGCGATGTGAAGTTCTATGCAAATGCACTAAACATCACACCCGACTATTTATATAAGGTGTGTCGCAGCGTATATGGCACTTCACCCAAGGCACTCATCGACCAACAGTTGACGGTGGAGATAAGAACCCTTCTTGCAGACACCGACATGAGTGTCAAGGAGATCGCCGCCCGTTTCTGTTTCGAAGACGACTCATACCTATGCCGCTTCTTCCGCCGTAACACGGGGCTTTCGCCAATGGAGTTTCGTCTCGGTCGGAAGTCCGATCAGTGGAGGAATGTTGAAATGCGAAGTTGAAAGAAGTCGTTAGCATACATCATGGAAAATAAAGGACAATAGGTTAAAACTTTTATCAACAAAGCATACGTCTTTTATCTCCTTTTATCTTCCTTTGCCTCCCTCTATATCCTTCATACTATCACGATGCAGCCGTGCCCTGTTGTGCATAATCGTATCGAAATTTTCACGTCCCCATTCAATCAGTCCCTGTACGTGGGGTAGGAGCGTGCGCCCGAACTCCGTGACAGAGTATTCCGTTCGTGGAGGCACGTCGGCATAAAGCCGGCGCTCGAGCAGACCGTCGGCACAGAGTTGTCGCAGTACTGCCGCGAGAACTTTCTCCGACAATGAGGGAATGGTGCGGTAAAGTTCGCTGAAACGAATCGTCCCGTTGCTTTCCGCCACTTTCAATAACACCACAAGTGTCCATTTGTTTCCTATCCACTCGAGCATGGGAGCCGCCTTGCAATATCCGTAGTCCAATTTTTTTGCCATATCTTTTCCTTCGTAACGTCTTTGCAATGAGCGATACTAACCTGCCGGTAAGGGTCAAACCTTTTGGTAAGTCATTGCAAATACGACGTTTATCGTATAATTTTGCATCTGCAAAGTTAAACAAAAACAATGAATTTTATGAACCAGCCACAACTACATTTCACCGGACAGGTATGGCGTCCGCCTTATGAGGCTGCCTCGCAACTGCTACAGCTTACCTCCGGATGCACCTGGCACAGATGCAAGTTCTGTACCCTGTACCACGGCACGCGCTTCCGCATGTCGCCACTCTCCGAGATTGAGACCGACCTCAAAGTTATCCGTCAATGGCAGCCCCGCGCCCGCCGTGTCTATCTTACCGGCGCCAATCCTATGGCGTTGAGCTACTCACGCCTGCTCGACGTGGCATTGTTGATGCGAAAGTATCTGCGCCACATGGTGTCGTTCGGCATGTTTGCCCGTGTAACCGACATTGCACCCAAAACGATAGACGAACTCAAAAACCTGCACCACCTCGGATTAGACGGTATAAACATTGGCATGGAGACTGCCCACGACCCTACGCTGCACCGTATGGACAAGGGATATACTGCCGCTGATATCCTTGCCCAGCTCTCTAAACTCGATGAGGCAGGCATACGATACAATGTGTTCTATCTCAACGGGCTTGCCGGACGTGGCAACGGCATGGCGAGTGCCACAGCCACCGCCGATGTTCTCAACCGCTTGCATCCTTGTATCATTAACATCGTTTCATTGACAGTGTTTCCCGAGTCGCGTTTGTATAGTGAGGTGGTGGACGGTACTTACGAGGAGACGCCCGAGATAGAGCGCCTCGCAGAGACCCGCACTCTTATCGAACGGCTTACTATCAGGACCAATATTCTCGGTCATCACGTATCAAACACTGTGCCCGTAACCGGTGCTTTGCCACATGACCGCGCCGCCTTGCTTGCAGAGTTCGACCGTGCCATGGCATCCTTTCCCGAAGAGGAACTTAAGGCATACCGCGACGGCATAAACCACTTGTAGGTATGCATACATTAGAGTGAGTTCCGGATAAGTACATCCGGATATGTCTTCCACTGCTGGGGCTTTTATTGTACGATGTGTTTGTCGGCATAAAAGAAACGTAAATAAAAATGGAAAAACAACCGTTGGTGTCACTTTTATAATGTTTTACAATTGTATTTTCGTACAAAAGTACTATCTTTGCGTATCGTTCAGCTTAAGGCACAACGGTTTATGATGAAATTCTGTGGTGTGGGATGAGGAACATCTTACCATTCAGACTTTATCATGACATGCTCTTAATGTAACAGTATCAACCCCGTCTTTCTTATAAGAGTATCACGGGAGAGTCATAAACAATTAAAAAAGGAGGTTTAGAGACAAACACGAGAAGAAAGGAACGCAAAACAGAAACAGGGAACACGACAGCCGGAAGGCTGCATCCCACAGGGTTCAGTAGAAAAAACGCCGCACCGGAACACGGGCGGCAAAGACAATCCAACTAACCGAAGAAAGCGTCTCCGTTCCGATACACTTGAAAAAAGGACATATATAACATACTATATAAAATATTGAGCTTTTAGCTCTTGTTCTCTCATCTATGAATACCGCCAATATTCGCACATTGAGAACAAGCGGACTGAAGGTTCACGCTAGTAAGGCGTGAACTATTCTGTGCTTGTTAATGTGCAGGTCACTTGGCGGTAACCGATAGATGAGGCAAGCAAAGGAATGGTTACACGCCTTTTTCATAATCAAATTAATTAAAAATCATGGTATTATGAAGAAAATATATTCTTGTTTTATATTGCTTTTTGCAATATGTTTAAGTACATTTGCCCAATCTACTATCAGTTATGGGCAGATCAGTTGTTTTTGCCCTCAAACGGGACAGACACTTGGCGGCGGAAGCATTGTTGCAATTACTTTCTACGATGGGTATATATATCATCCTTTATACGGAAAACTGTGGGCGATTCAACGGAATGGTGACGGTTCAACCTCTTATATGCCGCAGCAGTTTGCCGGTACACCAGCAATGCAGTTAGATGCAGTGCTGATTTCGGAAGACAGGCAGAGAATGGAAGAAAGAATAACATCCACTATGGGAAATATGAGTATAAATATGATTAACACATTCACCTCAGTGGGAGAGGATGGTGGACAAGCTGCTCAGCGATGGGCAGACGCGCAGGCTGCTTCAAAGAGAGGTGGAACAATTTCAAGACGTAATGAAGACAGAGAATGCAGATCATGTGGAGGGACAGGTGTTTCCAAAACTCCTCACTCAGGTGGTTCGCGCACTTCTTGGGTCGCTTATTACAATTCTCAGGGTAATAAATGTCCGTATTGTAATGGATATACAGGGCATTATCATGATAAGTGTTCAAGTTGCAGTGTACCGTCATATTAAACTTAGTAAATTAATCAAGCAAGACCGTTTCTCAAAGAAGAGTGAAAAACGGTAATATAAGAGCGGAAATACATTTTTATAAGAGTATTGTTGGACAGTTATTTGTGTGGTGGAATGGGTTTCGTGCCAGTTCCACCGCATGTTTATGTTTTGTATGTGATTTTCGGATTGTGGTGCGGATTGTAGCTCTGGATGCGCGAGTTTATCTCTACAGCTCGGCGAAGCGCGAGTAGGTAGCGCGCGCATTTGTTGTGTTCGTGCGGTATTCGGGGCGGAAGAAGTCGAGACGATCCGTGCGTGGATGCCAGTTGCCAACGATATGCCCGTTGCTGACTATTACGGGACGGAAGATGCCGTTGTTGCTGAAGGCGCAGGCACGGAAGTCGTCTTCGAGCACGTGGTGGCGGCTTTTGTATCCTATGAGATACTCATCGTATGGCGGCAGGAGTAGTGTGTGAGGAGTGGATGATAAGTTGTTTGGAGTGGTTGCGATGTTGGAAATGTCATGATGAAGATAGTAGGTATCGCCGTCAATGGTATGCTCTGTCAGTTCCGCTGCGATGGCAGATATGGCGCGGCGGCATTCTCTGACAGGAAGTCCTGTCCACCAAGTGAAGTCGCGCAGCGTGGCGGGGGAATGGCTGCGGAAGTATTTGTGCGCCAGCAACGCCATTGCCTTTTCACGTCCGGGCATACTTTGGGCTTCCGATGATATGCGCGAGGCAATGAGGGCATATGTGTTCCGGCGCTCGTCTAGGTGTCCGCTGCATATAATACCGTCAATCTCGGCACGCCGAAGGTATATGGAGAGTCTATATTCGTCAGTGCTGAACCCTCGTTCAGAGAGCGCGGTGGTCAGTTCTTCCTTGCGCATGGAGTCATGTCCTTGCAGTATCTCTTCCATCATACGGTTGAACCGTGCATATTCTTTCTCGCTGATGACGTGCCCGTGTGATGCGAGATAACTGTTTATTGCGCGGCGGTTGCGGTCGGCACAGAGCGAGAGCATCCAGTGCAGGTCCTCGGCGGCAACAAGTTGCCAAGTGCAGCGGAAGAGATGTGTGCGGATGATGCGTCTTTCGTTGTATGCGCGGCGGAAAGCATTTATGGATGGTTGCCGCGTGCGCATTGCCACAGCCCAACGCATCGATTTGTAATCCTGTGCCTGCACCATGCCCATCCATTCTACTGCATCGTGTGGGTCATCAAATCTTGGTGAGTCAAGTTGTTGGGCGAGCAGTCGCAGACGGGGTATATCGGCGGCAGTAAGCGAAGTGCCTGACATTGGTGTGGATGTAATGGAATTTGTGGCGTTGTGGGATAGGATGGACATATCTATATTTGCTTTAAACAGGATTGTGTGCAGATTTTCTTTTCTCCATACGTGCCACGGCCCACTGCGTCAGTTCGGCGATGATGGGCAGCAGGGAGTCGCCCTCGGACGTTATGGAGTATTCTACGCGTGGCGGTACGTCGGGATAGGCGCGGCGGCTTATCAATCCGTCGGCTTCGAGTTGCTTAAGCGTTGAGCTAAGTACTTTGGGCGAGATGTCGGGTAGGGCGCGTTCCATTTCTCCGAACCGCAGGTAACGGCACTCGCCGAGCATGGTGAGTAACAGCAGTCCCCACTTGGTACTGAAGCGCGAAATGATGTTGCGGATAGGGCAGTCGGCGGTGTCTGCATATTTTTTTAGTTCTTCTTTCATCTTTTTTCTCTCTGATACTCAGCAAAAGTTACCGTCGGGTAAGTGGGTTACCGCACGGTAACTTATTGTGGGAGTGATAGTTTTGTTGTAATTTTGCAGTGTCGCAAGGGTCCCTATCGGGACGTTGCGCAAAGGTAACATAAATAACATTAAAACAAGAAGAAATCATGAACGAACTGAAAAAAACGAACGAAGGCAACGGCTATCGCAGGTTCAACTGGCAAGTGCAAAAATAGCGATTTGTTTGAAGAATTCTTCTTTTGGAGTTGAGAAATTGAGTTTTTTGCGTGGACGGAGATTCAGTTTCTTTCCGACATTCCGAATGTAATTGTC
>NZ_JABKKJ010000016.1 GCF_013166515.1 Xylanibacter caecicola | reverse complement strand
ATTTCGGCATTGGTTCGATAAATTAAAGTGTCGCAACTCTAATATAGCGAATTTCTGCGGAAGTACGCTGTATTTTAATATATTGGCAGGAATTTTAACAGTTTGAAATTAGTTTAAATCACTTCATATATATCCTTTAAAGTATATGTATTTATTATTAATTCCACATCTCTATATAGAAAAAAGTGTCACATCTGTCACGTGTCACGGTTTTGGATTGCCTTTCAGAAGGTAAAAACTCCTTGGAATACCCGTCCTTCGTCACATATCTTATTCTGCTAAGGAGTTGAACTTCAGAAATTTATAGAAAATTTTACGACATTTCAGTCCCATCCGATATAACCTTTTCCCATTATTGTATCCACTTTGGCGCGTGACACTTTTTTGACACTTTTCCTTGTGTATCTATAAAAATAGCCTGTTTTTGGTCTTTATTTATAGAATAATCATTAACTTTGCAAACGAAATGTAACATATATTAAATATGTATAGGTTTCAGGAAATCGGCTTTTAACAAGTCTGTATTTTCAATCCTGTTAATCAGGCAGTTGTTACATAATAAAGACTATAATTAAATCTGCGAGCAATCATGTTGTTCTAAGGCGGAGGCAGTATAGGCTTGAATTTATAAAATCTGTTATTCTTGTGCAATATAATATTTGCACGAGGAGAGGTTTTTATTGTTTGTTTTTAATTGAACTCTTAATGCCTGAATTTTATCGTATATATTTTATGTTTCATTTAAGTCTTATACTCTATTGATCGTCTTATTCCTGCAATATATAAAATCTTTATTTTTTGTAGATGTTATGTATTGGCATTATTGGTATTTTGAAAAAGGGTATATTTATATATTTCATGGTGCATTATTGATTTTTGTAATGAATTTAAATTTGTTATAAACTATGGCTTTGTCAATCATGCTTATTGCAAAAGGAGTTGCTTTTTTGGGAAAACACATGCAGCCTATGCTGCATTGATCAAAGGAGGTTCCTATTTGTTGTCTACAAAAGGTATTGTTGCCACAGCGTCAATTGCGGCTAAAGTTACTACATGTGCAGGTGTAGTTGCAGTTGTTGATTCTGCTATAACTAATACAGTCTCTGGATTTTCAAAAATCAAGGAAGGAATAAAGAAGGATAGTCCGTCCACATTTTTGGATGGAATATTGCAATTGCGTAGAGCATATAGCACTACTGAAGATTTATTGAATGACTTTTATTCCTACGTTGATCAATCCGAAAACGATTTCACTGTAAGAGAAACATTGAAACAAGGAGCCGAAGAATTGAAATCCTATATTCAAGTAGAAATAGAAGATTCTTGTGTCGTTCTTTTATCAGAATTAGAAGATTTCTTTGTAAAAAGAAATACTACATTACAAAGATACAATGATAGTATTAATCAAATATATCATTTATATTTAGATGGATGTAGTGGATATAATTATATTTATGTGTTAGGACAGGCTGGAAAGATTTATGATGAAATAATGCGTCTTAATATTTCATTTGGATTGTGGACAGACTATTATCGTTATGATCATTATTTAGCTTATTGTATAGCAGGTTGGATAAAGAATAATTTGTCTCATTGTATTGCGGATCGTAAGACACAAAAAGAAGTTGCTGCTGATATAACTGATAATATTTTCAAATATATAAAAGGAGTATAGAGTTCGTATACAATGTTAAATTTCTAATAATATGAATATTCAAAATATAAAAATATCCGTAGCCGGAACGGGCTATGTAGGTCTTAGTATAGCAACATTGCTTGCTCAGCATCATCAGGTTACAGCTGTAGATGTGATTCCCGAAAAAGTGGAGGATTTGAATAATAGAATTTCTCCGATACAAGATGACTATATTGAGAAGTATTTGGCAGAGAAACAGCTTAATCTTAGGGCAACACTTGACGGACGTGAAGCATATAAAGATGCAGACTTTGTTGTGATTGCAGCTCCGACAAATTATGACCCTGTGAAAAATTATTTTGATACAAGTCATGTGGAGGAAGTGATAGACTTGGTATTAGAAGTAAATCCAGATGCGGTGATGGTTATCAAGTCCACAATTCCTGTAGGTTATACAAGAAGTCTCTATGTGAAATATGCTGCTAAGGGTGTGAAGAAGTTAAATCTTTTGTTCTCACCCGAGTTCCTGCGTGAGAGCAAGGCTCTTTATGATAACCTTTATCCGAGCCGTATCATTGTAGGTTATCCCAAGATAATAGATAACAAAATGTTTGAAGAGGAAAACAATGCTATACGTGCCATCGCTGACGTTGCATTCCTTGAAAAGGCAGCTAACACTTTTGCGACGTTATTGCAGGAAGGTGCGATAAAGGAAAATATCGATACGTTGTTCATGGGGTTGAAAGAGGCAGAGGCTGTGAAACTTTTCGCCAATACGTATTTGGCTTTGCGTGTCAGCTATTTCAATGAACTTGATACTTATGCTGAAATGAAAGGTCTTGACACTCAGGCTATAATTGATGGTGTAAGCCTTGATCCGCGTATTGGACAGCATTATAATAATCCTTCGTTTGGTTATGGCGGCTATTGTCTACCCAAGGACACCAAGCAGTTGCTTGCCAACTATGCCGACGTTCCGGAAAATCTGATTGAGGCCATTGTTGAGAGCAACCGCACGCGTAAGGACTTTATTGCAGACCGTGTGTTGAACAAGGCTGGATATTATGATTATTATAATCGTGGCGATTTCAGTCCGTCTGATGAAAAGCGCTGTGTAGTCGGCGTATATCGTCTTACAATGAAATCTAACAGTGACAATTTCCGTCAGTCATCCATTCAGGGTGTAATGAAGCGAATCAAAGCCAAAGGGGCAGAAGTAATAATATACGAACCGACATTGGAAGATGGCAGTACTTTCTTTGGCAGTAGTATTGTGAATGACTTGAGGACTTTCAAAACACGAAGTCATGCCATTATTGCAAATCGCTACGATTCCAGTTTGGACGACGTACAAAAGAAAGTCTATACGAGAGATATATTTAGAAGAGATTGAACAATATTTAATAAAATCTGCAATAGGAGCATATTGTAAACCCTCAAATTAGGGCCCTTGATAGAAACATATAGGCAGGTATGGTAGCTGATGTCTAAAACGTTCAAATGCAAGCCCAAGAAAGATGATTTAGGTCCGAGAAAGGAGAAAGATGATTTTGACAGGGAGATCCGATAGACAACAACCTTGCAGAGTGAACAATCCGAAAACTGCCCCTACGGAACAATTCGTTTCATTATGGTTGTGACGCCGGTGCCGAATTGGCAGCGACTTATTACAATGTGATTGGGACGGTGAAGCTTCATGACAGTTCTATTTGGAATACATCGGAACATTTTTCAAAAATATCTTTAACGGGTGCAGGGATTATGTTAACATGGTTCCTGGTAAAATTACGTTGGCTACAAGTCAATGTTAAAATCATAACTAAATAATTACCAAACTCGGTTTAGGGCACCCTTATGTGTTATTTTTGATGGAGGTAAATTATTCTTGTATATAGAATAATGATCCCGAAAGTTTTCATCGCATCAATTACTGTAACACTTGCCGTATAATGAAATTACAATTTCAGAGAACAGTAAAAAGAAACCGTTCGTTAGATGGACTGAAATACATTCTGATAGTTTTTGTCGTATTAGGACATTTTATTGAACCAAGCCGATATGACAATCGAATGTCCTGTTTTCTATACAGTTTTATTTATTCATTCCATATGCCGCTTTTTGTTTGGATGAGTGGCTATTTTTACAAAAAAAGAGGTTTTGGGGAAGAATTACGCAAAATCATACCACTCATAGAGGTGTGTATAATTTCGCATATTGGATTTGCATTGCTTAGAGACGGCAGGCTTTCTGTTGGAAATATGTTGTTTTTCGGATACACGCCGTCTTGGTATCTGTTAAGTCTGGTATATTGGCGGTTAGCTTCTTCATTATTGTTCAAGTATGTAGACGTACGCAAATTATTGATATATGCTCTTGTCGTGGAGATCTTTTCGTTTGTTTTTATAAACAAGTATGGAGGCTTACTTTCATTGATGCGTACACTGCAATTTTACCCATATTTTGTTGTAGGATACATGATGAAAAACAGATTGGGGAATATGAACAAATATGGTAAAATAATTTTATCGGGGGGGTAATTGCGATTGCTTTTATATTGCTGACTTCAAGCAGGTTACAGCATCAAGTTGACTTTCAACGAGCCGGATTGCTTGAGCTTGCAGCCACTACGGATCTAAGTGTTATAAGCCTTTTTGTTTTCAGATATGCAGTCATAATATCATCGGTAATGATAAGTGGAGCAATTTTAGTTTGGACATCCCGGAGTAATCTTATAAAAAGGGTAGCCAACTACGGACAATATACGCTGTTTGTATATTTTTCCCAAACACTCATTTATGCTGTTTTGTCGAGGTATAATCTTCTCTTCTACCAGTCTTTGGCGTTAACCATATTGGCAGTCCCATTATTGACATATATTGCAACAAAAAAGTTTTCAAAACTTATGATGAATCCGATTGATTATTTAATAAAGAAATAATTTGTATGAAAATAAAATTAGTAGGACTTCTGTACGACAGGAATATGGGTGATCCGTTGCTCTTCGATTGTACGAAATATCTTTTGAATAGGATTTTTCATGGAGACTCTGAAGGCAATTTACTTTCAAGTGATAATATAACAATAGAATATATAGATTTATTTCAACGAACTGAATTTGATAAAAAAAAACATATTGATTTTAATAACGAGCCAATTTTAAGAGAAGGGCATTTAAGCATTCGAAATCTATTAGGCAATGGAGTCTATAATTTTATCAAAGATATAAAAAACTACATTCAAAGATACCGTTCTGTACAGCGTTTTAGCTCAAGTTTATATAGGCAAGAACTGGATATATATTATAAAAAGCAATTTACAGGAAGTGATCTGGTTATCATCATAGGAGCTGGAACACTGAAATATCATGTTAGAGCAGATTTTGGAATATATTATAAATCTATTATAGAGGCATGTTCGGATTTGTGCATCCCGGTGGTAGTAAGTTGCGTGGGTATAGAAAGCTTATACAATAGATTTGATCCTCGTTGCATTCGATTCGTCAAATGCTTAAACAATAGATATGTGAAATATATCACGACCAGAGATGATTTGACTTATTTACGTCCTTATATAAAACGTAATACTCTAAAATTCAACAAATGTGCTGATGTTGGCGTATATGCTTCGCAAACCTATAATATAACAAGAGAGATTGGCTCTAAAATCATAGGTATAGGGATTATAACCTATAAACGATTTGTCGAATTTGCTAGAGGTATAAATAAAGAGCAATATGAAAAAATTATTTTTGAAATTATAAAAGTACTTGAAAAAAGAAAAAAAGGACTGGCTGTTCTTTAATAATGGAGACAATGAAGATGCGTCTTATCAGGAGTACCTATGTAAGAAGTTCGGATATCCTATAAGTAAAATGATGAAAACGCCTGAGTCTCCAAGAGAATTAGTTGTTAATATTTCTAAAACGGGGGGGTAATTACGTCAAGACTGCACTCTTGTATTGTTTCTTATTCATTGGATATACCTTATGTTGCTATATCATGGAATGATAAACTTCTTCGTTTTTCGGAAAATGTAGGTCGCATAGATGCCATTATTGGAAAAGAAAATTTGGAAGCCCAATATATTGTAGATATGTTGGAAAAATATCAATCCGAGGATTACGAAAGTGAAAAGAAAAAGGCATTTATGCTGACTACATATAATTGTTTTAAAAAGTATTTAATTTAAGTTGTTGATAATATGAATATCGCATTGATTATTGCCGGTGGAGTCGGTGCCAGAATGGGGCAGGACATCCCGAAGCAGTTTATAAATGTTTACGACAAACCGATTATATTATATACCATGGAAGCGTTCCAAAAACATCCCGATATAGATAGTATTGAAGTGGTTTGTCTTGACGGTTGGCATGATATTCTTCGTGCCTATGCCAGACAGTTTGGAATTTCAAAACTTGAAGGAGTAGTCAGTGGAGGCAAGAACGGACAAGATTCTATACGTAACGGACTGTATGATATAGCGTCCCGGCATAATGATGAAAATGACATTGTACTTATACACGATGCCATCAGACCTATGCTGAGCCAGAAAGTCATAGATGAGAATCTTAAGGTTTGTAGGGAAAAAGGAAATGCCATTACGGTAATACCATGTAACGCCGCTATGTTGAAGACATTTGACGGAGTTGAAACGGAAGAACAAGTTCCGAGAGACAACCTTAAAGAAACCCAAACTCCACAAACTTTTTATTTAAAGGATATTATAGCTGCTCACAAGGAGGCGTTGGAAAGAGGGATTACCAATTCCGTCGCTTCATGTACGATGTATATCGAATTAGGAAAGAAACTATATATGTCTACAGGAGCAGAAAAGAACCTCAAATTAACGACAACCGAAGATATTGAAATATTCAAGGCGTTATTGAACGCGAAAAAAGACTCATGGATGCATTGAATAATATGATAAATAACGAATTATACATAAAAGCCCTTCATGGTATAGCAGATTGTATTGAAACCGAAAAGTCTTCATTCCTTATAACGGGGGCAACCGGTTTAATTGGTTCTGTCATTATAGATTTATTGATGCTTTCAAATAGAGGAGGTAAGAGAAATCATGTTTTTGCATTAGGCCGCTCCAAGGAAAAGCTGAAAAAACGTTTTTCTGATTATTTAAATGAGGAAACATTTCATATAATCGAGCAAGATATATGCAAAAGTTTGGATGAGAGCGTTCATTTTGATTATATTATCCATGGAGCCAGTAATGCAGATCCTGTGGCATATGCTAAATATCCGGCCGAAACGATGATTACTAATATTATGGGAACCCATAATGTTTTGGAGTATGGACGTAAATATCCGACGTGTAGAATTGTGGTATTGTCTACGTTTGAGGTATATGGTAACGCCTCTAAAGATGTTTATAGAGAGACCGATACTGGCATCATTGATTTCAATGGTTTAAGAGCCTGTTATCCAGAAAGCAAGAGATCTGTAGAGCTTCTCTCCTGTTGTTATTTTGATGAATATGGGGTTAATGTCTCTATTGCCCGGCTCTCAAGTATTTATGGTCCGACTATGGCTGACAATGACAGTAAGGCTCATGCTCAGTTTCTACGTAAAGCTCTTTTGAGAAAGGATATTGTATTGAAGAGTAATGGAGAACAAAAAAGGACCTATACTTATGTGTTAGATGCCGTCAGTGCCATCTTGACCGTTTTGTTTAGAGGAGCATCTAATGAATGCTATAACGTGAGTAACGAAAAATCCATTGCTTCTATCGCACAAGTAGCCCACGAGGTTGCTGCTATAGCAGGGCAAAAAGTGGTTTTTGATGTTCCTACTGATTTGGAGGCAAAGGGCTTTTCTAAACCGCAGAACTGTATTCTTGACAATACGAAATTGAAACAATTGGGATGGACTGGGAAATACGCTCTTCATGAGGGACTGAAAGAGTGTATGGATGTTTTAAGTATTGATGCGAAAAAGCACTTGAATCAATAGTATGCCGGATGGATTGTATCTGTAATATATATCTTACACGTAAACTGATTGGTTATATGTTCTAACGAGAATAGATAAAAGCAAGTACAATGTTTGGAGTTAAAACGAAAATAAAGCAGTTTATAGAAACTGGTAAAGTCTTTTGTTATAATAACATTATTCTTCCATATAAAGTGCATAAAATACGCAATAAGGAAAAGATAACAGTTTTATTCCTTGTTTCAGAATTAAGTCCATGGAAGACAGAAGAGTTGTTTTTGGCAATGAAGGATCAACCCCGTTTTACTCCAGTTCTAGGCCTATTCACATCGCCAGAGATTCCATCCGCTCGAAAACAACTTGACATATATTGTTCACAAAAAGGATATGAGTATACGGACATAGATCATGTAAATATGAGAAGCATTAAGGCAGATATCATATTCTATCAGAAACCATATATGGATTGGGTGTATCCTAAAAATATGCGAGTTGAAAAACATTTGTATGCTTTGTTTTGTTATGTTAGCTATGCCTTCCATACGGTAAATGAAAACTGGGGATTTAATCTTAAATTATTTAATTATGCATGGCAGGTATATTACGAGAACTATCTTGTCGCAAATGAACAAATTCCCTTTCTTTTACAGAATGGCAAGAATGTTGTTGTGACAGGATTGCCCATACAAGACCGTTTGAATATTAAAGCTGCAGATATAGAAGACCCTTGGATAGATCATACAGGTAGAAAACGTATCATATACGCTTCGCATCACACATTGCCCGGCATGCATTTACAAGGTATAGGCTTTTCTACGTTTCTTGATCATTGTGACTTCATGCTTAAAATGGCCGAAAAATATAAAGACGAGGTATATTTTGCATTTAAGCCACACCCTATATTATATAAAAATCTATTGAAGCTTTGGGGAAAAGAGCGTACGGATGCTTATTATGATAAATGGGCATCACTGGAGAATGGGCAGTTGGAGACTGGGTCGTATACTGGATTGTTCGTGCATTCAGACGCTATGATACATGATTGTAGCTCTTTTACTATTGAATATCACTATACAAGGAATCCGGTTTTATATATTGTAAAAGATGACCATCATGCAGACAATCTCAGTATATTAAATAAAGAAGCATTCAAGTTGCATTACAAAGCAAAAACGCAAAGAGAAATTGAACTGTTTATACAGAATGTAATCAATGGAATAGATTCGTTAAAACAAGAACGAGAAGCCTTCTTTAAAGAAAATCTTATGCCTCCTCACGGAAAGACTGCATGTGAGAATATTATAAACAGTATACTTGGAATAGAGGAATACCAATGAAATCAGTAAAACAAGAAACACTTTCAGGCGTAAAATGGACAGCCATAGAGAAATTCTCCGTACAAGGTATCCAGTTTTTGCTTGGATTAATAATGGCCCGACTGCTTTCTCCTTCCGATTATGGCACAGTTGGAATGCTGGCCATATTCTTCGCTGTTTCACAAACTTTTATCGATAGTGGATTCGGGAATGCCCTTGTGAGGAAGATAGATAGGACGGAAACGGATTTTTCAACTGTTTTCTACTTCAACATAGTTGTATCTGTTGCATGTTATATCTTGTTGTTTACCATTGCACCATGGGTAGGCTCTTTCTTTAATATGTCCATATTGTGCCCAATACTTAGAGTACAATCTATAAATCTGATTCTAAACTCTATGATGGGTATACAGGTGGCAAAACTTACAATTGATATAAACTTCAAGGCTTTGGCCAAACGTAGCCTTTGGTCATCAATAGTGAGTGGAGTGTTCGGTATTATTCTTGCTTACAACGGATTTGGAGTTTGGGCTTTAGTATATCAAAGTATCCTCAGCACATTCATAAATCTTGTTTTTATTTGGATATATTGCAAATGGAAGCCTCGCCGAGAATTTTCGTGGCAGTCGTTCCGAGAATTATTCTCCTACGGAAGTAAATTGTTACTATCCGGCCTGCTCAATACAATTTATGTAAATCTTACACCTATTATAATCGGAAAGTATTTCTCTCCACGTGACTTAGGTTTTTACAGCAGGGGCACACATTTAGCACGTTATCCGGGAGATAACATCAATGGAGTGTTGCAACGGGTGACATTTCCGGTTTTTGCTAAATTGCAAAATGATGATGAACATTTGATACACGCTTACCGTAAGTATATTAGCATAACCTCCATGTGTATATTCTATGGATGTGTACTAATGGCCTCCATTGGAAAGCCACTTGTTTTATTATTATTGTCTTCTAAATGGGCTGAAGCAATCATCTATCTACAAATATTCAGTTTTTCCATCATGTTCGACCATATAAATTCTATCAACCTGAATCTTTTGCAAGTTAAAGGTCGTTCTGACTTGTTTCTACGTCTAGAGATTATAAAGAAAACAATATCTACAATCATATTATTTGCATCTATTCCTTTCGGAGTAATAGGAATATGTATTTCAAAAGTAATCTATACACAAATTGCTGTATTCATAAACACATACTACACAGGCAAGTTGTTTCATTTGGGATATATTGATCAGTTCCGTGATTTTGGAGGCTATTTAATTTTGTCCATCATAGCATGCGTACCGGCTTATCTACTTACGTTCTTAGACATACCTTATATTGTTACACTTATATTGGGCGCATCAACTTCGACAATATTATATTTTATCTTTTTGAGAAAGAACAAATATATGCATGAAGTATTGGAAACGATTAAGTCAAAATTACACTTTTAATAAGAATAAAAATGGTCTTCACAAAAAAACATCATGAGAAACAATCCCAAGCTATCAATCATTATACCAATATATAACGCAGAACAATTTATCCGACGTTGCATTGACAGCATATTAGAGCAAACATATACAGATTTCGAACTGCTGTTGATTGACGACGGCAGTACTGATGATAGTAGTAGAATTTGTGATGTATACTCTGAAAACGATTCACGAATAAAAGTCTTTCACAAGAAAAACGGAGGGGTTAGCTCTGCTAGAAATGTAGGCTTAGATAATGCCAATGGTGAATGGATTGTATTCATAGACAGTGACGATGCGATTAACAACCAATATCTTTCCGTTACAAAGAAAGCCACTGTCGATCTTATTCTAACTGGATGTGACTATTCTGGTGCTACATATATAAAAGACAAAATAAAGATTACGGATAGCACTCTGTCGCATTTTTATGAAAACTATCTACAGACACTACAAATGAGAGTGCCATGGGCGAAATTCTACAAACGGAGCTTAATCGAAAACTTAAGATTCAATGAATCATACAAAGTTGGTGAAGACACATTATTTGTATTGAGCTATTTAAGGAGAGTAAAAAGTATGAGCGTTACCAATAATACTTCCTACATATATACACTTAATACCGATTTTTTTTCTCAAAATACGCATTGGATACAAAGATGGCAGCAAAAATTTGCGGAGACATCTTTAATGCCTACACTGCTTTGAATGTGCGCAACCGTATTTTTGAGAAATTCATCTACAATACTTTTTTTGAATTATGCAGTAAAAACGCCTCCCTGTACAATTGGTACTTCAATGCAAGAATTTTCAAATTGCATTTATATGTTTCTGACAACTACGATTGGCGATATCGGCTGAGTTACTTTAAAAAAGGATTGAAAACATTGATATAATATAAAATCCCTGCATGACAAAAACAGATTCAAAACCTAAGGTTACCATAATAATTCCAATATACAATGCGAGCTTGTATATCATAAATCAATAAAAACAAGAGATGAAACTTATCGAGAGACATACATCAAACCTATTAAAAGCTATTTTACCATTTGGTATAATAGCGACTCATTATCTACCTTTATATGGTTATGACACTTTATATTTGGGTGAAATCATCGTTGCTTTATTTTTCTTTATGTCTGGTTATGGACTTTCTGTGTCAAAGAAAAAGGTGACGATGCATTTATTTGTGCAAAGGATATCAAAATTAATAATTCCTTTTACCATATCGATTCTTTTGTTTCAATTTGTAACATTGGCGTTTGGCAAAATTGCAATTCTCAAAGTACCATATTGCAAAAACTTCACAGATGCTATTGGAATGATTTTACCGAATTCCTGGTTTGTGTATTCAATAGTCATATTTTACACCATTTTCCATATCATAAACCACATCATAAAGAAGGATGGATTGAAATATACAACATTATTTTTATTAATGATGCTTTATATAAAATTAATGTCTAAATATGTGCCAGGTGAACATTGGCATATCACGAGCCTTGCTTTCTTTTCCGGTACGTTATATAAAGAAATTCAAGATAAACGGGTTAAACAAGACTGGCAAATGATTTATTTCCTAATTATGCTTGTAGCAACCTTAACAAGTTTCCTAATCAAAGGCTTTTATTCACGATTACTATTCTTTGCATTGATACCATTCGCCATCTGCAGTATACTTTCATATTGCCACTTTAACACAAATAAGATAATATCATTTTTTTATAATATATCATATCCAATGTATTTGTTACATGGAATAACTATATATATAGTCAATCTCATGGGGGATATACTCTCGTTATATACCGGCTTTATCCTTATTATAGCAATAACGATTCCAATGGCTTACATGGTATATAATTTAGATAATAAGATTCGAGCCAAATATTTTTTTTAGCCTATGAGTGTAATATCAGTAATTATACCAATATATAATGCTTCAAGATATTTGCCGCGTTGTTTGGATGGTATTTTGGAACAAACGTTTACGAAGTGGCAGTTGTTGCTTGTGGATGATGGCAGTACAGACTGTTCTTTGGATATATGCAATGATTATGCAAACAAAGACAATCGCATAAAAGTCTTTCATAAAGAAAATGAAGGTGTAAGTATTGCCAGACAGTATGGTTTAGATAAAGTCTGCACACCATATTTTATTTTTTGTGATGCTGACGACTATGTAGAACCTGATTATTTGGAAAAACTATATGATGCCATAACTTCCAATTGTGCGGATATGGTCATATGTAGATATAAGGAAGAATATAAGACCCGCACTGTCATACCTGAACTTCCTGAAACAGACATCAATGGACTTATCCATAATTTTCTGAATGACAAAGTGTGGGGTATTACATGGAACAAACTCTATCGAATTGACATCACCAAACAACATAACATACAATTCATTCCGGGATTACAAATGTGGGAAGACCTTTCATTTACCATTGATTACTTATTGCAAGCTCATAAAATTGCCTTTGTACAAAAGCCCTTATACCACTATGTTATGTATAATGAAGGTTCTATTACAAGGCATGAAGATTTTAAAAAGAAGAATGATAGAATAATAGCCATTCGGCACATCGAACAAAGCATGAGAGATGCAAACGTTCTGAAAGTTTTCCATGAATCGCTGGTTATAGATAAATATCACATCATTTCCGTAACATACAAAGGATATGGAAAGCAACGCAGAAAATATTTCTTAAATGCTTTCCCTGAAATCTTTGATGACCAATATTTCAAGAAAAAGCATTTCATCATATACATATTGATAAAAACACATTCAATTCGACTTCTGTACTTCAAATATCTTTATGATACAATATTAAAATGGCTGAGAAAGAGAATAAAAGCACTATTTATCAAATGAATAAGTATCAATATAATCTTTCTATTATTATCCCCGCTTATAATGCAGCCCGTTTTATAGAACGGACTATTACCGAAGCATCCCAAATAGTTCCGACACCTGAAATTATAGTTGTAGATGACGGAAGCCAGGACGGTACATACCATGTATGTAAGGGCTTGCAAAATAAGTTATCTACATTATATGTCTACACGCAAAAAAATGCCGGTGTCAGTGCTGCAAGAAATCTTGGTATCAAATATGCCCATGGCAAATGGTTGTTTTTCTGTGATTCGGATGATTGGGTGGATGTAGATGGAATTACAAGAGTATTAAAAATAGCGAATGAACAAAAAGAGAATACACTTATGCTTGCAGCTATGAATTTTGTAAAACCGGATGGGGTATATCTTCATATAGTTCCTGAAAAGCATAATATCAAGCCACATGAATATTTGGCGAGTA
The DNA here is from genome assembly GCF_013166515.1 of Xylanibacter caecicola. GTDB lineage: Bacteria > Bacteroidota > Bacteroidia > Bacteroidales > Bacteroidaceae > Prevotella > Prevotella caecicola. The sequence goes on along the minus strand of NZ_JABKKJ010000016.1, from coordinate 49,825 downwards.
ACAATTTTCAGGGTTCATCGTGCAATCATTTGTTTCCAAATAAGTTAATAAAAGGAAATCATATACAATTTCCTATAGGAGTAGTGAATACAGAGGATTCCAATTTCAACATAAAAGCCATTTGCTGTTGTGACAATATTTGTTCTGTCAATATTCCAATTTATAATTATAATCATTTAAATGAAGAAGCCTGCCATAAAACAAATTTTTCTATGAACTGGCGTATTGGTCCTCTTCTATCGTCATTAGATATTATTCGTTTCATAGAAATAAAAGGCATAGACATTTCTATTGTATTCCAACAAATAGACCGATTGGTTGAATATTATTACCGTAGTCATATTTACGGTAAGCATACAACGGATGAACTTAGAGACATAAGTCAATTGCTTCGTTCCATTGGTCAAAAGTGTCCAAACATTACAATATCTCCTAAATATAAAATTATGACACACTTACCCGTGGTCGGTATTTGTCTTCTGAGAATTTATAATAGAATTAAATTTGGTAAATAGACAGTATCATGAATTTATCCCAAACTCTGTTCCGTCTCAATGTTTTGAGCGGAGGTTATAAAAAAACAGCTGAATTCTGCGAGAAACACCATAACACGTTCTACCAGAAATTATACCGTATATGGATAATATTACAAGATATTTTTATTGGTATTCCACGTATGTTTAGATATATCCATAAAATGGGATGCGGCAATCCTACTGAACGTCCGATAAAGTTAGCGGCTGTGATAATCGCAAAAAACGAGTCGGAATATATTGCAGAATGGATGGCTTATCACAAAGTAGTTGGAGTAGAGAAAGTTTTCCTTTACGACAACGATTCGGATGACAATATGCATGATATACTAAAACCGTTTATTGACGATGGATTCGTAGAGTACCATCAGATTCATGGTAATAAGATGCAGGGAGTTGCCTACACGGATGCTTTGCACCGTTATGGAAAGATTTGTAAATATATGGCATTTATAGATGGAGACGAGCTGATCGCACCAGTAAAACAAGGCGATAACGTAGTAGAAATTCTTGACGATTTTTTCAATAAACATCCACAAGCCGGCGGATGGGCTATTAATTGGGCGATGTTTGGCTCTTCACATTATGAGGAGAAACCGAATGGATTGATGATAGAAAGCTTTATATGGCGTGCCGAAATAGGCAAGCCTGGAACGCAGATGATAAAGACCGTACTTCGACCGGAATGTGCCTTGATGTACCATCATCCGCACTATCCTATTTACAGGCTGAGATATGATGCCTATAATCATTCTGGTGGCATAGTTTCTATGAATGAAAGTTATATCTCAAAATATGCGGGGCTTCAAATCAATCATTATTTTACAAAAAGTAAAGGGCAGTGGATTAGGCGCAGAAAAATGGGACAGTGCATGACAGGAATAGACAAACCACGTCCTATAGATGATTTTTATCGGCATGACCATAATGATGTGCTTGACAACAGTGCAAGCGTTTATGTTGATGAAGTGAAGAATGTGATGAATAAATATTTAACAACAAATAAAATATGAAACAGCGACTCGAATGGCTTGATGTGATGAAAGGCTTTGCTATGTTTCTTGTAGTCTTGGGACATGTGCTAAATAACATGAGGCTTTTTACTCACCCGGTAAATCTTTGGCTTCATCAGTTTCACATGCCATTTTTCTTCATGTTATCAGGTTTTCTTGCAGTGAAAACGCTCAATAAAGACCTGTTGGGAAATATATGGACAAAATTTATCACCTTGATATTACCTTTCATAGTATGCGGTGTAACTTATGGGCTTACATTTGGGAAAACAAATGAATTCATCTACACAGAGGCTCATGCCGGTTATTGGTTTTTGTTATCACTATTTACTTGCTGGCTGATATTTTTGCCATTGGCATATATGCTAAGACCATTTAGATATGGAAGATATTTCATTATAGAAGCTTTAGTTCTGCTAATGCCTTTCTTTCTTGGCAATCATCTAATGAAACACATTCCTGGAAATGTGCTTTCTGTATCTTCATTCTCATTTACATTTGCAGATTACCGTTTTTTCATTTTGGGATATTTTATTGGTAAATGGTATGGAAATAAAGATATAGTGAAACACTTTTACAGAGTAAGACAATGGATATTTCCCATTTCAATGATTGTTTTTTTAAGCATTACTATCGGTATCTTAATGCAACGAGATTTCATCTATTTTATTCCTATTACCGTATTACAAATAATACTCTCCTTGTCTTTATTTGCAGTACTTCATGATTCCGCCTTCTTTGTAAGTCCCTTTATTATTAGGAGATTAAGTTGGATAGGTCGAAATAGTTTGGCTCTTTATGTATTCCATTTTTATTTTGTTTACTTACCCCCCCGGAGAATTTGGCAGAGAATGCCTCCGTATTTCAGATTATGTTAGCCATTATACTGACTATTGTCGTAATAGCCATCACAATGGCTGTTTCAAGTCCTTTCCGGAACAACAAGATATTGGCATTTTGTTTTTTAGGTCAAAAAAAGTAATATAATTATGAACAATTCTATAGCAAAAGTGGCAGTTATCATTGTTACCTGGAAAGGAATGAAGTGGATAGATAATTGTCTTGCAGGCATAAGGAAATCAACTTGTTCTGTTACGACATTCATTGTTGATAATGCCAGTCCAGATGAAACGCCTGATTATATTGCGCAGAATTATCCGGAAATTAGATTAACGCGTTCTAAAGAGAATCTTGGATTTGGTAAGGCGAATAACATTGCCATTGCACAAGCATATAGAGAAGGATTTGACTATTTCTTTCTTTTAAACCAAGACGCTTATTTACAACCATATACTGTAGAGCGCCTTTTACAAATTGCATCAACAAATAAATATGCTATCGTAAGTCCCATGCATTTAAATGGTGATGGGAGTCATATAGATTTTTATTTCCGTGATTTTGTTATTGGAAAATGTCCGGCATATTTAGATCAGACCGTAACAGGAGGAGAAGATATGATATTCGATAGTGAATTTATTCCGGCTGCTGCATGGTTTCTGCCACGTAAAACGATTGATGAGATTGGCGGATTTGACCCTTTGTTCTATCATTACGGTGAAGATGACAACTATTGTCAGCGTTGTCGGTATCATCATCGCAAAATTGTTTTTACAACAAAAGCATTTATCTATCATGACCGAGAGGCTACTGTGGGTAATAGCGCCATGTATAATCGTAAAATTGCATTCAGACACATTGTGCAGGATTGTGCTGATATCAACAATAGCCTCTGCTTTATCATACAAAAGCAAGGACGTCAGTTCTATGACGAAATCGGACTTTGGTTTATGTATTTATTTACGGGCAAATGGAGGATGCTTCACAACTTTATTGGCGATTATTTCAAGATTCTTTGCATGATTCCAAAGTTCAGGAATAGCAGAAAACTAAATAAAACAATCGGTGTAAATTGGATTTAAAAAAACATTCTCAAAAGAACATCCCCATTAATCTTATCGGTTTTAAATGGAACAAGGTAATCCATTCTTTTCTATCATCCTCCCTGTATATAATGCGAAACAATATCTATCTACTTGTATAGATAGTGTCATATCCCAATCGTTTACGGATTGGGAGTTGCTCTGTGTTGACGATGGATCATTTGATGGCTCATCGGATATTTTAAATGGATATAATTCATTAATGCATAGATATATAAAAATAATACACAAAGAAAATGAAGGCGTATCTGTCGCGCGTAACATAGGGTTGAAAAAAGCAAAGGGGAAATATATTCTTTTCTGTGATTCTGACGACATAATGTTGCCCCAATCATTGCAATACATAGCAAATGCGCTACAGCAAAATCCGGTGGACTATCTTAGATTTGAATACAAAACAATAGATGCGGATGGTAATGACCTTTACCCGAATTATGAAGCTAAACGGCGAAAACAATATAACGGTAAAGTTGTGGATGCAGCTACCTGTATAGAAAAGATTGTCCGGAAAGAGTTCTTTCTATGGAGTGGCGTTTTCAAACGTGGCATAATAGAAAAACACTGTATCGAATTTCTCCCAGGGTGTACCTATAATGAAGACACCCTATTTATGCTGCGCTACTTTATGTTCTGCAAATGCAATACATATATAAATTATATAGCATACGGGTACCGGAAATTCCCGAATGCTGTGACCGCAAGTTTTACGGAAAAGAACTATCAAGGCGTCAAGCAGGTTTTTACGAAAGCGATTGCCTTGTACAATGATTCAGGCCTTCAAATGCAAAAAGCCATCAAATCTGTTGTAGAATCATTGGGACTGCGTATTTGTCAATATGCAATAGAGCATAATAGGCACGACGACATAATGGAAACATCTTCATTCTGCTGCATAAAGCCACTGAACATGGAATGGATTTTAATCAAAACTTTGACTTATAAAAAAATATACCGGCTGTTGCCGGTTATAGAAATAATGAGAAAAATAGCAAGAAGAATATGGTAACAATAAACAATAACCAGACAGCCATCGAACGTATTAATTGGACAAAGGTTTTTCCCGAATTGCTGCTGTTTCTGATATTGCCTCCGATTATAGGGCTTCCCTTAATCATTTATAGAATATGGAATGGCCGGAATACAACTAAAACACAATATTTCGTATTCTTTTTTTGCATTGCGACATATTTTGCTGCTATCAATGCAACCAAAATGCCCGATGGAGACCAAGTGCAATATTATTATGCATATAAGAATGTTCCAGAACAAGGTTTTATAGGCTCTTTGATAAATATATATGGTATAACATACAGCTGGCAAGAAGAACGGACGCAAATATCAGGCGAGTTTATGAATGGCGTATATAACTATGTGGGTTATTATCTCACATTTGGATACTATCCGCTGTTTGCCGCCATGCTGACGTTTGTAGATTATATTCTTATTTTTTTAGGGCTTTATAAATTCTGCCAGACATTAAAGAAACCGCATATCCCTATTGTATGTGGTGTGTTGACTTTATCATTTTTTTATCTGTTTTTCAATTACACTTTACATATACAAAAACAGTTTTTGGCTCAATGCATCATGATGTATGTTTTGGGTATGTATGCTGTTTCAGGTAAAATGACAGTCAGACTATGGATTATTGCCGGGTGTGCTGTCTTTACACATGCCTCAACAGCTTTGTTTGTACCGTTTTTGGCTTTCAAACCGCTGAGGGGAAGATTAAACAAGAAAGGACTTTTTACTATGATAGGAATGATGGTAGCATTCGTTTTGCTCGGGCCTAGGTTCGCATCTGATATTGTTTCTGATAATTCTGTCGTAGGTTATTCTGCTCAAAGGTTTGCGCAGGCTGAAGGACAGAAAGATTTGGCAAGTGTGATGGTGATGTCTCAGGTGATAGTGATTGCATTGCCAATGTTCTTCATAGTGTTCCGCCAATTATGGATGAGGAGACAGCAACGCATTAATGATTCTCAAGCCTTTATTCTGAATATCGTGCTTTTGTTGCTTGTGTCTATCACTGTCATGTTTAACATGCCGTTGGCACAATATAGATATTTTATGATGCTGTTCGCGTTTATGCCCTTTGTATATCCGTTCATTTTTTCATCAATAAAGGTTCGAGATGATTTGCTGAAAATGTTGTCGTTCATTATGATTGGATGGTTTTATTTTCAATTCGAAAAGATTATATGGAATTATGTTCCGGAATGGCAGATTATGGTATATCCTCCTGCTGTTTTAATTGGTATAGGATTTTAAATATTTTTGTTTTATGAAAGCAGCTATAATTATACCGTATTTTACAAAGTCCCCCTCCTGTATGGATGATGCTAAATTTCTATACATGTGGTCGCCAAAAGAATGTGTATTTTATATATTACACAGATTGTGAAGCTATAATAGACATGGCATTAGATTACCCCAATATTATTTGCTACAAGTGTTCTTTTGAAGATTATTGCGAGATGGTAAGTGACAAACTCAAAGTTAAATTCAAACCAATGCACAGCTATAAATTGTGTGATTTGAAACTTTTTTTATGGATTTATTCACAAAGATATTTTAGAAGAATACGACTTCTGGGGTTACGGTAATAATGACTTGGTATATGGTAATCTTGAAATGCTGATTAATGATAAGATGTTTGAGATGTATGATGTTATCACAACCATGTCTGAAAGAATTGCTGGGCGTTTTGCGATTTTCCGTAATAATAAAAAGTACAGATTGCTTCAATTCAGATGTAAAAAATGGAAAGAATATCTGTCTACAAACGATCATATAGGTTTTGATGAAAGTGATTGGGTGCGGCTTGTTCTTCCCGAAAAACGTATTTTGACTGGAATATATAAACTAATATTCAAGCATTTTCTTTCATATACAAAATGGGTTGAATATACTTATAAGCTTTATAGTAACCGATATACGAGAAAATTTGCCAAGGAATTATTTACCACCCCAATTCCAAAGGATTTTGAAGTTTGGGAGTATGACAATATTTCAGGACGAATGTATGCTCCTAATGGCTCTGAAATCCCATATCTGCATTTTCTGTTCTTTAAAAAAACAAAATACCTTGAAACAGATAAATATTGGAAGGGCGACTATTGGATGTTACAAAATTATGGATTAGACAATCTAAGAAAGATTTTATTTTCACTCAATGGTGTTGTTGGAAAACAATAAAGATTACACATAAACTTCACATGTATAGATAAATAATAATTTCACCATGCATATCTGTTTCGTTTGCCGTGAATATCCACCCTCCAAAAGAGGCGGTGGCATTGCAACCTATATAAGAGGGGTTGCACAAGGGCTTTGTGCTTTGAAGCAAAAAGTAACGGTTGTTTGTGCCTCTGACGACACCAGGCATGATTCACAATATAAAGACGGGGATGTTGCTGTCATCCGTCTATCCGGCGGAGATTTTGTCATCAAAGGTGTCGAAGAAAACACGTTGCTGCAAAAGTTCCGTATGTTTTATCGCTTTAAATCCTATAGAAAGAAGTTGCGTAATGCCGTATTGGCGTTGAAGGATGTGGATATCATAGAAGTGGCGGAATATGGTGCGGAAGGTCTGTATTTCGAGAACATTGGCATTCCTGTAGTAACCCGTCTGCATACTCCTATGCTGATGGACCACTACTCATTCTCTAAAATGTCATTCAACAGGTACACTTGGAAATTTTGGTGGCAAGGCTTGCAGGAATTTAAATGTATAAAACAATCCAAATACATTACGTCCTGTAGCACCTCACTTAAAGAGTGGACAATGAAAGAGTTGGGAATAGATGCAGAGAGAATCAAAGTCATTTACAATCCAATCCGAATTGAACAACCGCCCCCTTCCGCTTCGCAGCAGAAACCGACATCGCCCAACGGGCGACATGAAATACTTTATGTGGGTACCATTTGTGACTGGAAAGGCGTAGGTGATTTATGCGAAGCCGTTAGTCTGTTGACTAATGAAGGAGTAAACATACGCTTGACAATGATTGGCAAACAAGGGGTATATGCAGAATTACTGAAGGAGAAATATCAAGGACAGACTTGGTTTAATATGCAAGGATTCACACCTCATGAAGAAGTGATGCAAATGTATGCACAGGCCGATGTTGTATGTTTCCCCTCGTGGTGGGAGAATTTCCCCATGGTTTGTCTGGAGGCAATGTCACAAGGGGCTATTGTATTAGGCAGTAATTCCGGTGGCATGAGTGAAATAATCAATGATGGTGAAGATGGTTTCCTTGTTACACCCAAAGACGCTAAAAGGATTGTAAATCGCATAAAGGAGATACTCTTCATTCCAACATCAGAACGTGAAAAGATATCCTCTGCTGCCCTTTTAAAAATAAAAATAGATTTTACAATGGATATCATTTTACGCCAAATGATTACTTATTATCAAAGGTGCATTAATGATTACAAAATAAACGAATCACAATGAAAATACTTTGGATTTCACCTTGGTTCGGTAATTACCGGATACCGGTGTATGAAAATTTAAATAAACTGACCGGCGGGAACTTCTACATTATCTGTTCTGAAGAAAACACGTCCAAACTGGTACGTGAGAAGTTGAAGCGCACTTTAAGTAACCATGCCATCATCATGAGTGGCGAGAAACGCATGACAATGGGAAGCGAGGTTTCCGACTTTGCCAACAGCGCCCTGGTTATTAAAAAGCAGCCCGGACTTTACAAGGCTGTGAAAGCCGTGGGGGCTGATGTAATCATAACGGAAGGATTCGGAGGCTGGGCACCCGCCGGTATTCGTTATGCCGTAACCCACAGAAAGAAACTTTGCATGTTTTATGAACGCACAGCATACGTGGAACGCCATTCGCCGACTTGGCGCTCTATGTATCGAAGAATCATGGGAATTCCGGTAGATCATTTCTTAATTAATGGGACATTGACCGAAGAGTATCTGAATGACGGACTTCACTTTAAAAACACACCCAAAGTGAAAGGATGTATGTGTGCCGACAGTTTTGGTTTGTCGAACGCTGTTGCAAAAGTGACCGACGAAGATAAACAAATACTACGCGATACGTTGAAACTAAAGCAAGGACTGACGTTCCTCTTCGTGGGGCAAATGGTTGACCGCAAAGGAATCAAGGAACTGCTGGCTGTATGGAACAGACATACCGCGCAATATCCGGACGACAACCTGCTGGTGATAGGCAAAGGCATACTTGAACAGCCGCTGAAAGAGGAATATTCCACAGACAAATCCATACATATCTTAGGGGGCATCAGCTATGATGAGTTGTACAAGTATTACGCCTTGTGCGATGTGTTCATTATGCCTACACTTGAAGACAACTGGTGTCTGGTTATTCCTGAAGCAATGGCATGTGGTAAGCCTGTGGCATGTTCTATTTATAACGGTGGACATTATGAACTTGTACAGGATGGTGTGGACGGATATAGATTCGATCCACTGAATCCGGATTCAATAGTTGAGACATTGGGTAAGTTCCACCAATCTGATTTGCAATCTATGGGACAGAAAGCAGTAGAGATTGAAAATAATTTTACACCCGATAAAGCTGCGCAACGTATATTCGATGCTTGTCAAAAAGTATTTAAGAAATGAAAATGGATTATAGTAATATGCCAAATGGAAGTGGCAAGATAAACTTCACGTTGCGCTATTTGTTTAATATGTCGCGCACGTGGTTTCTTTTTCATTTCCGTTATCCGTGGGTGAAGTATGACGGGTTTGTACGGGTGATGAAAGGAACTGCTTTTGCACAAAACATGGATGTTCGCATTGGACATAATGTACAGTTTGGTGATTATTGCAACGTGGCCAGTAGCGTACATTTCGGGAACAACATCCTAATGGCTGGCAGAGTATCTTTTGTTGGTAGGCAAGACCACACTTTTTCTACTCCCGGAAAAACCATTTGGAGCGGTGAACGTGGCGACAATGGTATGACGATTATTAAAGATGATGTTTGGATTGGTACAGCGTCCATAATCATGTCTGGAGTTACGATAGGTACGGGTTCCATTGTTGCAGCAGGATCGGTTGTGACTAAAGATATTCCTTCTTGCGAGATATGGGGAGGAGTACCGGCAATGAAGATAAAAGATAGATTTCGATCTAATAAGGATAAAGAAAAACATCTGTCATTAATTGTTGGGATTTAAAGAATTTTATACTTAGTTCGTTTTAAAGTTCAATATGTTTGCTTTATCTGTTGTAGAGTGTAATATTTATTACTTTTATAAATATATGTTTGGTTTATTCTATTTTCATCGAGAAACTAAAGTATAAGATGAATAAAATTCTATTTCGTTAAAAATGTATTCAATTTTAATTAACGCCTACGCTTGTTCGCCAGGGATGGGTAGTGAGCCTGGTATGGCATGGAATTGGTGCGTGAATCTTGCTCGTTATTGCGAGTTGCATATTATTACGGAGGGTGAATTTCGTGATAAGATAGAAGCAACGGTTTCAATGCTTCCGCAAGGTAAGAATATGCACTTCTATTATAATCCTGTGCCGGAAGAAGTGCGGCGGATGTGTTGGAATCAAGGCGACTGGCGTTTTTATAAATATTACAAGCAGTGGCAATGGCGGACTTATGAGATTGCAAAGGATATAATGTCTACGACTCGTATAGACGTGCTTCATCAATTGAATATGATCGGTTTTCGTGAGCCCGGCTATTTGTGGAAAATAGACGGTGTACCTTTGGTCTGGGGACCTGTGGATGCGAAAGAAAAATTTCCTGTAGCCTATTTGGATGGTGCGGGATGGAAAACAAATATTTTCATGCGTTTGAAAAACATCATCACATCATGGCAGTTTCGTAATGACAAACGTGTCCACCGGATGGTAGAGTGTTCGGAAGTTATAGTGTCAGCATCTTCAAATTCCCAAAGTTCATTCTTGAAATATTTTTCCAAAGAGACGCCACTTATCAATGAGACAGGATGCTATGTTACGGAGAATGTTAGAATGGAGCAAATATATGGTTGTGATGTAAAATCGACTTTTGATTTGCTTTGGGTTGGAAAAATGGATTTCCGTAAGCAGTTTGAACTTGCCATTCGTTCGCTTTCTATGGCCTATCATTCAGACATACGACTGCATGTAGTTGGTAGTGGAGACGTGTCGTCATATCAGAAAGTTGCTGAGCTGCTTGGTGTTATGGACAATTGTATATGGCATGGTGCTGTATCGCATGACGAAGTGCAGAGTTTGATGAAGCATGCTGATCTTTTTTTCTTTACGAGTGTGGCCGAAGGTACTCCTCATGTTGTTCTTGAAGCAATAGGAAATAGATTGCCTGTATTGTGTTTTGACACTTGTGGACATGGTGATTCTGTAGACGAAAGAGTTGGCATAAAGATTCCTCTTAGCAATCCCCGACAGTCGGTAAAGGATTTTGCCGAGAAGATAGAATACTTGTATTCTCATCGTGATGTACTCAAGCAGATGTCTGAAAATTGCAGGGAACGCCGGAAAGAATTGAGTTGGGATAATAAAGCACGTCAGATGGTAGAATTGTATAATCAGATAATAGAAAAATGAGACAGCGTGATGTAAGTATGGACATAAAGTATATTGTCGATATTTCTGTTGATATATTTATCCATATTGATTAATATTTCTGTTCTTCAGGCGTAAAGGTATTGAATTTTGTTCAAATCCGAGAAATAAATCTTTGGAAAATTGCTTAAATCCGAGAAATAAAATATGTTTATATGATAAAGTTGAAAGATTTATGTATCCTTGACAGCTGTGAGGCTTTGGCATGTATCCCCTCCGGTAAGATTCTTATAAACACGATAAACGCTCATTCTTATAACACGGCGCAGAAAGACGCTTTATTTGCAGAGGCGTTGAAAAACGGGGATTATCTTATTCCGGACGGTGCAAGTATTGTTATGGCATGTCGATGGCTTAATGCCAAGTCGCAGCCAAAGGAAAGGATTGCGGGGTGGGACTTGTTCGTTCATGAGATGAACGAATTAAATGAAGAATGTAGAATGAAGAATGAAGAATTAAAGAAACCAGATTCGACGACTGTGGGGCAAGCTGATGAAGAATTAAAAATGACGAAACGACATTTGACACCCGATAGAGAATACAATAAAGAATGTTGTGGCTCCAACAATTGTAATAATAATTCTTCATTCTACATTCTTCATTCTTCATTTAAGCTCTGTTCTTCATTTAATCCTAAGAAGAAAGTAATGTTTCTTGGTTCTTCGGAAGAGGTGCTTGAGAAGATACGGCGTGAGGTGTATTATATCTATCATAATCTTGAGGTTGTCACTTACTCGCCTCCTTATAAAGCTGTGTTCTCAGATGAAGACAACAGGGCGATGATTGATGCAATAAACAAGGCGGATCCGGATTTGTTGTGGATAGGCATGACGGCTCCCAAACAGGAGAAATGGGTGTATGAGCATTGGGATGAACTGGATATTCATTGTCATGTAGGGACGATAGGTGCCGTGTTCGATTTCTTCGCCGGTACGGTTAAACGTGCTCCGAAGTGGTGGCAGCGTCACGGACTTGAATGGCTTTACAGGCTTATAAGCGAGCCGAGGCGTATGTGGAGGCGTTATCTGATAGGAAACGTTTTGTTTCTGTGGTATATCGTTAGAGAGAAGTGTGGGATATGAGGGATAAGTTCTTCTGTCTTATACGGTTCTCGGTGGATGATACTGTGGACATTCCTGCCGGTATAAAGCCGGCGGACTGGAGGATACTGCACCGGATGGCTGTGGAGCAAGCACTTGTAGGCGTATTGTTCCGTGGTATAAAGAAGTTACCGGATGATATGTTGCCGGACAGGGAACTTGTATTGAGGTGGTATGCGGAGAGCGAGAGTATTGCTCGGCAGAATAAAAAGGTAAACGAGGCAGCAGTGGCTGTCTCGGATATGTTCATGAAGGATGGCTTCAGAAGTTGCATACTGAAAGGACTGGGTAATGCCATTTTATATCCCGACCCGTATATGCGTACACCGGGCGATATCGATATATGGCTTGAAGGCAGTGACATGGAGATAATAGATTATTTGCATTCACGGAAAGTAAAAGGCAAGTGTTATTATCATCATGCGGAAGTTCCGGATTTTCGTGGCATACCTGTGGAGGTGCATTATCGTCCGTCGTTCCAGTTCAACATGTTTCATAATATGCGTATACAGCGTTTCTTTAGAAAGACGGCAGATATACAGTTTTCCAACAGAGTGGAACTTCCCGAAGGTGCCGGACAAGTGTATGTGCCGACGCCTTTCTTTAATCTCATATTCCAGATGAGCCATATAGCGAATCACTTTTTTCATGAGGGGATTGGTCTTAGGCAATTGATGGACTATTTCTTTTTATTGAGGCAGAATATATCTGCGGATGACAGGGCTGAGTTTGCCCGCCTTTTTAAAAGGTTCGGAATGTATAACTTTGCTTCTGCCGTAATGTATGTGTTGCAGGAAGTTTTTGGTCTGAAGGAGAATTTGCTTATTGTTCCTGCAGATGCAAGGCGTGGCAGGCTGCTTCTTAATGAAATCCTTGCTGCCGGAAACTTCGGGCATTATGACTGTAGGGTATGGCATAATGCCAATTCCGGACAATTCCGGAAGAATATTCAGCGCCTTTACCGTAACATGCGTTTTATGCTTTACTATCCGTCGGAATGCCTGTGTGAGCCATTCTTCCGTCTGTATCATTTTTTCTGGAGGATGAGAATGGATTAATCCTTAACAGGATTTTCAAAAAAATGTCCATACCTGTGGAATTATTCCGAACTCGTGTATATATTGTTGAAATATTTATTTGATATTTTGTTGCTGACTCTATGTGGGGGTATAAAACATATCTTTCGGTGTCTAAAGCATAGAGTTATGATAATTAATTGTTGATAATTTATAATTGGATGTTCCGGTGAACCCAGTGGCGACTTGAAGGTTTCGAGTAGTGGCGTCCAGTATACAAATATCTGTGGCACAGGTTGATACAGTGCAAATGTTTGCAGCGGTACCGCAATATGCGGTGCCGCATTTTTTTATGCCAATGACAGATATGACTTGTCGCAAATGGTGAAAATATCCCTGCCACAACGGTTGAATCTTTATCATTTATCCTGGATCCAAGTCTGGTATGTTTCGGACCGTATTTATTGTATGGCATATACTGTTTATGACTGTGTGTAAATCCTTTACTGAAGAAGATGAGATCGGGGATATAATTCATTGTTACCACATTATTTGTTTTTCCGAATATTTTTCTATTTATTTGCTTGTTTTATATATTTATAATATAATGAATGTTAATATTTTCGGGGGGGGTAGAACGGATTTATCTGAAAATGTGTAACTTTGCAAAACTGGGGATTATACGTTTTGCAATTTATTGTTAATCATAACGAAATACACAAAAAGCCTAAAAACTGTCATTAAGTAATGAAACCATTTTTTTATAGTTCTACAAAACTGGATATATTAGTGTTCGTGATAGATGTGTTTGCATTTAATCTCGGATTATTGATTTGTTTTTATCTCGGATTGTGGCCAACGGTAGGGGATGACGGGTTGCTGATGTTCCGTTGGTCTACTGCCAATATCTCTTATATTCTTTCATTGGCATTTTTCTTTATAAAGCTTCATCACAGGCTGAAGCAGCCTTTTCTGGTCTTGAATAATACATTCCGGACTTCATTGTTTTTCATAGTATTGTATGCCGCTGTGCTTGGAATGGCACATCATGCTGTTCCCGGCTTTTTTCGTTCATTGTCAGTGGCGTTCATCGTGTTTGCCGTAATCTCTGTCGAACGCCTGCTTTTCCGTAAGGTACTTATGAACTTGCGATATATTGGTTACAATAATGTCAATGCCATTGTTTTGGGTGACGGTTATTTTGTACGTAAGGTTGTAGGCGTTATGAACGATCCTTGGAGCAGTTACCGTCTTTTAGGCATGTTCAGTGACAGTAATGACTTTGACATGAAAGATCTGGTGGAGACCGATGCCGATACGGGCGAGAAATGTTTGCAGGAGAAATACAAGACCTTGTCTCTCGGTCGAATAAGTGATGTGCTTGGGTTTATTGAAAAAAGTAATGTCGACGAAGTGTATATAGGTCTGCCACAAGAATATAAAAAGAAACTTAAACGGTTGTTTGCTTTTTGCGAGCAGCACCTTATACGTGTAAGATATATTCCTCAGGATCATGATGTCGTAACGCAACATATAGTCGAGTTTGGTGATGCCTATGTTGTCACTCAGTATAACGAGCCGTTGAACACACCGATGAACCGTTTTATCAAGCGAATGTTTGATATTTGTTTTTCACTGCTGTTCCTTTGCACGCTGTTTCCTTTTATATATGTTGTCGTTGCTGTTATTTCTAAACTTACTATGCCCGGACCTGTATTTTTCAGGCAGGAGCGTACCGGATATGACGGAAAGAACTTTTGGTGTTATAAGTTCCGTAGTATGAAGGTTAATGTAAATGCCGACACATTGCAGGCAACAAAGAATGACCCGCGTGTGACAAGATTCGGGGCATTCCTGCGTCATTCAAATGTGGATGAACTGCCTCAGTTCTTTAATGTCTTGAGAGGGGATATGAGCATAGTTGGACCACGCCCTCACATGCTGTCACATACGGAGTATTATTCCAACCGTATATCAGATTATATGATACGTCATTATGTGAAGCCGGGTATTACAGGATGGGCACAGACGCATGGTGAGCGTGGTGAGACAAAAACCGTTGATGATATGGGACGTCGTGTTGAAAAAGACATCTGGTATATAGAGCACTGGAATTTCTGGCTTGATATACAGATAATATTCAAGACCGTTGCTGACGCTGTTAAGGGGGATAAAAAGGCATATTGAGTGGATATGCCGAAAAGAGATAGAGGGAGATAAGTGGATTAAAATACATACCCCATAGCTTTACGCATTGAAACCGTATGGGTTATGATGCGTAAAGCTATGGGGTATGTAATAATATCAGTATGGTAATAGTTGCCTGTTATATGCGGCTATAATCAGAATTGCCACCAACGTTTTTTCCTGTTGATGTTGTCCGGCTTGGTATATTCACCTCTGCGTTCCATTATATAGTCCTGATAAGTCTTGTTTTCATTTATCATGTGATATATTGTTCCCCAGTCCGGCAGTCCGCCGATATTGCGGTCGTCTATGAAAAGGTCTGCTTTTACTTTGCGGGAAAAATATTGGTTGTTGTCGGTTCCTTGTTCTTCCGGGAAGTCTTTATTCACAGCGTAGAACTCAACTCCTCTGTCACGGCACCACTGTATGGCCTCTTCCAACAGTTCACCCTCCCTTACCGACCAAAGTATCAGTCTGTGGTGGTCGGCAATTAGCATTTTAAGAGTTTCTGTGGCGAAAGGCTTTTCCCTGCCGATTTTAGGATACTCATGTTCAACAATGGTTCCGTCAAAATCTACTGCGATTGTCATTATGCTGTGTGATTAAGATTTTATTAAAGATGGGATATTAATTGTGATTTTGCTTATGTCGGGACTTATTTAACAAGATGAAAAATAAGTCCCGACATATTTCTGATATGGTTCTTTTTTGTTATTTCTTTATGGAGTTATCTTCCTTGTTTCCATAACTGCTGTTGGAGTAGCTGGAGTAGCTCGTATAGTTTCCGTAGCCTCCATATCGTCCATAAGAACCATACTTGCCGTATCTTCCGGAACCACGTCCGTATTTACCATACTTACCGTAGCGTCCGTATCCGTAGTAATAACCATGTTTCTTTTTAGACATGTCGATACCGTTTATTACGAGTGCAATATTCGGTAGTTTGTCTTCATTTGCAAGCTCGTTGATTGTGTCGAAACATGCTTTCGGGGTATAGTCTGCACGGCACATATATATGGTGGCATTGGCGATCTTTCCTATGTGAAGCGTGTCGGTTACAAGTCCTACGGGGGCAGTGTCGATAAGCACATAATCGTATTTCTCTTTAAGACAATCTATTATTGTCTCAAGAGACGGACGTGCCATAAGTTCTGACGGGTTGGGCGGAACAGGACCTGCCATTAACAAATCAAGGTTCTTGTTGATTTCAGACGGGAGAATCTGTTCCTTTATGTCATTCCATGTAGGTTCCGCCATTGTAAGAAGCGGTGTTATACCGTTATGATGGTTCTTGATTTCGAAAAGCTCTGCCAATCGCGGTTTACGGATATCAAGACCTACGAGGATTACTTTCTTGCCGAGCAATGCGAAACTTACCGCCAGGTTGGCGCAGTTGAACGTCTTTCCTTCACCGGATGTGCTTGAAGTAAACATGATGACGTTCTCCTTGTCCTTTAGCATAAATTGCAGGTTTGTACGCATTGAGCGGAATATTTCTTCCATCTGGTTGTTTTCATTCTCGTGTACTACTATGTCCGCACGTGTTTTTACTGCCTCATTGGCAATTGCCACGTCTGCAATAATCGGCAGTTTTGTCAGTTTCATGACATCCTCGCGACCTTCTATCCTGAAACGGAAGAAGTTTATGATAATCATTATCAATGCCGGAATGGCTATTCCGCATATAAGTGCGATGAGCATGATAGTCTTATCGTTCGGAGACACCTTGCCTGTATATTGTGGCTTTTCTATCACCTTTGCCTTGTCTGCTGTGGCTGCCAGCGTTATAGAGTTTTCTTCACGCTTCTGCAGCAACATGAGATAAAGTCCTGATGTAACCTCGCGTTCGCGTCCGATCCTTGTCAGTATGCGTTCCTGTTCAGGAGTACGTGCAACCTCATTTTCGTATATGTTGTATTGTGAGGCTACGGCATTTCTTTGTATTTCGAGACTCTTCTTTGCTTGTGACAATGCCTGTGTGATGCTTGGTGTAATGATGTCAAGCTGTGAAGTGAGTGACTCTATTACAGGACTTGTCTCTGAGGCTGAACGCAACATACGGTTACGTTCGAGGGCAATTTTGTTGTACTCGTTGATGAGCGACGTGGATGCCTGATCCTGAAGACCTATATTTGAAGGCAATACCTGATATTTGTTTCCCGGACGGTTGGCAAATTGTATCAGGCTGTTTATCAGTGCAATCTGCATGTCTACATCCGTAAGTTTCTGTCTGTAGGCATTTTTGTTGCCCAAAGAACCCGGAGCGTCAATCTTCAGTTCTATAAGATTGTTTCTTTTCTTATAACTTTCCAGTGAACCGTCGGTGTTGTTCAGCTCTGCACTGATTTTCTCAAGACGGTCATTAATAAAGCTCTCGGTACGTACGGCTATTTCGTTCTTGTCTTCATTTGCCAAGCCGTTATAGCAGATGGCAAGCTGGTTGAGGAAGTCGATACCTCGTTTTATGTTGGTATCCTTGAAACTGATGTTCAGCACGCTTGTCTCTTTGCCCGACTGCTGTATGGACAGTCCGTTGGCATATTTGTATGAGGCGTTTTGCGGAGACATTATTCTTACAATCATTTTCTGTCCGTCTCTCATGGTGTATCCATTGTTTTTCGTGAGATAGATTGTACCGGTTTTTGTCTCGATGGTGTACGGCAGGCTGCTGAAAGTCTTTTCAAAAGAGAAAGAACCATTGGCTGTAAGTTCGTCTATGGTTTGCCAGTACGAACCTTCCACCTTATATGTTCCACCCTTGCGGGTTATTTTTAGATTTATCGGGTGGCTTAGTTTTTCCAAGTGCGCAAAATCCAAATCAACGCTTATTGGTTGTGTCTTATATAGGATCTGGTCTTTTATTCTGCCGTCATTCCAGTAAGACACATAAAGTTTCAGGTCGCGTACAGCCTGTACGGCAACTATTGTCGATTTCAATATTTCCTGTTCGTTTTCTATACCATATCCGGTTGTGATGGTTCCGAGGTTCGTCATCGACTCTATACCATTTACAGAAGTTCTGCGCATTTTGTTGCTGTTCCCGTCATCTTTGATAAGTATTTTTGTCGTCACATTGTGTATTGGTGTTGTATAACGCAAATACAGGTATGCCGAACCGAGGCAGATGATTGTTGAAAGCACAAACCACTGCCAGTTAAGGATAATTAATGTGTAAATAGACCGGAGACTGAAGACCGACTGCTCTTCTTCCACTTCCGGAACAAACGGATTGTTTTGCTGTTGTTCTGTAGTCATATATTTGTTTCTTTTTTTTATTTTTAATTTTGAAGTAATGGGTATATTGAATGATAATATTATGTTCTGTCGCCAATAATTCTCAGGAGATATTTTCCGTAATCATTCTTTTGCATCGGTTGTGCCAGTTGTGCCAACTTCTCTGCATCTATCCATCCTCGTCTGTATGCTATCTCTTCGAGGCATGCGATTTTCTGTCCCTGTCGTTTTTCTATAACCTCTATGAATGTGGATGCTTCCGACAATGAGTCGTGTGTGCCGGTGTCAAGCCATGCAAAACCCCTTTGGAGTGTTTTTACCTTTAGTGTTCTGTGGTTGAGGTATTCTTGGTTGACGGTTGTTATCTCCAGTTCGCCCCTTGCACTCGGCTTTATATTTTTTGCAACTTTCACTACGCTGTTGGGATAAAAATAAAGTCCAACCACCGCATAATTGCTTTTCGGGTGTTCCGGTTTCTCTTCTATGCTCAGGCAGTTTCCATTAATGTCAAATTCTGCCACTCCATATCTTTCCGGGTCGTTTACATAATACCCGAATACGGTAGCATTCCCTTTTTCCGCTTCTTTGACACTGTCGCGCAGCAGTCCCGTAAAGCCTGAACCGTAAAAGATGTTGTCGCCGAGAACAAGGCATACATTGTCATTGCCGATGAATTTCTCACCGATTATAAAAGCCTGTGCAAGTCCGTCGGGTGATGGCTGCTCGGCATATTCGAATTTTACTCCGAAGTCTGCTCCGTCGCCAAGCAGACGACGGAAGCCCGGAAGGTCATGTGGTGTGGATATTATGAGTATTTCCCTTATTCCGGCAAGCATAAGTACCGAAATGGGATAATATATCATGGGCTTGTCGAAAATAGGAATCAACTGTTTGCTTATACCCTTGGTGATGGGGTATAGGCGTGTGCCCGAACCTCCTGCAAGTACAATACCTTTCATGATCGAGAACTGTTTTCGGCACGAACGGAACATGTGCTGTTTATGCGTTCTTGTGTGTCATACGCCGGGGCTTCCGCTCTTCAGCCGTCTTTAATACATTTTTTTATTAATTAATAAGTGTGCGCAAAGGTAAGAAAATAAAATGAGAATATTCAAATTTTATTTTGATTTTTGCTCTATTTGCCGTACATTTGCAGGCATGTTGCGCCGTCCGTTCTTTGTTGTGTGCGGCGTGGAGAGTTTTAATTGGAATTTTATTTTATATCATAGACATGGGATTTTTTAGTAAATTGTTCGGTAAAAAAAGTGCGGAAGAGGGACGTGCCGGTGGCATGGAGGACTATATGACGCTTATTCGCGTTTATTTTCAGGCAGCCATAGCCGAGAGTGCGGGCATAACCAATTTGGCGATGCTCCCCGATCTTCGTCTGTTCAAGACAACACTGCGTGTGCCGACGGTCAACAACAAGCTTGGCGTTGGTGAGAAACGCCACTGCCGGAAGATGCTGAAAGACATCTACGGCACGGAAGACGACTTTTTCAAGGAGATAGACCAGAGCATCAGAAAGAACTGCCGGAAGATACAGGATGTACAGACATACATGGTGCAGTTTCAGAATTTCAGTCAGGATATGATGATGCTGACCGGAAATCTGATGAAGTTCAAGTTGCGCATGCCGTCTTTTTTCAAGAAGACGCTGTACAAGATGACGGAGAAGACGGTTGATGACATTTTCGATAAGAACGACTTTTCCGATCCCGGAGTGTTGAAGACGGTAGCCGGTATACGTGCATACGACAAGCGACTGGGGTTCAGCAAAAAATGGATTACCGACTTTGTGTTCGGCGTTGTGATGCTTGCGAAGAAAGAACCGCGTCCGGACGGTGATGCGGAGCAGAAAAAATAAAGACATGTCCGGCGGCTTTCCCTGTATGAAACGTACTTCGGGGAAAGCCGCAGGTATTTGGAACCGGTGTCATTTCCGCTGTCTTTTCCAAGTCATTTGTATAAATTCAGCAAGTTTCGAATTTATCTCTTTTTTCTTGATTTTCAATCAGTTAGTTCTTTATCCTTGTGCTTACGGAACGCTTTCGGTGGCAGACCTCTTAACGCGCTGTGCCATAGTGAGTTGCAAAAGGTGCCCTTTTAGGATGTAAAAGGGCACCTCTCAGAGTTTGAAACGCCACCTCTTGGATTTTCATCGGTAAGGTGTCGCGTGGCATGATGTTGCAGGTCTAATATAGATGTGTATGTTAATAAACTTTGACTAATCTTTTGTGTTCTCGTTTAAATTTAGTAAATTTGTCGGCAAAAAGTAATTTGATGGCTGATGACAACAAACAACTGACGCTGTTCACTACGCGTGTAAGGCAGATGATTCTCCATTACAAGCAGGTAAGGAAGGAGAACGATGACCTGTATGCCATGGTGGACGAGCGCGATAAGGAGATAGAGAGGCTCCGGTTGCAGTTGGCGCAGGCGCAGAAAGACTACGAAAGTCTCAAAATGGCGAGGATGCTGGAGATTACCGACGGTGACATGGACGCCGCAAAACGCCGGCTTTCCGGACTGATAAGAGACGTGAACAAATGTATTACGCTGCTGAGTGAAAAGTGACCGTGGCGATGATGGAAGAGAATGATAAATTACATATAAGATTGCACGTATACGATACGGACATCCCCGTTAAGGTTTTGCGCGAGGATGAGTATTTTTATCGTGAGGCGGCGAAACTTATAAGCAGTACGGTGAACACATACGCCGGTGTTTATAAGGGGCGCAAAAGCGATAAAGAGATATTGTATATGGCAATGATAGATATCGCGCTGAAGTTTGAAAAGGACAAGATGCGGAACGATGTCGGTCCCTATAATGATATTCTCGCCAAAATCACTGCGGAGATAGAAAAAGCCCTGGAGCCGTGATGTTGTCGCGGAGCCGTAGGCAGAGTAGTGTCTTGAAGTGAGAATATTTTTAATTATATAAACTTAAAAACAAATGATAGAATGTGTTATAGCCGCAGTTGTAGCCCTTGTTGTAGGGGGAATATGCGGATATGTTATTTTCCGTTATGTCATAAAAGGAAAATACAATGAGCTGATAGCAGCCGCCGATAAGGAAGCGGAAGTGTTGAAAGAAAAGAAATTGCTTGAGGTAAAGGAGAAATTCCTTAACAAGAAGGCTGAACTTGAAAAAGAGGTACATGCGCGTAACCAGAAGATACAGCAGGGTGAGAACCGGCTGAAGCAGCGCGAGATTTCGCTCAATCAGCGTCAGGAAGAACTCGGCAGAAAAAAGCAGGAAGTGGATCAGCAGCAGCAGCGTATAGACAATGAGAAGAAGCTGTTGCAGGTAAAGCAGGAAGAGCTTGACAAAATGCAGCTGCAGGAACGTGCCAAGTTGGAGGAACTTTCGGGGCTTAGTGCTGAAGAAGCAAAGAACCGTCTTGTGGAAAGTCTGAAAGACGAGGCACGCACAAATGCCGCCGGATATATAAACGAAATAATGGATGAGGCAAAGCTTAATGCCAACTCCCAGGCAAAGAAAATCGTTATACAGACCATACAGCGTGTGGCAACGGAAACGGCGATAGAAAATTCTGTCAGCGTGTTCCATATCGACAACGACGAGGTCAAGGGGCGTATCATCGGTCGTGAGGGACGCAACATACGTGCCCTTGAGGCTGCCACCGGAGTGGAAATCGTTGTGGACGATACGCCGGAGGCAATCGTTATTTCAGCTTTCGACCCCATAAGAAGAGAGGTGTGCCGTCTTGCTCTGCATCAGCTCGTAGCCGACGGGCGCATACATCCTGCGCGTATAGAGGAAGTTGTGGCTAAAGTCAAGAAGCAGCTCGACAATGAAGTAATAGAGACGGGCAAACGCACGGCGATAGACCTTGGCATACACGGACTTCATCCCGAACTTGTACGCATAATAGGTAAGATGAAATACCGTTCAAGTTACGGACAGAACCTGTTGCAACATGCACGCGAAACGGCAAACCTGTGTGCTGTCATGGCTTCGGAACTGGGCTTGAATCCAAAGAAGGCGAAGCGTGCCGGACTGCTGCATGATATCGGTAAGGTGCCTGATGAGGAGAGTGAACTGCCTCACGCATTGTATGGAGCGAAGATTGCCGAGAAGTATAAGGAGAAAGCAGATATATGCAATGCAATCGGTGCTCACCACGATGAAATGGAGATGAACACGTTGCTCGCACCGATTGTTCAGATATGCGATGCCATAAGCGGTGCTCGTCCCGGTGCCCGTCGTGAGATAGTAGAGGCTTATATCAAACGTCTTAACGACCTTGAGGCAATAGCCATGAGTTATCCCGGCGTTACCAAGACCTTCGCAATACAGGCAGGTCGTGAATTGCGTGTAATTGTCGGTGCAGACAAGATGGACGATAAGGAGACAGAGGCGCTTTCCGGAGAGATTGCAACGAAGATACAGAACGAGATGACATATCCCGGACAGGTTAAGATAACGGTTATACGTGAGACCCGTTCGGTGGCATACGCTAAATAAAAACAGGTATATTGCAGCCTCATGACGGACTGTAAAATCACTAAAAGGTGTCGGGACAAATCTGTGTTCCGACACCTTTCGGTTTTCTGCATGATGTGGAATAGGTATTGTCTGTATGGTGGTTCGCGAAAAAATACCTATTTTTTGTGATTGCATCTCCGGGATATATTTTGTTATTTTGCACCGTTGAAATGTGATATTGATGACGGATATTATTTTCTTTACGTCTTGAAAGGCGGCTGAGGACATAACCCGAAATTCCGGGAATGATGCGATATATGAATTTGGAGGATGCTGTGAAGAGCGGGGCGTGGCTCTTATTTGATTATACGGATGTTATGAATTTAAGGAAAACGATGGTTGCAGCATTGTTGCTGCTTGTGTGTGGGGCAAGCATTGCCCGTGCTGATGATGACGGAACGGATACTTCGGCAATATTTGAAGGCGAAGTTTCGTTTGAGACCAATTGCGGACATAATTATTATGGTGATAACCGTACGGTTTTTGATTTTCCGCATATAGAGTTGTCTGGACTCCTACGTTTGGGTAAAGGTTGGTCTCTGTCGGCAGACTTTGAATATGAGCGTTTTTATGAAGACGGTGCATGGTGCGGTTCGTTCAAGGATATGTTTTCAACAAACATGTTGTATGTCAATAAGGCTTTTGATGAAAAACTGAATGTGAAAGGTGGTATCTTGGATATTCCGGTGGGGATTACAAATAGTGGAGGACCTGCACTTACCATTTACGATCCGGAAAGTGAGTCTGGCGTTCTGCCTATGTCGTGGCACGAAACGGGACTTGCGGTATGGGGCGCTGTCGGCAACTGGCGTTACGAAGCTTCCATGATTTCGTGTCTTGACTTTCCGATTAACCGTTCGTGTGCACTCGGTGTCGCTTTCAGAAACGATTTTACAGATGTTGTCGATGGGTTGCGTATAGGTGCCGGAGGCTATTGGGGCAAGTCTTCATGTGGCATGGTAAGACGATGTAGGGCAGGTGAGTTTATTGGAACAGACGGTGTTTTCTTTGGTGTCGTGGATTTTGATTTCCGTAAAAACGGATGGATAGCCGACGGTTCGGCTGTTTATTGTACCGATTGTGGAGTCAAGTCGGTTGGCATGGAAGTAGGGTATGACTTTGCAGTACTCACGGGATTTCATGAAAAGGGTGTGATTCTGTTGCCTTTTGTTCGTTATGACGGTGTGTTTGAAGTAGAGTCAAGGAACAAAATGACACTTGGTGCAAATATATCTCCATTGCGTAATTTGGTGCTGAAGGTAGAGTACGGACACCGCCGTTTTTGTGGGATGAAGACGGAGAAGACGTTTGATGTCGGCATAGGATATACGATAGAGATATGATAAAGACAAGGCGGCAGTTGCAGGATTGAGATAAAATTCGTTACTTTGTACGGTGTGTGCTGCTTGTGCATTTGTACATTCTATAGCTGTATTTATATATATATAATTAAGGTGTGAGGGATGAAGAATAATAAGATATATGAAGCCGACGACAGGATGATATCTCTTATCGCGGACAATTATGACATGTTGCAGAGCTTGGGACGTTTTGGCATCAACCTGGGTTTTGGAGACAAGACTGTAAGAGAAGTTTGCGAGGAGCAGAACGTTGATACATGCACCTTTCTTGCCGTGGTTAATTTCTCTATGAACGGTAACGCTCCTGTTAACGATAACGACCGTCTCTCCATTTCCACACTGCTTCATTATCTTGAAGCATCTCATGAGTATTACCTTAATTTTGAACTTCCTTTCATACGGCGTGAGCTGAAAGAGGCACTGGACGATAGCGATAATCTTGCCCGGTTGATACTCCGCTTGTATGACGAGTTTGCCGATGAGGTTCGTGTGCACATGGAGTATGAGGAGCAGCACGTGTTTCCGTATGTGGAAGGACTGCTTAACCGGAAGGTTGACGATAGTTATGATATAGATACTTTCTCGAAACATCATGATCAGATAGACATGAAACTGAGAGAATTGAAGAATATTATAATAAAATATCTGCCGAGCGATTCGCACAGGAACAACCAGCTTATAGCTACTCTTCACGACCTTTATAGTAACGAGGAATGGCTGAAACAGCATGCAAGAATAGAAGACGAGATGTTTATTCCAGTGATACGTAATCTTGAGAACAAGTTTAAGAAAAACGATGTCTCTGCGAAAATATCGCGTATGATAAGCCGGAATAAAGATGGGGGCGAGGCGTTGAGCGATCGTGAAAAGGATGTTGTTGTAGCTCTAGTGCAAGGGATGACAAATAAGGAGATTGCCGATCATCTTTTTATTTCCGTAAATACGGTCATTACACATCGGCGTAATATTGCACGCAAGTTGCAGATACACAGTCCGGCAGGATTGACAATATATGCAATCGTGAATAATCTTGTCGATATTTCCTCGGTCAAGTTGTAGGTTACCTTTCACTTTTTCGATAATTTTTTATATGTAAGTGGCATGAAGTTTTAATTTTTATGCTACCTTTGTAACCGATAATATTAGACAAATCGGAAAACCTTTACAGGCTGTAATCCGGATAAAGTTTTCAAAATAGAAAACTTTTTGACGATTGAAAGCTTGAAAATTTCCCAAAAAGAGCATCATGGAAATAAAAAACTTTACTATTACAAAGCGCGATGGAGTAGTGGAGCGCTTTAGTCTTGACAAGATTATGAATGCCATAATAAAGGCTTTCAATTCAGTAGACGAGCCTGTTGATCTCGGACGTATATCGCAGATACTCAGTCATTTGAATATGTATGAGGGTATAAAGGTAGAGGATATACAGAATGAAGTCGAGGAAGCTCTGATGAAAGAGGGCTATTATAAGGTGGCAAAGAGCTTTATGCTGTATCGTCAGCGCCATACCGAAGATCGCGAGACAATGGAGAAGTTGAACTTTTTGGCAGACTATTGTGTTGCGAGCAATGCGGCTACAGGTTCGAAATATGATGCCAATGCTAATGTGGAACATAAGAATATTGCAACTTTGATAGGTGAGCTTCCAAAGTCGAGCTTCATTCGTCTGAACCGCAGGCTTCTGACAGACCGCATTAGAAAGATGTATGGAAAAGAACTGGCGGACAAGTATGTGGACTTGCTTACACATCATTTTATATATAAGAATGACGAGACAAGTCTTGCAAATTATTGTGCTTCGATAACCATGTATCCGTGGCTTATTGGTGGAACAACATCCATTGGCGGCAATTCTACTGCTCCTACAAACCTGAAATCATTCTGCGGCGGATTTGTAAACATGGTCTTCATGGTATCAAGCATGTTGAGCGGTGCATGCGCGACACCTGAATTCCTGATGTACCTGAACTACTTTCTTGGTATGGAGTACGGAAAGGAGTATTGGAAAGAAGCAGACAAGGTGGTTGATATGTCGTTGAAACACCGGACGATAGACAAGATGATAACCGACTGTTTCGAGCAGATTGTATATTCTATAAACCAACCTACGGGAGCACGTAATTACCAGGCGGTGTTCTGGAACATTGCTTATTACGACCGCCCGTATTTTGAAAGCCTTTTCGGAGAGTTCTATTTTCCGGATGGAAGCAAGCCGGACTGGAACGGACTGAGCTGGCTTCAGAAGCGTTTCATGAAATGGTTTAACAAGGAGAGAACGAAGACTGTGCTTACATTCCCTGTCGAGACAATGGCTCTTCTTACAGAGAATGGAGATGTGATAGACAAGGAATGGGGCGACTTTGCTGCCGAGATGTATTCCGAGGGACATTCGTTCTTTACATATATGAGTGACAATGCCGATTCTCTCAGTTCGTGTTGTCGTCTCAGAAACGAGATACAGGACAACGGTTTCAGCTATACGCTTGGTGCGGGCGGTGTCTCTACAGGTTCGAAGAGTGTGCTTACAATCAACTTGAACCGCTGCATACAGTATGCCGTAAATAACAAAATGGATTATGAGACGTTCTTGTGTGATGTCATAGACTTGGTGCATAAGGTACAGATGGCTTACAATGAAAATCTCAAGGATTTGCAGAAGAATGGCATGCTGCCGTTGTTTGACGCCGGATATATCAATATAGGACGCCAGTATCTGACCGTAGGAATTAACGGACTTGTGGAGGCTGCGGAGTTTATGGGGCTTGAAATAACGGATAATCCCAAATATTTGAAGTTTGTGCAAAGTATTCTCGGGCTGATCGAGAAGTATAACAAACTGTACAGAACCAAGGATATATTGTTCAATTGTGAGATGATTCCCGCAGAGAATGTCGGTGTGAAGCATGCCAAGTGGGACAGGGAAGACGGATATTTTGTACCTCGTGACTGTTATAACAGCTATTTCTATGTGGTAGAGGACGATTCTCTTGACATCATAGAGAAGTTCAAACTCCATGGTGCGCCATACATACAGCATCTTACGGGAGGTTCCGCATTGCACATGAATCTCGAGGAACACTTGTCAAAAGCGCAATACAGACAATTGCTCAGGGTTGCTGCAAAGGAAGGATGTAATTACTTTACGTTCAATATTCCCAACACCATATGCAACGATTGCGGATATATCGACAAGCGCTATCTTAAAGAATGCCCCCACTGTAAGAGCAAGAACGTTGATTATATGACACGTATTATAGGTTATTTAAAGCGTGTCAGCAACTTCTCTGCCGCGCGTCAGCAAGAGGCGGCAAGGCGTTTTTATGCCAATGCGGACTTGTAAGCCGTGTCGGCATGATGTTTAATTACAGTCGATATATATCATGTTGAAATATGTAAACACCGGTATCGTGTTTCAGGAGATACCGGATGAGGTGACATTATCTGTCAATATTTCAGGTTGTCCCTGCCATTGTCCGGGCTGTCACAGCAAGTATCTTTGGGAGGATACTGGAACATTGCTGACTACGGAAGAACTGGAGGACATAATAAACGGGTATGGTTCGGACATAACATGCGTGTGCTTTATGGGTGGCGATGCGGAACCGGAATATGTAAACATGCTCGCCGAATACCTGCATGGTTCTTATCCGAGGCTCAAGGTGGCATGGTATAGCGGCAGGGCGCGCATACCGGGCGTTGTAAGGAAAAACGATTTCGACTATATAAAGACAGGTCCTTACATAAAACATCTCGGCGGTCTGAAGAGTCCTGATACCAACCAGCGGCTTTACAAGCGTGTTGCCAATGACAGTTTTGCCGATATAACATCGCGTTTCTGGAGCAAATGAACAAATAGAACCGCACCGTTCCAAATGTTGAACGGTGCGGTTCTATTTTAAAATAAAATCCGATGACTATTCGTAATCATCGGATTTCCTTTGCGGAAGATGAGGGATTCAAACCCCCGATACCCGAAGAGGGTATACCGGATTTCGAGTCCAGCGCATTCGGTCACTCTGCCAATCTTCCTTTTATGTTGTCTAAAGACAGTGCAAAAGTAATATTTATTTTGAACAAATGCAATTATTCAAAGGATAATTTGTTTAATTTTTCTCTAAGAATTCCGGCTTCTGACTTTTTTATACCGAGGCTTATGGTGCATGTATTGTCAAATGTCTGCGATACGATGCGCGGCGACATCTCCTTCACAATTCTCATTACGGCATTCATCATTACGTATGGAAACGTGTATGTGATGACCTCTTCCACGGTTCGGCTAACTATTTCAGAAGCGGCAATTGCCTGCATGGCAGCCTCGCGGTATGCCACGATAAGTCCTCCGGTGCCGAGATTTACTCCGCCATAATAGCGTACGACCACTACAAGGATATCAGTCAGCTCGGCACTGTTTATCTGTCCCAATATGGGCTTCCCTGCCGTGCTGCTCGGTTCACCGTCGTCATTGGCACGAAACTCTGTCCTTTCCGGACCGAGCATGTAGGCATAGCACACGTGACGTGCATCATAATACTTCTTGCGATATTGCTGCAACAGTTCTTTTATCTCGTCCACAGTCTCTACATGGTGAGAAAAAGCGAGGAACTTACTACGCTTTTCCGTATAAGTTCCCTCGCCTGTATTTGCTATGGTCCTGTATTTGTCCTGCACTTTTTGATAAATTTTAGGTATCAGGATTTACCCTAATTCATGTATAACAAGTCCGGAACGCAGTTTCGGCTCAAACCAAGTAGCCTTTGGAGGCATAATCTTTCCACTGTCGGCAATGTCCATAATCTGTTTCATTGATACCGGATAAAGAGCCAGAGCCATGCGCATCTCACCGCTGTCAACACGCTTTTTCAACTCTTCAAGTCCGCGCAGTCCGCCCACAAAGTCGATGCGCTTGTCCGAGCGCAGGTCTTTAATTCCCAGAACTTCATCAAGTATAAGGCGGCTTGATATGTCCACGTCAAGCACGCCGATAGGGTCGGAGTTGTCGTATGTGCCGTCTTTGGCTGTAAGACAATACCATTTTCCGTCAAGATACATCGAGAATTCGTGCAGACGGCAGGGCTTGTATATGTCACATCCTTTTTCTTCTACGGTGAAGTTTTTCTCAAGTGCATTGATGAAGTCCTCATTTGACATGCCGTTCAGGTCTTTTATCACACGGTTATAATCAAGAATGGTGAGTTGCGATGCCTGGAAACACACAGCCATAAAGTAGTTGTATTCCTCTGTACCTGTGTGGTCGGGATTTTGTTTTGCTTTCTCAGCGCCTACCAATGCAGCTGCTGCGGAACGATGATGACCGTCGGCGATATACAGAGAAGGCATTTTTGCAAACTCATCTGTTATGACTTCGATGTCTTTTTCATTACTTATAATCCAGAACCGGTGGCGGAAACCGTCTATCGGGGCGATGAAGTCATATTCCGGCTCTGTGGCGGCATAGCGCATTATGAGGCTGTCTAAAACGCCGTTGTCAGGATATGCAAAGAACACCGGCTCTATGTTCGCATTGTTTACACGTACATGCTTCATGCGGTCTTCTTCCTTGTCGCGGCGTGTCAGCTCATGTTTCTTTATCGCTCCCGTCATGTAGTCGTCTACGTATGCACCCACCACAAGTCCGTACTGTGTCTTGCCATTCATAGTCTGGGCATATATATAATAATGCTCATTGTCATCTTGTACAAGCCATCCGTTCTCTTTGAACTCCCTGAAATTCTCGGCAGCTTTCTCATAGACCCTCGGGTCATATTCGCTTGTACCCGGTTCAAAGTCTATTTCAGGCTTGATTATGTGATAAAGACTCATTTCGTTGTCGCCGGCTTCGGCGCGTGCCTCTTCCGAGTTGAGTACGTCGTATGGTCGTGACTCTACTTTTTCCACCAATTCCTTTGGCGGTCTTATGCCCTTGAAAGGTTTTATTGTTGCCATGATAATTGTTTTTTATATGTTTTAACAGTTCCTGTTTTATTTGCAAACTTACGAAAAATATGCGTGAAAAACTAATAATGAAACATTAAATATCACCTTTTCATTCCGTATGGAACACCTCTTCCATGTCTGCCCACCATTCTCCTTCAGCGCGTGTTTCCAGCGGTTCCTGACACGGCATGCAGAATGTCCACCAGCGTTGTGTCTCGGGGTCGGCAGCCATTTTTGCCATGTCGGCGGCATAGTCGTCACCGATGTATTCGTAATAGCTGAACAGATATCCGTCCTTATAATATATGCTGTAGTTTCTAAGGTTACATTCGTGTATCATTTTAAGTACCGAGGGCCATACCGCGGCGTGCAACCGTTTGTATTCCTCCAGCTTTCCCGGTGCCACTTTTATAACGCTTCCGTAGCGTTTTGCCTCCCCTTTGACGGCACGGAACAGTGCCTCGACGTTTTCCATCCTCGTGTCCGGCAGTATTGCCTCATGGCTCGGTGATATTATAAGTCCCGTAGGGAACAGTTCCTTCAATTCTCTTATTTTGGCAGCGACCTCTTTCGGCGTGCCGTTTACCATGAGATGCTGTGCGTCCACGCCTCCGCAGAACGACACGCGCGAACCGAAATCCCTGTTCAACCGCTCCGGTTCCATGCGCGTGGCAAGTGCCTGTATAGGATGTATGGCGTCCACGCCCATCTCGATAAGGTCCGGAATGATGTCGTATATAGAGCCGCACGAGTGATGTATCACCTTAAGTCCGTAACGCTTTGCCTGCTCTATCAGGCGTCGTGTGCCCGGGAATACGAACTCGCGCAACTGCTCCGGACCCACCATAAGGTTCTGTTGGCTGCCGAAGTCGTTGCCTATCAGCACAGCGTGCAGCTTGCCTTGCGTTGCCTTGTAGAATATCTCGTTTGCACGGAGATAGAAGTCCGTGATCCTGTCTATCACAGCCTTGAACAAGTCGGGTGCTATGAACATTTTCACAAGTGCGTCTTCCATACCGAAAGCAGCGCACACATCCTGGAAATGTGCAGACCATACCACTCCCATAACAGCATATCCTTCCGGCACGTCTTCCACCACACGGCGGCATTCTTCCGGGTCTATGTACTTCTCGGGTTGCGGCCAGTCGAACAGGTCAACGGCAGAAGCGTCGGTGTAATCCTCGAAAAATCCCGGTGCCGTCAGCGTGCGTTCCTCGTTGGAACCGTCCGACTTGCGTTTTGCAAAGTCAAATGCCGCATATATGGCGTTGCTTGTCGGCGAGTGGTAGGGCATTTCCACCGGATAAATGTCATCATCGATACAGGCTTTCAACGTTTTCATATCGTTCACTCCAAAATGCTTGTACAATAAAGGTATTGCACCTGTGTCGGGTATGCCAAGCCATGATGCAGGCCGGTCTACGGGTCTGCGTTCGATCGTGGCATAAAATCTTTCAATGTGGTTCATAGTCGTTCGTTCTTTTAATATCTTGTTATCAAGATTACAAACTTATTGAAAATATATGTGAAACACAAATAAAAAGTAAAAAAATGTGATTATACCATGGATTTAACAAGTACATTTTACCTTCCTCCCGGTGTTTTGCTCGGCAGATTGTTTTCTGTGTTTTCGCATCATTCCGGACCTGATATTGAATGAAATATGTAAAACATTGTAAATCACGTAGATATGTCGTACATTCCGGTTGCCTGTCGTTTTGTTGCAATAACCCATAGCTTTACGCATCGTAACCCTATGCTTTAGGACCCGTAACCCATAGGGTTATTGTGGGTAAAGCATATTTCCGGACAATATATGATTTTACTTCATTGTTATTGTGGTATCAGATGTGTATATAAAAAACGAGAAACAGTAACATGTCCGCACTGTTACATGTGGCATGCTACTGTTTTCTGCTCCTTTTTGAGACTTATAATACCGATTCAATAGTATTTTACTTGTTCACCTGGAACTTGGTGCATCCGTCTTTGAAGAACGCGTTTATCTGCTTTGCGGCAGCTATGCCGGCATTGATGTTTGCCTCTGCTGTCTGCGCACCCATTTTCTTCGGAGTTGAGAAGTAGCGTCCTGCGAATTTTGTAAACTCGTCGTTTGCATCCGGCATGATGTCCGTAACGAACTTTATGTCCTCGCGTTCAGCCATCAGCTCCAGCAGTTCCGGCTCGTTGATGACTTCCTTGCGTGCCGTGTTTACGAGTATTCCGCCTTTCTTCATCTTGCCAACGAGAGCCTTGTCGATGCTCTGTTTTGTTTCGGGAGTGGCAGGTATGTGGAGTGAAACAACGTCGCATGTCTCGAAGAGAGCATCCTGTGATGATGCCGCATGAACACCGGCAGCCTCTATCACGTCGGCAGGGCAGAAAGCATCGTATGCGTAAACATCCATGCCGAAGCCCTTGGCGATGCGTGCCACGTTACGTCCTACATTGCCGAAAGCCAGTATGCCGAGTTTCTTTCCAAGCAGTTCGGTACCCGCCTTGCCATTGTAGAAATTGCGCACGGCATATACCAGCATTCCGAATACAAGCTCTGCCACGGCATTGGCGTTCTGTCCCGGTGTGTTCTCTGCCACCACGCCTTTAGCCTTTGCTGCTTCACAGTCGATGTTATCGTATCCGGCACCGGCACGGACTACAATCTTCAGCTGTTTGGCAGCTTCGAGTACCTCTGCGGTAACCTTGTCGCTGCGTATTATCAGTGCATCCGCGTCAGCCACGGCATCGAGCAACTGCTGCTTTTCCGTATATTTCTCAAGCAGGGCAAGTTCGTGTCCTGCACCTTCAACTTCTTTCCTTATACCTTCCACGGCTGCTGCTGCGAAAGGCTTCTCTGTTGCTACCAATACTTTCATAGTTAATTACGAGTGTTGAATTTTGAATTACGAATTATTCTCGCTTTACTGTGATGAACAGTCACGGATTATGTGTGTCGGGTTCTTAGTTCATCGCCTCGAATTCCTTCATACATGCCACGAGAGCCTCAACGCCCTCTATTGTCTGTGCATTGTAGCAGCTTGCGCGGAATCCGCCTACCGAGCGGTGACCCTTTATGCCGACCATTCCCCTGGATGTAGCGAACTCGAAGAAAGGCTTCTCCAGCTCTTTGTATTCGTCGTTCATAACAAAGCAGATGTTCATTACAGAGCGGTCTTCCTTTGCCACGGTGCCTTTGAACAACTTGTTGCGGTCAATCTCGTTGTATAATATTTCCGCACGCTGACGTGCCAGCTTGTCCATTGCTTCCACACCACCGTTCTTCTTTATCCAGCGCAGGGTTTCCAGTGCCGAGTATATGGGAACTACGGGCGGTGTGTTGAACATCGAGCCTTTTTCCACGTGAGTCTTGTAGTTGAGCATTGTAGGTATCTGGCGTACAGACTCCGCCTTGCCCAGTATCTCGTCTTTTACGATTACGAGCGTGACACCCGCCATTGCGAGGTTCTTCTGCGCGCCTGCGTATATCACGTCATATTTAGCCACGTCTATCGGACGGCTGAATATGTCAGACGACATGTCGGCTATCATGCGTACCGGAACGTCAAGTTCCTTGCGTATCTCGGTTCCGTAGATAGTGTTGTTTGTAGTTATGTGCAGATAGTCAACGTCTTCCGGACAGGTCCAGTCTTTAGGTATGAATGTGTAGTTGGCATCTGCCGATGAAGCAACCTCAATCACCTCTCCGAACAGTTTTGCCTCTTTCATAGCCTTTTTTGCCCATGTTCCGGTGTTCAGATATGCGGCTTTCTTTACGAGGAAGTTGTACGGAATCATGCAGAACTCAAGTGAAGCACCGCCGCCCAGGAAGATAACGGAATACCCTTCCGGTATGTTCAGAAGCTCCTTGATAAGAGCAACGGCCTCATCGACAACCGGTTGGAAATCCTTGGCTCTGTGGCTTATCTCTGCAAGAGACAGTCCGCTGCCGTTGAAGTCTAAAATCTGCTTGGCAGTATTCTCAATAACTTCGCGCGGAAGCATTGACGGACCTGCGTTAAAGTTGTATTTCTTCATCTTATTTGTTATTTAAAATATGAATATTCAGATGTTGTTTAAAGCATTGCGAAATTACTCTTTTTATCCGAGACGTACAAATAAATTTGGAACAAATGTAAAAAACAGGTGTCTATATGTTACTATTTGACAAGTTCGATTAACGTTTTTATACCTTTAATTTTCTCATTCCGCGTTTTCCTTATCACGGCTTCAGCTTTCTGCCGCTTTACCGCAACGTACGTATATCTCTCCTTTACGTCTATGCGTCCTATCTCGTTTCCCTTCAGTCCGCCCTTTTTGCAGAGAAAGCCCACGATGTCCATTTTCGATATCTTGTCCTTCTTGCCCTTACCTATATATAATGTAACCATTACGGGTTGTGCCGGTTGCGGAAGATATTCGGGCATGTCGTATGTCGCCGTTTCTTCTTTTATAAATTCCGGGAGCGTCTCTTCCGGTCCCTTTATCAGGAAGGTGCTTCCCTGCGCGTCCCACCGTGCCGTTCTTCCCACGCGGTGTACGAATGCCGTTTCTGTCTGTGGCAGATGATAGTGTATGATGTTCTCAACATCTGGAATGTCCAGTCCGCGCGATGCAATGTCCGTACATACCAGTATGTTGGCAGAGCCGTTGCTGAATTTATATAATGCGTCTTCGCGCTCTTTTTGCTCCATGCCGCCGTGGAATACGCTCAACGTAAATCCCTCGTCGCGCAGATAATTGCCCGTGCGCTCCACCGAGTCGCGGTAGTTCAGGAACACTATGCTGCTCTTCTCGCCAAGACTGCGCAGCAGTGCCGCCAGGGTGGCGAGCTTATCTTTTGCCGGACTGTTCACTATGTGCGTGTCCACGCGTTCGGATATGCCGTCGTCGCCGGTGCGGTTGTCTATCTTTATAAACTGCTGCATGTTGAGAAATCGCGGAAAGGCATCGGCCTCCGTTGCAGACAGAAGTATTCTGCGCTTCACAGCCGGCAGTCTGTTCACCAGTCGGTTCATCTCGTTTGCAAATCCCATTTCAAGACATTTGTCGAACTCATCGATTACAAAATACCTGATGTTGTCCGTCGTAAAGTTCTCTTTATCTATATGGTCGTTTGCACGTCCGGGTGTCGTGAATACTATTTGCGGGCGTTCCTGTCGCAGCATGCGGTGCTCGTCCATTGTTGGTCTGCCACCGTAGAGACATGCCGCCCTCAGTCCGCAGCCCATGCTTCTGAACACGTTGTACGATTGCAGGGCAAGTTCTCTGTTAGGAACCACCACGACAGCCTGTATCTCGTTGGTCTTTCCGTCTACAGCCTGTACGAGCGGCAGCAGATATGCAAGTGTCTTTCCGCTGCCCGTTGCAGACAGTATGAGCACGTCTTTTTCTGTGTTTGTTATGGCATCTGCCGCCCTGTTCTGCATGTCGTTGAGTTTTTCGACATGCAACTTCTTTAATATATCCTTAATATCCATAGTTTACGTAAATTGTTGCAACGGCAATGCAGCCCGAATACGGTCGGGTTTACTTGCGATTGTCGTGACGAATCTTGTCCTATGCAAAGTTAGTTTAAAATACTGAGAAAAGCCCCGAAAAAGTGAAAATGCTGTATTCTTATTTTCAATACACAACCTTTCGCGTTCTAAAAGGCGTCCTTTTGCACTCTGAAAAGCCACCTTTTAGAGCCTGAAAAGCCGCCTTTTGAAACGTAAAAGGTATCGGCTTGATTTACAATGTGTTACGTTTGGTGTAACTTTTTGCTGTTTCATACCGCTCCGGATGCGTTATGACATGCGGCGGACACTATACGGTAGAGTGCCCGGATATGTGGTATGATGTCAGAAAGAGAAGGCGAAACCTAAAGACGCATACTCCTTCAGCTGCCAGTAGCCATGGTCGTCGTCGCGCTTCACACCGTCGTCAAAACGCGGATATACGAAGATGTTGGACGATATGTATTTGCTTAGCTGGAACGATATGGTGTTTTCCCATTCAATCTCGGCACGTTCGTAGGTGGTGTAGGCATACAGACGTGTCTTCCATTTTATCATGTCGGAGAACTTCCAGGTGAGGTCTGCCGTCATTTCCGAACCGAAGTCGTTCTTTGTCCTTTTGCCCTCGTCAAGTCCGTATCGTGTTGCCAAGGCGTCGCGCCCCACATATCTGAAGTTGTATGCCAATGGTGCCAGTTGGATGTTTCCCGTCAGTTTCTTGTTGAAGGCGCTCACGTTGTAGTCCATACCGATAGAAACATTGATGTTGAGTGGCGAGAGAATGTCGGAATATACAAACTCGTCGTTGCTCTTGTAGCCCCTCATGAACTGTGTCGAGGCTATAAGCTGCAATGTATAGTACCATTTCTTCGTTGCCTGAAGACCCAGTTTGCCCGTGTATCTTATAAGGTCCTCGGATGTCTTGAAGCTGTGCAGACTGTCGCTGCGTGATGTCTGGAAACCGAGTTTCATCTCCAGTTTGTTGTCGAACTTCACCTTCTGCTTGTTGTTGTAGTTGGCTTGCAGCATGGCACTTGCCACCATGGAATAGTTGCTTTCGCCGCCCTTGTACCAGTTTCCCGACACATAGTTCTGCAAAAATTGCAGGTAGTAGTCGCCCGAGAATGTCCAGAAGTTCGGCTTGTATACAATCACTTCCACCGGCATCTCCGGTTTCTCGTCGGGCAGCGGTGCGGCTTCCTTCACATATTCCACCTTGTTGCGTATAGGTGCATTGATGTTCTCTTTCACCTTTCCAGCGTCGACTATCAGCTTCTCGCTGTTTTTCACGAGGTCGGGACGATGCAGATATACATTCAGCAATGCATTGTCTATCTCGCCTTCCATGTCGTTTGTATCTTTCTCCTGAATGTTCCCTAACCCCATTTTCCTTGCGGCAATGGAGTGATAGAATGTTGCCGGAGCGAAGATACGGAAGAAACGGGCGTCGGTTTCGGGATATTCGAGATTTTGGATACGCGCCGTGCTTGCAGAGTCTGACAGGTGTTTGTATAGGATTAGAGAGTCTGTATATGCCTTTACGATAAGCGTATCGGTCGTTGCCGATAACTTGCTTTTATCCGGTCTTGCACCTGCCGACAGGAAAAAAAGTGAAAAGGCGAAAACCAGAATGTATTTGATGTTCATCTGTTGCATGCCACTTTAAGTGTAATGTGTACAAGATGCAAAGTTAATACTATTTATTAAAATAAGCAATACGCTGTCAGCTATATTTTTACACCATATATAATATAGTGAAATAAGAAATGAATATTTTTGCGCGTTTCGTATTTTTTTGTAATTTTGCACCTTGTATTTATCGATAATTAACAATAAAAATCTTATAATTGTGGCAGAAACAAAGTATATCTTCGTCACCGGCGGTGTTGCGTCCTCACTTGGCAAGGGCATAATATCGTCATCAATAGGTAAGCTCCTTCAAGCAAGGGGATATAACATCACAATACAGAAATTCGACCCATACATCAACATCGATCCGGGAACGCTGAACCCTTATGAGCATGGAGAGTGTTATGTGACGGTGGACGGGCATGAGGCAGACCTCGACCTCGGACACTACGAGCGTTTTACGGGTATACAGACAACCAAGGCAAACAACATAACAACCGGACGCATATACAAGGCGGTGATAGACAAGGAGCGGCGCGGAGATTATCTCGGAAAGACAATACAGGTGATACCGCATATCACGGACGAGATAAAGCGTAATGTAAAGCTGCTGGGAAAGAAGAACAACTATGACTTTGTCATAACCGAGATAGGCGGAACGGTGGGCGACATAGAGAGTCTTCCGTACCTTGAGAGCATACGCCAGCTTAAATGGGAACTTGGCAGAAATGCTCTTTGCGTACACCTTACATATATACCATATCTCTCGGCTGCCGGCGAACTGAAAACGAAACCGACACAGCACTCCGTGAAAGAGCTGCAGAGCGTGGGCATACAGCCGGACATCCTCGTGTTGCGCACCGAGCATCCGGTTAACGACAATATACGAAAGAAAGTGGCGAACTTCTGCAACGTTGATTTTGATGCGGTGGTTCAGAGCGTAGACATGCCTACGATATACGAGGTGCCCGTGCGCATGCAGGAGCAGAAACTCGACGAGACGATACTGCGTAAAATGGGTGAACCGGTGGGCGAGTTGCCTACGCTCGGTCCGTGGCGCTCGTTCCTTGAGCGCAGACACAATGCTACGGAGGTCGTGAACATCGGTCTTGTGGGCAAGTATGACCTTCAGGATGCCTACAAGAGTATTCTTGAAAGCCTTTCACAGGCAGGAACATACAATGACTATAAGGTTAAGGCGACTTTCATAAACAGCGAGAAGATAACCGAGGAGAATGTTGCCGAAAAGCTGGCGGGAATGGACGGCGTAATGATCTGTCCTGGTTTCGGACAGCGCGGTATCGAGGGAAAGATTGTTGCCGCCCACTATACGCGTACACACGACATTCCCACTTTCGGTATATGTCTCGGCATGCAGATGATGGTTATAGAGTTTGCGCGTAACGTCCTTGGCTATGAGGATGCCAACAGCAGGGAAATGGATGAGACGACAAGCCATAACGTGATAGACATAATGGAGGATCAGAAGAATATAACGAACATGGGTGGAACCATGCGTCTCGGTGCATACGAGTGTGTGCTGCGTCAAGGTTCAAGAGTGTTCGACATATATAAAAAGGAGTTCATACAGGAGCGCCATCGTCACCGTTATGAATTCAACAACGACTTTGAGCAGGAGTACGAGCGTTTTGGCATGAAGTGTACCGGACGAAATCCCGAAAGCGACCTTGTGGAAATAGTGGAGATACCGGGACTTAAGTGGTATATCGGAACCCAGTTCCACCCGGAATATTCGAGTACTGTGCTTTATCCTCATCCCCTGTTCCTCGATTTCGTGAAGACCGCCATAGCATGCAAGAAAGACAAAAACTTGAAATAGTGCAATGAGGATACGGTTTTTCCGACTTGTTTAAACGTCAAAAAATAAAATAATGGATAAAAATACAATTATAGGCTTTGTGCTTATTGCCGCAGTACTCATAGGCTTCAGCTGGTATACACAGCCCTCTGCCGAGGAAGTGGCACAACAGCGCATGCAGGATTCTATAACGGCTGTGACCAGGGAAAAGGCTGCCGCACAGCGTGACATGGCGGATAAGGCACGGCGTAGTGCCGCTGCCATACAGGCAAAGGCTGACACTACGGCTGCTTTTTACAATGCAATGACAGGTACGGCACAGAATGTCGTGCTGAAAAGCTCAAAGCTTGAACTTACTCTCAGTACCAAGGGAGGAACCGTTGGCAAGGCTGTGATAAAGGATTTCAAAGACCGCAACGGTAACAAGGATGTCACACTGTTCGATGCCAATGACCAGTCGCTGAAATTCATGCTTGCAGGAAAAGACATGAATATCGTAACCGATGAACTGTATTTCACTCCGTCGGGAGTGACGGATACTACAGTGACGATGACGGCGGACGCCGGAAACGGAAAGTCGCTTGCCTTGACATACAGGCTCGGCAAGGACTACATGCTGCACGTTTCTATGAGAGTAACGGGCATGAACGGATTGTTTGCCCCCAACTGCAACAGTATGGATGTTGAGTGGACGGACAAGTGCCGCCAGCAGGAGAAAGGCTTCACGTTCGAGAACAGATATGCCACGCTTACATATCATATTGCCGAAGGCGGAACGGATTATCTCAGCGAGACAAGTAAAGTCACTGATGAGGAGATAGAGGATGTCATAGACTGGGTTGCTTTCAAGAACCAGTTCTTCAGTGCGGTGATGATAGCTGCCAACGACCTCGGAGCCAATGCCAAGATGACAAGCATTCCTCTGGAGAAAGGTTCGGGATATCTTAAACAGTATGGGGCAAAGATGAAAACGTTCTTCGACCCAACCGGAAAGCAGCCTACAGAACTGGAGTTCTATTACGGACCCAATGACTTCCGTCTGTTGCAGCGTGTGGAGGAGGAGAGTACTTTCGGCAAGGACCTCGAGTTGCAGCGTCTTGTATATCTGGGTTGGCCCTTGTTCCGTATCATCAACCGCTGGTTCACGCTTTATGTGTTTGACTGGCTTACGGGCTTCAACATCAATATGGGTATAGTACTTATACTTATAACCATGTTGCTGAAGTTTATCACATTCCCGCTTGTAAAGAAAAGTTATATGTCGTCTGCCAAGATGCGTGTGCTTAAACCCAAACTCGATGAAGCGACAAAGCAGTATGACAAGCCTGAAGATCAGATGCAGAAACAGCAGGCGATGATGGCGATGTATTCAAAATACGGTGTCAGTCCGTTGAGCGGATGTCTTCCAATGCTGATACAGATGCCTATCTGGATTGCTATGTTCAACTTTGTGCCCAATGCCATACAGTTGCGCGGAGAGAGTTTCTTATGGATTTCCGATCTCTCTACATACGACCCTATATTGGAGTGGGACACGAATATATGGCTTATCGGCGACCACCTGAGTCTTACATGTATATTGTTCTGTCTTTCAAATGTGCTGTATTCTATGATGACAATGCGTCAGCAGCGTGACCAGATGGTGGGACAGCAGGCGGAACAGATGAAGATGATGCAATGGATGATGTATCTCATGCCCGTCATGTTCTTCTTCATGTTCAACGACTATTCGGCAGGTCTTAACTTCTACTATTTTGTATCCTTGTTCTTCAGTGCCGCGATAATGTGGACGTTGCGCAAGACTACAAATGATGAAAAACTGCTTGCAATGCTTGAAAAACGTTACAAGGAAAATCAGAGCAACCCCAAGAAGATGAGCGGATTGGCGGCACGTCTGGAGGCAATGCAGAAGCAGGCGGAAGAGCTTAAGAAACAGAGAGAACAGCGTTTTAACAAATAACATTCATAGGGATGTGCCGGACAGTGAAACCGCATGTTGGCTTCACAGTCCGGCACAGTCTCTTATTTATTACCTTAATATATGAACATAACAAGAACTTTATTCGCAACCGTTATGGCACTGACATTATCGGCAGGTAGCGCAGGTGCGCAGGATAATACCGTAAACATAGGTAAAAGCAATATACGGCTTGCGAGCGACCGTATGACACCCGAGGCTTTGTGGGCTATGGGGCGTATCGCTTCGGCAGAGGCGTCACCAGACGGCAAGCAGATAGTTTATCAGGTGGGCTATTACAGCGTAAAGGAGAACAAGAGTCATCAGGTTATATGTATAATCAATTCCAACGGAAAGAACAACCGCCGGCTGACAACCGTTGCGGCAAGTGAGACCGACCCGACGTGGATAAACGGTGGAAAGAACATCGCCTATCTGTATAAAGGACAGATATGGATGATGAATCCGGACGGTACGGAGCGCCGCCAGCTGACAAAATCGGCTGCGGACATAGAAGGATTCAAGTTCTCTCCGGACGGAAAGAAGGTGATATTGATAAAGTCTATGCCGTTCAACGAGATTATAAAGAAAAATCCCGACGACCTTCCCAAGGCTACAGGACGTGTTGTTACCGACCTGATGTATCGCCATTGGGATCATTATGTGGAGAGCATACAGCACCCGTTTGTTGCAGATGTGACGGCGGAGGGGATAGTAAACGGTGAGGATATTCTGGCAGGAGAACCGTTCGAGTGCCCCATGGAACCGTTTGGAGGCATTGAGCAGTTGGCGTGGAGCACTGACTCAAAGGCTGTGGCATATACATGTCGCAAGAAGACGGGGCGAGACTATGCCGTTTCCACCGACTCGGATATATACCTATATAATATAGAGAGCCGCAAAACGGTGAACCTTTGCAAGCCGGCTGACTATAAAAATGTGGAGGTTGACGCCACGCACACGATGAAAGACCAGAAGGTGAACAGTGCGGAGAACCTTAAGAACAATCCCGGATATGACACAAATCCGCAGTTCTCGCCCGACGGCAGGTATGTGGCATGGCAGAGCATGGCGCGCGACGGATATGAGGCAGACCGCAATCGTCTGTGTGTATACGAACTGGCAACGGGAAAGAAAGTGTATGTTACGGAGAGTTTCGACTCTAACGTCGATGCGTTCTGCTGGAATGCCGACTCCGAGACATTGTCGTTTATCGGTGTATGGCACGGACATGTGAATATGTATAAGACAAATCTTGACGGTGATGTGAGACAACTTACCAACGACTGGGCGGACTTTGTTTCCATCGCACCGGCAAACGACGGCGGCAAGCTGCTTGCATTGCGTCAGAGTATGTCGGCACCTACCGACATATATATCGTTACTCCCGGCAAGGATGTGAAGAAAACGGCTGTAAGAAGAATTACGGAAGAGAACAAACATATTCTCGACCAGCTCACGCTCGGCAAGGTGCAGGAGCGCTGGGTGAAGACAACGGACGGTAAGGACATGCTTTGCTGGATAATGTTGCCTGCCGGATTTGACGAGACAAAGAAATATCCTACGCTGCTTTTCTGTGAGGGAGGTCCTCAAAGTCCTGTCAGCCAGTTCTGGAGTTACCGTTGGAATTTTCAGATAATGGCGGCAAACGGATATGTGATAGTGGCTCCCAACCGTCGCGGACTGCCCGGTTTTGGCAGTGAATGGAACGAGCAGATAAGCGGCGATTGGACCGGACAGTGCATGAAAGACTATCTTTCGGCAATAGATGATGCCTGTGCAAACCTGCCGTTTGTAGACAAGGACCGTCTTGGTGCGGTAGGTGCAAGTTTCGGAGGGTTCAGCGTTTACTATCTTGCCGGGCATCATGACAAGCGTTTCAAGTGCTTCATCTCTCACGACGGTGCGTTCAACCTCGAGTCGATGTATACCGATACAGAGGAAGCATGGTTCAGCAACTGGGAATATGACGATGCCTATTGGAACAAGAAAAAAACAGCCGGGGCAGTGAAGACATACGACAACTCGCCGCATAAGTTTGTATACAAGTGGGACACACCTATACTCTGTATACATGGCGAGAAAGACTATCGCATAAACTACAACCAGGGTATGGGTGCGTTCAATGCTGCAAGGATGAAGGGAATACCTGCCGAACTGCTCATATTCCCCGATGAGAATCATTGGGTTCTTAAGCCGCAGAACGGAATATTGTGGCAGCGCACGTTCTTCAACTGGCTTGACAGGTGGCTTAAGTGATTTGTAATTGATAATTTATAATTAATAATTTATAATTGGAACAATGACTGAAAAAGTAAACAAAACACTCAGAGATTCGGCTGCAATGCGTTGGATGGTGCTGCTGTTCATGGCATTTGCAATGTTCTGCTCGTATATCTTCATGGATATACTCTCGCCGATTAAGGACCTTATGCAGTCTACACGCGGATGGGACTCCACCGCTTTCGGAACAATGCAGGGCTCTGAGACATTTCTCAACGTGTTCGTGTTCTTCCTTATCTTTGCCGGAATTATTCTCGACAAGATGGGAGTTCGTTTCACGGCAGTGCTTTCGGGAGCCGTTATGCTCGTCGGAGCAACAATCAACTGGTATGCCGTTACCGAGGCTTTTATGGGCAGCGGCATAGAGACATGGTTCAACAACAACCTTAACTACATTCCCGTTTTCGATGAGTTGGGCATTTCTCCGTTCTATTACGGTATGCCTGCCTCGGCAAAGTTTGCGGCAGTGGGCTTTATGATATTCGGCTGTGGCTGCGAGATGGCGGGCATAACAGTGTCGCGCGGTATCGTAAAGTGGTTCAAGGGGC
Source organism: Xylanibacter caecicola (assembly GCF_013166515.1). GTDB lineage: Bacteria > Bacteroidota > Bacteroidia > Bacteroidales > Bacteroidaceae > Prevotella > Prevotella caecicola. Next base: position 5,677 of record NZ_JABKKJ010000016.1, on the reverse strand, counting down.
GTGAAATGGCACTGGCTATGGGTTCAGAAATGGCTCTTGCCCGTCTTGGTGTTGCCACTTGTATGATATTCTCGCCCGTCTTCGCCCGTCTCGGCGGCGATATCGACGTCTCGCGTTCCGTTGCCTTCGGTGTTGTCCTTCTGATGATTGCCCTTATCATGTTCATCGTTTATTTCTTTATGGATAAGAAGCTCGATGCACAGACCGGTGAGGCGGAAGAGAAAGACGACCCGTTCAAGATAAGCGATCTTGGGAAGATACTTACAAGTAGCGGCTTCTGGCTCGTGGCACTTCTCTGCGTGTTGTACTACTCTGCTATATTCCCGTTCCAGAAGTATGCCGTAAACATGCTTCAGTGTAACCTCACGTTTGAGGGCTTGGACGAGAATTCGTTCTGGGCAACCAACACGGTTACGATAATACAGTATTGCATCATGCTCGTTGTGGCTGCCGCAGCCTTTGCAAGCAATTTCTCGAAGACAAAGAACATGAAGAACGGTCTTCTTGTACTTGCCGTTGCCGCTCTCGTGGTGTTCTGCTACATGGGATATATGCGTCAGAGTGCGGAAACAATCTTCGCTGTGTTCCCTCTGCTTGCCGTTGGTATCACACCGATACTCGGTAACTATGTGGATCATAAGGGAAAGGCTGCCACCATGCTCATCATGGGTTCGTTGCTTCTGATAGCGTGCCACCTCACATTTGCCTTCATTCTTCCGATGTTCAAGGGAAATGCCGTTGGAGGTATCATCGTGGCTTATGTCACTATATTGGTTCTTGGCGCCAGCTTCTCGCTTGTTCCGGCATCGCTGTGGCCCAGCGTTCCGAAACTTGTAGACCAGAAAATCATAGGTAGTGCATACGCTCTCATCTTCTGGATACAGAATATAGGTCTGTGGCTGTTCCCGCTTCTTATCGGCAAGGTGCTCGACAAGACCAATCCGCAGCTTGTTGAAGACTTGAAGAACGGAGTGATAACTCCCGAACAGGCTGCCGTTTCATACGATTATACCGCGCCTCTTGTAATGCTTGCATGTCTTGGTGTAGCTGCCCTTGTGCTCGGTTTTGTGCTGAAGATGGTAGACAAGAAAAAAGGTTATGGCTTGGAAAAACCCAATATAGGGTAATAGTAAGTTGTATATACATCGGGAGGTTGTGCCGGAACTCTGGCACAACCTCCTATTTTTATGTTGAACAATAATTCGTTTCTTTTGTGTAAGCAAATCCTTAATGGCAGTGTTGTCCTTATATGGATTTGTCACCCCGATATTGCATTTACTATGTTTACATGTCAAAAATAATAAAATAATCGTTGAGCATAAGGCTTTTGTCTGCAAAAAGTCGTAACTTTGCTTTGTTTTGACAGAGGTATTAACACTTTTAAAATAAAAAGAAAAATGAAAATCGACCAATTTAACTTTGCCGGCAAGAAGGCAATTGTGCGTGTAGACTTTAATGTTCCATTGGATGAAAATGGAAATGTAACTGACGATACCCGTATCCGTGGTGCTCTTCCTACGCTGAAGAAAATTTTGAGCGACGGCGGTAGTGTCATAATGATGAGCCACATGGGCAAGCCGAAAGGCAAGGTTAATCCTAAGATGTCTTTAAGTCAGATTGTATCAAAGGTGTCTGAACATCTTGGTGTTGAGGTTAAGTTTGCTCCCGACTGTGCCAACGCAGACAAAGAGGCTGCCGAACTTAAGGCAGGAGAGGCTCTGCTGCTTGAGAACCTTCGCTTCTATCCGGAGGAAGAGGGCAAGCCTGTAGGTGTAGAGAAAGGTACTCCCGAGTATGATGAGGCTAAGGAGGCAATGAAGAAGAGCCAGAAGGAATTTGCAAAGAAACTCGCTTCTTATGCAGACTGCTATGTGATGGACGCATTCGGTACGGCTCACCGCAAGCATGCTTCGACAGCTGTTATCGACGCATATTTCGATGCAGACAGCCGCATGCTGGGTTATCTTATGGAAAAAGAGGTTACTGCTGTAGACAACGTTCTCAACAACATCAAGCGTCCGTTTACGGCTATCATGGGCGGTTCTAAGGTTTCTACCAAGATAGGTATTATAGAGAACCTGCTCGGTAAGGTGGACAACCTTATTCTATGTGGCGGTATGACATATACCTTTGCAAAGGCACAGGGCGGAAAGATTGGAAAGTCTCTTTGTGAGAACGACAAGCTTGATCTGGCTCTCGACATAATAAAGAAGGCGAAGGAAAACGGTGTGAACCTTGTTCTCGGCGTAGACTGTATCGCAGCAGACGATTTCTCTAACGATGCAAATACACAGGTTTGCGATGCAAACAATATTCCCGACGAGCTTGAGGGTATGGATGCCGGTCCCAAGACACGTGAGCTTTTCAAAGAGGCAATCAAAGATGCCAAGACAATTCTTTGGAACGGTCCTGCCGGAGTATTCGAGTTTGACAACTTCACAGGAGGTTCAAAGGCTATTGCCGATGCCATTGCGGAAGCTACTGCAAACGGTGCATTCTCTCTTATCGGCGGTGGCGACTCTGTTGCATGTATCAACAAGTTCGGCATGGCAGACAAAGTGTCTTATATCTCTACAGGTGGCGGTGCCTTGCTTGAAGCAATAGAGGGCAAAGTACTTCCCGGTGTAGCTGCTATTGAGGGATAGTTTTTTGAGGTTATAAGGTGTGAGGTTTTAAGGTGATAAGTCTTGGTCTTTAAGGTTTTTAATATCTTTAAGGACTTTAAAGTCTTTAAAGACCACATCTGAAACCTCACATCTTATAAACTTAATAATCTTATAACCTCACACCTAATAACCTTAGAATCTTAAACCTTACATCTATGCCAAAAAGACTTATTCCGATAATCGTTGCCATAATATCATTGACAACATTTGTTTCTTCTTTTGCCTCATGTTCGGAACATAAAAAGAATGGCGGAACGCTTATCACGGACAGTATCGGTTTTGAAAAGAAAGACAAGTTTGTAGAATGCCGTATTATCGCTGATATGCCGGTGGATGACGGCGATGTGCTATGTAATATTGTCAGAGAGTTTATCAGTGATGAGTTAGGCGGATCATATACTGGCGGCTATGCCGACATGGACTCGTTGCTATCCTTTTATGGAAGGACGAAGTATGATGAGATGTATGATGCGGCAAAAGAAGCAGGCAGTCCGTATAGTGTTCCTTATTCATACGATGCAAGCATACGGAAGGTCTACGAGACAGGGAAACTTGTTACATATCAGACTGTCATATCCGAGTATTGGGGCGGTGCACATCCTTTGACTGTATCAACAGCCGTTACATTCAGAAAGAGCGACGGCAGGCGTTTCGGCAAAGAAATCTTTAATGCAAGTTTCAATGAGAAGTCGTCCGATATATTATCGGACGGTTTGAAGAAATACTTTGAGGTGAAGACCGATAAAGAACTGAAGTCATGTCTTCTCGGCATGGAGAACTTTATCATTATTCCCATGCCGCAAAATCCTCCTTATTTCACCAAAGACGGTATCGTTCTCTCTTACGGTCAATATGAGATTGCCCCATATGCGGCAGGTATGCCCGCCGTACTTATACCGTATGATGAAGCAAAGAGTCTGCTCAAGGTCTCGGCACGGGAGATGATAGAGCGGTAATAAGTAGATAGGAGAAGATAGAAGAAAATAGAAAGTAGATAGTAGAAGATAAGGGAAGATAAAAGGAGATAAAGGACAATTGTCTTATGCCAAGCGGTAGGACATACGTCTTCTATCTCCTTTTATCTTCCCTTATCTTCTACTATTTACTTATTATAGAATTCACTTCGCCGCTATACATTCAACTTCTACCAGTACATTCTTGGGCAGAGTCTTTACAGCTACAGCTGAGCGGGCAGGGTAGGGCTCTTTGAAGAATGTGGCATATACCTCGTTCATTGCTGCAAAGTCGCTCATGTCCGCCATGAACACAGTTGTCTTTATAACGTTGGCAAGTGTCAAACCGGCTTCTTCCATTATCTTTGATGCATTGGTAAGAGCCTGTCGTGTCTGTTCTTTGATACCGCCTTCAACGATGTTTCCTGTCGAAGGGTCTATTGGTATCTGACCGGAAGCAAATACAAAGCCGTTTACTTCGATTGCCTGGCTGTAAGGACCTATTGCAGCCGGAGCGTTGTTTGTGTGTATTGATTTCATCGTTTATATGTTTTAATTGGTTGTTTATCTTATTATAAGTATTTGATTGACGCCCCGTTTTCATGCACTGACCATGCAATATCCTTGTGGGGAGCCTTTCCCGATTGTCATATCAGCTTGAATCCTTTTCTTCTCAGTTCGTCGTTGATATGCTTTACATGCTCGTCATCCCTTGTCTCGCATACAATGCGCAGTATGCAGGCATTTATCTTCTCGCTGTCACCGTTGCGCTCATGACGCACGCTTGTGATATTTCCGCCGCATCCGGCTATGACAGACGCCACCTCTACGAGGTTGCCCGGCTGGTCGTCAAGCTCGACATTTATCACGCTTACACGTCCGCTCTTTGCCAGTCCGCGCTTTATTACGCGGTGGAGTATCGTCACATCGATATTTCCGCCGCTGACAACGCATATCGTCTTTTTGCCTTTTACCGGAACCTTGTTGTACATTACGGCTGCAACGCTCGCGGCTCCCGCTCCTTCGGCAACGACCTTTTCCTTTTCGAGCAGGTGGAGTATCGCGCCGCATATCTCGTCTTCGGTGACGGTAACGATACCGTCAACATATTTGCTGCATATATCGTATGTAAGCGTGCCCGGTTCTTTTACGGCTATTCCGTCGGCAATTGTAGATACATACGGCAGAATTTCACGCTTGTGTGTTTCAAGACTGCGTACCATGCTTGCGGCACCGGCAGCCTGAACACCGTAAACCTTGACATTGGGATTGAGCGATTTTACTGCAAATGCAATACCGCTGATAAGTCCGCCGCCGCCGACAGACACCACTATCGCCTCGACATCGGGCAGCTGGTCGAGAAGTTCAAGTCCTATCGTGCCCTGTCCGGCAATGACATTCTCGTCGTCGAACGGATGTATGAACGTATATCCTTTCTCTTCTTTCAGTTGTATTGCCCTCTTGTACGCATCGTCATACACTCCCGGCACGAGACATATCTCCGCGCCATAGCTGCGTGTTGCCTCAACCTTGCTCATGGGAGCGCCTTCGGGCAGGCAGATGAGCGCCTTTATTCCGTGCGCCGCAGCACCCAGTGCCACGCCTTGCGCATGGTTTCCTGCCGAGCAGGCAATGACACCTTTAGCCTTTTCCTCGTCCGTAAGCTGTGAAATCTTGTAGTATGCCCCGCGTATCTTGAACGAACCTGTGTTCTGCAGGTTCTCGGGCTTAAGATATACGTCGCATTCCGGATTTATTTTTACGGCATGTACAAGGTCTGTCTTGTGTATGGCACTCTTCAATACATATCGTGCCTTATAGAAATTGTCCAAGTTTAACATAGCATCATGTTTTTTAGTTTACACAAAAGTACGTAAAATATTTAAAATCCGTATGCTTTATTGTATTATTTTAATGTGGGTCGGGCTAAATGGTAGTTTCAACTGGCAAGTGCAAAATTAATGATTTGTTTGAAGAATTCTTCTTTCGGGGTTGAGAAATTTAGTTTCTTTCTCGGTCTGAGGTTCAATTTCTTTCCCACTTTCTTGATATAGTTGT
>NZ_JABKKJ010000015.1 GCF_013166515.1 Xylanibacter caecicola | reverse complement strand
ACTCACCCGTGCGCCGGTCGCCATCAATCTTTCCCGAGGGAAAAATCATGCTGCCCCGCGACTTGCATGTGTTAAGCCTGTAGCTAGCGTTCATCCTGAGCCAGGATCAAACTCTACATTGTAAAATCTCTTTATTTTTATCTTCCGTTGTCTCTTTATGGGAGAGTTCCGGAAAAGTAAATTGTCTGTGCTCGGGACGTTTCCTTCAATGTTGTCCGACACCGCGTTCAACGGCGTCGGGAATTGAACGGTTCGTATCATAACCCGAGTGCTTGCGCTTCTGTCTTGCGGCAGGGCGAAGCACCCGCTCTTGTACTACTTCTGTCTGTTTATGTAAATCTCTTTCAAAGAACTCTTTCTCTATTCGCTCCAAAAGGCGTAAGCCTCAAAAGCGGATGCAAAAGTACTGAGTTTTTACATTACTTGCAAGCTTTTATAAAACTTTTTTCACAAAATATACGATTTTCTTTGAAGAATTGATAAATATCAATAAGACATGAAAGGGGACACATTATTATATATTAATATTAAAAGGGAGGCGAGAATGAGGGGGGGAAGAAGAGAGAGGGAAAGCTTTAAAGGAAATAAGGGGAGATAAAAGAAGACAGAGCGAGATAGAAGACAATACTCTTGTTGGTTCTTGTTGTACATACGTATGGTTTTTTCGTTGGGTCAACGGCTTTATTTAGTTTTCTGGTACGGATTTTTTAGGATTGGCTCAACTGGTGCTCGGTATTCGTAGAACTGTAACATGGTGAACTGTCACTATTGCTTTTGCTTCTACATAAAATGTGCTCATTATCTGTAGGGATGTAACATGGTGCAGCCGATAAATAAAATGCAGGCAAACGGGGATTCGGCTGCACCGGGGTACAGCCCTACACGGGTAATGACTATTGGAGGAATGGCGTGGGAACGGAAAGGGCTGGAATGCAGAAGGTGATGTTTCGGGGTCTAAGAGGTGGCATACTGGAGGCTGAAAGGACGTCTTTTAGAGCATAAAAGGTGTTCTTTGGGAGAGAAAAAGGTAAAATATTGATTTTCAAGGGGTATAAATGGAGGGGGGATATGAGGGCGGAGTTGGAGAGGAATAAAAAAATATTAGATCAACGTGAATTAGAGTTTAGACATGAGTTCGAGATAAGTTAATGCCAGCAGGCATACTTAAAGGAAATACAATCAAAATGAAGTTTCTTTTGTAAAAAGTCAGAGAGTGTTTCTTGCTTATAGTAAAAATTGTTTATTTTTGTACACATTACAAATGTTAAAATAAGGATATGCAACATAATCGTACATGAATGGTAATTCTCTTTCAGAGCACGCACTCTCCAAGCACGTTTTTAAGAGTGGGCGTGTTTTGAAAACTCCTCATTAGCGGTTGGAGCATATTATATAAGAATATAAAACTAATCAATTACATAAAATCAGTATTTTAAATCATGAAAGGCGACGCTCAACCGCTCATAAAATTCTTTGATGGATCCGACAAGAGATTCATCATTCCGCTGTATCAACGCAATTACGATTGGAAAGAAGAAAACTGCGAACAATTGTTTCAAGATTTGATGAAATTGCATCAGAGTAACCGTAAGAATCATTTCTTTGGCAGTATAGTGTCAAGTATCCGGTCGGGTACAGAAGACCGTTATATCATCGATGGTCAGCAGCGAATTACTACCGTTTCGTTGATGCTCATAGCCATGGTCAACGCAAAGAACAATGGATTGATAGATGCCACAGATACAAAACTTGCGGAGAAGATATTCAAACGTTATCTCGTGGACGAGTATCAAGAGGACGAGCGGAAAGTGAAGCTGAAGCCTATTAAAAAGGATATGCAGGCATTTGATACCTTGTTGTATCGACCTAAAGAACAGTATATCAAGGAGTCGAACGTTACTCGCAACTATGAATTCTTCTATGATAAAGTCATTCATTGCGGGCTGACTGTTGATGAACTGTTTGATACAATCAAGAAACTGGAGGTTATCAACATACGTCTGGATGAAGACGACGACCCTCAGTTGATATTCGAGAGTTTGAACTCTACGGGACTAGATCTTAGCGAAGCGGACAAAATACGCAACTATCTTTTGATGTCTTTGACACCGACCGAACAAGACGACCTTTATACACGTTTCTGGAACCCGATAGAGGAGAAAACAAAATACGACCCGTCTTCCTTCGTGCGTGATTATCTTACGATGAAGCAAGGCAAGATTGGTCGTATAGACAAGATATACTTCATATTCAAGGAGTATGCCGAATCGCTTGGAACAGACCGGGCAGTCTTGCTTGAGGACATGTATCGCTATGCCTGCATTTACAATCAGATAGACTGTGCACATATAGGCAGTGAAAAGTTGAACAGAAAACTAAATCAGTTGCGCACATTAGACTCGAATATTGCTTATCCTTTCTTTATGGCTTTCTTCGATTATACATCAAAAGTAGGAATGTCGGAGGATGAAATATATCGTGTGATAGATGTAATAGAGGCTTATTGGGCACGTAGGATTATCTGCAATCTGCCATCAAACGTATTGAACAAAGTGTTTGCCACGCTTCATCGCGACATTTTGAATCACATCAGTAAGTCTGACGGAACGGCTGCCTACATAGATGTGCTTGTTTATGTGTTATTGAAGAAAGGACGTTCTTCGGTTTTCCCGTCTGACGAAGAGATTGCAGGCGATTTTACAACACGTCAGGTTTATAAGATGCCTGTTAATCAGCGCATGTTCATTCTGGAACGTATGGAGAACCGTGACAATAACGAGAGGCACGATGTTGTTAAGGAACTGACCGAAAAGAATATTACCATTGAACATATCATGCCACAGACATTGTCGGACAAATGGAAGAGAGCTTTAGGCGATGATTGGGAACGTGTGCATCAGCAATATCTGCACACAATGGCAAACATTACTTTAACAGGGTATAATTCGCAATATAGCAATCTAACATTTGCCGAGAAGAGGGATATGGAAAAGGGATTTAAGGAAAGTGCTTTTCGCCTGAATAACTATGTGAAAGGTTGCGAACAATGGACTGAGACAGAACTGAAAGAACGGCAGCAAGAGCTTCTTAACGTATTCATGAAGCTATGGCCGAAGCCTGCATCAAACTTTAAAGAGACAAAACCGGAGACAGAATCGGCTTCTCTTGATGACGAAGATTTCGAGTTTACCGGTAAAAAGTTGCAGGCGTACATTCTTCATGGAGTCCGTTATCCTGTCAATACATGGAAAGAAATGCTGATACAAGTATGTGGTCACATATTGCTTGAAAAGCGTTCTACAGTTGAATGGCTTTGTGCGAATGAGAAAAATGGTTTTTATACCACGCCGGAATCGTGGAGACGCAAGCTCGCTACAGGTCTGTATGTTTGGACTGATAATAGTACAGCAACAAAAATAAGCATCCTTAACGGCTTGTTCATGGAATGTAATATACCGGCATCCGAATTGACATTTGAATTCAGGTCGGAGCAGGATGGAGATACAGGTAACGATGAATAAAGGTAACACCGCGGTTATTAGCTTATTTTATCCAATGACCGCGGCGAAATCCTATAAAACTCCCCTACTCTTCTATTTTCACTTCTTCCGTGTCATGCAAGAACTGAAGAAACATTTGCAAGGCATGATGTGTTGCATTAAATATATTCAAGTCTCTGCCAAGGTCTTCTTCAAGTTTAATTGTAGTAATATTGTCCTCAGTACCGCATGCCAACCATATTGTACCTACCGGCGTATCGTGGGTTCCACCGCCCGGTCCGGCATACCCGGTAACAGCGATAGCATAGTCTACATCCAAAGCCTTTATGGCACCTTTAACCATCTCTATCGCCACCTCTTCACTTACAGCAGTTTTCTCAGCCAACAATGTAGCATCCACTCCCAGCAGACGTTCCTTTATTTCATCAACATAAGCAACGATACTACCCTTAAAATAGCCTGATGCTCCGGGCATTGATATGAGAGACTCGGCAATACGCCCACCGGTACAGCTCTCGGCAGTCCCTACGGTCTTATTACGTTCCCAAATAATCTGACTTATTTCTCTACTTAATATTTTACTTTCAAATCCCATATTTATATTTATTGAAATGTTACTTTTGAAAATGCGGGCTTGTCTATCGAACAGAAATCGCCATCGAGATATTTATAATATCCGACAATACCAATCATTGCCGCATTGTCTGTTGTATAGCCGAACTTAGGTATATATATCGTCCAGCCATATTTTCCGGCATATTCATGAAAAGCATTACGCAAACCATTGTTAGCACTTACACCGCCTGCCACTGCCACATGCTTTATACGAGTCTGCTTTACAGCCAGTTTCAGTTTCTTCATCAAAATATCCACTACAGTATATTCAAGACTGGCGGCAAGATCTTCTTTGTTCTGCTCCACAAAATCAGGATTATCCTTTACACAATCGCGCAGACTGTAAAGGAAAGATGTCTTAAGACCGCTGAAACTATAGTCAAGTCCGGGGATATGCGGCTCGGCAAAAGAAAAGGCATGCGGATTGCCTTTGCGTGCCAACCGGTCTATAATAGGACCACCTGGGTATCCGAGTCCCATTACTTTAGAACATTTGTCTATCGCCTCACCGGCTGCATCGTCGATAGTCTGCCCTAATACCTCCATATCGTTATAGGCATTAACCTTGACTATCTGAGAGTTTCCGCCACTTACAAGCAAGCAAAGGAACGGGAACGGAGGTACTGCTTTTTCCTCTCCTTCTTCCTTTATAAAATGTGCCATGACGTGTCCCTGCAAGTGATTGACGTCTATCAACGGTATTGACAAAGAACTTGCAAGCCCTTTGGCAAAACTGACACCGACAAGAAGAGACCCCATCAGCCCCGGACCACGTGTAAAAGCAATGGCACTCAACTGCTCTTTTGATATTCCGGCACGCTTTATTGCCTGATCTATAACAGGCAGGACATTCTGCTGATGAGCACGCGAAGCCAATTCCGGAACGACACCACCATAATCACGATGCACATCCTGCGACGCCGTTACATTGCTTAACAACACCCCGTTGCACAGCACCGCTGCCGAAGTGTCATCACAACTACTCTCTATACCTAATATATATACATCCTTGATGTCCATAACAAACTATCTTGTCAATATCTCAACACCGTGTTCTGTCATAAGGAAAGTATGTTCCCACTGCGCACTGGGCAACTCATCGCCGGTAATCACTTCCCATCCATATTTATCGTCAGCATCAACAAAAACCTGCCATGTGCCCATATTAACCATCGGTTCTATTGTAAAGACCATTCCCGGAACAAGAACCATGCCTGTTCCACGATGACCGTAGTGCAACACTTCCGGCTCTTCATGGAACTTCAGACCGACGCCATGACCGCAAAGGTCACGCACAATACCATAATGGTATTTATCGGCATGTTTTTGTATGGCATGTCCGATATCTCCAACAAAACAATATGGCTTTGCTGCCTCGGCTCCAATCTCAAGACACTCTTTGGCAACACGCACAAGCTGTTCTTTCTCCGGAGTTGTTTTACCGATAATAAACATACGTGAAGCATCGGCATAATATCCGTCCAATATCGTTGTAAAGTCGACATTGACAATATCGCCTTCCTGTAACACATCCTCTTCCTTCGGTATGCCATGACATACAACTTCGTTAATGCTTGTACAAACGCTTTTGGGAAATCCTTCGTAATTGAGACATGCCGGTGTCGCACCATGACCGGTACAATAGTCATAACATATCTTGTCAATCTCCAACGTTGTCATACCTGCACAAATGTGCTTCTCCACCTCATCAAGAACTCCGGTATTGACAACACCGCTTCTGCGTATGCCTGCAATCTGCTCATCAGTCTTTATCAGGTCTCTTGTAGGTACAAGCTTTCCTTTGTTCTCAAGAGCCATAATCCTCTTATCCATTTCCGAAAGAGGCTGACCGGACAATGCATGCCATCTCCTTTTCTTCTTAAATACCATTTTATTATATTTAAAAACATCTGCAAAGGTAATGCAATTTTTCGAAAACCTTTGCTTATTTCATATTTTCATTGGTTTTTATTCAACCAATTAAACAATAGAAGTCGCCTAAACTATTTTAAGAAATTATTCAAGAAACTGCAACAAAAAATCCCAACCATGCAGATTTCATCTGATATATAGAAAAACCGGAACTTAAATATATCGTATTGATTTTGTTATATTCAAATTCTGATTGCCGGTATTTTAAAAGCATAGAACGTCTCTCCTATGACTTATCCTATACAAAATTTATTTCGGAAACAAGCTACAAAAGCCCAGCTTATTAAAACGATAATACATCTCAATACGCTCGGGCGTATCGTTTTCAAGGAGCAATAACAACTCTTTTGCAAATTCAAGCGTCGCCGATCCATTTGCTGTAACAACATTATTGTCACTTACCGCCTGGGCATGGATATATTCCCCGGAATTGATATAATTGTCACCACCCCACAATTTCAATTGTTCCAAGCCATTGCCGGTATGCTTTACAGAGTTGAGAAATCCATGCTTTGCCATGAATGAGGCAGCATTGCAGATTGCACCTACTATTTTACCATTCTCTATTGCATGTCTGACAACAGGTACAACCTTTTCCGAAACAGGCGTACTCCAACCGAAGCCGCCGATAAGTACCAACGCTCCATAATCATCCGGCATCGTGTCCAACGAATAATCAGGCTGAGTCTTAAAACCACCTATAGATTTTATCGGCTCCATTGTCGGAGCTACAACCTTATTTACATATTTCGGTTTCTCTTTCAGTGCATACTCATCAGAAGCTATTGCCTGTGAAAGATATACGACTTCATGTGCTGCATAGTCTGGTAAAAGGATATATAAAATTTCATTTCTCATACTGTTCATTTATTTTTTCCAGCGTTTCAGATCTGACAGAACCGTTGTTCCATGTTTTATTTTATGATTTTCTGTCGTCGGAACAGATTATCAAATACAACATCCCGGACATATATGCAATATCTCATAAAGCTTCATCTTCAGGTTTCTCCACATTCCTCTGCACCTGTACGATATGCTTCTTCTTTAAATTCCACCTTGCCTTGCGCCTTTCATAATCCTCCTGACGGCGCTCCAGATAATTATCAGCCATTATCTTTTATCATTGAACTTGCTGTAAACAACACTTATCTGGACAGGATTGTCTTCTCCGTCACCTTTACCTCTTACAAGTTTCGCACTTGTAATGCTCATATCATGGACTATCTTCACAATCTGATCGTTCATCTCATTCGTTGTAACAGTCACCGGTACCAAGACAACCTTATTCCAATTCGGATGCTTACTAATCCAATCAGAACTGTTACCGGCATGTGCTTTTTTAAGTCCAGCCATGTATGTTATCATACCTGAAACGTTATTAAAGGTATAAGTATTCTTCAGTTTAGACTCCGATGCCACAAACGATGTTCTGTTGTCCGCAATCTTTTCTTTTCCAAAGAACGTTTCAAGGCTATCCAACGGTATCATCAACAACTTTGACGGAGTTGACAGTTCATACTTATTGTCATACCCGTTATTGTTGAAACGGGTAAGTGTCACTTTGGCAATATTTATTGTGTCATTCTCATGATTTTTCATAATCTCGTCTACCGGCAATGTCATTTCCGTAAATATACCGGCAGGAGTTTTAAGGTAAGTACAACTCTCATCTGCGACAAGACGGTCTATGGTCTGATTGTCATTGGTTATATTTGTTGTCTGCAATACCTCTTCCGTACCCAAGAACGATGACGAATAAACAACATCCTTAACTTTCTTTACTTCCTCCTTTGTCGTCTCGTCTTTCTCTGTATACCATACCCTGCTCCTGAAAAACAAGCTCAACCTGCTTATATTAACATAAGCCATTGAACCAAGTCCGTCATCAAGTTTAAAATAGAAGCCGGGACAAACATTGTGGATAAAATTATACGAATTTCTGAAATTATCCGGATTCTCATAATACTTACGCATCAGATATGTACCATAATTATTATAAGTCTTCCCGTCTTTGTCTGTATACGGTTTGTTCAGATTTATCTTTATACTCGGCATATAACTGTCGTCATTGCGTGTATCGCTGTCTACAGTCTGATCCGATAATGTATAAACCTTACCTACTTTTATTCCATTATCGGTATTACTCCTGATATATCCCTCTTTTATCGGGTCAAAATCCGAATAATATTTCACTCCCTCTTCCATTGGCTTTGCCATTTCATAAGCAGTCAACTTCATCGTTGCAAGAGAGTCTCCCCAAAAGTCATCATAAAACAACTCTATGACACACGAATCGGCAATCACTTCCTTTACCTCATTTCCATGCTCATCAGTACTTATCACATAACTGGAAATACTGTCGTAGGGTAAAAGAGAATAATCTTCAAGCGTGGCAAACTGAGCCATAAAATCGCCTGTAACGTATGAACCGGTCTCATTATCACGTATCTTGCCCAAATATCCTACTGTGTTTCTCGACAATACTGCACCTGACTTATATGAAGCTGTCTGCACAGGGAATATACCGGTTGAGATATTAAGACGATCCATGCCGTCCGTAAGAGAATTACCTATAGTATCAGTCGTGTCGTCACATGCCGAGAACACAAGTGCAAGGAATGCAACAACAATAAAAAATCTTACTTTCATTGAATATTCCAATCTTTGTTTTAAAATACCTATAAAACTATTGATTTAATCTTCCGTGTCAAATATCCGGTCATAAAACTCATCATATCTTTCTGCGAGATCATCTCCCTCGGAATATCTCAACAAGGGAAGTCCACTGTTCTCAACATGATTGAGGATATCAGGATTTATCCCGCGTGCAGCCTCCACCACTCCGTCCGAATAGTCCACTGCCAGCTTGCTCAATTCAACAAAGTCGAAGTTGTCGTTATACGTTTCCAACAATTTTGCCGAGACATTCTTGTATTCAAGACATTGTTTGAAATTGTCGCCCAATCCGTTTTTCAGTTCGTTACCAAACAACGAAGTAACAATCTTTGCATTTGCAAACGACGGTTCGTCATGGTAAGCTGTCTTTATATAAAGAGGAATTATCGAACTCATCCAACCTTGGCAGTGTATGATATCCGGTGCCCAACGAAGTTTCTTTACTGTCTCCAGCACGCCTCTTGCAAAAAACACGGCACGCTCTCCATTGTCCGTATACTCCACACCGTTCTCATCCTCTGCCATCAACCTTTTTGTAAAATAATCATCATTGTCTATAAAATAGACTTGTATCCGTGTTGCAGGTATGGACGCAACCTTTATAATCAGCGGATGATCCGTCTCGTCTATGATAAGCATCATGCGCGACAGGCGTATTACTTCATGAAGCTGCCCGCGACGCTCATTGATGTTACCCCATTTAGGCATGAAAGTCCTTATTTCATATCCTTTTTCTTGTATACTTTGGGGAAGATATCTTCCCATGTGCGACAATTCGCTTTCAGGAACATAGGGAACTATCTCTTGATTGATAAATAAAACTTTCTTTGCCGTCATGATAGTAAATATTTAAACTCTGCAAAGATACAAAAAAACTTTGTAAAGAAGACAACTTTTTACTTTATTTACGGAAATGTACAGGATTGCAGATATCTTTTTAAAGATATTCTTTCTCATTTAAGAAAAATGTTGTTATTTTGCACCCTTAATTGAAATTAAGACGTCAAAATCAAGAATAATGAAAGTTTTTCGTAAAATTGTTGATTTGCAAAACGAGCTGTTTGAAGCACGTAAAAAGAAACAATCCATAGGTCTTGTTCCCACTATGGGCGCATTACATGAGGGACACGCCTCGCTTGTAAGGCGCAGCGTGAAAGAAAATGACATAACTGTCGTTTCTGTTTTTCTTAATCCCACACAGTTCAACAACCCCAACGACTTGGCTACATATCCGCGTACATTGGAGAAAGACTGTGACTTACTGGAAAAGAACGGTGCGGACTATGTCTTTGCACCGACAGCAGAAGAGATGTACCCTACACCGGACAAGCGTCAGTTTGAGTTTCCGCCGGTATCTACCGTTATGGAAGGCAAGCACAGACCGGGGCATTTCAACGGTGTATGTCAGGTTGTAAGCCGTTTGTTTTATATCACTCGTCCGCAACGTGCATATTTCGGAGAAAAAGACTGGCAACAGATAGCTGTAGTAAAGGCTATGGTAAAACGCCTCAAACTGAACATAGACATCGTCGAATGCCCCATAATAAGGGAAAGCGACGGGCTTGCACTTTCTTCGAGAAACACGCTGCTTGCTCCGGAAGAAAGAGCCATCGCGCCCAATATATTCAAATATCTTAATGAAAGTATAGAGTTTGCAAAGACCCACAGCCTTAAGGATACTCACAATCAGGTCGTGTCTCAGATTAATGCGACAGACGGACTGGAGGTCGAATATTTCTCCATCGTAGACGGAAACACCCTGCAAGACATCGAAAAGTGGGAGGATTCCAACTACATTGTAGGATGTATCACTGTATATTGCGGAAAGAAACCGGTGCGCCTTATCGACCATATCAAATATAAAGAATATTAGTATTATCCCCTTAAAAAGGGCAAAACAATACAACTATGATGATTGAAGTTCTGAAAAGCAAGCTCCATTGCGTCAAGATAACGGAAGCTAATCTCAACTATATGGGAAGCATCACGATCGATGAAGACTTGATGGATGCGGCAAACCTCATTGCAGGAGAAAAAGTTCAGATTGTAAACAACAACAACGGTGAACGTATTGAGACGTATATAATAAAAGGTGAACGCGGAAGCGGTTGTATCTGCCTTAACGGTGCGGCGGCACGCAAGTGCGTTGTCGGCGACACAGTCATAATAATCGCCTATGCACTTATGGATTTTGAAGAGGCAAATACTTTCAAACCGACAGTGGTGTTTCCTGAAAACAACAAAATTGTAAAATAAGAACACGGCAAAACAAACCGCCATACAAAATAAAAGGTCTGCAGTTATAATCAAACTTGCAGACCTTTATTATAAAGTCTTCCGGACTTTTGTTCTAACATTATTTATTCAATCACCACCAGAGGAGTGTCTTCCATTACACTTTCACCCTCCTGTACCAATATAGAAGTAACCTTTCCGCCCTTTTCCGCTTCAAGATTATTAGCCATTTTCATTGCCTCAAGCACAACAACAGTATCTCCGGCTTTAACATCGTCGCCGACATTCACTTTTATCTCAGTGATAATACCCGGAAGTGGAGACTTGAGAGCATTGCTCATGTTCGCTCTCGGATTGTTTGTATTGACCGGAGCGGCAGGCTGTGCCACCGGCTTTACCACAACTTTTTTCTTTTCAGGTTCCGGTTCTTTTTCCATTTCCACCTTGAACACTTCACCGTTTACAGTAACATCGGCAATGTTATCAACGATGTCGCCTATGGCAACTTCATATTTATTTCCGTTGATTGTATATTTATAATCTTTCATATCTTGGGCTTTTATTTAGGACTGTCCGTCATTTTAAGCATGTGCGACTCCCAGTCAGAACGTCTGTTCTTTATCGTAATGACTCCGGACTCCTTGTCGTGTACGTTGTTTCCCTTAAACTCGTGCATTGCCAAGGCAATGGCTGCATACACTTCATTGTTAATCTTTCCCATACTTAATATTGTTAAACAGCATCCCTGCAGGGCGTCCGGAATGGACGCCCGACACCGGATACCATATTTTACATAGGAATATTACCGTGCTTCTTTGCAGGCAGACCGTCACGCTTCGTAGCAAGCTGTGCCAATGCGCGACAGATACGGAAACGTGTGTTCCGCGGTTCGATGACATCATCTATATAGCCATACTTGGCTGCCTGATACGGATTGGCAAACATTTCGGTATATTCTTCCTCTTTCTTTGCAAGGAAAGCCTTGGGGTCTTCCTGCTCTTTTGCCTCCTTTGCACTAAGCACGGCTACGGCTCCGCTTGCTCCCATTACGGCAATCTCGGCAGAGGGCCATGCATAGTTTACATCCGTACGCAACTGCTTGCATCCCATCACGATATGACTTCCGCCATAGCTCTTACGCAGTGTAACGGTAACCTTTGGCACTGTAGCCTCGCCGTAAGCGTAAAGCAGCTTGGCACCGTGCAGGATTACAGCATTGTACTCCTGACCCGTGCCCGGCAGGAAGCCCGGAACATCCACAAGACTTACGATAGGTATGTTGAACGCATCGCAGAAACGAACGAAACGTGCTCCCTTGCGGCTTGCATTAACGTCAAGCACACCGGCATAGCACGAAGGCTGGTTTGCAACAATACCGACACTCTGACCGTTGAAGCGGGCAAAACCTACGATGATGTTCTTTGCAAACTTAGGCTGTACCTCGAAGAACTCGCCGTTATCGGTGATGGCACCTATAACCTTGTACATGTCGTATGCCATGTTCGGGTCTTCCGGAATTATCTCGTTCAGGAGATCTTCCATACGGTTTATAGGGTCATCGCATTCCTTACGCGGAGTTTCCTCCATGTTGTTCGACGGAATATAGCTCATCAGAGTCTTTATCATCTCCATTGCTTCCTCTTCTGTCGATGCCGTGAAATGCGTCACACCGCTCTTTGTCGAGTGAACACTCGCACCACCAAGATGCTCCTGGTCGATATCTTCACCTGTAACGGTCTTGACAACCTTCGGTCCGGTGAGGAACATGTACGAAGTGTTCTCCATCATAAGAGTAAAGTCTGTCAACGCCGGAGAGTAAACAGCGCCACCGGCACACGGTCCGAATATACCGCTGATCTGCGGAATTACGCCCGAAGCAAGTATGTTGCGCTCAAAAATCTCGGCATATCCTGCAAGCGCGCAGATACCTTCCTGTATACGTGCGCCACCCGAGTCGTTGATACCTATCACCGGAGCACCCATCTTCATAGCCATATCCATGACCTTGCAGATTTTCTGTGCCATCGTTTCAGAAAGCGAACCTCCGTTTACGGTGAAGTCCTGTGCAAAGATATATACAAGACGACCGTCTATCGTACCGCTTCCGGCAACTACACCATCACCGAGGAACTGCTTCTTTTCCATACCGAAGTTTGTACAACGGTGCAGTTTGAACATATCAACTTCCTCGAAACTGCCTTCATCGAGAAGCATGTCTATACGCTCGCGGGCTGTATATTTGCCACGTGCATGCTGCTTGTCGATGGCTTTTTCTCCGCCACCGAGACGTGCCTGTTCACGTTTGGCGATAAGCTCTTTGATTTTTTCTAATTGCTTGCTCATAACTATTATGATTATGTATTGTCTTTTTCTTGTTCTTTTATCTTATTTAATGCTCGCAAAGCTCTGTAAGAATGCCGCATGTAGATTTCGGATGCAAGAATGCTATGTTAAGGTTCTCCGCACCTTTGCGCGGTGCTTTGTCTATAAGACGCACACCCTTGCCGTCGCACTCTGCCAGTGCATTTGCCACTCCGTCTTCTACACAGAATGCTACGTGGTGAACACCGTGGTTGCCTTTGTCCAGCCACTTCTGTATTGTACTGTCCGGAGATGTCGGTTCGAGCAGTTCGATCTTCACTTCTCCGCACTTAAGGAAAGCAGTCTTCACCTTCTGGTCGGCTACTTCCTCCACTGCATAACAGTCCAGACCCAATATTTCCTTGAAATAAGGCAAAGCCTCTTCAATGCTGGGAACAGCTATTCCCAAATGTTCGATGTGTGAAATTTTCATATAGTACGTATATATTATTATAATTTATGCAAAGTTACATATTTTATTCCAATGCACAAATATTTTATTTGTTTTTAGCAACCTGCCCACTACCTTGCATGAAACGGTATGCTGCCGCCTATAAAAGTGTCAGAACTCCACAAGCACCTTGGCGTTTATCTGTCTTCCCGTCAGATAGTTCGGCACGGCATACTGGTGGTTTGTAACGTCGGTTATCCAGTAATACGAGTTGACATTGTTTATGCCGAGAAGGTTAAGGCAGTCTGCACCGAGCCAGATGTTCTTGAACACGGACTTGCGTTCGCGCTTTTCGTTGTTCAACAGACGGTAACTCATACCTATGTCGGCACGCTTGTATGCCGGCGCACGGAACGGCTGCACGTCGAGACTGCGGTGTGGAGGACCGAAAGGCAGACCGTCGGCGAAGGCAAGTTTGAGAGACATCTTCCATTTGTCCGTGCCGGGGAAATAGTCCGTGAAGAAAAGGTTCAGCGAATAACGCTGGTCCGAAGGCATGGGGATGCTTTTTCCGCGAAGGTTCATCTTGGTATTCATCACAGACAGGCTCACCCACGAGTCGGTACCGGGCACAAACTCGCCGTAAAGCTTCACATCGACTCCCGCGATGTGTCCGCTGCACTGCTCGCTTGCGTCGTAAACCACCTTCACATTGTTCACGCTGTAAGGCACAAGATTGGACAGAGCCTTGTAATATGCCTCTGCCGTGAACTTGAACGGGCGCGAGTTCACCTTGAAACGGTAGTCCATTCCTGCAATGAAATGAATGGAACGCTGGCTCTTTATCTTGTCGTTCAGCCTTGCGTATGTCACCCCGTCCACCGTAGATGTGTCGCGCAACTCCTTGAAGAACGGCGCCTGATAATACAGTCCTGCCGCAAGACGTATCGTCATGTCGTGATTGAACGCCGGTACAATGCCAAGCGAAACGCGCGGACTGACGATGCTCTCACGGTTGAAGTTCCAGTGGCTGAAACGTATACCGTAGTTCAGCGTGAAGAAAGTGTGCTCGCCCTTGCTGCTGAACTTGTACGTATCCTGTACGTATGTCTCAAAGCGGTTGGCGTCGAGCGTGTTTCTTGCACTCAGCGTGTAGATGAGATTAAGGTTCTCGCCCGTATGCGGAATGTTGTAACCGCTCGAGTCGCGCATCTCATACTCCTTGCTCTTCTCCGCTATATGCTCCATTTTATATGTCAGTCCGGCAAGGATGTTATGTCTTTTGGTCTTATGGCTAAGGGCAAGTTTCACGCTTTTTACCGTTGCCTTGAGATAGTTGCGGGCATGCTCCATGTAGGTTCCCACACCGAGATTCTCGCTTGTCTCGGTCTGTGTAAGCCAATACTGCCCCTGTATGTCATACTTCTCCTGCTCGTCGGTCTTGAATGCCGAGGCTATAAGCGACAGTTTCGTCTTCTCTCCGAAGTTGCGTGTGACGCTCAACGTGCCGAAGAACGTGCGGAAAAGGTCTTTCTCCTTACCGTCGAAATAGACACGGAACGACTTTACGTTTTCCATCGTACCGAACTTTGTCTCACGGTCTTCGGGCGTAAAGTTGTAGTGATTGTCCGATATGTCGCCGATAAAGTCTATCGTCCAACGCTTGTTGGGACTGTATCTCAGGAATGTCTGATAGTCGAGGAAGTTGGGATTGTACTCTCCTTTCGTGTCGAGCGAACCGAGAAGATAGCGGTTTGTCTTGTATCTTATGCCGTTGCTCCATGAAAACTTCTTCGTGCTGAAACCCACGTATGCACTTGCGCCGAGAAGACTTGCCGCAACATTGGCTTCGAACTTCTTGGGTGTCTTGTACGTAATGTCCAGCGCCGAGGACATCTTGTCGCCGTATTTTGCCTCGAAACCGCCCGTAGAGAAACCTATCGACTCCACCATATCGGGGTTTATTATGGACAATCCTTCCTGCTGACCGCTGCGGACAAGGAACGGACGGTATATCTCCACATTATTTATATATACACTGTTCTCGTCGAAGCTACCTCCACGGACATTGTATTGTGATGACAACTCGCTGTGCGTTGACACTCCCGCCTGCGACTGTATAAGCTCTTCAACGGCGTTTCCTGTTGCCGACGGCGTGCTCTTGGCGTTCTTTATGTCAAGCTGTTCCGTAGTTCCGGTCTGACGCTTCCGCTCTACCACCATCACTTCTCCCAACTGATTGTCGCTGTACAGTTGTATCTGGAGTGTCTGTCTGCCTTTGGGTCTGCGCAAAACTCGTGTCTTGGTCTTGTAACCCACCATGGAGAACCTCACGACCACACTGTCTGCCGAGTGCAACTGTATGGAGAACTCTCCTTTAAGATTGGTCATGGCGATCTTTCCCTGCTTGACCACAGCGACAGTGGCAAGCTCGAGAGGGTTCATCTCCTCGTCCATCACCTTTCCCTGTAGGGTAAACGACTGTGCATTAAGCCCTGTAATGCACGCAAATATTATGATTATCGTAAGAAATATTTTCCGTTCCATCTTGTATATAACGCTTTCCGCCTTTATATATTGTATGCACGCTTTTTATAGATTTCCATTAACGCCGTCAAACAGCAGCATCGGCGGCTTATAAGGTGGCTCGCTTCACCATATATCACAATGTCATCATTTGCGCAATATTCCTTTCTTTATGACATTACGCAAGCCCCAAATAAGCGGGGTTCTTGAAAATAATTTATCTCTTGCCGCAAATTCCTCACGTATTTATGTGCAACCACAAGTCATTGTGCATCAGATTATTACAAACATTATTGCTAATATGTGCAATAAAACAAGAGAAATAAGACCTTAAAAACGCCGTTTTCTACCGTAAAGTATGCCATTTTGGGTCGTTAATGTACGCATTTAGCACCCGTAAGTGTGCCACTTATGAATGCAAAGTGCGCCACTTTCCACTCAAAAACGGCATACTTAGCATCGTTTTCATGCAAAATTCCACTATGAAACGGCAGTCTAAACATTCTTTAACATCTCTTTCAACAAAACAGAACGATGTTTTTTACGTGACATTATGTCATGTATTTCAAGCATATACATTGCATACTGTTATTTCTTTACAAGAAGATAAGGGGAGATATACAGGAAGATAAAGGGGAGATAAAGGACGTATGCCTTGTTGTTTATCACAAAACATTTGTCCTTTATCTCCCCTTTATCTCCTTATTTATCTTCCCCTATCTCCTTATAAAATCACTTCAAGCTGCTCAAACGCGCTATATATTTGCCTAAAATATCAAACTCGATGTTCACAACCGTTCCGCACTTTATGTCACAGAAGTTGGTATGCTCCATTGTATATGGTATTATTGCAACCTTGAACGTGCTCTCCGTGGGATTGCATACGGTAAGAGACACGCCGTTTACGGTGACGCTTCCCTTGTCAACCGTGAAGTATCCGCGCTCCGCCATAGCCTTGTCGTAGTCATACTTGAACGTGAAATAACTGCTTCCGTCCGCATCTTCAATGTCTATGCAACGTGCCGTACGATCCACATGTCCCTGCACGATGTGCCCGTCAAGCCGTCCGTTCATCATCATCGAACGCTCTACATTTACACGACTGCCCTCTTCAAGCTGCCCGAGATTTGAGCAGCGCAGCGTCTCTTTCATTGCCGTAACCGTATATCTGCCGTCCTTTATGTCCACAACCGTCAGACATACGCCGTTATGGCTCACGCTCTGGTCTATTTTAAGTTCGTCGGCAAACCTACATTCAAGCGTAATATCCACATTCTCGCCGTTTCTTTTCATCGAAACGACGGTTGCCATTTCTTCTACAATTCCGGAAAACATTATGATTTATATTTATGGTGTTTATAATTTACGGGGCTAAGCCCGGATAAGTATCATCAAAGTATTGTCAACACGGCAGAGAATAAAAAAATGGAACGTACCGGTGATGCGATGAAACTCCGAGTATTATATGATTTGAGAGCTCTTCGCCTTTGTAATCCACCGGCTTTACAGCTATACCTTTATGATATTGTGGCCCGCCATCAGCAAAAGAAGTCTTCTCGGTTTTCTGTTTTAATTTGATGAGTATCCCAATCTAACCGATACGCTCCAATGTCTATGCCTTAAAAGTGTCGCTGCACGTCATGCAAAATAAAACTTGCATAAGAATACAGGAACGACTTTTCTTTATGCAAAGATACTAAGATATTCTTTAAATACAAAAATATCACCGCATCTTTTCCTGTATCTTATGCAAGTTAAATATATATAAGTACGGCACAAGCCGTAACACTTATTTATTTAATCAGTGACACTGAACGCTTTATGAACGTATCGAGAGCCGCACCCTTCAGCATTCCGTTCTGCAACAGGGCAAGGTCTATAAGCTGATGCACGATGTCATTGCCCTTGGCATAGTCTTTCAGCACCGTCTCTCTCTTCTCGTTCTGCTCCGTTATCGCCTTCTCCGTAGCCTGCAAGTCGTCCTTTTCCTCCTGACTTATCTCCTCGGGCTTCTTGTCTTTCTGCGACTGGTTGAGTGCATCCCTGCGCGCTTTAAGTCCCTTTATCTCGCTGTCGATGGGTTTAAGAGCCTCCGCACATGCGTTCTCTTCGTCTTTCAGCACGCTCTTTATAAGCTCATGGCTGCTGTTAAGCACCAGGCTGTAGCTGTCCGGCATCTGCGAATAGAACTCCATACCGCTCTGCAGGCGGCTCATTTCCTTCATACGACGCATATATTCGCTTTGGGTAATAACGATGGGCTGTGCCGTTTCGCCCAGTGCCTGCACCTCCACGTTGAAGTTAGCCTTGTCGATGGCAGGCATCTGAGAGCGGAACACGAGTGACAAATTGTCACACTCGTCCTTGCCAAGTTCCTGCTTCGGCGCATCTTCCTTCACGATGAGACGCTCCACGATGTCAGAGTCTACACGTGTAAAGCGGCTCTTCTCCAGTTTCTGCTCCAGCATTGAAACGACGTGAACATCCAATTGCCCGTCGAGCAACAGCACGCTGTAGCCCTTTGCCTTTGCAGCCTCTATATACGAGTACTGCTCTTCGCGGTCCGTGGCATAGAGATATACAAGCTGTCCGTCCTTGTCTGTCTGTCCGTCTTTTATGAGTTGTCTGTATTCATCAAACGTGAAATACTTGCCGTCAACGTCCTTCATCAGCGCAAAGTCCTTCGCACGGTCGTAGAAATCTTCCTGAGACAGCATTCCGTAGTTGATGAAAATCTTCAGATTGTCCCACTTCTCCTCATAGTCCTTGCGGTTTTCCTTGAATATTCCGTTAAGACGGTCAGCCACTTTCTTTGTTATATATGTCGATATCTTCTTTACGTCGCGGTCGCTCTGCAGGTAACTTCTGCTTACATTCAGCGGAATGTCGGGCGAGTCTATCACACCATGCAGAAGTGTAAGGAAGTCCGGCACGATGCCTTCCACCTGATCTGTGACAAACACCTGGTTGCAATACAGCTGTATCTTGTTGCGCTGCAGGTCGAGATTGGACTGCACGCGCGGGAAATAGAGTATTCCCGTGAGGTTGAACGGATAGTCCACGTTAAGGTGTATCCAGAACAAAGGCTCGTCCTGCATGGGATACAGTTCGCGATAGAAACTCTTATAGTCCTCGTCCTTAAGCGTGCTCGGTGTCTTTGTCCACAGCGGTTCCACCTTATTTATAATGTTATCTTCGGCTGTTTCCACCTGCTTGCCGTCCTTCCACTCGGTCTTCTTGCCAAATGCCACGGCAACAGGCATGAACTTGCAATACTTGTTAAGCAGCGTTTCTATACGTGCTTTCTCAAGAAACTCCTTGCAGTCATCGTCTATATATAATATAATGTCAGAACCGTGCTCAGCCCTTTCGGCATTGTCTATCTCAAATTCGGGACTTCCGTCGCAGCTCCACTTCACTGCCTGTGCGCCCTCTTTATAGCTCTTTGTCACAATCTCTACTTTCTTGCTTACCATGAACGAACTGTAGAAGCCCAATCCGAAGTGTCCTATTATAGAGCTTGCGTTGTCCTTATATTTGTCAAGGAAGTCGTTTACACCGGAGAATGCAATCTGATTGATATACCTGTTTATCTCGTCTTCGGTCATTCCGATACCGTGATCGTTTATCGTAAGCGTACCCTTGTCGGCATCGAGAGATATGCGCACCGTCAGATCGCCAAGCTCTCCCTTGAACTCTCCCTTGTCGGCAAGCGTCTTCATCTTCTGCGTTGCATCCACTGCGTTGCTCACCATCTCGCGGAGAAATATCTCATGATCAGAATACAAGAACTTTTTTATTACGGGGAAAATGTTCTCGGTCGTAACCCCGATATTACCTTTCTGCATAGTTTTATTGTTTTATTTATAATGTCTACAATGCCATTATGCAAATAATGTGCCAAAAAACAAAGACACCGGAAATGGCATAAAACGGCATTTCCGTATATGAATTGTTATCAAAAAAGTATGAAAATAGTGCAGAGCGTATAAATTATTGCATTTCTATAAACCTCCTATTCGGAAAATTCAGTATCTTTGCGATGCTTAACAAACTGAAAAACATCCATACAAGACATGGAAAACTTAAAACCTGATTTTACTGTCATTGCAGACTTCTACACCTGTCATTATGAAGAACTGGTGGCTTTTGTAAGCAGCCGCATCCTTAATAATGAAGAGGCGGAGGATATTGTACAGAATGTCTTTATGAGACTATTGAACACCGACAAGATGATTACCGTCGTCACACTGCCCAACCTTGTATATACAATAGCACGGAACATGATATACGACTATTGGCGCCACCGCAAGTCGGTGGACGAATACGAACACTACATCGCATGCCGGATGTTGCAGGAACGCAACAACTACATGTCGGTATATTCGATTAATGACATAGCGGAAGTGCTTGAACGCGGAATTGCCAGATTGGCAGACAAGCAACAGGTGATATACAGAATGAGTATATACGGCGGACTTAAGATTTCCGAAATATCGGATACTCTGGATATAAACTACAAGAGTGCTGAAAACAGGTTGGGACTTGCACGCAAGGAAATCAGACGCTACATGGCGCGAATGTTGGCATAAACAAATTAAGGTTAATTATATTTGGTAAATTACATTAAGGTTAATCATTCAATAGGTTTTTAAGGTATAAGCTCCTGCCTGCGTAGTGATACGCCGGGCAGGAGCGTCTTTTTATCTCCTCTTTTTACCGGGTCTGTTCCCTGCTTTCTTCAGTGCCTGATGGTGGAAACGGTGCTCTGCCTTCAACACATCATACACCTTTCCTGCCGGAAGTATCTTCATAAACTTATTGTG
The DNA here is from genome assembly GCF_013166515.1 of Xylanibacter caecicola. Lineage (GTDB taxonomy): Bacteria > Bacteroidota > Bacteroidia > Bacteroidales > Bacteroidaceae > Prevotella > Prevotella caecicola. The sequence continues at coordinate 45,701 of NZ_JABKKJ010000015.1, read as the reverse complement.
ATACTGGCGCTCAAGCTCCTTTATCTGCAGGTCAAGCTCGTCGGTCTTTTGTATCACTCTCTTGCATTCTTCGTCCGTAGCCGGCTTTGAATGCCTGTAAGTCTTCATCTTATCGAAAAGTGCACGTTTCTTTTTGTGCAGTTCGGTATATAAAGGAAAGAACCTGGCAGCCTCTTTAGGCGTAAGCCTTGCCTCTTTGGTGATGAATTTCTGCAACTCGGCATGGAACTGCTGCGGATTGAAATTGCCGTTCCTTGCATTTACGCATACCGCACAAATCATCAAAACCAATATAAATGTAATCTTTTTCATAATAACAGTATTTATTCACCCGACAGATAAGAATACAGATCCTGATTATCCAGCATGGCGTAGTCTGCCACTTCTTCAATATATGTGTCTTCATTATACATATATTGTGACTTAACGTTCGTGGCATCCGCCACTGCACCGGCATCACGAGACATGTAATATGCCGAGCCTACGCACAGAACACCGCACATACATGCGGCTGCGGCAAGCAGGCGCAGACGTCTTTTCCTGTTTGCAGTGCCTGACGTCAGGCGCACCTCGCACGCAGGAAGAGCCTCCGTAATACGCCCGGAAAGGCTGTCAAAATATCCTTCGGGCACCTTGAAAGGCTGTTTATCACCCACAGCCTGCCTTAACAGTTCTTCTTCTTTCATTGTCGTTTTCTTTGTATCTATGACATTATAAACCATAAAAGGTTTAATCCTTCTATACTGCAAAATCGCCTTTTTCCGCAAGATAGTCGTGTATTTTCTTCACAGCAATGTGATATGACGCTTTAAGAGCGCCTTCCGAAGTGGAAAGCATGCGGCTCATCTCACTGTATTTCATCTCGTCGAAATAGCGCAGGTTGAACACCGTCCGCTGCACATCAGGCAACAGCGACACGGCTTCATACAGCAGTGCCTGTGCTTTGTCGCCGTCAAAATAATCATCGGCAACGAGCTTTTCGGCAACAGAAACACCGCTCATGGCTTCTTCCTCACGCTTCTTCTTACCCACATGGTTAAGAGATTCGTTTATCGCTATGCTGAAAAGCCAAGTCGAAAGTTTTGACTTGCCATGAAAGCTGTCAAGGTTTTTCCATGCTTTCATAAAAGTGTTCTGAAGCACATCGTCGGCGTCTTCATGATACAACACAAAGTGCCGTATCTTCCAATACAGGCTTTCGCCATACTCCCTGACTATCATATCAAAAGCACGGCGGTAGTTTTTCTTGTCCGAAAGCAGTCCGACAATAATGCTGTCTTTGTTTTCTTCCATGTCACTACCTGATATAAGGACGAAGCTGCTCTGCCGTCACATCGTCAAAACCATAAATATCTTCATAGGAAACAAGCCTTCCGCCACTGCCGTAATACACGGTATAATAGGTTATGAACAGCGGTATCTGCGGGTCTATCCTGACATTGTTTATCTTTTTCTTCCTGTCAATCACAGGCTTTCCGCCTGACTTGTCATCAGGATCAAGGCTCATCGTATACTTTATTCTTTCTGCCAAAGAACTGTTCTTGTCTGAAAGCATGAACACGGCAAGGTCGTAAGGACGCTCCACACGCACACATCCATGACTTACGGCACGCATCGCCGACTTGAAAAGCCATGGTGCCGACGTGTCATGAAGAAACACGGAAAAGTTGTTTTCAAAGCGGAATATTATACGTCCGAGCGAGTTTTTAGGTCCTCCCTCCTGCACAATATATTGCTCTCCTTGGGTTATCTTTGAATAGGAAGCCTCCTCCGGCGGCAGTTTTCCGAGTTTCTTGTCATATACAAACATTCCCTGCGAGTACATATATCCGGTTCTTCCCACGTATCCCACAGCTATACTCTTGGGCACAATCCACTGCGGATTGACATCCATACGCATCAACGAACTTGAAAGCAGCGGCGTCTTTGTCTTCTTTGCACCGCAGCAAACACGCATTGAGAGCACACTGTCGCCGTCGACCGCACGCAGGCTATATGACGGAATGTTCACCGACACATGCTTACGTGTGTCATCCGGCATGACGGCAAGCCGCCACCGGCAACGCTCTATGTTGCACAATGTCTTCATACGTTCGGCTGTTGTCAGACTGCCGTCGTTGAGATGATTTACAAGCATGCCGTAGAGTTCACCCTTGGGAAGAAGTCCCGAGATATAAATTCCCATACTGTCCGTATCGATACAAGCAAGCGACCTTGCACAAAAAGCGCTGTCCGGACGCTTCACACGCAAGTCGCAGAGCCTCTTCCATTTCAATCCGGCAGAGTCGTTTGACAGTGTGTCAAGCCTGTTATACAGCATGTTGGGATTAAGAAAGCCGAAGTGCTGGCATGATACATACCGCAGATACGAGCGCGTAAGATTATATTCAAGCCGTGCAAGTATACGGTTTATCGGTCGCGACACGCCGTCAACGTCGAGTGTTCTTACGGTCTCAAGGTCGGCGACAATCTGTTCCGCACGGAAAAGACGCGGGTTTATACCGCTTTTATCCACATCGGCAAGATATTCAAGAAGAGTGTCGGCACTCGCCGTAATGCCGCCGTAACTTATCCACATAAAAGGCTTGTCGCCCCCATAATACTTGCGCACGAACCTGTCAGACGGCAACGACTGACCGTCGGCACGCATCATGTCGGCAATATATGCCCTGATACTGTCGCTGTCTATAAATAAACGATTGTCCTTAAAGCCGGAAAAAGCCTCAACGGTTATGTCCTTGTTCGGGTTGTCATCACCAATTTTGCACGACGAAAAGCATGCCGACAAGAAAATAAGAAAATATGCAAACCTTGACAAAATACAGAGAGAAAACTATTTTACAGATATCTTCCGTGCCGTATTTCCTACCTTGACAATATAACAGCCTTTGGGAAAATTCAACTCGTAACGGCGGTCTGCCCCATCAACTTTTATTGTCATCACCCTGACACCTGCCACATTATATATATGCAGAACCTGTCCGTTGGCCCCCACAACGTGAAGTGTGGAACCCTTTACGGATATGACTATATTCTGATAATCGTTGTCGATTATCTCAACCGCAGTACCGGCATTGCCTGCAAGGGGACATATCCCCATCAAAGCAACTGCAAATATTATAGCAAATAATCTCTTTGTCATCGCATATAGTTTTCCTTTGGCAAAGATAATAAATTGTCATGACCCCACAAAATTTAAGAAGTCTTTTTTGCTTTTCAGCGGTTCCGAATGCCGGCAAATATCATTCCCGCATGGCAAAACACCGGAAATGAGCATTTCTAAACGTCAAAAAATTTCATCTCCGATGCCAGAAAAGTATTTGGAAAAACATCACAGGCTTCTTTAAGAAGCACCTCCTCGTTGTTGTAACGTGCAGAGAAGTGCCCCAATATCAGTTTGCCAGCACCGGCGTCTTTAGCCACCTGTGCCGCCTGACGCGCCGTACTGTGATAATAAAGCGCTGCGCGTTTGATATCTTCCTCGCAGTATGTGGCTTCATGATACAGCATATCGACGCCTTTCAAGTGCTCGTGCAGCGTCGGAATATACTTTGTATCCGAGCAATAGGCATACGCACGCGGCTTGTCGGCAGGAGCCGTAAGACGGATGTTTGGAACAACCGTGCCGTCCGGCAACGTCCAGTCTGCACCGTTTTTGATGTTGTTGAGATAGCATTGCGGTATGCCGTAGAAGTCGGTCATATCCCTGCGGATGTGCGGAAGCGACGGTTTCTCACGGAAAACAAAGCCGCAACAGTTTGTCCTGTGATTAAGAGGAACGGTCGTCACCGTAAGACTGCGGTCGTCGTATATGGTATCCGACACGGTCGTATCAACTCCGTGAAACACCACATTATAGTCCATACGGTTACAGAACATGTCAAGTTGCATGGTGAAAAGCAGCTCATACTCTGCCGGAGCATATACATGCAACGGAGCCGTGCGCCCAAGCATGCCGAGAGTGGAAATCATTCCCAACAGACCGAAGCAATGATCGCCATGCAGATGTGATATGAACACGGCGGCAATCTTGTTGAAATGTACATGAGCACGACGCAACTGCACCTGCGTACCCTCACCACAGTCTATCATAAATGTCTTTCCCCGCAGTTCCACAACCTGCGAGGAAGCGTAGTGCTTTTGTGTAGGCAGCGCACTTCCGCATCCCAATATCTTGACTGTAAACGGTTGCATGGATTGTACAATTAATCTGTTTTCACGACGCTCACCTACTTTATCATCCTCTTATAGGCATAAATGCCCTTGTTGTTTTCAAGACAGAGTGAATCCGGACCCAACGAATAGATGTCGAAAGTATCTGCCGAAATCACCAGTCTGCCGTTATGTATGCTCCATTCGGTATACGGATGGGGTTCTGTAACGTTACTTATCACAGCTCCTCCCTCCTGAAGTTCAAAGCGCCGGTCTATGCTTGTCCATGTTCCGAGCAACGTTGTAAGGTTCAGAACCCTTGACGCCACGTTGTCTCCGTCGGCATTTCTGAACGCAGTCACGGCAAGGCGGTCGCCTACAAGCAGTCCTCCACGCACAACGTCCTCGCCGTCTTCCGTATCGACAGCCAGTGTCAGCGTGTCGCCTTTGTCGGTGATGAGTTCGAGCGTGTGCATGGCTGTACCCTCACCGCATCTGCCGTAAATGGTGGTATCCTCAACTTCCACGGCTTCTGTAACAAACTCCGGACCTCCGGCAGGCTTGTTCTTCGTGTCGTTACACGCAACGACCAAAAGCGCAAACACCGGGAATGCCAACATCCATTTTACATTTTTCATCGTTCTACGGTTTTAGTGTTCCTTCTCTTTTGCCTCATTCCAAAGGGCATCCATCTCTGCAAGCGTCATGTCTTTCAGCGGTTTGCCCATCTTTATACTGTGCTCCTCAATATAGTTGAATCGACTGATGAACTTGCGGTTGGTCTTCTCGAGCGCCGTATCAGGGTTCAGTTTATAAAGCCGTCCGGCATTTATGATACTGAAGATAAAGTCGCCCAATTCTTCGAGCGAGCGTTCCTTGTCACCCTTTGCAAGCTCCGCCTCCAGTTCGCCAAGTTCTTCACGCACCTTGTTCCATACATCGCCGCGGTCTTCCCAATCAAATCCCACGTTCCGTGCCTTATCCTGTATTCGGTAAGCCTTTATCAACGAAGGCAGCGCATCGGGCACTCCGGACAGCACGCTCTTGTTTCCGTCTTTTTCTTTCAGTTTTATCTGTTCCCAGTTCTCTATCACCTGCTGCGCCGTATTAGCCTCCGGCGTGTCCGAACCGGCGCCGTCTGCACCGTATGGAAGTGGACGAGGGGCTGGAGAACCTATCTGCGACGGGTGGTATACATGTGGATGACGGAATATCAACTTGTCGGTAAGTTTGTTGCATACATCCGCCATATCAAACTGTTCCTGCTCGCTGCCGATCTTTGCATAGAAGCATACGTGCAGCAAAACGTCGCCAAGTTCCTTGCATATATTCATATTATCATTACGGGAAAGGGCGTCGCACAGCTCGTAAGTCTCCTCTATCGTATTGGGTCTCAGGCTTTCGTTCGTCTGTTTCTTGTCCCACGGACACTTCTCACGCAACTCATCGAGAACATCCAGCAGGCGCCCGAAAGCTTCCATTTTCTCCTGTCTTGTGTGCATAAATAGCTGTTCAATATTAAACGTATATATATGTTATTATTCTCCAAAGGTACTGCTATTTTGTGAAACATCACACCAAAACAGATATATTTTGCATTATTTTACGAACAACGAGATAGGTGAAAAGGAGATAAATGAAGATATGGGGAGATAAGAGGAGATAGAAGACAAATGTCAGGATGACATCCCCTGTTTTCTGATATGCCACCTTTCGGCTTCCAAAAGGGTACCTTTCAGACTCCCAAAGGTGCCCTTTTAGAAGCTGAAAGACGGCATATTGGAGCGTAAAAGGTATCATTCTGATTATCAAGACTTTAAAAAGCGACACTAACGGGGCGTATAAACGGTTCTCAACAGCCGCTGTGTCTGCCGAAAATCACAACTTTTCGGACAATGCGCAACAAACCGTAAACAGCAAAGACAAGTGCATATATCATCCAAACCTGCACCGGCTGTATGCTTATATCAGATATGTCGCCTCCGGGAAGTGCCGACAAGCGTTCGACGGCGGTGTTCATAAAAGAAACCACAAAAGACAATACACCGACTGCAAAATGCTGCACCACCGGGACAAACGGCACGACAAACAGCAACATGGCACCGTAGAGAACGACTGTGGCGATAGGAACGACAATAAAATTGGCAAGAAGGAAGTATATGGAGATACGCCCGAAACAAAGCATCACAAGCGGTGCCACGCCTGCCTGTGCCGCAACGGAGACTGCCGTCATCTGCCACAAACGCCGTGTAAAGGCATTACTGCGCCATCCGACCGGCACATTATTATATATACGACCATAAAAGACAAGGATAAAAAAGACTGCCATGAAAGACATCTGAAAGCCCAAATCGAAAAGATCCGACGGGCAGACGGCAAGCATAATGAGGGCTGCGGCTGAGAGAGCATTGAGCGACATGCGTTCGCGAGAGGATATAACGGCAAGGGCATATATGGTAACCATAACGGCGGAACGTATTGCCGACGGCGGCATGCCCGTAACAAACACATACACCCATACGGCAGACAGCACCAGCAGATGACCCGAAGCACGGAAGCGGTGCCATACGAACAGGCATGACAATATGGCATATATTATACCTATATGCAAACCTGAAAGGGCAAGGATGTGGGAGGCTCCTGCCGCAGAATAGTGCTCGCGCAACTCTTGGGACATGTCTTCCTTTGCCCCGAGTGTCATTGCCGACACCACGGCAAGCACGTCACCGTCAAGTCCGAGCTGCCTGTAACGCAGGAGCAGGCGCGCTCTGTATTTCAAGGCAATGAGCCGTGCACGGTCTATGAACGAAAGTTTCCCGATATCGGCATGCGCCCGTTGCCATCCGGTCTTGTATATGAAAGTCTGTCCCGAATATCCGTGATGCACCAAATAGCGGGCATAGTCGAACGTCGCACCGGCATAGTTACGAGGTTTCTCGATGACAGACGATGCCACGATACCGTCTCCGACACGCAGCGAACAGGCATCGGCATCGCGCAGAATGTTTGCCTTCAGCTTTATCGGGCGCGGCATGCTTGTAACAAGAATGTCGCATCTCACCACCTTTCCTCTCGCAACAGGAGCGCTTGCAACCACAGCGCGGTAGCACGTATTGCCCGCATTGAAACCACAGTCTTGTGTAAAAAGGCGTACCGAAAGCATGCTGCCGCCTGCGAAAAAGCTCGATACGAAGATGAAGAATGTCTGCCACACGGCATGACGGAACAGCAGAACGGAGATGCAAAGAGAGCAAAAGGCAGCGGCTATCCACATCCAAGATGCTGCAAGCTCCATGCAACGGTCGCTTGTCATGATGCCAAGTGCAAAGAACAAGGTTATGCGGAGAATAGGAAAAAGCTGCAACTTTCCGTTTGTTTTCATAGCCGGATTATTAATGTAGGTTACATGGATAACACCTGCCTGTCGCGGACGGAACTGCCTGAAATGACGGAAAAAGCTTATCCTGATACAAAGATAATTGAAATATTGACATTTATCACTGAAACAGAGATATTTTTTTGATTATCCGAAAATTAGCATTACTTTTGCAACATGATATTTTATTTATCCGGAACAGGCAATACACACTGGGCGGCAAGCTATATATGCGATGCCACCGGCGACAGAATGGTGAACATTGCGGATGCCATTAAGGGTAACAATACATATACACTCGACAAGGACGAACGCATCGGTTTCTGCTTTCCGGTGCACGGCTGGCGACCGCCGGTGCTTGTCCGCAGGTTCATTGAAGACCTTAATATCGTCAATCCCGACGGACATTTCTGCTATGCCTTATGCACGGCAGGCGACAATATAGGCGAGACAATAGACATTCTGCGTGCCGATCTGAAAAAGAAAGGCATAAAAATAGACAGTGCTTTCTCGCTGATAATGCCCGAGTCGTATGTGGGTCTGCCGTTCATGGACGTGGACACTCCGGAGAAAGAACGGCAGAAGAAAGAGCTGGCGGCAAAGGAGCTGGAGGAATATACACCTTATATATTATATAGAAGGAGTGGTTTTGAACATCTTGACATCGGGCGTTGGCCCCGCATCAACAGCAGGGTCATAGGCGGTTTCTTCACCAATTTTCTCATCACCGACAAGCCTTTCCGCGTGGACACACGACGATGTATTGAATGCGGAACCTGTGCCGGGGTGTGTCCGGTAGGCGACATAAAAGGCGGAAAGGGGCTTATGCCCGAGTGGCGGCACAACGGTTTGTGCCTTACATGTCTTAGCTGTTATCACCATTGTCCAGTACACGCCATCGAATTTGGCGGCAGAACAAAGAATAAAGGACAATACTATTTTGACAAGAACAAACAATAAATAAAATAAAACACGAGATGAAAAGATTTACTTTATTTATCTTATTATCACTGTATGTCATCTGCGGACGTGCGGCAAAGGCTCACAGTCTGCCTGTAACGGTGACACAGAGCGACGGAACGCAGCTCACCGTGATATGTCACGGTGATGAGGACTTTCACTATTACACAACCGTTGACGGTGTGATATTGCATCAAATCGGTACAAGTTTCTACATCGCAGCCATCGACGAGAAGGACGAAAGGATGTCCACCGGGCAGCTTGCGCACAACAAAGAGATGCGCAGCACCGTGGAAACAAGACTGATAGAAAAACAGAACAGGGAGATGTTCTACAAAAAGGCGGATGTATTGAAAAAGAAAGCGCGTGTGATGAGAGAGCCTATACAAGGCGGAACAAGACTGTTTCCGCACACCGGCAAACCGCGCACGCTGGTGATTCTCGCCGAGTTCAGCGACACACCTTTCAAAATAAATTCGCCTAAAGAGGCGTTTAATGAGTATCTTAACGCCGAAGGAGAACTGAAAGACTATGGCAACTTCAATCATAAGAACTACGGAAGTGTAAGGAAATACTTCAAGGACATGAGCTTCGGACAGTTCGAACCGCAGTTCGATGTGTACGGACCGGTGAAGCTTGACAATCCGTTGGCTTACTACGGAGAGGACACAAATAACAGAACCGACCGTATGGACAGGCTCATTCCGGATGTCTGCAAGGCGGCAGACGGACTTGTGGACTTCAGCGACTATGATGCAGACGGAGACGGTTACGTTGACCTTATATATATAATATATGCCGGATATGCACAAAGTATAACAGGCAACAGCAGCGATTGTATATGGCCCAAGTCAGGTTCGGGAAGTTTCAGCGGCACATACGACAACAAAAAGATATACCGCTATGGGGTAAGCAACGAGCTTAGCGACACCCCGGCTAAAGACTATACGAGAATTAACGGCATCGGACTGTTCTGCCATGAGTTCTCACACACGATGGGAATGCCCGATCTTTATGCAACAAATAAAGTGTGTCAGAATGCAGACAACCAGCAGCTTGAATACTGGAGCATCATGGACGGCGGCACATATACTGCCAACGGACGTGTCCCGACGGCATATACGGCTTGGGAAAGAGAGGCATTCGGATGGTTTGAGATAGGCACCCTCGAAAACAAAGGGAGCGTAAGTCTCAGCACTATTGACAATGGCGGAAAGGCTTACCGCATAATGAACGATAACGACAAGACGGGCAATGAATATCTCATCGTGCAGAATATACAGAAGGAAGGCTGGAACAGTCAGCAGTTGGGACACGGCATGCTGGTGTTTCATGTGGACTACGACGCAAACGCGTTCAACATCTCTTACAACAGCGTAAACAACACTCTCGGACACCCGAGAATGACAATCATACCGGCAGACGGCAGACTCATGACACAGGCAAGTGCCACAGCCGAGGCTACCAAGGATGTTTCCGCCGCCACTTTATACAAGACGAGCATGGAAGCCGACCCGTTCCCCGGCACAAAAAACGTGACATCGCTCACTGACGAGGCTCCGGTAAAACCGCTCGTATATACTTCACAACCGCTAAACAAGCCTCTTCTGAACATAAAGGAGAATACAGAAACGGGCGTGGTGACGTTCGATTTCATTGAGGCAGGCGACCCTACTGGCATAGACAAGCCGACTGTATCCGAGCAGAAGGACATCGACAAGCGCATATTCTCCGTCGACGGACGGTATGTCGGGACGGACAATAACGGTCTGAAAAAGGGCATATACATCCGAAACGGCAAGAAGATAGTCGTGAGATAATATGCTGCGACATGATAAAGGACAACAACTGACAAGGAAATTAAAATAAGGAGATAGAGGGAGATAGTAGAAGTTAGCGGCTAAAGCCGCGGAAGATAGATGACAACTGTCTTATAATAAGTAACAAGACATACGTCTTTTATCTTCCTTTATCTACTAATATCTCCCTCTATCTCCTTTTTATATAAAGACGTTTGTCTTTATATCATATTATAAAAGGTATCAATACTCTCGCGGACCGAATATCCCCGTGCCGACACGAATCATCGTACTGCGGCATTTTATGGCAATATTGTAATCGTCGCTCATGCCCCACGAACGCTCGCAGAAGTAATCGGCATCGGCAAAATACATTCCTTTCAACTCGTCAAAGAGGTCTGCCGCCACTGTGAACTCACGCGCAATCTGCTCTTCATCATCCACATTGGACGCCATAGTCATAAGTCCGCATATCCTGACATGCTCCAATTGGCGCCACTCCCCTGCCGCAAGCATCTCACGACAGGCATCGGGCGAGAAACCGTACTTCGTATCTTCTTCCGCCACATGCAGCTCAAGAAGCACGTCAATGGTCCGTTCATGCCGCGCGGCATGCTTGTCTATTTCCTTCAAAAGTTTATACGAGTCCACCGCATCTATCATCGACACGTATGGCGCAATATACTTCACCTTGTTTGTCTGCAAGTGTCCTATGAAGTGCCACTGTATGTCCTGCGGCAGAGAAACATGCTTCTTTTCCAGCTCCTGCACATGGCTTTCGCCGAAAACACGCTGCCCGCAGGCGTAGGCTTCCTCTATATGCTCCGCGGAATGATACTTGCTGACAGCCACAAGGGCAACTCCCTCGGGCAGACCGGCAGCGACACGGCGCAGATTATCAGCTATATCGGTAGCCATCATGCCTCTGCCCCCTGTGCAGGTTCATCCTGTTCATATTCAGGGCGGTCGTCGGTCTCTTTCTTCTTCAGGGCGTTCTTATGCTCATAAACGTCCATTATCTGTGTCTCTGCCACAGAAGCGATGACATAGTCTATGAGCGTTGTGCCCATAACCTCGTTGATGTTCTTCACCGCATCCTCAAGCGTTGCGGCATGAACAAGGTAGTTTACGTTTGAACGCTTCTCCTTTTCGGTCTTCTCATCGATAGTTATAAACTGGAGTTTTGCCTTATACCAGCGGTCGGCAGACGGCGACTCGCTGAAGAACACCTCGCCGTATGCAGCCTTCTTGATGTCCTTAACCTCAAACTCACCACTTATATAAGAGGACATTTCCTCTATTATACTTGCCTCCGCCTCGGTAAAACTGAGTGCATCGACAGTGTAAAGCTCGGTCACTTTCTTCTGCATACCGTCTTCCATTGTCTTCTCATAACGTATCTTACACTCAAACCAGGTTGCTGTTCTACTTCTCATTGCTGTTTTATTTATATTAAACTGTTTTTAAATACATATCAATCCCTACACCGGAAACATTCCGTCCGGCACACAATAAATACTGCCTTACAACCTCACTTGCCGTATCCCGCACATATATCAAGAAACAACGAGGGGTCTGCAGCTATGGCATCCCACATCTTTCTGCCACCTTTCAGTATCTTCTTGTCCACGTAATCGACAAATGCAGGGTCCTTCTTCTTGTACAAAATGCGCATGGCATTGAGACTGATGACATTCCCCGTCATAAAAGGAATTATCACATCATCACCCGAAAGGCACACTCCGTAAATCGTAGAGATGCCTATCTGCCCCAGCTGCATGCGCTGCGAGTCGTAGCCGTTCCACCAGTATATTGTCCCGGCAGCGGTATGTGCCTCCGCATAGACAAACTGGCGCCTTACCTTTCCGGGCTTGAACGTGGAAGGGTTGGCAACAAGACGTGACTCCAGACGGGGATAATAAGCACCGTTCTCGCCACGTTTCAGGAACTCGACGCTTTTCACATCATCTGCCGTATACTCCTTTATGTCACTGCCGGAAGGCGTGGAAGACATCTTGAACTTGCGGTTTGACTTGCTGAACATCTTGCCGTCAAACCAATACTGCCTTATATATCCCTCGACCGAGGTACCGTCACTGAGCGTCACCACCACATGGTCGCGCTCACTGTCGGCGCCGTCCGCCAAAAGCGGAAGAGCCGGAACAAATGCCAATAAGACAAAAACAATCTTTCTTAAAATCATTTATACTCCTTTATTCTTTATAATAACAGACCAACAGAAACGAGCAACCCGTAGACAAACATATTCCGGGCTGTGTCTCCAAGCACGGCGTTAAGACCGCTCCCCTTGTCTATACGCACCATTTTGCGGTATGTAACAACATGCAAAACGAGATATATCAGCGGGAGAGCAAACGCAAACGGGTGTCCGGTAAAAAGGAAACAAGCCCCCAAGACACACGCGCCGACACCGACATAAAGATACATGCGGCGACCGGCAGCTGCCCCGAGACGTACGACAAGCGTGCATTTGCCCGCACGGCGGTCGTTGTCAATGTCACGATAGTTGTTTACCAACAGCAGGGTATCTATCACAAAACCGCATGCAAGCGATACAACAAACACGGAAGAAGTAACCGTTCCGGTCTGCAGATAGTATGTTGCGCAAACCGGCACAATACCGAAGAAAAGCACTACAAGCACGTCTCCCATACCGATATAAGAAAGGTGTGTGGTATATAGGAAACAGAAAATTACACAAAAGACACCAATAAGTATCATCTCGGTGCCCCCATAGATAATCAACGGAAAGCCAGCCATGCACGCAAGAAACGTCGTCACGGCTATGGCATATCTCATGTTTTCCACCTTTATCCACCCTTGTGCACAGGCACGTTTGGGTCCCAAGCGTGTCTCATCATCGTTTCCGTTAATGTAGTCGAAACAGTCGTTGATGAAGTTTGCGTCTATCTGCATGAGAAAAGCAAACAGAAAGCACAGCAGCGCCGGCACGATATTGAAGCCATAAAGCGCCCTGTCCGCATAGGCAAGGGCAACGCCTATCATCACAGGAACGGCTGCTCCGGAAAGCGTTTTCGGACGCGCGGCAAGCCACCATGCCTTTAACGAATTTGGCTTTATCGTCTTTTCTTCCATATTGTGCTCCATTTTTTATCATTAAACATATTGCCGCAGCATGCTATAGGACATTAAAACTCTTGCAAAAGTAAACATTATATCGTATATTTGCAAAAAATTACACGTTTTATATGATAGACAATAACGTAAGTCTGGATCTCATGGAGTTCATAGAAACAGACATACTGCCACGCTATACCTCGTTTGACAAAGCACACAACCTTACTCATGCCACACGCGTAATAAACCGTTCGCTGGCGCTGGCAAGGCACATCGGGGCTGACATAAACATGGCATACGCCACGGCTGCATACCACGACCTGGGATTGGAGGGACCGCGTGCCATACATCACATAACGAGTGGCAAGATACTTGCAGCGGATATAAGGCTGCGCAAGTGGTTCTCGGCAGATCAGATAAAGATAATGAAAGAGGCGGTTGAAGACCATCGGGCATCGGCATCGCATGCTCCGCGCAGCATATACGGCAAGATTGTGGCTGAGGCAGACCGCGACCTTGAACCGGAAATTGTATTCACAAGAACCATAGAGTTCGGCATCGACCACTATCCGGAGAAGGACAAGGAAGGGCAATGGGCACGTTTCAGAGAGCATCTCGATAACAAATACTCCACCAACGGATACATAAAGCTATGGATACCGGGTGCGGAAAACGAGAGAAACCTTAAGAGAATAAGAGAATATATCAACAATTCTGCGGAACTGAGAAAGGTTTTCGACAGGCTATACGATAGTCTTACGAAGAACAAATAAAAGGCATATGGGGCTGTGTCAAAATAAGTAATCGTCCTCTTGTAGAGACATATTCTTGTATTTGTCCGGTATATAACCACTGATTTTAAGACTGTTACGGGCGGACAAATACAAGAATATGTCCCTACAAGCAGCAACTGTTGAATTTTGACACAGCCTCATATACCCAATTAAATGACCGTATCACCTATTATATAGGTATAGAACTATACTTTTTAATACAATTCTCTCCCCTATCCTACTGCCTTATATACATATAATATACGGCGGCAAGCACCGCAATGATTACTGCAAGCACTATCGTCTTTATAAGACAACCTGCCACTTTCTTAACGATGAAGAAGGCAACGATAAATGCTATGAGGCAGAATATGTAGTATCCGAAGTTTTCCATATATACAAATTACATCCTTTTTACTTGAACAGATGGCGGAACTGCGCCGGTATCATCGTCTCAAACTCCATTCGTTCGCGCGTAACGGGGTGCCAGAAACACAGCACGTAAGCATGTAGGCACAGGCGGTGAAGAGGGTCGTCGCCGTTACCATACTTCACGTCTCCGCACACGGGATGCCCCATATCCGCCGAGTGTACGCGTATCTGGTTCTTGCGTCCCGTCTCCAGACAGTATTCCACAAGACTGTGTTCCGTGGTTCTTGCCAGCGTATGGAAATGTGTCACGGCATACTTTCCGCCGTTGTCCACGGGCGATGAGTATGTCACATACGCCTTGTTGTCCTTCAGCCAGTTGGCAATGGTGCCGCCGTCCTCTTCCATTTCGCCGCTTACCACAGCCACATAACGGCGGTCGTACACTATGTCGTGCCAGTTGTGTTCGAGTATCTGCTCCGTCTCGATGTCCTTTGCATAGATCATCAGTCCGCTGGTGTCGCGGTCAAGACGGTGAACAACATGGGCGGTGCAGCGCTGACGCGTCTTGCGAAAATAGTCGTCGAGCACGGCTTTCACGTTGAGCGAGCGCCCTCCGGCAGCCATTGAGAGTATACCGACATTCTTCTCCACCACCACAAGGTAGCGGTCTTCGTATACAATCTTGACATAACGGCTCTTCAATGTGTCATTGTTCCGCTTGGTCTTGCTTACGGATACCTTCATGCCCGGCTGCAAAGGATAGTCGAACTGCGTGACAACTTTGCCGTTAACCTTTATTCCCTTGCCCTGAAGTGTGGCTTTTATCTTGCTTCTGCTCTCACTGTTTATGTTGGAAAGCAGCCACTCGAGCAGCGGCTTTTCCTCATTAACGGTGTAATGAGCATATTGTTCCTGACTGTTATAATTGTTCTTCATCGACAACATATCGTTTAATTCGTGTGCAAATATACGCCTAATTGGCGAACATACCAAATTAAAGCGACATATTCGGTGCATTTGACAGAGAGACGATGCCATATGGTATACGGTACATATAATTCCGTTTTACGTGTGCATGCGGCTGTTATAACAAGACAAATCACGGTGTCACGATTTTCAACTTTTGGCTTTCACTTTGATTTTCCATAACCCTTAAATAAGGCGGAGTGTTTAAAATAAAAGTCTCAAAACGCAAAGACGGCGAAAATCCACGTGCAACAGTAAAATATTCTGTATCAATATGTTATGCATTTTACGGCATATCTGTGCAATAAATCATGGAGATAAAATACGTAAATACGCCAAATTCCATAGGAAAGTACGCCACTTTTGTGGCTAAAACAGCATGGTTTGTGATGCCAAGTGCCGCATATTGCACCCTGAAACACGGCATTTCAGAGTCTTAAACACGGCATTTCACATCACAAAAGGTGCCCTTTCGGCAAGCAAAACGAGTGTCAACGACCTTTTCAACATCTCGTTTGACAAAAAAGAGGAGCGTTTTTGTATTGACACTTTGCTATCATTCAAACCCGATAACGTATCATATTGTCATCGCAAGTGCACATCCAAAGACGTGCGTCAGCCATTATAAGCACCCTCTACGGTACATTTATATTCATCACGCCATGAAGCATAAATCGTTGTTATGTACGGTTTTATTTGTGCACATCAAATAAAATTAGTACTTTTGCAGCCGTTTTTTAATATATATAAGGTATAAGATACAATGATAACAGTTTCCAATCTTGCAATCCAATTCGGTAAGAGGGTGCTTTACAAAGACGTAAACATCAAGTTCACCAACGGTAACATCTACGGAGTGATAGGCGCAAACGGCGCCGGAAAGTCAACACTGCTTAAAGCCATAAGCGGAGAACTGGAGCCCAACAAGGGCACCGTGGAACTCGGACCGGGCGAGCGTCTGTCGGTATTGGACCAGGACCACTTCAAATACGACGCATTCAACGTGCTCGACACCGTGCTGATGGGACATCAGCCCCTGTGGGAAAACATGAAAGAGCGCGAAGCTCTTTACTCTAAAGACGAGATGACCGAGGCTGAAGGCAACCGCGCGGCAGACCTTGAACTTAAGTTTGCCGAGATGGACGGCTGGAACGCCGAGAGCGACGCGGCACAAATGCTGTCGAACCTCGGCATAAAGGAAGACATGCACTACAAACAGATGAGCGAACTGTCGAACAGCGAGAAGGTTCGCGTGATGCTTGCGAAGGCTCTCTTTGGCAATCCGGACAACCTTTTGCTTGACGAGCCTACCAACGACCTTGACCTTGACACCGTGCAATGGCTTGAAACATATCTCAGCAACGTAGAACAGACAGTGCTTGTCGTGAGCCACGACCGTCACTTCCTTGATGCCGTGAGCACACAGACCGTGGATATCGACTTCGGCAAGGTGACAGTGTTCTCCGGCAACTACTCGTTCTGGTACGAGAGTTCGCAACTTGCCCTGCGCCAGGCACAGAACCAGCGTCAGAAAGCCGAGGAAAAGCGCAAGGAACTTGAAGAGTTCATACGCCGTTTCTCTGCCAATGTGGCAAAGAGCAAGCAGACAACAAGCCGCAAGAAGATGCTTGAGAAACTGAACGTGGAGGAGATACGCCCGTCGTCGAGGAAATATCCGGGAATAATATTCCAGATGGAACGCGAGCCGGGCAACCAGATACTCGAGGTTGAAGGACTGAAAGCGGTGGACACCGACGGCACGGTGCTCTTCGACAACGTAAACTTCAATGTGGAGAAAGGCGAAAAGGTGGTTTTCCTCAGCCACAACCCCAAGGCGATGACCGCCCTTTTCGAGATAATAAACGGCAACAGGCAGGCAGACGCCGGCACATACAAGTGGGGCGTGACGATAACAACAGCCTATCTGCCGCTTGACAACACCGAGTTCTTCGACAGCGACATGAACCTTGTAGACTGGCTCAGCCAGTTCGGTGCGGGCAACGAGGTGCAGATGAAAGGCTATCTCGGTCGCATGCTCTTCAGCGGCGAAGAGGTATTGAAGAAGGTAAACGTATTGAGCGGAGGCGAAAAGATGCGTTGTATGATTGCACGCATGCAGTTGAAAAACGCCAACTGCATCATCCTTGACACGCCTACCAACCACCTCGACCTTGAAAGCATACAGGCTTTCAACAACAATCTTGTGGGCTTCAAGGGCAACGTACTATTCAGCAGCCACGACCACGAGTTCATACAGACCGTGGCAAACCGCATCATCGAACTTACACCGAAGGGCACGATAGACAAGCTGATGCAGTATGACGATTACATTTACGACGAGCAGTTGAAGGCACAACGTGCCAAAATGTACGAATAATTGCATAAAACACAATATTGGCAAGGTTTTTGTTAGACCGTTTGTAAAAACATATCAAATCTTATGAGCAAGGACAAGGACTTTAAAATAGAAGAAAACAACGAGGCTGTTAACAACGGCTGCAATGAGGAAGAGAACATAAACGGCACCGACAACGGCGCAACAGCCGACCGGGAGGATGCCGACAAGGCGGAAGGCGACGCGACAAACGACGCGGAACAGGAGCAGGAAGAGGAGAAGACTCCGCTTGAAAAAGCCGAAGAGGAGATAGCATCACTGAAGGACAAGTATCTCCGCTCGGTCGCAGAGTTTGACAACTATCGCAAAAGAACGCTGAAAGAGAAGACAGAACTGATACTCAACGGTTCGGAAAAGGCTGTCACAGCCATTCTTCCCATACTCGACGATATGGAGCGCGCCATGGAAAACTCTGCCAAAACAGACGACCCTGCCGTGCTGAAAGAAGGCATGGAGCTGATACAGCAGAAGTTTTTAAAGACACTGGAGGGCTTGGGAGTGAAGAAGATAGACACTGCCGACGCCGACTTCAGCACCGACTTCCACGAGGCTATAGCAATGGTTCCGGGCATGGGCGACGACAAGAAAGGCAAAGTTCTCGACTGCGTACAGACCGGATACACGTTGAACGACAAGGTCATCAGACATGCCAAAGTGGCAGTAGGTCAGTAAGAAGAGAGTTAGAAGTGAACGATTAAAAGCTAAGATTACATATAATAATGGCTGAGAAGAGAGATTACTATGAAGTGCTTGGTGTAGACAAGAACGCTTCTGAAGACGAAATAAAGAAGGCGTATCGCAAGATAGCCATCAAGTATCACCCCGACCGCAACCCCGACAACAAGGAGGCTGAGGCTAAGTTCAAGGAGGCGGCCGAGGCATACGACGTGCTTCACGACCCGCAGAAACGCCAGCAATACGACCAGTTCGGCTTCAACGGTCCGGCGGGAGCAGGCGGTTTCGGAGGCTTCAGCAGTGCGGGAGGCTTCAGCATGGACGACATTTTCTCCATGTTCGGCGACGTTTTCGGCGGACGCGGAGGCTTCGGAGGCTTTGGCGGAGGCGGTCAGCATCGCCCCACACAGCACCGCGGGTCTGACCTTAGACTGAAAGTACGCCTCTCGTTAAACGAGATTTCTACGGGAGTAACCAAGAAGTTCAAGGTAAAGAAAGACATACAGTGCAGCCATTGTCACGGCAGCGGTGCCGAAGCAGGCAGCGGAACAGAGACATGTCCGACATGTCATGGCAGCGGAGTTGTGACGCGAACCACGCAGAGCCTGTTCGGAATGATGCAGACACAGAGCGTCTGCCCTACCTGCGGAGGCGAGGGAAAGGTCATAAAGAACAAGTGTCATGAGTGCGGCGGAAGCGGTGTTGTAAAGGGAGAAGAAGTCGTGGAGATAAACATTCCGGCAGGAGTTGAGGAAGGAATGGTGGTAAACGTTCCCGGAAAAGGCAACGCCGGAAAGCACAACGGCATTCCCGGCAACATACAGGTATATATAGAAGAGGAGCCAAACGACACATTCGTGCGCGACGGCAACAACCTTATATATAATCTGCTGCTGAGTTTCCCAACGGCGGCGTTGGGCGGAAACGTTGAGATTCCGACCATCGACGGGCACAAGGTGCGCATAAAGATAGAGCCGGGAACACAGCCGGGAAAGACACTCAGACTGCGCGGCAAGGGACTTCCTGCCGTACAGGGCTATGGAAGAGGCATGGGCGACCTTGTGGTGAACATCAGCATATACGTGCCGAAGACACTGAGCAAGGACGAGAAACAAGCCCTTGAGAAGATGCAGAAGAGCGACAACTTCGAGGGAGACGTGTCTACAAAACAGACAATCTTCCAGAAATTCAAGAATTACTTCAACTAAGACATCAAGGAAAGTCTTATGACTTACGAAGAGACAATCCGATATCTATACGACAGCGTCCCCATGTTTCACAAGGTGGGCGCTGTCGCTTATAAGGAGGGACTGGCAAACACGCACGCCTTAGACAGGCACTTCGGACATCCGCACAGGCAGTTCCGCACAATACACGTTGCCGGAACAAACGGCAAAGGCTCGTGCTCGCACACCCTTGCCGCCATGCTGCAGGCTGAAGGATACCGCGTGGGACTGTACACATCGCCGCATCTCGTAAGTTTCCGCGAACGTATAAAGGTGAACGGTGTCCCCGTAAGCGAGGATTACGTGGTGCGTTTTGTCGAAAGCGAACGCCCGTTTTTCGAGCCGTTGCACCCCAGTTTCTTTGAACTTACCACAGCCCTCGCCTTCAAATACTTTGCAGATCGCCGTGTCGACATAGCCGTTATAGAGGTGGGACTGGGCGGAAGACTGGACTGCACGAACATCATCAGTCCGGTTCTGTCGGTCATAACAAACATCAGTCTCGACCACACACAGTTTCTCGGAGACACACTTGCAAAGATCGCATCGGAGAAAGCAGGCATAATAAAGCCGCACACCCCCGTGGTAATAGGAGAACATACCGACGAGACAAGGGCGGTTTTCACGGCAAAGGCACATCAAGAGCAGGCACCGATATACTTTGCGGAAGACGAAAAGGAAATTGTATCCGCCGAGCCGCAGGCAGCCGGCGGCATGTCATACACGACAAAACGGTATGGAAAAATAGAGGGAGAGCTTGGCGGAATATATCAGACAAAGAACACTGCCACGGTGCTCTGCGCCGCAAAACGTCTGCTTGACGCAGGCATACTGACGGACAGCGGAAGAATAACAACCGGAATAGCAAAGGCGGCAAGTCTCACCGGACTGTCGGGAAGGTGGCAGAAGATACAGGAAAGCCCCACCGTGGTATGCGACACGGGGCACAACACGGGCGGCTGGATGTATCTCGGCAAGCAGCTGGAGATGCAGAAATGCCGGCAGATGCGCATCGTTTTCGGCATGGTGGACGACAAGGACATAGACAGCGTGATGTCTCTTATGCCGCTCAATGCCGTGTATTATTTTACAAAGGCATCGACACACAGGGCTATAAACGAGCGGGATGTGTGCAGGCATGGCGAGGCACACGGGCTGAAAGGCACATGCCACACCGACGTGAAGAGTGCATATACGGCGGCAAAGGCTGATGCAGGTGCCGATGATTTCATATTCGTAGGCGGCAGCAGCTATGTGGTTGCCGACTTTCTGACATATTGTGTTTAGGTGTTTTTAACACTCAAACCAATATGTTTTTTATTTGTTTCGTTCGTATATCTCGTTTTTTTTGACTTATTTTGCAGATAAGTCAAATACTTTAAACTCTAAAATATTATGAATACGAACGAGACTCCAAACCTCTGCGGTTTGAAAGCGGAAGACTTTCAAACCGTCATTGACGGAAAGCAGACAGACCTATACATACTCAAGAACAGAAATGGCAACGAGGTTGCGATAAGCAACTACGGCGGCGCGATAGTGGCGATAATGGTTCCGGACAAGAACGGCAAGCATGCCAACGTGATACAAAGCCACGACAACATACAGTCGCTGGTTAACAGCCCCGAACCTTATCTGTCAACGCTGATAGGACGCTACGGCAACCGTATATGCAAAGGGCGTTATCAGCTGAACGGTAAAGTGTATCAGTTGCCTGTCAACAACGGTCCAAACTCGCTGCACGGAGGCAACAGGGGATTTAACGCACGTGTATGGGACGCGCTGCTTATGAACGAAGAGACACTTATACTCAATTATGTGTCGTCATACGGCGAGGAAGGTTTCTCGGGCGAGCTGAAAGTGACCGTCGCCTATACTTTCAACGACAACAACGAGCTTGTAATAGAGTATATGGCAACGACAAACAAGAAGACAATCGTCAATCTTACCAGTCACGGTTTCTTCAGTCTGACCGGTACGGCAGACCCTACCCCGACCATAGACAGCCTTATATGCGAGATAAACGCCGACTTCTATCTTCCGATAGACGAGACTTGTATCCCGACAGGCGAGATACGCATGGTAAAAGACACTCCGTTCGATTTCAGAACGCCCAAGACAGTAGGCAGGGATATCAATGCCGACAACGAACAAATAAGGAACGGAAACGGATATGACCACTGTTATGTGCTCAACAAGAACGAAGAAGGAGAACTGAGCTTTGCCGCACGCATCACAGAACCGGAAAGCGGACGCACAATGGAGGTATACACTACAGAACCGGGCATGCAACTGTATACAGACAACTGGGCAGACGGATACAAGGGACAGCACGGTGCAACGTTCCCAAAACGCAGCGGTATCTGCTTCGAAGCACAACACTTCCCCGATTCTCCCAACCGTCCTTACTTCCCGACAGTGGTGTTACGTCCGGGAGAGCAATACAAACAGACAACGATATACAGGTTCGGAGTGACAGAATGACAGCACAACAGGCAAACAATTCATAAGCATAAGACCATGGATATAGAATTTGTAAGAAGCCGTTTTATAAAACATTTCGACGGCAAGACAGGAAACATATACCACTCTCCGGGTCGCATCAACCTCATCGGAGAGCACACCGACTATAACGGAGGATTTGTTTTTCCCGGTGCGGTGGACAAAGGAATAATGTGCGAGATACGCCCCAACGGCACGGGAAAGGTGCTGGCATACGCCATAGACCTTAAAGACAAGGTGGAATTCGGCGTAGACGACGAAACGGTACCGCGCACAAGTTGGGCACGATATCTTTACGGGATAGTACAGGAAATGAAGAAACGCGGCGTGGACGTGAAAGGTTTCAACACCGCATTTGCAGGCGATGTGCCGCTGGGAACAGGCATGTCATCGTCTGCAGCGCTTGAAAGCTGTTACGCATACGCCATAAACGACCTCTTCGGCGACAACAAGGTAAGCAAATGGGACATAGTTCTCGCCGGACAGGCAACGGAACACAACTACTGCGGAGTGAAGTGCGGCATAATGGATCAGTTTGCAAGCGTATTCGGAAAGGCAGGGAAACTGATGTGTCTGGACTGCCGCAGCCACGAGTTCGAATATTTCCCGTTCGAGATGAAAGGCTACAAACTGGTGCTATTGGACTCGGGTGTAAAACACGAACTGGCATCGTCGGCATACAACGACCGCCGCAAAAGCTGCGAGAACGTGCTGGAAGCGCTGAAACAGAGATATCCGGAAAAGAACATGGAAACACTTCGTGATGCCGACTGGGACATGCTTGTAAGTGTAAAAGACATTGTAAGCGAGGAAGACATGAGGCGCGCCGTATTCGTTCTCGGAGAGAAAGACCGTGTGCAGGCAGTATGTAAGGCTCTTACGGAGAACGACTTCGAAACCGTTGGAAAGAAAATGTACGAAACACACCGCGGACTAAGCGAAGACTATGAGGTGTCATGCGAAGAGCTTGACTATCTCAACAGCATCGCCAACGACAATGGTGTGACCGGCAGCCGCATCATGGGAGGAGGCTTCGGAGGCTGTACAATAAACCTTGTAAAGGAAGAAATATACGACAGTTTCATAGCCGATGCAAAGGATAAATATATGAACCGATACGGCAAACAGCTGAAGGTGTATGACGTGGTAATAGGCGACGGCTCACGAAAAATTTGCTGACAGACGACTGAGATAGTCTTTATATAAAAGAAGATAAAGGGAGATAGAGGAAGATATGTGGCTTGCGCCACAGAAGATAAAGGACAATAGCCTTGAAACAAGCAACGAGGCTATCGTCCTTTATCTCCTCCTATCTCCCTTTATCTTCTTTTATCTCCCTTTTCCCATCTCTCACAAACTCTCCACACACCAACAAGGCTAACGCCTTTTATCACCCTTTTTCTTATCGTCAATATCCATTGATATTCTTTTACTTTGGCGTATAAAATACAATTAATCCGCATTTTTTTTATTGTTATATATTTTTTTAGTATCTTTGAAGGCATAAATTTATAAGTCACCACATGGGAAACATGCTCGATTAAAAGCATGCAAAATACGAAAAACGGCATGAACTATTCTGAAAAGACATACACAATACCGATAAAACACATAAACCTCGGCAAATGTAACAAAACGTTATACGTTTATACTTGAGTTTGAGAAAAATGTATTAACTTTACATGCAATTTATGAAACTATAACTTATTAACCCCAACAAATATATGAAAAACCTAAAATCAGTGATTTTCGGAACAGGAATTGCAGTTGCAATACTGTCGATGAGCTGCTCCGACAAAGTTCAGAAGACTACGGCATCGGGACTAAATCCGACAGCATTTGACACAGTAATCAATGAGAAGCCTATAAAATTATATACGCTTAAGAATGCAGGCAACATGGAGGTGTGCATAACAAACTTCGGCGGACGCGTGGTTTCCATCGTTGTTCCGGACAAGAACGGTACGCCTACGGACGTTGTATTGGGTTATGACAACATAGCGCAATATGCCGACAGCGTGAACAGTCCGAGCGACTTCGGGGCTGCAATAGGCAGATATGCAAACCGTATAAAGAACGGACAGATAACGATTGACGGCAAGACAACACAACTGCCGACCAACAATTTCGGGCATTGTCTGCACGGCGGTCCCTCCGGCTGGCAATATCAGGTATATGATGCAAAACAACTTAACGACTCCACCCTTGAGCTTACGATGAACTCGAAAGACGGAGACAACAACTTTCCGGGCAACGTGACGGCTGTGGTTACATACACTGTGAAAGGCGACAACAGCCTTGATATAAAATATACGGCAACGACAGACAAGAAGACGGTTGTAAACATGACAAACCACTCGTATTTCAACCTGAACGGAGACCCGACAAAAGACATTAAGAACTGCCTGCTATACGTAAATGCCGACAACTATACACCTACCGACACCACATATATGACAACAGGCGAGACTGCCAAAGTGGAAAACACGCCAATGGACTTCCGCAAGCCTACAGCAATAGGAAAGGATGTGGATAACTTCGGATTTGCACAGATAAAGGGTGCAAACGGATTTGACCATAACTGGTGCCTGAACACTTATAAAGACGGCAAGGGTGATGACACTCAAGTGGCGGCAAGCCTTTATTCGCCGCTAACAGGTATAAAGCTTGAGGTTTATACCAACGAGCCCGGCATACAGGTATATACCGGAAACTTCCTTAACGGAACGGTAAAAGGAAAGAAAGGCATTGCATACGACAAGCAGGCAGGATGCTGTCTTGAAACACAGAAATATCCGGACAGCCCCAATAAGACACAGTGGCCGTCGCCGATACTTGCACCGGGACAGCAATACAACTCACATTGTGTATTTAAATTCAGTGTGGAATAACATTATTACCTTATAATAATACTAACTTATAAAAAAAGAAACAAACAATGAAAGTAATCGAAGCATTACAGAACAATGGATTTGAAGCGGTGGACTACATCGTGTTTGCCGCATATATCGTAATCCTTGTCGGTATGGGTATATTCCTCTCACGTAACAAAAAAGGAGAAGAGAAGTCGTCTACCGACTATTTCCTTGCCGGAAACACACTGACATGGTGGGCAGTCGGAGCATCGCTCATCGCGGCAAATATCTCAGCAGAACAGTTTATCGGAATGTCGGGATCGGCATTTGCATCGGGCATAGCACAGGCTGCATACGAACTTATGGCTGCGGCTACACTTATCGTAGTGGGAAAATTCCTGCTTCCACTGATGATAGAGAAGAAGATTTTCACTATACCGCAGTTCCTGCGCGAACGTTATAATTGGGGCGTCGGACTGGCATTCTCAATGCTTTGGCTTTTCCTTTATGTATTCGTAAACCTTACATCCGTGGCTTGGCTCGGCGCACTTGCCATACAGCAAATCCTCGGTTTGCCGACAGACATGATAATCAACTTTGGCGGCATGGAGATAGATCAGGTGAGAATGGTAATCATTGTCGTGCTTTTCGTCATAGCCGGTCTTTATTCAATCTACGGTGGTCTTGCCTCTGTTGCATGGACCGATGTAATGCAGGTTACATTCCTTGTGGGCGGCGGTCTTATCACGGCATATGCCGCTCTCTCCGTTATCGGTGCCGAAGTATGGGGATGCGGTGCATTGGAGGCTCTCGGGAATATATATAGTTGGTGCATAGACCAAGCCGGTGACAAGCACTTCAATCTTGTTGTCACAAGAAACGAGGAACTGTATCCTGTGATTAACGGTGTTGTGGAGAACGGTGCAACCATACAGAAAGAGGATCCGTTCTTTACCAATCCGGGCATTGTGCTGATATTCGGTGCTCTCTGGCTTACAAACCTCGGCTATTGGGGCTTCAACCAGTATATCATTCAGAAAGGTCTGGCTGCAAAATCACTTTCCGAAGCAAAGAAGGGTATGATATTCGCAGCATTCCTTAAGATTCTCATTCCTTTCATTGTATGTATTCCCGGTGTATGTGCATTCTATATCATGCAGGGAGACGGCGCAGCACTCGAGGCTCTTCGCCACACGCTTGCCGGAGGTATTGAGCGTTCGGACGATGCTTATCCGTTCCTTATACGCAACTTCACCCCGACATTTGTAAAAGGTTTGTCGTTTGCCGCCCTTGCAGCAGCGGTTATCTCTTCACTTGCTTCCATGTTCAACTCTACATCCACACTGTTCACCATGGATATCTACAAGCAGTTCATCAACAAGAACGCAAGTGAAACAAGACTTGTCAATGTGGGTCGTCTGACATCCGTAAGCGCCCTCGTCATAGCTCTTATTGCCGTATATCCTCTTATGGGAGGCATAGACCAGGCATTCCAGTTCATACAGGAATACTCGGCATTCGTATATCCGGGCGTAGTGGTAATATTCGGTCTTGGACTTCTTTGGAAACGTGCATCGGGAGCAGCGGCAGTAGCAGCGGCATTCGGAACATTCCTGTTCTCGATACTGTTCAAGTTCACAATGCCTGAAGTTCCGTTCCTGATACGTTCAGGATATGTGTTCATCGCACTTGTAGTGATGTTCGTTGGAATCTCTCTCTACAGCAATAAGGCAGTGAAGGCAGATGTTCTTGATGAAAAGACAATAAAGACACAGCTTTTCTGGAGCAGGATATTCTACTGTACTGCAGCCGTATCCATCGCAATATTCGTATTGTCGTTCTTTAACAGTACACTTGCCATACACGGCGTGCAGGGAGCAATGATATTCTTTGCGGCAATGACGGCGACAATCGGTTTCTATCTTCGTTCCAATGCCCTTGACAAGGTGCAGGATCCGAAACTTGTAGCCATCGATCTCGAAATATTCAGAACAGACAAGGCTTTCAACATTGGTGCTGCCGGCGTGATAATCATACTTACGTTGTTGTACATCATTCTGTGGTAATAATATAAATAAGGTGTATCTGCCTCGAGACGAAAGGCAGGTACACCTCTTGGTTTACATAAAAAAGCTCAAAGACTTAACATATAAAAAATGACTACCTATTATAGCGAACATACTAAAGCATACGTTGCAGTAGACTGTATAATATTCGGCTTTGATGAAAACAGGCTGAAACTGCTCATCGGAAAACGTAATATGGATCCGGGACGTGGAGAATGGTCTCTTTATGGCGGTTTTGTAGAGAAAGACGAATGTCTGGACGATGCGGCAAACAGAGTACTGTTGGAACTTACCGGACTGAAAGAAATATACATGAAACAGGTTGGAGCATTCGGAGCAATAGAACGTGATCCGGGCGAACGCGTCATATCCGTGGCATATTGTGCACTGATAAACGTTAATGACTACAACGAGGAATTGCGTAAACAACATGGTGTCGAGTGGGTCAGCATAAACGAACTGCCACAATTGTACTCCGACCATAACGATATGGTGAAGAAAGCCATCACATTATTACACAGAAGAATATCAACGGAACCGCTGAGTTTCAACCTACTCCCCGACCTCTTCACACTGACACAATTACAGCATGTATATGAGGCGGTGCTCGGAGAAGAGATAGACAAGCGTAATTTCCGCAAGCGCATAAAGACAATAGAATTTATAGAGAAAACCGAATTCATAGATAAAATGACATCAAAGCGTGGTGCTGCCATGTATCGTTTCAATAAGAACGCATATCTGGAAGACCCGTGTTTTAAACTATAAGAATTATGTTAGAAGAACTCAAAGAAAAGGTATTTCGTGCCAATCTCGATTTGGTGAAACACAATCTGGTGATTTTCACATGGGGAAACGTATCGGGTATAGACCGTGAAAAGGGTCTTGTGGTAATAAAACCATCAGGTGTCAGCTACGATGACATGAAAGCATCGGACATGGTCGTTGTGGACTTGAACACCGGAAAAGTAGTGGAAGGAGACCTAAATCCTTCATCCGACACTCCGACACACCTTGTTTTATATAAAGCATTTCCCGAAATCGGCGGTATCGTGCATACACATTCTACATACGCTACGGCATGGTCGCAGGCAGGAAAAGATATTCCGAACATCGGAACTACACATGCAGACTATTTCCACGACTGCATTCCATGCACGGAAGATATGACAGAAGAGCAGATGCCTGAATATGAGAAAGAAACAGGAACCGTAATTGTAAACAGGTTCAAGAACATGAACTACATACACACACCGGGTGTATTGGTCAAGAACCACGGTCCGTTCTCATGGGGAAAGGATCCAGACAATGCAGTTTACAATGCCGTTGTAATGGAACAGGTGGCAAAGATGGCATTCATCTCATTCTGCGTAAATCCGGAAACAACAATGAACAAACTGCTTATAGAGAAACACTTCAGTCGCAAACACGGTCCTAATGCATATTACGGACAGAAGAAACACTAATGCAGACTATAGAGTAACAAAGATTATATAATACCAATTATAAAAAAATAATACGACTATGATAAAAGCATTTGAGAATTTAGAGGTATGGTTTGTAACCGGAGCACAGCTTCTTTACGGAGGCGACGCCGTGACACAAGTGGACGGACACTCTAAGAAGATGGTGGACGGACTTAACGAGTCGGGCAATCTGCCGATAAAAGTGGTATATAAAGGTACTGCCAATAGCAGCAAGGAAGTTGTAGACATCTTCTCTGCTGCCAACAATGACAAGAAGTGCGTGGGCGTGATAACATGGATGCACACGTTCTCTCCGGCAAAGATGTGGATACACGGTCTGCAGATTCTTCATAAACCGCTTCTACATCTGCACACACAGTTCAATGCAGAGATACCATGGAACGACATTGACATGGATTTCATGAACCTTAACCAGAGTGCACACGGCGACCGTGAGTTCGGTCATATCGTATCACGCATGCGTGTACGCCGCAAGTTGGTTGTAGGTCACTGGCAGGAAGAAAGCACACAGAAGCATATAGCTGTATGGGAAAGAGTCTGTGCAGGATGGGCAGACTCGCAGGACATGTTGATATTGCGCTTCGGCGACCAGATGAACAACGTGGCTGTTACCGACGGAGATAAGGTTGCCGCAGAACAAGTTTTGGGTTATCATGTAGACTATTGCCCGTTCAATGAGGTAATGGAATACTTCAATAAAATCGAAGATAAAGATGTTGATGCACTTGTAGAAACATACTTCAAAGAGTACGACCACGACGCAGAACTGGAGGACAAATCATCCGAAGCATACCGCAAAGTGTGGAATGCGGCAAAGGCTGAACTGTCAATCCGCGCCATACTGGAAGCAAAAGGAGCAAAAGGCTTCACTACAAACTTTGACGACCTTGGCGATGCTGACATAGAAGCAACAGGTATGGGCTTTGACCAAATACCGGGATTGGCTTCACAGCGTCTCATGGCTGAAGGATATGGATTTGGAGGAGAAGGTGACTGGAAGACTGCAGCTCTTTACCGTACGATATGGGTAATGACACAGGGGCTTCCCAACGGATGTTCATTCCTTGAGGACTATACATTGAACTTCAACGGCGAGCAAAGTTCCATACTCCAGTCGCACATGCTTGAAGTATGTCCGCTGATTGCAGCATCAAAGCCACGCCTTGAACTACACTATCTCGGTATAGGATACCGCAAGAGTCAGACGGCGCGTCTCGTATTCACATCAAAAGAAGGCAAAGGCGTAACGGCAACTGTTGTGGACATGGGCAACCGCTTCCGCCTTATCGTCAACGATGTAGAGTGCATTAAACCGAAACCACTGCCCAAACTGCCGGTGGCATCGGCATTATGGATACCGCAGCCCAACTTTGAGATAGGTGCAGGATGCTGGATTTATGCCGGCGGAACGCATCACAGTGCATTCTCATACGATCTCACTGACGAATACTGGCAGGACTTTGCAGAGATTGCCGGCATAGAATGCCTTCTCATCAATAAAGACACTAAGATAGACGAGTTCCGCAAGGAACTGCGCTTCAACGAAGTATACTACATGTTGAACAAAGCATTACTTTAATTCCACATTATGTGTATGGATGCAAAATCAACAATACAGGCAGGTAAAGCCATTCTCGGTATAGAGTTTGGCTCTACCCGCATAAAGGCTGTGCTCATAGACGGAGAAAACAAGCCTATAGCACAAGGCAGCTACGAATGGGAAAACCAACTTGTGGACGGGCTGTGGACATACAGTATCGACACGGTATGGACAGGATTGCATGCATGTTATGCCGACCTGCGCACCAATGTAAACAGGCAATACGGCATAGAAATAACCTCACTGGCATCTATCGGCATCAGTGCAATGATGCACGGATATATGGCTTTCGGTGACGGAGAAGACATACTGGTACCTTTCCGTACGTGGCGCAATACCAATACAGGTGAGGCCGCCGCTGCCCTTTCTTCACTCTTCGTATACAACATACCGCTAAGGTGGAGCATATCTCACCTATACCAAGCCATATTGAACGGTGAGGAACATGTCAAGGATATCAAATATCTGACAACACTTGCCGGATATATCCACTGGAAACTTACCGGACGGAAAGTATTGGGAATAGGCGACGCATCGGGAATGCTGCCAATCGACCCGATTACAAAAAACTATTCGGCAGACATGGTGAGCAAATTCAACGGTCTGATTGCCCCAAAGGGTTTCAACTGGAAACTCGATGACATACTGCCGGAAGTGCTTGTCGCAGGAGAAGATGCAGGAACACTTACAGCAAAAGGTGCAGAGATGCTCGACGTATCAGGTAATCTTAAGGCAGGAATACCACTGTGCCCGCCGGAAGGTGACGCAGGAACAGGCATGGTTGCCACAAACGCCGTAAAACAACGCACGGGCAACGTTTCAGCCGGAACGTCTTCTTTCTCAATGATTGTCCTTGAGAAAGAACTGAGCAAACCCTACGAAATGATTGACATGGTTACTACTCCCGACGGCAGTCCGGTTGCCATGGTACACTGCAATAACTGCACGTCAGACCTGAATGCCTGGGTTGGTCTTTTCAGAGAATATCAGGAACTGTTGGGCATAAAGGTTGACATGAACGAGATATACGGCAAACTTTACAACAACGCGCTCAACGGCGATGCCGACTGCGGAGGACTTATCTCATATAACTATATATCGGGAGAGCCTGTAGCCGGACTGTCGGAGGGACGTCCTTTGTTTGTACGTTCTGCCAACGACAAGTTCAACCTTGCCAACTTCATGCGCGTGCATCTCTATGGTTCTGTAGGTGTGCTTAAGTTGGGCAACGACATTCTCTTCAATGAAGAAAAGATAACAGTTGACCGTATCACAGGTCATGGTGGTCTGTTCAAGACAAAGGGAGTCGGTCAGCGCATTCTTGCAGCAGCATTGAACTCACCTATTTCTGTAATGGAAACAGCCGGCGAAGGCGGAGCATGGGGCATTGCACTGCTTGCAGCATACCTTGTCAACAACGACAAGCAACAATCACTATCCGACTTCCTTGACGAGAAAGTCTTTGCAGGGGCTGAAGGAGTGGAAATAGCACCGACAGAAGAAGACGTGGCAGGCTTCAATTCATACATAGAAAACTATAAGGCAGGACTTGCAATAGAGCAAGCTGCTGTTGACAACAAAAAGCAATAAGAACAAACAAACATATAAAGAAGATATGAACGAAAAGAAATTGATGAACAGAGCTGCGGACAACATACGTATCCTTGCAGCATCGATGGTAGAGAAAGCAAACTCCGGTCACCCGGGCGGAGCCATGGGCGGTGCGGACTTTATAAACGTGCTCTTCTCCGAATTTCTGGTTTATGATCCTGAAAATCCCTCTTGGGAAGGACGCGACCGCTTCTTCCTCGACCCGGGACACATGTCACCCATGCTTTATTCGGCACTTGCCCTGCAAGGAAAGTTCACGCTTGACGAACTGGCACAGTTCCGCCAGTGGGACTCTCCCACTCCCGGACATCCCGAGCGTGACATCAATCGCGGAATAGAGAATACATCCGGTCCTCTCGGGCAGGGACATACATTCGCAGCAGGTGCAGCCGTTGCAGAGAAGTTCCTTCAGGCACGTCTCGGCAACGACATTATACAGCACAAGATATATGCTTATATCTCTGATGGCGGAATACAGGAGGAAATATCTCAAGGTACAGGACGTCTGGCAGGAAACCTCGGACTGAACAACCTCATCATGTTCTACGATTCAAACGACATACAGCTTTCCACCGAGTGCGGTGTCGTAATGAACGAGGACACTGAGGCAAAATATAAAGCATGGGGATGGAACGTGCTGAAAATCAACGGAAACGATGTCGATGAGATACGTGAGGCACTCAAAGCTGCACAGAAAGAAGAAACGCGCCCGACACTTATTATCGGTAAGACCGTAATGGGTAAAGGAGCACTCAAGGAAGACGGCTCAAGCTATGAGCGCAGCATAAAGACACACGGTGCTCCCCTTGGCGGCGAGGCTTATGTAAAGACAATCAACAATCTTGGCGGCGATCCTACCAATCCATTCCAGATATTCCCCGAGGTGGCAGAGCTTTATGCAAAGCGCGCCGAAGAATTAAAGAAGATCGTTGCAGAGCGCCACGCTGCGGAAGCAGAATGGGCAAAGGCAAATCCAGAAAAGGCTGCCATGATGAAAGAATGGTTCAGCGGCAATGCTCCCAAGGTAGACTGGAGCGTATGCGTACAGAAAGAGAACTCAGCAACGCGTGCTGCTTCTGCAGCATGTCTCGGCGTTCTGGCAGAACAGGTTCCCAACATGATATGCTCTTCTGCCGACCTGTCCAACAGCGACAAGACCGACGGTTTCCTTAAGAAGACAACATCAATGGTACGCGGCGACTTCAGCGGTGCGTTCTTCCAGGCAGGCGTAAGCGAACTTACAATGGCATGTATGTGCATCGGTATGTACCTGCATGGCGGTGTAATTCCGGCATGCGGAACATTCTTCGTATTCTCCGACTACATGAAACCGGCTGTACGCATGGCTGCTCTTATGGAAGTTCCAATCAAATTTATATGGACGCACGACGCATTCCGTGTAGGCGAAGACGGACCTACCCATGAGCCGGTGGAGCAGGAAGCACAGATACGCCTTATGGAAAAACTGAAGAACCACCACGGCAAGGACAGCGTACGCGTGTTCCGTCCCGCCGATGCCGACGAGACAACCGTTTGCTGGGCAATGGCAATGGAAAACATGGAGACCCCGACGGCTCTCATCTTCTCTCGCCAGAACATCACGAAGCTGCCTGCCGGAACGGACTATGAGCAGGCACGCAAGGGTGCATATATCGTTGCCGGTTCTGACGAGGAGTTTGACGTAATCCTCGTTGCCGACGGTTCTGAGGTTGCCACTCTCGTAGCCGGAGCCGAACTTCTGCGCAAGGACGGCATGAAGATACGCATTGTAAGCGTGCCGAGCGAAGGACTGTTCCGTTCGCAGAGCAAAGAATATCAGGAAAGCATACTGCCTAAGGGAAGCAAGATATTCGGCATGACAGCCGGACTTCCCGTTACACTCGAAGGTCTTGTAGGTGCCAACGGAAAGGTATTCGGCATGCCGAGCTTCGGTTTCTCGGCACCATACAAGGTGCTTGACGAGAAACTTGGATATACGGCAGAGAACGTGTACAATCAGGTAAAGGCTTTCATGGCTGAATAAAAAAACAATAATGCAGGGACGTGACAGCGTTTCCGTCCCTGCATCTTAAATCAAATAACCCGCAGAAACGGGACACGCTGGTCCATACTGCAAAAACCTAATTACCTATGGAAATAAAGACTATCGGCTTAGCCTGCGATCACGCCGGCTTCCCACTTAAGAAGTATGTAATACAGTATCTCGAAGAACACGGTTATCCCTACAAGGACTATGGAACGTACAGCGACATGAGTTGCGACTATCCCGACTTCGGTCATGCACTTGCAGAAGGCATCGAGAGCGGCGAGGTTTATCCCGGCATAGGCATCTGCGGAAGCGGACAGGGAATAAGCATGGTTCTGAACAAGCACAACGGCGTACGTGCCGGAGTTGCATGGGAACCGGAAATAGCACGCCTCATACGTCAGCACAATGATGCCAATGTGCTCGTTATGCCCGGACGCTTCGTAGACAACAAGACAGCCGCAAAGATTATGGACGAGTTCTTCAAGGTTCCGTTCGAAGGCGGACGTCATCAGCGCCGTGTAGAGAAAATACCCGCAGTGAAGGAATAACGACATATATGCAAACCGGACAAACCGAAATCCCTACATAAAAGAGGAAGACGGAACCGTAAAACAAGAATATCATGAAGAGTATGACAAGCCCTTGAAAGGTGTCATACTCTTCATTTTTTCTTCAGGAACTTAGAATTGCATCAATACTCTGATTGTCCGGTATCCATTTACATGCTATCATACATAGCCCATATTTATTTGCATCATTGTCAAACACTCCCCTTAAATCCAAAGAACCGGCATAAGGGCGGTCAAGAGGGAACATCTGATTGACGAAAAGGCGCTCGATGACAGTATTAGTATTTAATGTTCGACGAATTTATTCTTCTTGTTAACCCTCGGAAAGTGTATGAGAGCTTTAAACACGCTGTACGGATTTCTACGGCATATAGTACAGGAATCTGTAGCATATAGTAGAGAAAGCTGTACTATATAGTAGAGAAAGCTGTACTATATAGTAGAGAAAGCTGTACTATATAGTAGAGAAAGCTGTACTATATAGTAGAGAAAGCTGTACTATATAGTAGAGAAAGCTATCGCATATGAGATACAAACGTAACGCATATGAGATACAAACGTAACGCATATGAGATACAAACGTAACGCATATGAGATACAAACGTAACGCATATGAGATACAAACGTAACGCATATGAGATACAAAGCTATCACATATCATCGTAATCTTTTACAGAGGACGGACACACATTAGAACATCCGCCCTCCGTATTAATCTAATCTACAATCCTCATAAATCCCCACTTATTGTTCTCTTTATAACACACCATTGCTTCGTCTTCATTGATTGTCAACGCCTGATATGCAGCAGGCAACAACATATTGCCCTCTGCATCAACCAGTCCCCATTTGCTATTTTGCTTTACCAAGAAGTATGAATGGGATTTTGTGCCAACAATCTGATTGTATTCGGCGGGAATTACATTCCTTCCGGTCTTGTCAATAACGCCCCACTTGCCTTTGTGCATCATAACGGCACGGTCGTTTACGAACATGGGCACCCTATTCTGTGCACCGTTCACGTTGAAGAAGTCAGGAGTCTTGTCGAGAAATGTGCCGTTATCATATTCAAAAGGCACAATCGCCTTGCCCTCTTTGTCTATTACACCTACTTTCCCTGCTGTATAAAGGATGCAGGCACCGTCATTAAATCTCGGCATCACATTACCAACGACATCAGACTTATCGATATAAGGAATGACACTTTCTCCACGGGTATCGATAAACGCCACCATATACTTATGCTCCTTGTCCCTCACGGCGCACAAACCTTCATTGAATGTACCTACCTGCGAATATTTCAACGGAACAGCAACCTTGCCCCTTGTGTCAATAAAGCCATACGACCACGTGCCACTCTTTGTATCCAGTTTTCCCACAGCCTTAAGACCATCGCTGAAATCATCCTGCATGGAGTCATATTCCATAGGAGTGACCATATTGCCTTCTTTGTCAATAAGCCCGTATTTCATCTTGCCACTTTCTATCCGTCCCACCTTGGCAACGCCGTTGTAAAAAGGATAAGCCTCATCATATATCATCTGATGAACCACCGTTCCGTCCGTCTGTATATATCCGCCCTTTTTGTTTAGATAAACATTTATCAGACCTTCACTAACACCGCCCATAGCCTCATATACCGGAGAAACTACAACTTTACCTGAAGTGTCAGCCATACCCCACTTCATTGTGGGCAACAACTTGCTTCCCTCGAGTTTATAGACATGAAGCAATCCCTTATTGAAATGCTGAATAGGATTTGAATACACACCGTCCGGCAGTTCTGCCACCTTGTTGCCGTCCATATCAATCAACGTGCCGTGCCGTGTCTCCTTATTATAATAATACGCCACGCCATCAGGTCCGCTATACTCATTAACAACCGAGGGAGAAATGCACGGAAGTATCTCCTTTCCTTCAGAAGTAACTATTCCTCCCATACTTTCCTTGTTGAATACTACAATCCTTCCAAATAAAAATTTATTAACCTGGTAGTATGTCGGTTCTATAACCTTGACAAGTCTTTTCTTTGCATGTCCGTGGTTGGATGGACACAACAGACAAATGACAATAAGCACCCGCAGCATATCCACGGAAACCTTACTTAATCGCTTTGTTTTCATTTTATCAGATTCATTATATAATTAACGGGAACATAAATATATACGTAAAAAGAGCTGCAGCAGACCAATCTCTGCACTAATCCCTACGAATATTGACCTAAATACTGCAACTCTCATAAACAACCGCAGCTGCCGACCCTCATCAAGAACCTTAAGCACGGTTCAAACAATACATTATGCAAAATTTTACTCTATCCTTTCCATTGTATCGGTATACTCGGTTTCTATAAAAGAAGAGCCTTTTTCTTCCGTAACTTTATATTTAGCAACCAACTTTGTCTTGCTGAGAGACAATATTTGGGCATCCTCAAAGTCATTGCCCTCAAAAACAAAGACTCCGTTGCGTAGGTAAAAAGTTCCCTTACCGTCTTGATGCCATTTACTACCACCGTCATATTCAAGAAACTCAAAATTGCCATTAGCATAGAATACAAATCTGTTATGCTCGTCTGCCACATTTTCAGAACCCGTATCTGTAATCTTACCGTTCTCCCTGCGGGTGTACTTTGTATGTACAATCTCCCACGTGCCGACAAGGTCGCTCATCTTATATTCCATACCTTCATTGCCGCCATCATCACCACTTCCTCCGTCATCACTGCTACTGCATCCGATAAGGAAGCAAGAACAAAGGAATATAAATGACAACATGGCAAAACCCTTTAATAAATCTTTCAACATAATAATCCTTTCCTGTTTTAAATTATTTATAATTATCTGCAAAAATATGTCATTTTAAATGACGATACAAGTACAACTTAAATACGAAAACGCACAAAAGGGAATAATCTGTTACAAAAAGCAGGAATACACATATAACAAGGAATAAAAAAAGATACACACTATTAATTGTAAATATCTCAATATTTTTTCGCCCATTATTCTTTTGATATATTATTGTTTTTTGGTTATTTTTGTATCAAAAAATTAAATAATCTATGAATAATCCAACTAAATTACTATTATTCATCTTATCCGGAATATTGCTCACATCCTGCAACTTCCCACGCAGGAAAAACAAACTGACATTGACGGAATACGCTTTGCAAAGCGTGCAAGACTCAATGCGACAAGGACGTACCGGTGCGGCAGAACGAATTATCGGCAAAGAACTCGGCGAGGCTACCGACAGCAATGCCTATTATCTGTGGTTGTGCATGCGGGCGAAACGTTACTTCACAGAAATGAAAGCCGATTCGTTTCTAATGCTGAACAACCGTACCGGCGACTATCTGCGCCGCACCCCTTCTTCCGATTTCCACACCCGGCACCGGCTGGAGGTGGAGTGGCTTGTGGAACGCGGAGCATTCTATGCCAGCATGGCAGGCATTCCGGATTCGGCAATATTCTATAACAAGAAAGCCCTGGAAAGGATGGACGGGCTGACCAATGACATTCCTTACCGCATAATGGCTCTTACAAATATCGCCGACATATACCGTCAGAACGGACAGCCCGACCTGAGCGCCGACAGTTACATGCAGGCGCTGAACGTGGCAGACTCCGCCGAACTCCACAACGACACATACATTATTATATATATGGGTATAAGTTCCGTATATACCGCCATGGGGGATTTCAAGGAAAGCAAGATATGGTGGGAACGTACGAAGAGCCTCATGCCCTACATGACGCGGAACGACAAGTTCTTTTACTACAACAACCGCGGCAACGACTACTATCAGCAAGGACTGTACAAAGAGGCACGTACCTGCTTCGAGAATGCCGAGACTATGCTCGAAGGCAGCGCCGGAGCGGAATGGGACATCGCATTTGTACGGACAAACCTTGCCGACGTGTATATCAAACTCGGCATGGGCGATAAGGCAAGCAGGCTCATAGACGAGGCTGAGCGATACTTCCGGCAGGTCGGATTTGACATACCTCTCTATTATCTGGAGACGCAACGCATCGAACTTGCCCTGCTGAACGGAGACACGAAAGGTGCGGTCCGGCTGGCAGATGCCGCCGTCGAACGTCCCGACATGCTTCCCGAACAAAGGCTTATGAGGATGAAGGCCATTGAAAGCGCAGCAAGAATGAACGGTCAGTGGGAAAAGGCTTTCAATACGGCAGTAGGAATAAAGGCTCTTTAGCATCCATGAATGCCGTAACGCAGAGAGACACCGGCACACCGCCAATTATACTTGTGGTAAATGCCATCAACGAGCATCAGCCCCTGACACTTTATGACATTGGATATTTCCGGTATAACCAGGAAAGAAAACTGTGGGAGGTGGTATGTTGCGACGGACAGACACAGATCCTGAGAAGACACTCCACTGCCGACATCATCCTGAACTACTCTCCCTCTCTCGTACAGATACACAAGCGTTTTATTGTGAACATCGAACGTATAAAGAAAATCCAGGAATCAAGATGCATTCTCGATGCTCCGCTATCCCACATAAATGAACTGAAAATAAGCAAGAACTACAGACACAGTCTGATGCAGGCATTCTATAACCTGTGAAACGGAAATGAGACCAAGGTGCACAAGTGTTTTCTTATTGTCATGCCTTGGTCTCATTTCCGTTTCACAGGTTATATCTCAAAACAATCACTCCTCATTCGGCATGTGAAATCGATATGTCTGCCGGAACACGTCCGACACATTGTTTATTTCGAGGAACGTTGTTCCCCCACCCTCTCCGAAACTACCGCTCAGGTGGGCAACTTTGTCCTCCATGCCTATATATCCTTTCTGGCGCAACATGCGCAGAGCTGCAAGGAACTGCTCTTTAGGTCCTATCTTGTCATGCTGATATACCGGTATCACACCGTAGCTAAGGGCAAGCAGACGTTGTACTCTCTCCTTATAACATATGGCCAGCACCGGGTTCGGACCACGGAAAGCCGAAAGGTTGCGTGCCGTCTTGCCTGTCTTGCTGTCCGTTATGATACCTTTCACTCCAAGCCGCTCAGTCGACTCTATTGCCGATTTTGCAAGAAACTCGCTGATGTCACAGTCGTCACACAGCGGAATGTCTATGTCGTTCTCACGCATCTTGTCGTTCTCTGCCTGCTCGGCAATCGCAGCCATTGTCTGCACCGCCTCAAGAGGATACTTGCCTGACGCCGTCTCACCGCTCAGCATAAGCGCATCTGTACGATAGTATATGGCATTGGCAATATCCGTAACCTCGGCACGAGTAGGGCGAGGATAGTTTATCATCGAGTGAAGCATCTGCGTAGCCACTATCACCGGTGTCTTTGCAAGGATACACTTGCGTATAATCTTGCGCTGTATACCCGGTATACACTCTATCGGCACCTCTATTCCGAGATCGCCACGTGCAATCATTATACCGTATGAAACGTCTATTATCTCATCGATGTTGTCAACACCTTCCTGGTTCTCTATCTTCGAGATAATCTTTATCTCGCTGTTGTGCTCATCAAGAATCTGCTGTACAGCCATTACATCGCTCTTGCTGCGTACAAAAGAATGCGCGATGAAGTCTATGTCCTCCTCTATGGCAAGCAGTATATTCTTGCGGTCTTTCTCCGTGAGTGCCGGCAGGTCGATATGCTCGCCCGGCACGTTCACACTCTTGCGCGCCCCCAGTTTGCCGTCGTTCTGCACTTCGGCAATAAGCCTGTCAGCTTCCTTGCCTACAATCTTCATGTCCAGTTCTCCGTCGTCAAAGAGCACATCATCACCCACGTGCACATCTTTTACAAAGTCGGCATACGTAACATTCACCACATCGTGCGTGGTGTCGACATCAGGGTTTCCGCAAATGGCAACCTTCTCTCCTGCCTTGAACACTATAGGCTCTTCCGTATACGTACTGCGCACCTCCGGTCCCTTTGTGTCTATAAGTATGCCTATATGCCTTGACACCTTGCGAGTGTTGGCTATAATCGTCCTTATACCCTCCGGCGTGGCGTGCGCGGTGTTTATTCTTACCACGTTTATACCTGCCAGGAACAACTGGCGTATAAAGTCCACGCTACACCTGCGGTCGCTTATCGAAGCTACAATCTTTGTCTGTTTCATTGGGAAATATTAGTTTTAAATAATCTTCTTACCTCTTATTATTTGCAAATGTACAAAACTTATTCCATAAAAGCAAATTTAGGAGGAGAAGACAGAAGGTTATACTGTTAACAGTTATCAAACTCCTTGACCACAAAAAACTCATAGTCTACTTAAAATCCAGCTCTCCTTCAACCCACACACCACGCCTTTCATGTGTCGGAGGATTGGATACGCTCAAACCGATAAGCCGTATTGAGCGCAAAGACGAATACTCCACCTGCCCCATAAGCATCTTGGCAAGCGGCAGGATGTCGTTCTTGCTCTTCAGAATTTTCTTCTGCGTGGCACTGCGCGTTATCTGTTCAAAATCATGAAACTTGACCTTCAGCGTGAGCGTGCATCCTTCGAAACCGGTATGTCCGAGCCTCTCCACCAGTTCTGTCACCACATGATACAACTCTATCACCACTGCCGAGCGGCGGCTGATGTCCTCTTCCAGCGTATGTTCACATCCCACCGACTTCCTTATGCGCATGCTCTCGACCGGACGAAGGTCTATGCCGCGCGCAAAATCATAATACACGGCGCCCTGTTTGCCAAACACTTCAGTAAGATGTCGCAACGAGCACTGCCTCAGCTGCATGCCCGTAAATATCCCCATGCGGTGCATCTGCCGTGCCGTCTTGGGACCCACGCCCCAGAAATCCTCTATCCTCATGCCTGCAATAAAGTCCATCGCCTTGTCGGGATGTATCACAAACATACCGTCGGGCTTGCGAACCTCCGACGCCACCTTGGCAAGAAACTTGTTATACGACACGCCTGCCGATGCCGTAAGCGCCAGTCTGTCCCTTATTTTACACCTTATCTCCCGTGCAATATCAGTGGCAAGCTCCGCACCGGACTTGTTCTCGGTAACGTCGAGAAACGCCTCGTCGAGCGACAAAGGCTCTATAATATCGGTATACTCTCTGAATATATCATGCACACACCTCGACACTTCCTTATAATGCTCATAATGCGAAGGCACGACGACAAGCTCCGGACACAGCCTCTTTGCCTTTGCCATGGACATTGCCGACCGCACGCCGTAGCGCCGCGCCTCGTAACTGGCAGTGGAAACCACACCTCTTGGACCGTCAAAGCCCACGGCTATCGGTTTGCCGCGCAACGACACGTCGTCGCGTTGCTCCACCGATGCGAAGAAAGCATCCATGTCTACGTGTATGATCTTGCGGTTCATCATATAAATAGCGAATTAATAAATCACCACAGACAAAATAAAAAGAGTGACCTCATCACATACAATCCGTATTATTATAAACCAGCTATATGAATAGAGACTCATCAAGGATAGAATATAACAGAAAAACAAATCATATTAAAAAGGTAAATCATACGGTTCATCTTCGTTAACCTCATATCCACAATCAGCGAATGCCTTATTCTTCAAGTCCTTTATTTTTGAACGATAAAGCACATATTTATTGTAATCGTCAATTTCAAATTTCCTATTTCGACTAAGTTCCAAAAAAACTTGCTCATTATCTATGCCAAGAAAACGTCTCCCGACGAGGTTGGCAGCTATACCTGTTGTCGAAGAACCTGCAAAAGGATCCAGTATCCACGAATTAGGCTTTGTCGAGGCTAATATTATACGAACAAGCAAGGCTAACGGTTTCTGTGTCGGATGCTTTCCACAAGATTTCTCCCACGGTGCTATGGCTGGCAATCTCCATACGTCTGTCATCTGTTTTCCTTCATTCAGTTCTCTCATCAGCCTATAATTGAAATAATGCGGACATTTATGTGATTTGCGAGCCCATATTATGAACTCCGTGCTGTATGTAAAATACCGGCATGAAATATTTGGCGGCGGATTTGTCTTTGCCCATGTCACTACATTTAAAATCTTAAAATCAAGCTTAGTCAAAGCATTTGCCACAGAAAATATATTGTGATAAGTTCCGCTTATCCAAATAGTTCCGTTTTCTTTGAGTTTGTCACGACATAAAGATAACCATTTGTAATTAAAGTCGTTTACATCATCAAGATTTCTGCTCTTATCCCATTCACCTTTATTGACACATACAATTTTTCCACTTTGCACACTGATCCCCCCGTCAGACAGAAAATAGGGAGGGTCGGCAAATATCATATCAAAGTGAAATCTGAACTGAGACAACAGCTTTAAGCTATCACCATGAAGAAGAGTGAAAGCCCTGTCTGTTGATTTAAAAAAGGGGATAATCTTAGACATTTATCTTAAGTTCCTCCATAAAATCTTTTAATGTAGTTAAATTATACACACGTGGAATTGTATAAAATGCTTCTTGCAATTTATTCTTAGCCTTTTCCCATCCTTTTCCATCTGTAACCCAAACAAACTCAAATCCGGGAACTGCATTGATTTTTGGTCCTATCTCACTAAAAGAACGGGCTGTCTCATTCAACTTACTACCACCTCCACTATAGAAATTGACTTCCATTAGATAAACTTTGGCATCTGTATATATAACAAAGTCAAAACGTTTTTCATCAGTGCCCAAAGCATTGGTAATTTCCGACCATTCTTTAGATTTAACCTCCTTACGATAATTGAGCCCGGCACCATTTATTACAAGTTCAACGGTATCTTCCATTGCATCCCCACTTCTGTTTTTACGAGCATTTGAATCCAAGCCTACTTCTACTCCAAAGACGTAATCTACAAGATTCTTTACATTCTTATCTTGAAATATCCGGGCAAGTCCTGTAGCTGTTATAAACTCAAGAACTCCATCCAATGTTTCCATATATTGCTCAAGATATACAAATTCAGCATCGGCATTAATAACCTTTTTCCTGTCACGTTTACGACATGCAATGAGAATCTGCAAAACATCAAAAACACTTTTATCGTTATTCCAAAGTTCAATGACAGCTTTTTTGAGATCTTGTTTCCCAAGCAAATAATTTAATGTATTCAACTTTATTTCAATACCTGCCACATTTCTTTTTATCTTTTCGAAGTTTGTCCAAAAGCCCAATGTTGCATTTGTTTCAGACAATTGTGACAAGAAGGTATTAAACTGTTCTTCTGTGTGTATATTCATAATTATATTGCAGATTGTATGATTTTAGTTTTTACAGATGTTCTATAATTTCTTATGACAAGTTCTGTCAGTTTACCACGTTTGCTTGCCACAGCATTGACATAACGTGAAGCATATACTCTCCGGATATCAAAACCCTCATATATATTTTCAAAGAACAAATCCTTAGGGTTCTTGGCTGAACAGTCCGAGTTGCTTAGCATCCATAGACAATTGTCCCTTGCCGAAATCATACGGCAGAAATCTGCAAGCTCGCGTTGCTTGGCATCATTGAATGCCTCTTTTACATACGAATTGAAACTTGCTGTGGAACTTAGCGGACGGTAAGGAGGGTCAAAGTAAAAAAAGAACAAGTCTTGTTCATTGACATAGTTAAGCGTTTGAGAAAAATCACCGTTCAAAATATGGACATCGCATTTATTCATCAGCTCACTATCTGCATATATTACATCTTCATTACATATTGTAGGATTAGTATATTTACCAAATGGTACGTTAAACCTGCCGGCAGAGTTTTCACGATACAGACCATTAAAACATGTCTTATTCAGAAACATAAAAAATGCGCTCCTATCTAACTCGGACAAATCATATTCATTAAATCTGCTGCGTATCATTAAGAAAAAATCTTTTCTCGATTCTTCATCTCTAAGAGCCTTATATTCTTTGTCCAAATACTTAAGTTTTAGAACAAGTCCATCCGGACAACTTTTTATCATCTTATAAGTATCCGTCAAGTTCTTGTTTATATCGTTTATGATAACACGCTTTATATTGGAAAATCTCTGAAGCATAAAGAACAACATTGCCCCACCACCAACAAACGGCTCTACATATGTAAAACTGTCTGTATCAAGCTCTATCGGCAGAATCCTCTCAAGTTGAGAAAGAAGTTGTCCCTTCCCTCCTACCCATTTTACGAAAGGTCTCGCACTATATGATGTAAACATATTATATATTCTATTAAAAACAGTAAATGCAAATATACGGATTTTCTTTCATAATAAAGGTCTGTATTGCATATAAAACATACCTTATACAAGGTAAAAGAGACAAAAAGAGATAAACAAAAACTATTTATTATAAAAAAGTTCTTACGTAACAACTGAGCAAATTACAACAAAAGACATACAAGAATAGCCCCAAACATTTTCATCTATATATTGATTAAACAAACCGAGTGTGTTTAAACAAACAGAAGTATAGCTAAATCAATAAACTACAATGTAATA
The DNA here is from genome assembly GCF_013166515.1 of Xylanibacter caecicola. GTDB lineage: Bacteria > Bacteroidota > Bacteroidia > Bacteroidales > Bacteroidaceae > Prevotella > Prevotella caecicola. The sequence goes on along the minus strand of NZ_JABKKJ010000015.1, from coordinate 754 downwards.
TGAAAATCATGCTAACGCGAAACTTCTCTCCTGCAATCATGCCATGCTAAAGACTTGCCAGTACTCCGCAAAATGACATTTTGCCACATAAAAAACTAATAATGATGTCATAGCGTCACGCAAAAAACATCACCGGAAAGTTTCATTCTACGTGTCCGGAATGACAAATAATGACCTCGGAACTTCAAAAAACGCATGTTTCGGATGTAAAACACGTAGCTTTTACCTTCAAAACACGTAGCTTTAGGGTCCAAAGATGCCACCTTTGAGGGTCTAAAATGCCGCCTTTTAGAAATAAAAATGCCGTTTTTTGCGGAAAAACAGGCTTTTTCTCCGCAAAAAACATGCACACTCTTAGACACTCTGTCTATAACTCATTATTACAATGCACATTACGCCTGCACACAAAATTAGGGCATATTTACGTCCGTAGGATTATTTTTTCGAACCAAGCCGTTTTTCACGCACATTCAGAAATCAAATAGTAAGCAAACGTAACGAATTTATAACCGGATGAAATCTCCCGTCTTTGATAATCTTAAACAAAAATATATAAACAGCCACGAGAAAACAAGTTTAGACACCGAAGACGATGAAGACGGAGCTTTTTCGCTATTGCAACATACTTGTGAAGATTCCAAATCGAAGTGCAAAATTTTGATTTAGGAATTACCTCTTTCAGAGTATTGTCCGTCCTCTCTTGGGGGCGCGCCCCCAAGAGAGGACGGAGCCAAAGTTTTTAACTGACAAAACA
>NZ_JABKKJ010000014.1 GCF_013166515.1 Xylanibacter caecicola | reverse complement strand
TTGTTTTGTCAGTTAAAAACTTTGGCTCCGTCCTCTCTTGGGGGCGCGCCCCCAAGAGAGGACGGACAATACTCTGAAAGAGGTAATTCCTAAATCAAAATTTTGCACTTCGATTTGGAATCTTCACTCGACTTAACCATAGACAATATATCAGAATCAGAACACTTAGAACGAAGAGAAGCAAGACTATCAGAAGAAGGAGTAAGAGTCTTCAACCAATTATCCAAAGTATCCTTACCTAAGTTATTAAGACGGGTACTATCAAGAAGCAAACCTACATCATTAACCATACTGATAGATTTAACACCTTCATCATCTTCAACAATTTCAAAATAAAATGAATCAACAACTTGTGGCTGATAAACAACAGAGATTAAAACAGGAAGATTAAATTCATAATCCTCATTAAAATGAAATACTTTTCTCATAACAAAATTTTTTAATAGGGTAAACCATTATAGTCAAGATTACGAACAGCCTTAATATCAAAATCGACATTTACTAATAACTGGTCAGTATCAACAGAACTATCAGAAGCAACACCGAATATACTATCACAAAGAGAGGGGTTAACTTTCTGAAAAGCATAACCAATACCTTTGATATTCAAATCACCGATTGAACGCTTGAAATAATTAGATATATACTCACCTGTCATAGGAGATACCCAATGTTTAAGAGAGGAAATAAAAGCACCGTGAACTTCATCAACAGAAGTCTTATACTCTGCATAACGAGGAACATAACCAAGATTTAACTGAGAAAGGAACTGTGTAGGATTATCAAAATCAACAGAACCGGACGTCATACCGGAGTGCAAAACATCAAGTCCATAAGAAGACAATTCAACAAGGTTAACAGGCTGCATACCTATACTATCAAACTCAGGGATAGCATAATCAGTAGCTCGATTTTTAAGATTATACTTAGAAATACCGCTAACAACATAATCAAGAAGAGGGACACAATGATAAACAGCCATAAGGACACCATGTTCAGAGCAATCAAACTCTATAAAGTCAGAAGAACCTCCGACACCTTTACCGGCAATATCAGCAGCATTATCAGAAGTAATATTATTATTAACTACCTCAGAAATATCAAGATTTGAACCTGTACCACCAAGACGACGACAACGACCAGAACGATCATCAGATACCTTTACATTCCAATGCTTTTCAATCTGGGACTGATAGTCAGCACGACCACTCATAGTTATCTCTTTCCAACGCTGGGCAGCTTCTGCCTTACGAAGTGCAAGAACCGACAAACCAATTTCATTAGATATTGGAACTTCTAATGAAGTATCACCAATAGATACAGTCTTTGTACCATCAAATTCAATATAACTAACATTATTAGTATCAGAAGTAACAACCTCACCTTCACCAGTCAAAGGAGTAGCAACAGAATCAAGACCAAATTGAGGCCGAGGGAGAACACCAGTAAAATAATCTTTATTCCAATTACAATACTGCAAGTCAAACATATTAGGAGACAAAACAGAACCTTGAGCAGCAGAATGTAACTGACTAGTCAAACCAGCAATAGGAATTTTTAATGTAGAATTCAAGTTGGCTTGACCCATATAATCAATATTACAAGTATAAGGAGCAGACATCTCCCATTGACTATTCCTAAACCAATCTTGATATATCTTCTGATAAGCAAGAAGTGGGAAAGGATTAAGATTGAAATTATGAACAAAAGTACCAATTACTTGGGAATCATCAGTAACACCATAACTAGGAAAATCACCATAACCAAGATAACTCATCAACTTACAAGAAAGTGAATAACGCTCAAAACCAAAGATATTTTTACCTTTAGTAACTGTACGCATAATACGCAACTCTTTGAAATAATCACGAATATCACTAACAGTAAAATAGGGATGAGAAGTGACAAAAGGATAAACACTTGAAAGAGGAGAAGAAGCAGAAGACATTTGACCGGTCTGTATGATAAAATCATCAAACGAACGCCAAAGAAGACGATAGGGAACAAAAAAACGTCTACATACTCACGAAAACGGGAATAAGCAGCAGACTGAACAGGCTGTGTACGGGTAAACCAACTGGTGTTGATTTTAAACTTATCACCTGGAAGACAGTCCTTAACACAAATGGGTAACAACTCACCGACCTTAGCAGTAAAAGCATTACGGAAAGAAAGGTCAAAACCATTACGGGAAACCTTATTCTTTAGATTAACTTGTGAAAGTAAATTTGACATAGATAAAAAATTAATCGTTAATAAATATATTATTCATATCATTCAAACGCTTATGTTTAATAGCACGGGTAAAACGTTTATCAACAAAACAACGATAGTTCTTATACATAGGATTGGACTTCAACATATCAATAAAAGTAGTACGTAACTGACATATACACTTTTCAGAGTAAGGAACATCACAACTATCGATAAAAGATACAAAAGACTTATAATCATGGGGGAAACCATTAGGAGGAAACGAATTATCATAGAAAAGCAATAAAGATAGGGGAGAAGATGACGGAAAATCACGAAGATAATCAATCTGAGAAGTATAGAAATCACGCAAATTAATCATATCGCGATTACTATAAAACTCAATGATAGTATTAAGGGTACGGACACGATCACCATAATCCGAACAATCCTTACAACAAAAATACAAGAAACGCTTCGAAACAGACAAATCGGAATATATACGGTTACGATAATAATCCAAAAAATTACCTGTCTTAGTCTGATGGAAACGATACAAACCGAAATCAATACCTAATATACGGAATATTTTATGAATACGGGGGGGGAATAATGGTCAGAGGGTACAACATAGTCCTCATTGATAAAGTCCTGTACCATACTCATAAGAATACTAGTCAAGTGCGACAACGAGGTAAATTTGAATTCTTGTTCACACTCGCGTAATACTGTATAAGACTCGTATAACTCACTATAAGACTTATCATCAAACTTTCTACATCTTGGGAAAAAGAGAGACGTAAGTGACCGCCAGGGATTGAGGATAACATTTTCTCCATTGAGAACACGGCTAATTCCTGCAAACGAATTAGGGGCATTTTCATATATTTCTTCTTTCTTACGGCGATAAAACCCTTGAGCGAAAAAGTTAGAATGACTCGAGAACGGCTTGAGGGCATCACACGCAAATAATCGGGGAAGAGACACAGTGCTATTAACATAGCTCGATACGTACGAAGAACACTTACCCCGCGAAAGAGAATAGTCGACACGACCAAACGTCCAACTCTTACGTACAACTTGTGACATGATTTCGAGCGCTTCTGAAGAGTTGAAGTAAAATAGGATATGGAAGTGCGGGCGGAAGTGCACCGGTCCGTATTCCAATACAGCGTAGAAACGAATTTTTTCATTTGTCTTACGAAATAATCTATCTCTAACACGCTTGATATACAATTGCAAATCACGACGGGAACCATAACCGATAAAACCGCGCAAATTAATCTTACTCAAAAGTTTCTTCATATAAACAGGAGACTTATGAGAATTACAAAAATCACGACCAAAAACAGTACCGGGAGAGCCTACACGGTCGTCCATGTCAACAATATCATAGCAATTGTCAGAGGGGTTAAAAATAGGCTTACACAATGGAATAAAACGGTTGCTATATGTAAGGGAAACAAAGGCACAATATACATTGTCCTGCTCCTCAAGAGAGCATAACATACTCATCTTAGAAGAACGGGACTGCAAACATGCCTTACAGATACCACATCCTACACGCAAAAGATCACCTGTGTAAGGATTTACAACAGTACGAGGATCATAACATCGTGTAAACTGATAATTCATGATGATAATAAAAATAACGCGGACGCTGCAGCGTCGAGCCACGCCAAAGGCTTTGGCGTCCGCGTATGCTGAATAAATTCAGCAGGTTAATACTAACTTAAAGAAGAAAAACCAAGAGCACCGGCAATAGCCGATGCTACAGCGATGATAACCTTGAGAATGATACCAAATGTTTTGTTACTTTTTTCAGACATAGATAAAAAAATTAAAAGGTTTATATTAAAAACAATAATCACATAAACAAATCAGTTATAAAGTTGAATACGGTGCAAATATAAAAACAAATATTTTACAAATAACGGGTATTATGATAAATAGGAAATACGGTTTAATCCTTTTCGGTATTTGCTGTCACCTACTGGCAAAACGGAGGTATAATGAATTGACAAAAGATGAGCGGTAAAATAAAAATAAAGAATGCGCGAGTGAACAACCTTAAGAATGTATCACTCGAAATACCAAGAAACCGGTTCGTAGTCATTGCCGGAGTATCGGGTTCGGGCAAGTCGTCACTGGCATTTGATACGTTATATGCCGAAGGACAGCGCAGATACGTGGAAAGTCTTTCATCGTATGCACGCCAGTTCTTGGGAAGAATGAACAAGCCCGAGTGCGATTTTATAGAGGGATTGCCGCCTGCCATTGCCATCGAGCAGAAGGTTACATCGCGCAATCCTCGCTCTACTGTCGGGACAAGCACGGAGATTTATGAATATCTGAGGCTTTTATATGCAAGAATAGGAAAGACTTACTCGCCCGTCAGTGGAGATGAAGTTAAGAAACATTCCATTGAAGATATTATAGAGTGTGCGCAAGGGTATGCCGAAGGTACTAAATTCGTGATAATGTCACCGTTGCATATTTCCGAAGGTCGTAGTCTTGCCGAACAACTGATGCTATACGTACAGCAGGGTTATGCCCGTGTATATTATAAAGGTGACTTTGTGCGCATTGACAGCATGGATGAATCTATGGACTGTAGCGATATAAAAAAACATGATATATATCTTGTCGTCGACCGCATGTCGCTTAACGGAGAGGCAGACTCGCTGTCGCGGTTGGCTGATTCGGCAGAAACGGCGCTTTTCGAGGGCAACGGCGAATGCAGACTGATGTTCCTTCCATCCAATATATCGTACGATTTCTCCACACGGTTTGAAGCAGACGGACTGACATTCGAGGAACCGAGTGACAATATGTTCTCGTTTCACTCCCCTATCGGCGCATGTCCGAAATGCGAAGGTTTCGGTAAAATCATCGATATAGACGAACGTCTTGTCATCCCCAACTCGTCTTTGAGCGTCTATGACGGCTGTGTGCAGTGCTGGAGCGGTGAGAAAATGGGCGCATGGCGTCAGGAATTCTGCCGAAGAGCAGCCAAAGACAACTTCCCGATATTTGAACCGTATTACAATCTCTCACAGAAACACAAGGAATGGCTGTGGCACGGGCTGCCGTCCGACAAGAACAGGGAACTGCGCGACAAGGTTTGTATAGACGCATTCTTTCAGATGGTGAGGGATAACCAGTATAAAATACAATACAGGGTGATGCTCAGCCGATACAGAGGCAAGACTACATGTCCGGAATGTCACGGTACACGGTTGAAAAAAGAGGTTGAGTATGTAAAGATAAACGGCAAAAGCATAACAAACCTTGTAGAAATGCCTGTGGTCAGTCTTAAAGACTGGTTTGATAACCTTGTGCTTGACGAGCACGATACAGCCATAAGCAAACGCCTGATGACGGAGATACGCAGCAGATTGCAATTCCTTGTGGATGTGGGACTTGGATATCTCACGTTGAACCGCCAGTCTAATACATTAAGTGGCGGAGAGAGCCAGAGGATAAATCTTACAGCCTCGCTCGGGAGCAGCCTTGTCGGCTCGCTATATATACTCGATGAGCCGAGCATCGGACTGCATTCACGCGATACATTCAGACTTATAAAGGTACTTAAAGACTTGCAGTCGTTGGGCAATACCGTCGTAGTTGTAGAACACGATGAAGACATTCTGCGCGCAGCAGACCACATCATCGACATCGGACCCGAAGCCGGAAGATTTGGAGGTGAGGTGGTATTCAACGGAAATGCCGGCGAGATAAACGAGGAGACTGCCGACAAGCATCCGCAAAGCCATACCGTAAAATTTCTTACGGGCAGGGAAACGATACCGCTGCCGGCATCGCGGCGCAGCTGGAACATGTGTATCGAGTTGAAAGGTGCAAGGATGAACAACCTTAGAGGGCTTGACGTTAAATTCCCGCTAAACGTTTTCACCGTTGTCACAGGTGTCAGCGGTTCGGGAAAGTCATCATTGATAAACGGAATATTGTATCCTGCATTGAAAAGACATCTGGACGAGGCGGCGGAACTGCCAGGAGAATATTCGTCACTTGAAGGAGACTGGAAGCAGATAAGACACGTGGAGGCTATCGATCAGAACCCGATAGGAAAAAGCACACGGTCGAATCCGGTAACTTACGTAAAGGCTTTTGACGAGATACGGCAGCTTTTTGCCGACCAACAACTGTCAAAGCAGATGGGCTTTACGGCAAAGCATTTCTCTTTTAATGCAGAAGGCGGACGCTGTGAGGAGTGTAAGGGAACGGGAACCATAACGGTGGAAATGCAGTTTATGGCAGATATCGTGCTTGAGTGTGACGCCTGCCATGGCAAACGTTTCAAGTCGGAAATATTGGATGTACAGTATCACGGCAAGAACATCAACGACATACTTGACATGTCCGTAAGCGAGGCAATGGAGTTCTTTACGGAACATGGGCAGACGGGCATTGTAAAGCGTCTCAGACCTTTGGAAGATGTCGGACTTGGATATATAAAGCTCGGGCAAAGCTCGTCAACTCTGTCCGGAGGCGAGAACCAGCGTGTGAAACTTGCCTACTATATAGGTCAGGGAAGCGCAACCCCTACCCTGTTCATATTCGATGAACCGACGACAGGTCTTCACCTTAAAGACATCAAACGGCTGCTTGAAGCTTTCGATGCACTTATAAAACAGGGGCATACTGTGATTGTGATAGAGCACAACATGGATGTAATAAAATGTGCAGACTATGTTATAGACCTCGGTCCCGAGGGAGGTGCAAAGGGCGGAAGCCTTGTCTGCGCAGGCACTCCGGAGGATATAGCCGGTTGTAAGGAAAGCTTTACGGGCAAGTATCTTCGCGAGAAGCTTTATCAGGACGTTGAAGGGAGATAAAGGAATGTAAAAGGAGATAGGAGGAGATAAGGAGAAGATAGAGGGAGATAAAGGACAATACTCTTGTATGAAGCGACAAGACATACGTCCTTTATCTCCCTCTATCTTCCCTTTAACTTCCCTTATCTCCTTTAACCAATCACTTCCTGCATTTCTTATAGAATTCTACAAGCGACGCACGCGGTATTCCACACTTTACAAGCATGTCGAGATCGCGTCTTGCATCCTCTTTCTTTCCTGTCATTATACGGATATCCGCACGGTTAAGTATGTAATCCGTGTTTGAAGGGTCGCGTTTGATAGCCTCGGAATAGTCGTATTCGGCAAGCGAAAGCATGTTGCGCTCCTTTTCCATGCCTGCTCGTATGGCATAGACAATGGCACTGTCGGGATATTGATGTATCATGCGGTTTATCATATCAAACGCCTCGGTGTATCGTTTGTCCTTTTGATTTACAAGCGTAAGTCCGAGTTGCGCCTCAAAATTGTCAGGCGAAGCGGCGAGCACAGCCTCGTAATCGGCGCGGGCAAAAGCGTTCCGCCCAAGTCTTTCGTTGGCGTACGCACGATAGAACAGTGCCGTAAGGCTTTGCGGATACCGTTCTATTATGTAGTCATACTCACTCTTTGCATATTCCCATTGACCGAGACGGAGGTTGTACGAAGCCTTTTTCAATCTCAAAGAAACCGAGTCCGGATGTGCGGAAATCAGTTCATTTATAACCTTAATACTGTCACGCAACTGCCGGTTGTCCTGAGATTTACATCCCAAAGCAACCGACAGCAACAGTCCTACGAGTACTTTACATCTCAACATCGGCACAGTGTCATGCGTTGATTATATAGTCGGTTATCCATTCGCCAACCTCTTTCGTTCCGTATTCCCGGCCTCCCTTTACCTGTATGTCGGGTGTACGCACGCCTTTGTCAAGCGAAACATTCACGGCACGGCGTATCAGTTCGCCCTCTTCCTTCAGATTGAAGTATTCGAACAGCATGGCAACCGAAAGGATTTGTGCAACGGGATTGGCTATATTCAGCCCCTTTGCCTGTGGCCACGAACCGTGTATCGGCTCGAAAACAGGAGCGCCCTCGCCTGTCGATGCAGACGGAAGCAGTCCCATGGAGCCGCTTATCACAGAGCCTTCGTCCGTAAGGATGTCGCCAAATGTGTTTTCCGTCACCATCACATCAAAGAAAGACGGTTCCTGTATCATGCGCATGGCTGCATTGTCCACGTACATATAGTCGGTCGTGACCTCTGGATACAGCGGCGCAAGTTCCTGTGCTATCTTACGCCACAGACGCGATGAAGCCAGCACATTAGCCTTGTCCACCACCGTAAGGTGCTTTCTGCGTTTCATGGCATATTCGAATGCCACTTTCAGAATGCGCTCTATTTCCGTGCGTGTGTACATGTTCGTGTCGTACGCCTTGTCGTCATCCTGATATTTCTCGCCGAAATACATGCCGCCTGTCAGCTCGCGGATACAGATGAAATCCGCATTCTCAACAAGTTCCGCCTTGAGCGGAGAATTGTGGACCATGCACTTGAATGTCTGTACGGGACGTATGTTGGCAAATAGCCCCAGCTTCTTTCTCATCGCGAGCAATCCCTGTTCGGGACGGACGGTTGCCGTAGGGTCGTTGTCAAACTTGGGATCGCCGACGGCAGAGAACAGAACAGCGTCGGCTTCCTTACATATATTATATGTCTCGTCGGGGAACGGGTCACCGACTTCGTCTATCGCCGCCGCGCCACACAAAGCATATTCATAGCTCACTTCATGTCCGAATTTCTTGCATACGGCATTTATAACGTTGACACCTTGCACCGAGATTTCCGGTCCTATACCGTCTCCGGGCAACACTGCAATCTTTAACTTCATAATATTATGTTCTTTTATATATAAGTAGATGTTCAAAATTAAACGTATATATATTAATCGGTAGATGTTATTATTTACTTTATCATTATCTTGCACGTTCTTTCGGGCTGTTTTCCCATGTCTCATCGGTCGTGTAGCCCGCTACACACTCTCTTCGGACATGAAAAACATCACCCAAATAACGCACAATATAATGATAATTAATTTTGGACATCTACTTACCTTATTATTATATCATATTCAGCATCTTGAAAGTAGCCTTTATGGCAGCCTCTGTCTGATCGGCATCAAGCCCTCTTGTCTTGAAAGACTTGTCGCCGTGCCGCCATGTTATTATCGTCTGCACCAGCGCATCCGTATTTCCTCCGGGCGGAATGCTCACCGCATAGTTTTCAAGAACGGGGAAAGAGCGTCCGAGAACATCCTCATATATACTCCGCAATGCCCTGACAAAGGCATCATACTGTCCGTCGCCCGTCGATGCCGCCTCATATTGCCGCCCGTCTATCTCAACCTTTACACTTGCTATCGGTTTGAGTCCGTATGCCGACGAAACCATATAGCTTGTCAGTTTCACGTTGTCTTCGGGTGCCGCATGCTTCAACACATCGCTTACGATGAAAGGCAAGTCGTCTTGTGTCACAATCTCTTTGCGGTCGCCAAGCTCGGTTATCCGTTTTGTAACCTTTGCAGTCTGCTCGGGAGTAAGTTCAAGTCCGAGTTCCTGAAGATTGCGGTCGATGTTCGCCCTGCCGCTGTTCTTGCCCAAGGCATATTCGCGCCTGCGTCCGAAACGTTCCGGTTTCAACGCATTGCTGTAAAGATTTGCCTTGTTGTCCCCGTCTGCGTGCACTCCGGCAACCTGCGTAAAGACGTTCTCCCCTACTATCGGCCGGTTCGGGGCAACCGTTATTCCCGAGTAACCCTCGACCATGCGGCTTATATCGTTCAGCCTTTCCTCGTTTATATTGGTCTTTGCGTTGAACTGGTCTTTCAGTATTGCCTGCACGCTTGCCAACGGAGCATTGCCGCAACGCTCTCCGAGTCCGTTGACCGTCACATGCAGCCCGCGCACACCGCTTAGTACGGCGGCGAGAGAGTTGCTTACGGCAAGGTCGTAGTCGTTGTGTGCATGGAAGTCGAAGTGCGCTCCGGGATATCGCTTTATCATCTTGCGCATGAACTCTATCACCTGCAGCGGATTGAGTATGCCCAATGTATCGGGCAGCATGAAACGCCTTACATCCGTATCGACCAACGCGTCGAGCATCCGGTAGACATATTCAGGCGACTCTTTCATGCCGTTGCTCCAGTCTTCGAGATAGACATTCACGCCTATACCCTTTGCCCGGGCATATTCGAGCGAACACCGGATGTCGGCGATGTGCTCTTCGACAGTCTTTTTAAGCTGCTTGACGCAATGCCTTTCAGAACCTTTTACAAGCAGATTCATCACCTTGCATCCGCAAGAGTCTATCCAGTCTATGCTCCGTTTGCCGTCGACAAAGCCGAGAACCTCCACTTTGTCGAGCATGTCTATCTGCCGTGCATAGCGGCAGATCATCTTCACGGCGTCTTTCTCGCCGTCGGATATACGTGCGGACGCCACCTCTATGCGGTCTACGTTGACATCCTTGAGCAGCATGCGCGCTATCATCAGTTTCTCATGCGGAAGAAACGACACGCCGCTTGTCTGTTCTCCGTCGCGCAGGGTGCAGTCCATTATCTCGATGAAAGGCATGCCCGGCGAGCCTATTGCCTGTTTTTCCGTTCCCACTCCTCTATCTTCTCCTTGTTTTGCAGCAAATAGTCGATGTCGTCAATGCCGTTTATCAGGCAATGCTTCTTATAACCGTTGATTTCAAACCGCTCGCTTCGTCCCGTTCCGTTGTTCGTTACGGTCTGGTCGGGCAGATCGACAGTCACTTCAGTATCAGGATCGGCGTCGATGCTTGCAAACAGTTCCGCCAGGAAGTCTTCGCTTACGACAACCGGAAGCACAAAGTTGTTCAGCTCGTTGTTCTTGTGTATGTCTGCAAAGAAACTGCTTATGACAACTCTGAATCCGTAGCCGGCTATTGCCCATGCGGCATGCTCGCGGCTCGAACCCGAGCCGAAGTTCTTGCCTGCCACAAGTATTACACCTTTATATATAGGGTTGTTCAGAACAAAGTCTTTCTTGGGCGTCCCGTCCTTGTCGTATCTCCAGTCGTAGAAAAGATTGTCGCCAAACCCTTTCTTGTCGGTCGCTTTAAGGAAGCGGGCGGGTATTATCTGGTCTGTGTCCACGTTTTCCAACGGAAGAGGGACGCATGTGCTTGTTATTATATTGAATTTCTGCTTCATTGTCTTTGATTTATAGATTGAAAACGCCTATACCAAGTCCCTCGGATCCGTTATCCTGCCTGTCACGGCAGCGGCGGCAGCCACCAAAGGACTTGCGAGAATGGTGCGCGCACCGGGTCCCTGGCGTCCCTCGAAGTTGCGGTTGCTCGTCGATACGGCATACTTTCCGGCGGGCACTTTGTCATCGTTCATGGCAAGACATGCCGAACATCCGGGTTGTCTGATCGCAAATCCGGCTTCTTCGAGCACCTTGTCCAGACCTTCCTCGCGTATCTGCGCCTCGACAGCCCACGAGCCGGGCACGAGCCATGCCGTAATTCCGTCGGCTTTCCTTCTGCCTTTCACCACCGAAGCGAACGCCCTGAAGTCCTCGATGCGCCCGTTGGTGCATGCTCCGAGGAAGACATAGTCCACCTTATGCCCCAGCAGTTTGTCGCCGGGCTTGAAGCCCATGTAGTCGAGCGACTTCATGAAAGAGCCTTGCCCCGCTTCCGGTATATCGTCGAGCATGGGAACAGTGCCGGCGATGCTCATCCCCATGCCGGGGTTTGTGCCATACGTTATCATCGGAGTTATGTCGCCGCCGTCGAAAGACAGTTCCTTGTCAAACACGGCATCGTCGTTGCTCCGCAGCGTCTTCCAGTATTCCACCGCCTTGTCCCACGCCTCGCCCTTGGGCGCATATTCTCTTCCTTTTATATACTCGAACGTTACATCGTCCGGAGCGATAAAACCGCCGCGCGCACCCATTTCTATGGAGAGGTTGCACAGCGTGAGACGCCCCTCCATGGACATGTCTCTCACCACGTCGCCCGAATATTCTATGAAGTATCCCGTACCTCCCGACGTCGTCAGCTTGGACATAAGATAAAGCGCGACGTCTTTCGGGGTAACGCCTTTGGCAAGTTTTCCGTCGATGTTTATGCGCATTGACTTCGGCTTCTGCTGCAAAATACATTGCGACGCCATCACCATTTCCACCTCGGACGTGCCTATTCCGAAGGCTATGGCACCCATGGCGCCGTGCGTGGAAGTGTGCGAGTCGCCGCAGACGATGGTCATGCCCGGCAGCGACAGTCCCTTTTCCGGTCCCACGACATGTATTATGCCGTTGTCCGGACTCATCATGCCGTAGTGTGTCAGCCCGAACTCACGGGCGTTGCGTGCAAGAGTGTCCACCTGTGTCCGCGACACCGCGTCCTCGATAGGCTTGTCCTGGTCGTGAGTTGGCGTATTGTGGTCGGGCATGCAGTATATCTGCTCCGGACGGAAACATCTCAGTCCGCGCCGGCGCAATCCGTCGAAGGCCTGCGGCGATGTAACCTCGTGGCAATAAAGGCGATCTATGTATAGTTGCGTGGGACCGTCTTCTACAGTCTTTACAACGTGCCTGTCCCATATCTTGTCAAACAATGTATTCATTTTTCCTGGCTTTTAAAAAATCATTATATTGCCTCTGACGGCGACAATTCTCACTTGAACTTGTTGATACAGTCGATATATGCCTCTACCGAAGCCGTCACGATGTCGGTGTTGGCACCAAATCCGTAGTACACATGTCCGTTGTATTCCACCTGCATGTGCACCTTGCCCACATCGTCGGAACCGCGGCTTATAGCCTGTATCGTAAACTCCTTGAGCGACATCTGCTTCTGTATGATTTTCTTGAGCGCCTTTATCGCGGCATCTACAGGACCGTTGCCCGTAGAGGCTTCCTCGAACTTCTGTCCCGATATGTCCAGTCCGATGCTTGCCACGCTCTTCACGCCCATACCCGTTGTGACCTGCAGGAAGTCGAGCCTTACCGCCCTGTTCTCCGCCGTGTCGGCGCCTACAAGCATGAGGATGTCGTCGTCGTGTATCTCCTTCTTCCTGTCTGCCAGCTTCAAGAACTTCTCGTACACGCCGTCGAGCTTGCTTCCGTCAAGCTCTATGCCAAGCGTGCTCAGGCGGTATTTCAGCGCCGCGCGCCCGCTTCTTGCCGTAAGCACAATCGAGTTCTCGTCCAGACCGATGTCCTTCGGGTCGATTATCTCATATGTGTCCACGTTCTTCAGCACCCCGTCCTGATGAATGCCGCTTGAATGGGCGAACGCGTTACGCCCCACGATCGCCTTGTTGGGCTGCACGGGCATGTTCATGAGGCTGCTTATCATGCGGCTTGTGGGATATATCTTTGAAGTGTTTATGTTGGTCTCTATGTCGATGTCCCTGTGGCATTTCAATATCATCGCTATTTCTTCCAGCGACGTGTTGCCCGCCCTCTCTCCTATTCCGTTTACCGTAACCTCTACCTGGCGCGCGCCGTTCAACACGCCGCTCAGCGTGTTTGCCGTGGCCATTCCCAGGTCGTTGTGACAATGGGTGGAGATTATCGCCTTGTCTATGCCGTCCACATGCTCCATCAGATACTTTATTTTCTCGCCATATTCCGACGGAAGGCAATACCCCGTGGTGTCGGGGATGTTCACTACGGTGGCACCGGCCTTGATTACCGCTTCTACGACGCGCGCGAGATATTCGTTCTCCGTGCGTCCCGCGTCTTCGGCATAGAACTCCACGTCCTCGACATGGCGCTTTGCATACTTCACGGCTGCCACCGCCCGTTCGATTATCTCTTCCCTCGTGGCGTTGAACTTGTATTTTATATGGCTGTCGCTCGTTCCTATTCCTGTGTGGATGCGCTTGTGTCTTGCATACTGCAACGACTCCACTGCCACGTCGATGTCTTTCTCCACGGCGCGCGTCAGAGCGCATATCGTGGGCCATGTCACGGCTTTGGATATCTCAATCACCGAGTTGAAATCGCCCGGACTTGACACGGGGAAACCCGCCTCTATGACGTCCACGCCCAGCTTTTCCAACTGTTTTGCCACTTCAATCTTTTCTACCGTATTCAACTGACAGCCGGGTACCTGCTCGCCGTCTCTCAGTGTCGTATCGAAAATATACAATTTGTCGCTCATACCATTTTTTTCTTTATATTTTTATCAAAAAAAGCCTTTCGCACCATGAAAGTGGGAAAGGCTCCTTGTTTTCTATAGCAAGACTATACGCACACTTTTCCACTTCCGCCCGCTGTACGTAGTCGTAGAATAATGTGCAATATGTTGATGTTTGTCATCATCGCTTGTGTATCTTTGTTTTTATTAATATGCTGCAAAGTTAACAATTATAATCCATATAAACAAATAAACTGTAATTTTTATTACATAAAACGTTGCAGTTTGTAATTTCAAACCGTATAAATGTTTCTTTTGTGTAACATTGGCGGGCAAAGGGACGCACGACGGAGGATAATGAAAGGTGTCTGCAAGCCGTAAGAAAGTTGGTTAAGAAATCTGTAGCATATAGTAGAGAAAGCTGTACTATATAGTAGAGAAAGCTGTACTATATAGTAGAGAAAGCTGTAGCATATAGTAGAGAAAGCTGTACTATATAGTAGAGAAATCTGTAGCATATAGTAGAGAAAGCTGTACTATATAGTAGAGAAATCTGTAGCATATAGTAGAGAAAGCTGTACTATATAGTAGAGAAAGCTGTAGCATATAGCATGGAAATCTCATATATATGATATAGGTGCCTATATATATAATAAGGTGTATGTATATATATATAATAAGGTGTATATAGCCCGGATGGAAGCGTGAAGAGGCGGTATGCCGGATGCAGGAAGGTGCTTCATGATGTACAAATAGGCGGTATGGCATTTGTATTTCACGTTTAGAAAGGTATTTTACACGTTCGATACGATATTTTTCACTATATAAAACAAATTTTCCGAATGCGGTGTAAACAATGTTAACCTGCTGAAAATAAGACGGATAAATGTGCGCGCGTGTTGATAAATAGCCTATATTTGCATCGTGACACAACAAAATACAACGACAATCCTATCAGACGGAAAACCACAAGCGGACCATGACAGGAAAACAAGGGGGAGAGAGAATTTCATTTAAAGTCAAACCTTTTAAATTTTAAAGTTATGGTAGAGCTTACATGGTATCAGAACAACAACAGTTCAAGTACAGGTTACAAGAAATGGTACGTACGCCCGGTGCTTAAAGACATGCTCGGCATCCACGAGATGGCGCAGCACATGGCAGAACACAACACGCCGTTCTCGGCAGGTACGATCGAGGGAATTCTGACAGACTTCTCGAAGTGCATACGCGAGCAGCTTCTCAACGGAAATTCGGTGAAAATCGACAATCTGGCGATATTCAAGATTACGGTGCACAGCCGCGGTTTCAAAAGCATCGCCGGTCTCGACGACAAGACCGGACAGACATCGGTGTCGGCAAAGAATGGCTCGGCGGTCAGGAGAACAAGGATGCTTGCATCGGCAACGGGCGACATGATGAGCGAACAGCTCGGACTGGACGTGACATTCGGTTGGGACACCGAATCGAAAGCCAAGATTGAGGCTGCCAAGGCTGAAATCAAGGAGAACATTGCCCACCTTGAACAGTTGGGCGAGGAGGTTGAGAAAGAGCAGCAGGCGAACGACGGCGACAATGGCGCGAATGACGAAGCCGGAGACGCCGGGAAGTGACGAATAAGGTATAAGGAAAAAGGCTGAAGAGCCGTGCCGGACCAAAACTGGAGGTCCGACACGGCTCTTTGCCGTATTTATGGATTACGTTATTAGTGTGGGCAGGGCGGCAGATGCGCCTTGCTCACGTTGTTTAGAACGGCATGTCCGCCGGTGGAGGCGGTGGCGGAGGCATCATATCGCCGCCGTTGAGTTTCGAACCGATAATCTCTCCGTCCGGTCCGGAGTGTCTGAACGATGAGTCGGGGTTCTGGAAACGCGTGAACTCGCCGCGGAAATCGAGAAGCACGTCGCCCGTTCCGCCCTTACGGTGCTTCGCAATGATAATCTGAGCCTTGCCGTGCAGGTCGTTTCCCTTTTCGTCTTCAAATATCCGATAGTATTCCGGACGGTGTACAAACAGCACCATGTCCGCATCCTGCTCTATGGCTCCCGACTCGCGGAGGTCGCTGAGCTGCGGGCGCTTGCCTTCCAATCCCTCGCGCCCCTCTACGGTACGGTTCAGCTGCGACAGCGCAAGTATAGGTATGTCAAGCTCCTTTGCAAGCCCTTTCAACGAGCGGCTGATAGTAGAGACCTCCTCCTGACGGCTGCCGAAGCGCGCGCCGTTGGCGTTCATAAGCTGCAGATAGTCTATCATTATTATCTCAACCTTCTTCTCGCGCACCAGTCTTCGAGCCTTTGTACGCAGCTCGAAGATGGACATGCCGGGAGTATCGTCCACGTAGATGGGCGCCGACTGCAGCTTTCCGATATTAATATCAAGCCTTTTCCACTCCTCATCGTCCAGCTGTCCGTTAAGAATCTTCTTTCCTTCAATCTCACATACGTTCGATATAAGTCGGTTTACCAGCTGGACGTTGTTCATTTCGAGCGAGAAGAAAGCTATGGGGCGTTGATAGTCCACGGCGATGTTCTTGGCGAGAGACAGCGCGAACGACGTTTTTCCCATGGCAGGGCGTCCGGCAATGATAACAAGGTCGCTCGCCTGCCAGCCCGCCGTCATGTCGTCGAGCTTGTTATATCCGGTGGGAATACCTGTAAGCTCTCCCTTGTTTGCGGCGGCTTTCTGCAATATCTTTATAGCCTGGTCTACAACCGGTTCCACCTGCGTATAGTCCTGACGCATGTTCTTCTGCGACAGTTCGAACAGCGACGACTCCGCTTCCTGCATCAGTTCGTCCACATCCGTCGTCTCGTCGAACGCCTTCGTCTCTATTACTCCGGCGAAAGATATCAGCTGGCGCGCCATGAACTTATGCGCCAGTATGCGGGCGTGATACTCTATGTTGGCTGACGACGCCACATGCGAGCTGAGATCGACGATGTATGTGGGACCTCCCACATCTTCGAGCGTGCCCTCGTGCTTCAATTCCTCGATCACCGTCATTATATCGACGGGATTCTCGTTCATGCTGAGCGTCTGTATGGCTCTGTATATCTTCTGGTTACGCGGCTCGTAAAACGTCTCGGGCTTCAGTATCTCGCTGACAATGGAGAATGCGTCTTTGTCTATCATCAGCGCACCGAGAACCACGCGCTCTATGTCCGTAGCCTGCGGCTGTATGTGTCCGTATGATGTGTCTATGGTTGTTTTGGCTTTTCTTTCCGGCATGTCTTTGGTATTTATGTGAGATGCAAAAATACAAAAAACTTCATACCGTCCGTTAATTACTTGTCAAGTTTTTCGTATTTTTGTACGAAAAAAGATACAGATGATAACATTTCCATGCGCCAAAATCAATCTCGGACTTAACGTTGTAAGCCGCAGAGCGGACGGATATCATAATCTCGAGACCGTGTTTTACCCTGTAAACATATCGGACAGGATTGAGATAACAGTCGCAGACGGGCGTATGCCGGAGGGAAAGGCGTGCGCTCTTACAGTTGAAGGCATGCCTGTGACCGGCAATGCGGACGACAATCTGGTGGTGAAGGCATACAACATGCTGGCAAAAGACTACAGTCTGCCCGATGTGCACATAAATCTTTGCAAGAAAATACCCATGCAGGCAGGAATGGGAGGCGGCTCGTCCGACTGTGCATATACGATACGCCTGCTCAACGACATGTTCGGTCTTGACATTCCGTTGGAAAGGATGATTGGATATGCTGCAAGTCTCGGCGCCGACTGTGCATTCTTCATCAATCCCGTACCATCGTATGCCGAGGGCATAGGCGACGTGCTGCAACCGGTGGACATAGACTTGTCGGGATATAGGATTGTGATAGTAAAGCCCGACATACCCGTAAGCACTCGCGAGGCTTTCTCTCTCATAACGCCCGCAAAGCCCTTCAAATGCTGCCGCGATATAGTGCGACAGCCGATAGACACATGGCGTGACGAACTTGTCAATGATTTCGAGAAGAGCATCTTTGCCTTGCACCCGGAAATAGCAGCCATCAAGCAACGGCTTTACGATACCGGTGCCATATATGCGGCAATGAGCGGAAGCGGAAGCGCGCTGTTCGGAATATTCAAAGACGTGCCGATGGATATCAGGGATATGTTCAAGGACTGTTTCGTTGCTATATTATAAATAAGGTGTTATATTAAAGGATATCGAAGAATGAAAGATAACAATGAGGAGATGTTCCCGGAAGTGGACGAAAACGGCAATATCATAGGCGGCATGACGCGCGAAACGGCACATGGCGGTTCTAAGAGACTTCACCCCGTGGTGCATCTGCACGTATTCAACAGAGACGGCGCACTATATCTGCAGAAGCGTCCGGAATGGAAAGACATACAGCCGGGCAAGTGGGATACGGCGGTTGGAGGACATATAGCATTGGGCGAGAGTGTGGACACGGCATTATTGCGCGAGGCAAAGGAAGAACTTGGAATCTCCCGTTTCTCCCACGTGCGGCTTGGAAGCTATGTCTTTGAAAGCAGTCGCGAGCGTGAATTGGTATATGTTTATAAGACAGTATATGACAAAGAGATAACACCTGATGCAGAGGAACTTGACGGCGGACGCTTCTGGACGTTGGATGAAATAAGGGAGAATATAGGCAAAGATGTCTTTACACCTAATTTTGAAAGGGAAATAATGAGGGAAGAGCTGCATCTGTTTATTGCATAAGACACTCCATTCCAATGATATGAAGCGGCATTATCAATGCGTCAATATCGGCGTTTTATTTTGTAATATAAGGCTTCTATGCTAAAAACTTATTATTTTATTTGTGTTTATTAATAAAAAACAGTACTTTTGCACCGCTTTTTCAGGCAAATCATGAATGATATTTCGTGTGATGGTGGATTAAGCAACTAATTTTAGTAACACTTAATTTTAGAGTAACACAATTATGAAGGAAATTAAAGTTGAAGGTCAGAAAAGAAATGGCCTCGGTAAGAAAGCTGCAAAGCTGTTGAGAAAAGAAGGTCTTGTACCCTGCAACCTCTATGGTGAGGCTAAAGGAGAGAACGGTCTGCCGGTTGCAATGGCATTCACGTCTTCTGCAAAAGAACTGCGCAAGATCGTATACACACCGCATGTTTATGTAATAAAGCTCGTCATCGACGGCGAAGAGCATACTGCTATCATGAAAGAACTGCAGTTCCACCCGGTAACAGACGCGCTGCTTCATGTCGATTTCTATGAGATCAACGAAGAGAAGCCTATTACAATCGGTATTCCTGTAAAACTCAACGGTCTGGCACAGGGTATCCGCGACGGTGGACGTATGAACCTCTCTGTACGCAAAATCAACGTTAAGGCTAAATATCAGGATATACCGGAACATCTTGACATCGATGTTACAAACCTGAATATCGGCAAGAGCATCAAGGTTGGCGAGCTTAGCTTTGACGGTCTGGAGATGGTTACAAGCAAGGAAGTCGTTGTCTGCTCAATCAAGGCAACACGTAAGAGCCAGCAGGCTGCTGCCGAGCAATAATCTGATTTTATTACAGGCATGAACATGCCTATAATACATGAACATGGAGAAATATTTAATTGTAGGTTTGGGCAATCCCGGCAACGAATATGCGGATACCCGCCACAATACAGGCTTTATGGTATTGGACGCTTTTGCAAAGGCGTCCAATATTGTTTTTGAAGATTGCCGATACGGATTTGTCGGAACAACAAGCATTAAAGGAAGGAAAATAATACTTCTAAAGCCCACTACATTCATGAATCTAAGCGGAAACGCCGTAAGATATTGGATGAACAAAGAGAATATCCGCCAGGAGAACCTGCTTGTTATCGTAGACGACCTGTCGCTTCCGTTAGGCACACTCAGGCTTAAAGGCAACGGCAGCAACGGCGGACACAACGGTCTCGGTCACATACAACAGCTGATAGGTCAGCAGTATGCACGACTCAAGGTTGGTATAGGCAATGATTTTCCGCGCGGAATGCAGGTTGAATGGGTGTTGGGCAAATACAGCGAAGAGGACATGCAGGTGCTTTCTCCTCGCATAGAAACAGCATGCGACATTATAAAAAGTTTCGTACTGTCCGGTATCAACATTACAATGAACCTTTATAACGGAAACAAGAAACCGACGGACAAAACAAAAGCACAATGAACGAGGCAAGAATAGACAAATGGCTGTGGGCTGCACGCATATTCAAGACACGCTCTGTGGCTGCAAATGCATGCAAAAACGGTCGCGTTACAATAAACGGCAGCAACGTCAAGCCTGCACGCATAATCAAGACTAATGAGATTATAAACGTAAAAAAGCCACCGATAACTTATTCTTTCAAGGTATTGCAGTGTATAGAGCAGCGTGTCGGAGCCAAACTGATACCGCAAATATACGAGAACGTAACAGATGCAAAACAATACGAACTGCTGGAGATGAGCAGAATAAGCGGATTTGTAGACAGGGCACGCGGTACGGGACGTCCTACCAAGAAAGAACGAAGAAGTCTTGACTCGTTTATAGATCCGACACTATTCGGAATTGATGATGACTGGGACGAAGGCTGGGACGAATAACAAGTGCATATCCATATATCAACATACCATTTATGAAAAATATAGCAGTCTTTGTTTCGGGCAATGGGAGTAATTGCGAAAACATTATCAGGCACTTTGCACATTCCGAGGATGCAAGGGTGTCACTGATATTGAGCAACAGACAAGACGCATACGCACTGACGCGTGCCCAAAAGCACGGTATCAGTACGGAAGTGGTGTCAAAGGAATTTTTCTCAACCCACGACAAGATAATCCCCTTGCTCGAAAAATACGATACGGATTTCATCATACTTGCCGGATTTCTTCTTATCATTCCCGATTTTCTCATAAAAAAATACAACCGCCATATAATAAACATACACCCATCATTGTTACCGAAGTTCGGCGGTAAAGGGATGTATGGCATGAATGTACACCGAGCCGTAAAGGAAGCGGATGAAAAAGAAACCGGCATAACCGTACACTATGTAAACGAAGAGTGCGACGGAGGAGAGATAATAGCACAGTTCAAGACACCTCTTACCGGTAGTGAAAGTGCGGAGGATATTGCTGAAATGATACATAAACTGGAAAAGACGCACTACCCCACCGTTATAGAAAACATAATAAAGAACACTCAATATTAACCCATACCAATAAAGAATATCTATATGAAACGTCCCAAAATCCACAATAAATACATAATGCCGATATTCGGATGCCTGCTGGCAGTATTATGTATAATATATTATTACTTCTTTTCATCAATGTCTGTAGATTCAGATACACATTATATATATATAGACAATGATGACACAGTTGATTCGGTATATACAAAACTGTCCTCCGTATCAAACAGTCATGCCATGACAGGGTTCAGGATACTGTCCGAAATGTCTTCATACAGCAACAACATACGCAGCGGATGTTATGAAATCAAGGGCAGTAACGGTTCTTTAAGCGTATTCAGAAAATTGAAGAACGGTTTGCAGACACCGATAAGGCTTACCGTTCCTTCCGTACGCACAGTAGAACGGCTTGCAGGTTCCATTGCAAAAAAGATGATGACAGACAGCATAACGCTTCTAAAGGCAATGACCGACACTGCCACATGCCGAAAATACGGATACACTCCTGAAACGATAGTATGTATGTTCATACCGAATACATACGATATTTATTGGAACGCGTCGACAGAAAACATCATGGAGCGCATGAAAAAAGAAAGTGACAAATTCTGGAACAGCGAACGAACAGGCAAGGCTGCAGCCATGGGACTAAGCAAAAATCAGGTTATCACGCTCGCAAGCATCGTCGATGAAGAGACAAGCAACAATGGTGAAAAGCCCATGATAGCAGGAATGTATTACAACAGGCTGAAAAAAGACATGCCGTTACAGGCAGACCCCACGATAAAGTTCGCCCTTAAACAATTCGGGCTTAAACGTATATACAACAACATGTTGCATACCGACAGTCCGTATAACACTTACAAAAACACAGGACTGCCTCCGGGACCGATACGCATACCGTCGGTTGAAGGAATAGATGCGGTACTTGACTATGTACATCACGACTACCTGTATATGTGTGCAAAAGAAGATTTCAGCGGTACGCACAACTTTGCCGTAACATATGCGGAACATCTGCAAAACGCCGGTAAATACACGGAGGCGCTTAACAGACGGGGCATAAAATAATCCGGCTCTAAGACTGGCAACAGGTCAACAACAACAGCACAGAATGAATATTATGACTACATCACAGGTACATATAACAAAAAATGCCCGTCTCTTCACAGAGGTGGACATTTATCTCAATAGGTATTAGCTTTTTTAAGGTAAAAAGATTGTATTCAGGATAACGTTTGCAAAGATATGTGTATTTTTTATTAAAAACAAATATTTTTTTATGTTACAAAACATCTTTTTGGGCGTTTATATATAAGGCTCATACTCAAAAACATACAAACGACATACAAAATTAATTGTTTTTTTGCTCATAAAATCGGATTATCGTATCTTTGCATAAATTATTATTTTATTTGTCATGACAAAGAACGAATACGAAAAAAGCGAAGAAAAGAAGAGTCTTAGCTTCGTAGAACAGCTTGTTGAAAAGGATATCAGCGAAGGTAAAAACGCAGGAAAAATACAGACACGCTTCCCGCCGGAACCCAACGGTTACCTGCATATCGGACACGCCAAGGCGATCTGCATGGACTTTGGTATAGCCGAAAAGTACAACGGCACGTGCAATCTGCGTTTTGACGACACCAATCCGAGCAAGGAAAACAATGAGTATGTGGAAAACATACAAAGCGACATAGAGTGGCTTGGCTTCCATTGGGCAAACATATACTATGCCTCAGACTATTTCCAGAAACTTTGGGACTTTGCCGTATGGATGATTAAAAAAGGCATGGCATACGTAGACGAACAGACATCGGAACAAATAGCTGCACAGAAAGGCACTCCCACCGAAGCCGGAAAGCCCTCTCCATTCCGCGACAGACCGATAGAAGAAAGCCTTGAGCTTTTCTATAAGATGAATACAGCAGAGGCTGTCGAAGGTTCAATGGTGCTTCGTGCCAAGCTGGACATGGCAAATCCTAACATGCACTTCCGCGATCCGATAATGTATCGCATTATTCATACGCCGCACCACCGCACCGGAACGACGTGGCATGCTTATCCCATGTATGACTTTGCACATGGACAGAGCGATTATTTTGAAGGTGTAACCCACTCTATATGTACACTTGAGTTTGTCCCCCACCGCCCTTTGTACGACAAATTCATAGATTTCCTTAAAGAAATGAACGGTGAAGGAGACAACCTTAACGACTTCCGCCCGCGCCAGATAGAGTTCAACCGTCTCAACATGACATACACCGTGATGAGCAAACGCAAGTTGCACGCCCTGGTAACCGAAGGCAAGGTGAACGGCTGGGACGACCCGCGCATGCCTACAATATGCGGTATGCGCCGCAGAGGCTATTCTCCGCAGAGCATAAGAAAGTTCATTGACAGCATCGGTTATACAAAGTTCGATGCGCTGAACGACGTTGCATTGCTCGAAGCAGCCGTGCGCGAAGACCTCAACATGCGCTCAACACGTGTTTCGGCTGTACTTAATCCGGTGAAACTTGTCATCACAAACTACCCCGAAGGACAAACGGAAGAAATGGTTTCAGTAAACAATCCAGAAAACGAGGCAGACGGTACACATACCATTACATTCTCAAAGAACCTTTGGATTGAGCGTGACGACTTTATGGAAGATGCTCCGAAGAAGTTCTTCCGCATGACTCCGGGTAAGGAAGTACGTCTGAAAAACGCATACATTGTGAAGTGTACAGGCTGCACAAAGGATGCGGACGGAAACATTACGGAGATACAGGCGGAGTACGACCCGATAAGCAAGAGTGGCATGGAGGGTGCAAACCGCAAGGTAAAAGGCACACTGCACTGGGTTTCTGCCGACCATTGCAAGAAAGCCGAGGTGAGAGTTTACGACCGCCTTTTCAATGTAGAAAACCCCTCAGCCGAAGCTGCCGACTTCCGCGAGCTTCTAAATCCCGACTCTCTTCAGGTAATAAGCAACTGCTATATAGAAGAGTATGCCGCCCAAAAGCAGCCCGGAGACTATCTGCAGTTCCAGCGTATAGGATACTTTATGGCAGACAAAGACTCTACAAACGAGCATCCTGTGTTCAACAAGACTGTAGGTCTGAAAGATACATGGGCTAAAATAAAGCAGTAAACGGATATGCCGAGAGCGAGGCATGCCATAAAGCAAACATAATACAATGAATTGGATATCAACCTTACTGGGCAATCTCAACTACGGTACTATATTTTTCCTTATGATGCTCGAAAGCACCGTAATCCCTGTACCGTCCGAACTCGTAGTGTCTCCTGCTGCATATCACGCGGCAGGAGGCAATCTTAACATTTTTCTCGTAATAGTTTTTGCCACACTGGGTGCAGATCTGGGTGCCACGATAAACTATGTCGTTGCCCTATATGTGGGTCGTCCCGTTATATATAGGTTTACCGAAAGTCGCTGGGGGCGCATGTGTCTCCTCAACAGACAGAAAGTTGAAAAAAGCGAAAAATACTTTTACGACCACGGAGTGGCGGCTACACTCACCGGAAGACTTCTTCCAGGCATACGTCACCTTATCTCAATACCGGCAGGATTGTCGCGCATGCACTTCGGAAAATTCCTACTTTACACCACGATTGGTGCCGGAGCATGGAACTGCATACTTGCCGCCTTGGGCTGGTATCTTCACTCTATTGTTCCGGAAGACCGTCTCAACGACACCATCCTCGAGTATGGAGAATATATAAAGTATGGCATTATTGTCATTGTCGGTCTTGCCTTGCTGTATTTCATCATCAGAAAAATGCTGAAAAAGCAAAGTGGCAGTAAAGCCGAAGAACAGAATTAAATACAACATATATGTGAATTCGGAATAAAAACTTATTCATTATTCCGAATTCGCATAGATAATCGAATGAACATAGTAATTGGTTTCAGACATTCGATTATTCGTTTTTATTTTCCAAGAAAACACGTCTGAAATAAACAAAGCATATCTTTCGCCTTCAAAAAGCTATGCTTTAGCACTCGAAAAGCATAGCTTTAGTACCCTTAAAGCATAGCTTTTTGAAAGCAAAAGGTATCATCTTGACTTTCAGTACTTTACATGACACCTAAAAACGATGCCGATATACTGTAAAAAACAGTTTTCCGATGGCATGAAACACACATGTACACACCAATGTCAGGACGTTATATAATGAATAATATAAACGAAAAACAGGACAAATTATGCACACTCGCAAATAAAATGTGCATATTTAAAATACCATTGAAAATCAAACGTTTAGCGATAAACATACATTCATGATTGCACACGCACCCACCGATGTGCGCATTTTTGATAAAAAGTGTTTTAAAATAGCTTAAATACAATCCGGATTTTTACGTTTTTTATATCTTAATTATTATCTTTGCATAAACGGGGTTGCCCTGTATATGCAGGCATGCAGACTGCATTCACAATGATTGTAAATAATAATGAAACAAAAATAAGGATATGTTTGAAAATTTAAGTGACAGACTTGAACGTTCTTTTAAAATACTTAAAGGCGAAGGAAAAATAACCGAGATTAACGTTGCAGAAACTCTGAAAGACGTACGCAGAGCTTTACTCGATGCAGACGTTAACTACAAGGTAGCTAAGACGTTCACCGACACCGTTAAACAAAAGGCTCTCGGCATGAATGTACTTAATGCCGTGAAGCCAGGACAGCTAATGGTGAAGCTTGTGCATGATGAACTTGCCGAGCTTATGGGCGGTGAGACTGCCGAACTTAAACTTGACGGACGCCCCGCAATCATTCTCATGTCGGGTTTGCAAGGTTCCGGTAAGACAACATTCAGTGGAAAACTTGCAAACATGCTGAAAAACAAGCAGCACAAGAACCCTCTGCTCGTGGCATGCGACGTATATCGTCCTGCTGCCATAGAACAGTTGAAGGTTGTAGGCACGCAAACAGGAGTTCCGGTATATTCGGAACCGGACAACAAGAACGTTGTTGAAATTGCCGGCAATGCCATAAAAGAGGCTAAGGCAAAAGGGCACGACGTTGTGATAATAGATACCGCCGGTCGACTTGCCGTTGACGAGGAGATGATGAACGAAATCGAGACGCTGAAAAACGCTGTCAATCCTTCCGAAACCCTGTTTGTAGTAGACTCGATGACAGGTCAGGACGCCGTAAACACAGCAAAGGAGTTTAACGACAGACTCGACTTCAACGGCGTTGTCCTTACAAAACTCGACGGAGACACGCGTGGTGGTGCCGCACTGAGCATACGCACAGTCGTTACAAAACCTATTAAATTTGTAGGTACCGGCGAGAAAATGGAAGCAATAGACGTCTTCCACCCGTCACGAATGGCAGACCGTATATTGGGAATGGGCGACATCGTCAGCCTTGTGGAGCGTGCCCAGGAACAGTTTGACGAAGAAGAGGCTAAACGTCTGCAAAAGAAAATACAGAAAAACAAGTTCGATTTCAACGACTTCCTCGGACAGATACAGCAGATAAAGAAAATGGGCAACCTCAAAGATTTGGCATCCATGATACCGGGAGTAGGCAAAGCCATAAAGGATGTGGACATAGACGATGACGCATTCAAGGGCATAGAGGCAATAATCCTGAGCATGACACCGAAAGAGCGCACTCATCCCGAGATTTTAAATACAAGCCGCAGACAGCGCATAGCAAAAGGTTCGGGCACGAACATACAAGAAGTGAACAGGCTGATAAAGCAGTTTGACCAGACACGCAAGATGATGAAACTTGTAACAGGCTCGAAGATGAGCCAGATGATGGGTGCGATGAAAGGCATGAAAGGCGGACTGCCGGGAATGCCGAAACTGTAAGCCACACACGGCATCGATGTATAATTGACAGCATAAAAAGACAATTAAACCGGTAAACATACATAATATGCAACTTATAGACGGAAAAGCAACCGCAGCAAAGATAAAGGAAGAAATCGCCGAAGAAGTGAGAAGAATTGTGACAGAAGGAGGAAAAAGACCTCATCTGGCAGCAATTCTTGTTGGTCACGACGGTGGCAGCGAAACGTATGTCAAGAATAAGGTGATTGCCTGTGAGGCATGCGGCTTCACCAGTTCGCTGATACGTTTCGAAGATGATGTGACGGAAGAAGAGCTGCTTGCAAAGGTAGACGAACTGAACCGCAACGATGATGTAGACGGCTTCATTGTGCAACTGCCCCTTCCCAAGCACATTGACGAACAGAAAGTCATAATGGCAATAGACTACCGCAAGGATGTGGACGGCTTCCACCCCATAAACGTGGGACGTATGGCTATCGGACTGCCATGTTTCATATCTGCCACCCCGTTGGGAATAATAACACTTCTCAAGCGATATGGCATAGAAACATCCGGCAAGAAATGTGTAATACTGGGACGCAGCAACATTGTCGGAAAGCCTATGGCACAACTGATGATGCAGAAGCAGTATGGCGATGCGACGGTAACCGTGTGTCACAGCCGCTCTAAGACACTGAAGAAAGAATGTCGCGAAGCCGATATCATTATCGCAGCGATAGGAAATCCGGACTTTGTCAAGGCAGATATGGTCAAAGAGGGAGCGGTAATCGTCGACGTAGGTACAACCCGCGTGCCCGATGCCACACGCAAAAGCGGCTTCCGTCTTAACGGCGACGTCAAGTTTGATGAGGTTGCGCCCAAATGTTCGTTCATTACTCCTGTTCCGGGCGGCGTAGGTCCTATGACAATATGCTCGCTTATGAAAAATACTCTTGCTGCCGGCAAGAAAGAATATTACAGGTAATGACAGCCGAAGATTATTATAATAGAGGTAACGAGTTCAGAAAACGGGGAAACTGGCAAGAGGCGCTCAACAATTATCTTGAAGCCATAGCCTTAGACCCCGACAGTTCTGCTGCCGAGGCAAAGAAAATGGTGGAAAATATCCTTGGCTATTACTGCCGGGATATGTACAACCCTTGAACGGACTATACATAAACAGTTTTTAGTTTCCTGAAAATCAATAACGAAAAACATCAATTTATGAGCAAAATTAAAGGAGCCATTGTTGTCGATACCAACCGCTGCAAGGGATGCGCATTGTGTATCGAAGCTTGCCCAAAGGACGTCATAGCCCTTACGGCAAAGCGAGTAAATGTCAACGGCTATCCATACGCCGCGGCCGAACGTCCCGATGACTGCATCGGATGTGCATCGTGTGCGGTGGTATGTCCTGACGGTTGTATTGAAGTCTATAAGAAAAAAATGGAGGAATAACACTATGGCAGAACAGGATATTGTATTGCTAAAGGGCAACGAGGCTATAGCACATGCTGCCATACGTTGCGGTGCGGACGCTTTCTTCGGTTATCCGATTACCCCGCAGAGTGAGATAATCGAAACACTGTCGCAACTGAAGCCATGGGAAACCACGGGTATGGTGGTGCTGCAGGCAGAAAGTGAGGTCGCGTCGATAAACATGGTATATGGCGGCGCTGGCGCTGGCAAGAGGGTTTTCACATCTTCTTCAAGTCCGGGCGTGGCACTGATGCAGGAAGGAATATCATACATGGCGGGTGCAGAGATACCGGGCGTGGTGATAAACGTACAGCGCGGAGGACCGGGACTGGGCACCATACAACCGTCGCAGAGCGACTATTATCAGGCTACACGCGGCGGAGGTAACGGCGACTATTATACAATAGTGCTTGCACCTGCATCTGTACAGGAAATGGCAGACTTCATGGATCTGTCGTTTGAACTTGCTTTCAAATACCGTATACCGGTAATGATACTCAGCGACGGTGTAATCGGACAAATGATGGAACGTGTGGTGCTTCCGCCATACAAGCCGCGCCGCACAGAGGAAGAGATAAAGAAAGAATGTCCGTGGGCAACATTGGGACGCACAAAGGGGCGCAATCCCAATATTCTTACATCGCTTGAATTGCAGCCGGAGGTAATGGAAAAGCGCAATCTGCGCCTGCAGGAAAAGTACAAGACAATCAAAGACAATGAAGTAAGATACGAGACTCATTTCTGTGAAGATGCCGATTATATAATCGTAGCGTTCGGAAGTGCCGCAAGAATATCGGAGAAAGCCATAGAAATGGCACGCGAGGAAGGTTTGAAAGTAGGTCTTTTCAGACCAATAACCTTGTGGCCCTTCCCGTCGGATGAAATTGCAGAGATTTCAAAGGGCAAGAAAGGGGTGCTCGTAACGGAGATCAATGCCGGGCAAATGGTAGACGACGTACGTCTTGCTACACTCGGCAGTGTGGATGTCGAGTCGTTCGGACGACTGGGAGGCATAGTTCCCGAACCGGAAGAGATTGTCAATGCCCTTAAAACAAAGTTCTAAAAGATACAGCTATGAGTAACGAAATAATATCCAAGGAGAATCAGGTTTACCGCAAACCGGCACTCATGAACGACACTCCAATGCACTATTGCCCGGGCTGCTCGCACGGTGTGGTACATAAGTTGGTGGCAGAAGTTATAGAAGAGATGGGTATGGAAGACAAGAGCGTGGGCGTATGTCCTGTGGGATGTGCCGTTTTTGCATACCGTTATCTTGACATAGACTGGCAGGAGGCAGCCCACGGACGTGCTCCGGCTGTGGCATCGGCGATAAAGAGATGCTGGAACGACCGTCTGGTATTTACATATCAGGGCGACGGAGACCTTGCCTGCATAGGTACATGTGAAACCATACATGCCTTGAACCGTGGTGAAAACATAACAATAATATTCATCAACAATGCCATATACGGCATGACCGGCGGACAGATGGCACCGACTACTCTCATCGGACAAAAGACATCCACATGCCCATACGGCAGAACGCCCGAAATTCACGGCTATCCTCTGAAGGTGACAGAAATAGCTGCCACGCTTGAAGGCACTTGCTATGTGACACGCCAAAGCGTTGAAACCGTGGCGGCAATACGCTCTGCAAAGAAAGCGATACGCAAAGCTTTCGAGGCATCGATGGCAGGAAAAGGTTCCAGTCTCGTGGAAATAGTGAGCACATGCAACAGCGGTTGGAAGATGTCGCCCGTAAAGGCAAACAAGTGGATGCAGGAGAATATGTTCAAATTCTATCCTAAAGGCGACCTGAAAGATAACACAAACGAGTCTCAAATTAAATAGCAACAGTCATGAAAAAGGAAATAATAATATCCGGATTTGGCGGACAGGGTGTATTGTCAATGGGCAAAATACTTGCATACTCAGGACTCATGGAGGACAAAGAGGTGACATGGATGCCTGCCTATGGACCGGAACAGCGTGGCGGAACAGCCAATGTGACTGTTATTGTGAGCGATGAGCGCATCTCATCTCCAATACTTAGCCGATACGATGTTGCCATTGTCCTTAACCAACCGTCGCTTGACAAGTTCGAACCAAAGCTCAAACCGGGCGGAATACTTATATATGACAGCTACGGAATTATCAATCCTCCGAAGCGAAGCGACATAAAAGTGTATTCCATAGACGCCATGGATAAGGCGGCAGAGATGAAAAACTCGAAAGTATTCAACATGATTGTACTTGGCGGACTGCTCAAGGTGTGTTCCATTGTCAGCGAAAACGGAGTGGAAAAGGCTTTATACAAGACATTGCCCGAACGCCACCACAGTCTTATTCCGCTGAATATGGAGGCGATAAAGACCGGCAAGGAGATTATAAAAGAAATGTAAATACTATATGATGCAAAACCAACAAGCCCCGGAATGTATGAAATTACATTCCGGGGCTTGTTGGTTTTGCATATCATAAAGACTGTCTATATACTCTCGGTCAGTATCTGTACAATGCGTTCTGCCGTGCGTCCGTCCCATCGTTCGGGCAAAGCACACTTTTTCCACTTGCCGGAAACCATGTCTGAAACGGCATTTCCCAAACGCCCGGCATCCTCACCGACAAGTACGTTCGACCCTGTCTTGACCGTCTCGATGTGCTCGGTGTAACTGTTAAGCGTTATACACGGAACGCCGTTGAACGTCGCTTCCTCGGCAACATTGCCCGAATCGGTTATCACACCTTTGGCATTTGCCGTGACATAACCGAATTCAAGATACGAAAGAGGCGGCACTATACGTATGTTTTTCAGCTCGCCTGACATGCTTTCAACAACATCACGCGCCATATTGCGCAATGGAGCTATGACCGGAACATCACCTGCCGACGCATCGACAGACCTTATCATGGCACGTATATTGTCGATATCTGCCAGCAATGCCTTGCGATTGAGGGTAAAGACAAGATAATTTCCGACAGACAATCCCATATCGTCAAAAAACGAAGGTCTCACCAAACGCGAACGATTAAAGCGCAAAGTGTCCATAAGTATGTTGCCCACCATATATACATGAGATATTTCGGCGCCTTCACGGCTCACATTACTGTTGCTGCCCATGCCTGCCGTGAAGAGCAAATCGGACAGTCCGTCGATGACAAGGCGGTTTATCTCCTTCGGCATCTTTATATCAAAAGAGCGTGTTCCGGCAACAAGATGTGCAAGAGTGACACCCTGCTTCTTGGTAACAATGGCAGCCGCCATGGTCGAAGCGAGGTCGTCGACGACAATAACCACATCAGTCGGATTGGTTTCAAGATACTTTTCAAACTCCTGCATCACTCTTCCGGTTATCTCATTAAGGCTTATACTGTCTATTCCGAGAAATATATCCGGACGCGATATCATAAGGTCGTCAAACAAAGAAGGTTCTAATGTAGGGTCATTCTCAGATCCCGCATACACGAGTTTATATCCAATCTCCCTGCCGGATGCCTGCGCCTTGTTGACAGCCCATATTATCGGAGCCACTTTCATGAAATTAGGACGGGCGCCGACAACAATACATATATTCAGCATATTACAATATATAAATTAAAAAGGGCGACACACAGAGCCGCCCCTTACGAAAATATTTTAGTTTTACTCTGACTTGAACAAATCCTTTATACCACCGATGCTGCCCATAAGGTTTGTAGCCTCGTATGGCAGATATACAGTCTTGGTCTTGTCGCCCTGTGCAATCTCTTCCAGTGCTTGAATGTATTTCTGTGCAAGAAGATAGTTTGCGGGATTGGTGCTCTTACCTAC
This sequence comes from Xylanibacter caecicola, assembly GCF_013166515.1. Taxonomy (GTDB): domain Bacteria; phylum Bacteroidota; class Bacteroidia; order Bacteroidales; family Bacteroidaceae; genus Prevotella; species Prevotella caecicola. The sequence continues at coordinate 38,599 of NZ_JABKKJ010000014.1, read as the reverse complement.
CGCCTCGGTTATCTTCTCTATTGCTACCGCCTCGGCCTCTGCCTTACGTATGCGTGCCTGTGCTTCTCCCTCGGCACGTAGTATCTCCTGCTGTTTGGCAGCCTCTGCCCTGTTTATCATAGCTTCCTTCTCTCCCTCTGACTGAAGTATCTGAGACTGCTTGTTACCCTCGGATGTAAGGATTGCCGCACGCTTGTTACGTTCAGCCTGCATCTGCTTCTCCATTGCCTGAAGCACACTTTCCGGAGGTGTGATATCCTGAAGCTCAACGCGGTTTACTTTGATACCCCACTTGTTTGTGGCATCATCAAGTACGGCGCGTAGCTTTGTGTTGATTGTATCACGTGATGTCAGGGTCTGGTCAAGTTCAAGTTCGCCAATGATATTACGCAATGTCGTCTGCGTTAATTTCTCAATGGCATTGGGCAGATTGTTGATTTCGTATACGGCCTTGAACGGATCGACAATCTGAAAATAAAGCAAGGCGTTGATCTGTGTCTGCACATTGTCTTTGGTAATAACATTCTGCTTGTCAAAATCATAAACCTGCTCGCGCAAATCTATATTGTCTGAATAGACGTAACGTCCGCGATGAAGGGTAATCATCACTTTGGCACGGTCGATAAACGGAATTATCACGTTGATGCCGGGCTGCAATGTGGCATAATACTTGCCGAGTCTTTCTATGATTTTTGTTTCTGACTGCGGTATGATAACCAGACTCTTTTTCACCAATATCAGTGCGCAAACAACTATTGCGATTAGAAAATAAGATAGAATACTCATGATGTTTTATTTTAAAAATTACTTGTCAGTCAACGGTTTCAACTGTTATTATTATGCTTTCACGCCCAATAACCTTTACTTTTGCATTCAACGGTATTGCCTGACCATCGGCAGAAACGGCTTTCCAATCATCCCCGTCAATGGCAATACGCCCATATCCGCCCGCCTCGACCGGCTCACTTACACGCCCGATACGTCCTATCAGTGCATCGGCATTGCTTACTCTGGCGTCATCATTGCGGTGGAGATACCGAAGTGCAAACGGGCGTACAAAGAATATACACAGCACCGAACATACAGCAAAGACCAAAAGTCCGCCATAAAATCCAAGACCTAAAGCGGATGAAACAGCTGCACATACAGCACCGATAGAAAAACACATGATAAAGAAATCACCGTTGGTAAGTTCGAGTATAAGACAAACAATGGCTACCAACGCCCACATCTGCCACAAATTGGCTGCAAAATAGTCTATCATAACATTATGATTTAATTATTAATGCGAAGATAGTGAAATTATCCGATATATCCAAACATTATATCAAATAACCACAGCCATATCCCGCCAAATTAAAATCCGGCGGGCATAACATTATGGCTGTCACGTTATTTCTGCTTCTTTCCGGATATTCTTATGGTGCCTTGAGACGGCTTTACATTAGCATTATAATACTTCTGAGCTTCAGGAAGCCACTTCTTTATATCTGCAATGCGCTTGGCATCGGACGGATGGCTGCTCATAAAAGCCGGTGTACTGCTCTGGGTTCCGCCAGACATGCGCTGCCAAAAGTCTACGGCAACCGCAGGATTATATCCCGCCATTGCTGCAAAGATCAGTCCCATATAGTCTGCCTCACTCTCATTGCTGCGCGAATAATGCAATCCGGACATCTTGCTTCCCAATCCAAAAACGCCCTGTGCCAGCTCGGTTGTGCCTGAAGACACACCGGCACCGCTAAGAACAGCGCCAAGAAGTTGAGAGCCGTATTGTGCTTTCATCTCCTTGCTAAGCCTTTCTGCCGAATGTTTTGCCACGGCATGTGCAATCTCATGCCCAAGAACTACCGCTAAGGCTGCTTCTGTCTGCGTATAAGGTAACAGTCCTTCATATACAACAATTTTACCTCCCGGCAGGCAGAAAGCATTGGCTGCATTGTCTTGAACAAGGTTGAACTCCCATTGATAATTGCTTGCCTCCGATGCAAGACCATTGTTTTTCAGATATAAAACAACCGCATCGGCAAGTCTCTGCCCCACCTTTTTCACCATAGCCGTATTGGCTACGCTTGAAGAAAGCTTTGCCGACTTCATATATGTTGTGTATTCTTTGTTGCTAAGACTCATGACCTGTTCGTCCGAAACAAGCAGACGCTGTTTGCGACCGGTCAAAGGAACGGTGGATGTGGTTCCGCAAGAAACAAAAACAGACAATACTGCCAAGAGAATTGCAAATCTTATTGTTTTCATTTTATTCATGTATAACTTTAATATCATTATTCAACATCATATAGTCTTGAGACTATAAGAATATTACCTTATGCAAAGATAATGCAAGCCGAGTGCAATGAAACTTGTTTGAAATTGCCGAGGCGAAGCTTATCTTATGCAAAGGTAGTGCAAAAATAGTCTCCCTGCAAAATTAAGCATTCTTTTTACGTATGTTTTATAAGATATTTAATATTTTCAACGGACGCTCAATCAAGGTGGAGTGAAACAACTAATAATATAAAGACATGTTTATATAAAGACAGAAGACCGTCTTCAAAGACGGTCCTGCACTATATACAAAAACATTATGAATTTTATTAAACTTCCGGTCACCTTTTATATCAATGCAAAGGTAATGGAAACCGATGTCAAATACAATACCTAAAAATAATGTTTTCGCCAATACCCACATGTAGGTATTGAACGATCTATTTGCGTATAAGCACCGAACCGGAGAGGGAGGGCTGTGTCGACGAAATCTGCAATACATATACTCCGGAGTTCAACCGGCTTATATCAACCGTGGCATCCGACTGTCTCGAAGGCAGAACGTATCTGCCGCAAATCAATCCCGCAACAGAATATATCTTGACTTCTACTGCTGATAACGGGACAGAGTCAAAACTGAACGACAGTTGTCCGCCTTCATGCAATCTGATGCTTACGCCCGACGGAGCAGAAGATGATATTCCGGATATGCCACTTACGCCAAGTATGTCGAGCAATCCTTTATAAGCATCAATCTCACCATATCCGCAATAATTGTCAGGAGCATGTCCTTTACTGTTCATACGACTGCAAGTACGGGCAAGTATGCCACGGATATCGTCCGGAGCAAGCTGAGGATTTGCTTCAAGCCACAGGGCTATAATACCGCCAACGACAGGTGTGGACATTGAAGTGCCACTTGCAACATTCCATGTATATTCTGTTCCGTTGAACACGGACTTAGCCACTTCACTATGAATATCATATCCCGATGTTTCATTTGCCGTATAGAAATGGCTGAAAGAAGAAACCACATTGGTTCCGGGTGCCATAACCTCGGGTTTCATACGCCCGTCAAAAGACGGACCAACACTTGAATATCCACTACGTACACCGTTCTTTCCCCAATCTAACGCTACCCACTCGCCATGGCTATTCACAAATCCCGTACGATATGACGTGGCACCGGCACATATAACAGCAGGTGCACTGCCGGGAGAATATATACTGTAGCGACTCTCGCCGGCACACAAATCCGGACGTATGGCATTTGTCGTGAGTTCACCGGAACCATAAAAGAGTTCGACATCGGCATCATTGCCAATGAGTTCTGCAGAGAAAGGAAGAGCAAATCCGAACGGTACATCAGACTCTGCCAACACCTCGTATGCCATAACGGTTGCATCATAGCACGACGGATAGCCTTCTACGGTGAACTTTACATCAACCCCGTTGAATGTAAATGTGTGTTCATACTTGCCGTCGGGAGCGGAAAGAACATCGGCTGAGTTCAACGTTACGACGTTCGTACTGCCGTTATCACCGTAAACAGTAAGACGAAGAATAAAGTCATCTGCCGACCTCAATTTAAAATATACACATCTGTCACTGTATCCGAAGAATGTTCCGGCTGCCTCCTGCCCTATCGGCTTACGGAAATAAGTCTTTATATGCCCTTCATTTCCTGCAGAGGCAACAAGGATACGTCCCGGTCCTACAAGCTGTTCAAGTGCTTCATAGAACAGCACATCCTCACCTGAGAAATCCTGATGTGAGCCTTCACTGAATGATATTACACAAGGCTTTCCTGCTTCTTCTGCATAATCGAAGATATATTTGAAACCAAGCGCATCGGTTGCAGACGTGTATTTGTAAAGATCTTCGTCTGCAATGAATATCGTATCCTGCGTCACGGCATTGCTTACAAGACAGATATCACTGTCGTATGCGATGCCTTGAAAATCCTTGTCATAACCACTTCCGGCAGCAATGCCTAAAGTATGTGTGCCGTGTGTCTGTACCAGTCCGTCGCGCGAGCGGGCATATCGCAGTATATCTGCCTCCGTTCTGTAATCGGCACCTACATAAAGTCCGTTGCCGGAATTCCCGTCGGAAAGCTGGTCCCAAAATCTTTTTATACGATATGTACCTGTTGCCATATCATAGAAATTAGGATGCGTCAGGTCAAAACCTATGTCCTGAACGCCCATGACAACCCCCTTACCCGTATAAGCCTGCGGCAACGACTGTCCACGATATGCAGCCGGAGTGCCCACAACAATGCCGGTGGTATCCATAAGCACCGTACACCTGCCTCCTGCTTCTATTCTCTGCACCGCGCGTTCGCATGCAAGAGCATGGAGATTGGCAAGAGGAATGTCGGCTATATAGATATCGCCGAAACGTGCAAGCTGCGTGCATCCGTTGGTAGCAAACACTTGTTCAGCATCCCCTTCCACACGTACAAAGGCACAGATATTGCGTACATGCTGCAACGGAGCACGGTGGTGTGCGCTCACAGCTACATCATTGAGTGCCCGACGCACAAGTGGAGACAACTTTGCAATGTAGTCGCCATCTGCAAGAATACATTGTACAATGAACAAAAACAAGAGAAGAAAGGTCTTTCTTTTCATAAGGAGAGTATTTTTTATATTGTAAAGATCAGGCATAAACAGTATTACCGTATTAGCATTGCAAATGTAAGTCAAAAAAACGGCACATACAAGAAATACGTATAGTTTTATAGCATAATGCCGGAAGGAATAAAGATGAATAAAAAGAGGAACATATCATTTGCGAAAAACAAAAGCCGTCCATCGGAAAATCCGGTGGACGGCAACAATTCTATTTACCTTAAATTACTTATTCAAACCACGGTTGTTAACAGTTGCATTCAGTATCATAAGATACTTGCGGTACTGTTCTCTCGTAAGAACATAGTGCATATAGCGAATGTCTTTATTTATAGCCTTGCTGACCATTTCCTTACGCTCATCAGCATTTGCACTATAGGCATTGAGCATGTCTGCACAAAACTCTGCATGAATGTCCTGTACGCTCTCAAGCTGATCCTGTGTCAGTCCTAAACTCTCAGCCAACTTAGAGTAGTTTACAGTCATGTTGTAGATGTTTGTCTTGTCTACACTGTTAAGATTTTCGTTCTCTGCAAATGTCACAGCCATGCTAAGCACTGCCATAACAGTTAAAAACAATCTTTTCATAATCCTTAATTTTACTTTTTACCTTTGGGCTTCAGTTCTTTCATCACGAATAGCATCCGCCCGTTATCCTTAATTTAATACTAACCTTTTGTCTTTCGACGATGCAAAGGTATATACTTTTCAAGTTACAACATGTCATTTTGTAAAAGTGTTTGCGTAAACAGTATGATAATTTTGATACAAATCAAAGTTTTAACTTTCATTTATCATTCACATTGAGAATGTATGCTTACATTATGTCATAGTTTTATGACACGTAACCCATAGCTTTACGACACATAACCCATAGCTTTACGACACATAACCCATAGCTTTATGATATGTAAAACTATGGAATAGATGAAGAAATAAAACGTTTTGCTTAAAAAAAGTTTCAAGAAGAGCGGTAAACGGGGCTCGAACCCGCGACCCCCAGCTTGGGAAGCTAGTGCTCTACCAACTGAGCTATTACCGCAAAGAAACAAAATCCATGTGATATGGAGCCGATACCGGGACTCGAACCCGGGACCTATTCATTACGAATGAATTGCTCTACCAACTGAGCCATATCGGCAAAGAACACATAAAGCAAAGTGTGCTTTATTCAAATGCGATGCAAAGGTAATATTTATATTTCAAATAACCAATTATAAAGCAGCAAAAACTCTGTTTTAACTTATTTTAAATACCTATAGCAGGTTAGGCAAACAACAAATAAATTTGTTGTTTGTTCTCGACTTATCCGTATATTTAACTCACAAAATTGGCATTGCCACCGCGAACCGGGCTAAAGCCCGACTTTCACTATTTTGTTTTTATCGAATATTCTGAGTATATTTGTACTGATAATATCTAAAGTATAAATTATTTGAACATAAACGCCTTAAACTAAAAACAAAAGATGAAAAGACAGTTTCGTTTACTGCTGACCATGGCAGTATTACTTATTATAATTTCCGGATATGCCTGTGCACAAGGTGAAAAGGCACTCATAATCAAGAATAAGGTAAACCTGAGAGCCGCACCGAGTATCAAAGGAAAAATACAATGCCATGTATATAAAGGCATAATGCTGGAAGTTATAGGGAGAGAAAAAGACTGGATAAAAGTAAAAAACTTCCAAGGCGAAAGTGCATACGTAAATGCAAGTCTTGTAAAAGTACTTAAACCGTCTCCCATACCAAGCCATTTATTCAAAGACAATTCAGATTATTCTCCATACGGAGACATACGTGATGACAGGTATTGCTGCGGGAATTTGACTATTTATGTAAAAGGCAACTACATTATTTTCTCAACAATGTGGATGCGCTATGACTATGACTCCAAATGTGATAGAATACTTCCAGCAGAATATAATGATATAATTGCCGTGAAAAGCGGAGGACAGGTAATATTTAAATACTTCTTGGGGTATACTGAGACTTCTTTCAACGCCTATGAATGGGATCCTGCAACTGTAAGTGCAAGAGAACTGTTGAAAAACGGTGACATCCATCCTATCGGAAAGGACGAATGTCAAGGTATAAAAGAAGATGACGTGGTGTTCTACAATGAAGAGATGAAAGTCCTATGCATAGGTCATGTTGCTTACAGCATGGATAAACCAAAAATGTAATGAAACCGGAAGATGTTATATTTTAAATGTCAAATGTCTGCATGCTGCCACTTGTACAGGCGGACATACAATATTTGACATCTGACATTTAAAATATAACATCTAAAACCTGACGTCTGAAACCCCTCATACGGTAATCTCCGCAGAACCGAAACACCGGTGATGCGCCTCGTCATACACAACACAGAACTGTCCGGGAGCCACTCCCTGTATAAAATCACCGGCATGCACTATATAAGACTTGTCGCCTGTCTTCTCTAAATATGCACGATGATACTCCGGGGTATGGCGTATCTTGAAAGTTACATTAGTCATATTGACAGGTTCTGTAAGGAAATGGAAGCCATGTATGGGAAAGTCTTTCTTATAGGCAGTACGCGGTTCAAATCCTTTGCTTACATACAGTGTGTTTTCCGTAACGTCTTTCTTCACCACATACCACGGTCCGCCACCGAAACCAAGCCCGTGCCTCTGCCCTATCGTATGAAACCACAATCCTTTGTGCGTGCCTATCTTCTTTCCGGTTTCAAACTCAAGAACCAAACCGGGGTTCTCGCCGAGGTAACGTCGTATGTAGTCGTTGTAGTTAATCTTGCCAAGAAAGCAGATACCCTGAGAGTCCTTGCGCCTTGCATTGACAAGATGCTCGCGTTCGGCTATCTCTCGGACCTCTCCTTTACGATAATGACCTATTGGAAATAATGCTTTCTTTAACTGCCAGTCGTAGATTTGAGCCAGAAAATCGGTCTGATCCTTAACGGGATCGGGGCTTGTTACAAGCCACTTCTTACCACCGATTATTTCGGTCTGTGCATAATGTCCTGTTGCAATAAGGTCATATTTATGCCCCATCTTCTCGTCAAAAGCTCCGAACTTTATCAGGCGGTTGCACATAACGTCCGGATTTGGTGTAAAACCGGCACGTACTTTTTCCATGGTATATCGTGTAACTTCGTTCCAATACTCCTCATGACAGTCTATTACTTCCAACTTACATCCATACTTCCGGGCAACAGCCGTTGCCATTTCGAGGTCTTCTTCGCTTGAACAGTCCCACTCCTCCTGTTCTTCCGGTCCTATCTTTATATAAAAGCAATCGGGATGTAGCCCGTGACGTGCAAACTCGTACACCACAACCGAACTGTCTACACCACCTGACAACAGCACTGCTATCTTCTTGTCCTTTATCTCATCTATATTCATAACCGTAAATCCGTCTGTTATTCCAATGACTTTATCCATCCAACAATATCTTTCAACACTTCTTCCGACATTGTCTCAGATATTTTATTATACTCTGTGAGATTGCCGGTCACAGCATGCTGGAAGAGATGGTTAAGTCCCGGATATTCTTTAATTGCATTAAATTTGTGAGCAGGCAAGAGTTTTCTTATTACCGGCAAATTCTGAGCAGCGACAACCTGCGTGTCAAGACTTCCGTTCAGTGCAAAAACAGGACAGGTAACACGTTTTATATCTGATGCAGGATCATATGAAACAAAATAGTCCATCCATGGATTGTCCATATTCATTACCTTTTTCAAATTTTCTTTTGCTTCCTCTGATATATCCGAAGCATTGTCTCTTATAATCTTTTCAAATGCACCGGCATCGGTCAAACCGCCATTATTACTTTTGTACTCGCATATCTTCTCCAATGCCGCACAGTAAGCCTGCACATCAGATGCAGACATACCGGCATACATCAATGCAATACGATTCTGTTCCACCAATATTTTATCTCCTCTGACAGCCGCTCCCGCCATGCTTATTATAAAATCGGCATGCTTCTCAGCACCTAACATGAATGCAATTGTACCACCTTCGCTATGTCCGAGCACTCCTATCTTGCCAAACTTATCCATTGACTTAAGATAATCAATTCCGTTTTTGGCATCACTCATAAACGTTTTTGTCGTGGCTGTTGAGGCATTTCCCGTTGATTTCCCGAAACTTCTGTCATCGTATCTCAACGATGCAATTCCGTTTCGTGCAAGATAATCGGCAATTACAAGAAAAGGTTTATGATCGAAAACTTCCTCATCCCTATTCTGAAGCCCGCTCCCTGTAACCATAAGCACAACAGGAACAGACCCTTTCGCAGCACTTTCATCATAACCTACAGGATAAGTAAGCGTACCGGCAAGCACGGCATTGTCCTCCTGATTGACAAAACTAATCTCTTCTGTCTTATACGGATATGGAGAAACCGGTGTCTGCGGTCTGTCGGACATATAGTTTCCCTTTTTTAAGTCCAATGTAAAATCATATCCTGCCTGCGAAAATACACCTTTTATAATATCGTCTGACAAATGTCCGCCATACGATACACCAAGCAATGGAATGGAAACTTTTACCGAATCTGAAGATATATGTATAACATTTGCAGTAATTCCTTTTACCCCCTGATCAGGACTATCAAGCTTACACGTAACACTTCCGTTGTCTTCATTCTGAAAATGAAACACGATGTTCAGTTTCACCGCACCTACATCCAGCAGACCTTTCCACGAACCGATTATACCTTGCCCATAAACAGTCTGAGCCAATAGCATAATAACGAATAATATAGTATTAAATCTTTTCATAAACAATGTAAAACAACTTAGTCTAATACGCCTCCCTGTATTTTCCTTCTTCTTTGTCATCAAGCATGCTGAGGTAAGAGTTGTATCTGCTTTCCGCTATATAATGTTCCTCTAAAGCCTTTCTTACAGCACATCCCGGTTCGTGCGTATGCGTACAATTATTAAAACGACAGTCTTTTGAGAACGAAAAAATCTCCTTGAAATATCCGCAGATCTCTTCAGGCTCCATGTCAAATGTACCAAATCCCTTTATTCCGGGGGTGTCTATAGCCCAACCTCCACATGGCAATGACAACATCTCACTGAACGTTGTGGTGTGCATTCCCGTATTGTGTGCATCGGATATTTCCGATGTACGCAACGATATCCCCGGTATAAGTTTATTTAAAAGTGTGCTTTTCCCCACCCCGCTGTTACCGCTGAAAAGCGTTATCTTGTCTTTCAGCAGCGGATAAAGCAAGTCGTTACAGTTATCATTGTGGGCAGAAATCGCAACACACTTATATCCGATTGTATCATATAGTTGCATCATCAAATCCTGATAATGCAGTTCCTCTTCCGAAAGAATATCATTCTTGTTGAAAACAAGGATCACCGGAACTCTGTATGCCTCTGCCGATGCAAGAAAACGGTCTATGAAAGTTGTAGATGTTGCAGGATAGTTAACCGTTACAACCAAAAAAGCCTGATCTATGTTGGCGGCAATTATATGGCTCTGCTTTGAAAGGTTCGACGACTTGCGTATTATATAGTTTCTCCTGTCTACTATTGATGTGATAAAAGCCGTACCTTCCTTATTGCATAATATTTCAACCCAGTCGCCAACAGCAACAGGATTGGTGCTACGTATGCCTTTCAAACGAAAATTACCTTTTATCTTACATTCAACAGTTTGCCCGTCTTCCGTCCTGACCGAATACCAGCTTCCCGTGTTCTTTATAACAAATCCTTTCATATCCCGATACATATATATAAAAGAGCATGTCAAAATATAGACTTATCCGTACATCATGTGGAGGAAAACGCTATTTTGACACACCCTTTGCTATAAAAGAAGCGGTGTTTGACACACCTTTTTTATCCCTATACTGTCATTATTTCCTTGTTCTTTACAGCAAGCAGTTCGTCTATCTTTGCGATATATTTATCGTGCAGCTTCTGCAATTCAAGTTCGGCGTCCTTCTCGTTGTCTTCCGAGAGACCGTCTTTTATGGCTTTCTTCAACTTGTCTTTCACATCGCCACGCACATTGCGCACCTCAACCTTTGCTTTCTCGCCAATTTTATTACACTGCTTTGTCAGTTCCTTGCGACGCTCTTCGGTAGGTTGCGGTATCCCGAGACGTATTATCTCGCCGTTGTTCTCCGGAGTAATACCCACATCAGAGTCCATTATGGCTTTCTCTATGTCTCTTATCATCTTCTTGTCCCAAGGACGGATTGCAATTGTTCTCGGATCCGGAGTCGAGAGATTTGCCACCTGATTCAAGGGTACCATTGAACCATAAGAGTCCACTCTCACCCCGTCAAGAATAGCTATATTGGCACGACCGGCACGGATGCGTGACAATTGTTCCTCAAGGAACATTGCCGCCATTTCCATTCTCTCCTCACTTTCGCTTAAAGTTGCTTTTACGTCAATCATGTTATTTCGTGTTTATTTTTATTTTACAAATTTAAATATTATATTCGGAATATGCAACATAATAAACATAAAAACATCCTTAAACACACTAAAACAGCAATTAACGTCTGCCATACTTTACGTTTACCTTATTTAATATGGCACATCACATTTTCATTGCTTTTTTCCATAACTTTGCCGGCTGAACACAAACAATATATAATATATGGAAGTAATAATAGCCGGGCTTTTATTGCCTTTTATCGGAACGGTTGCCGGAGCGGCTTTCGTTTTCTTCATGAACAAGGAGATACCTGTAAAACTTCAGAAAACACTGCTGGGCTTTGCATCCGGTGTCATGGTGGCAGCGTCGGTCTGGTCTTTGCTCATACCTGCAATAGAACGTTGCAACGACATGGGTAAGCTTGCAGTACTTCCTGTTGTTGCCGGGTTTATGCTCGGTATTCTATTTCTTTTAGGCATAGACTATGCCACTCCACACCTTCACATAGGTCTGAGCAAGCCGGAGGGACCGCGATCTAAAATATCACGAACAGCCATGCTTTCTCTTGCCGTAACAATACACAATCTTCCCGAAGGCATGGCTGTCGGTGCCGTTCTTGCCGGAGCTATACAGAACCAAATGGAAATATCTATTGCCGGTGCCATGGCAATGTCATTAGGAATAGCCATCCAAAACATACCCGAGGGAGCTATCATATCCATGCCCATGAGAGCAGAAGGCAACAGCAGGACAAAGTCTTTTATCATAGGAAGCCTAAGCGGAATCATCGAACCTATAGGCGGAATGGCTGTGATACTTCTCGCATCGTTCCTTACTCCCACACTGCCATACATGCTTGCATTTGCAGCAGGTGCAATGATTTATGTTGTCGTCGAAGAACTTATACCTGAAGCATCAGAGGGAGAGCATTCCAATCTTGGTACCATTGGATTTGCAATCGGGTTCGCAACAATGATGAGCCTCGATGTAATACTGGGATAAAAACGGCTCAACTGTTCCTTATCATACGATCTATCTCTTCAAACTGCGCCCCCATGTTCAAGTTGAGATAGATGTTATAAAGTGCTGCCATCCACTTGTCTTTCTGTTCAGGTGCCAATGCCCTGTAGCGTTCCATATATGGCAGTGCCTTTCTGTAATAGGACAAGAGTTTTGTCCTTGTCGCCTTGCTTGCCCTTACAGTCTTCTCAAGATTGAAAGCCATGTTTATATATGCCACTCCTGCATCATAATATGCATCGGCAAGAGTGTCGTTACGGGCTATCAGACTGTCACATACGGCAATACACCCTTCATAGTCTCCTGTATTGAGAAGGACGTTGCTCTTGGCAAATAAAAACAGTTCGTTGCCGGGATTATGTGCAAGAGCACTTTCCACCGTAACAAATGCAGAGTCAAGCTTGTTCACACCATTATAATAATCCATAAGACGCGTGAAGAAGTAAGGCGAGTCTTTATATTCATTAAAGCCACGTGTCAACATTGCCACATAGTTTGCCGTGTCTTTCTTCATATTATAGACCTCGGCAACAAAGCGCAAAGCAAATTCATGTCGCTTGTCATACTGCAACGCAAGCGTCTCATACTTCAATGCCTTAGCCGGATCCTGCATCTTATATCCGCAGTAAAGTGTGAAATAAGCAGCAGCCTTGTTTAACGGAGCATCTTCCCTGTATCCGCAACCGCTGAACAACGGCTGGCGCACACAATCAATAAAGGTATCCATCAGCCTGTATGCCGTATCATATTTTTTATTAAGTGCAAAATACATTCCGCCGTTATACAAATTGTTACGGCATGTATTAAGATACTCGGCATTCCTTTTCCTGTATTTTATCTTTACAACACCTTTTTCGTTTGGACGTGCATCTACGCTGTCAAGACTCTCGTATGCCTCAAACATCTTATGCGCGGTTATAAACAGGGCTGCGGTGTCATACTTCTCCTTAAGATATAGCTTCTCGTTTCCTTGTTCATATTGGGCACGGACTGCTTCTGCCAATGTAAGATAAATCTTTATGTTACTACGATTTACCGAGTCCTTAAGCAGCTTGCGCATACTCTCCTCCGCCTTGTCAAGGCTCTTTCTGCTCTTGATAAACTCCTGTGCCTGCGATATCTCTTTCTTCTGTGCATAGGAAAAAGGTATAAGAAATATCAAAAAAAGTATGATTGTAAACAAACGCGCCATAAAAATATTCTCCCTGTCTTCAAACCTTAAAAACCTTATATACTTATTTTCAAAGAATTGTGCAGATACCGCATGCCCATACAGGGACAGCTATCTGCACAATTCAGAAATCAAAGAAGACCAAGGAACAGAGTGTCTTCGCTCTTTTATATCCAGCCCGTTATAAGCCGGTATCCATTCCTCTGTCCTTAAACTTGTTATTTGGAAAGAATTGCTTCTATTTCCTTTGCCTTGGCTTCATCTCCAAGCAACGAGTAAGCCTGGAACAATGTGTATGCCCAATTCACCATTGCACGGTCCGGATCCTGTGCACGGACTTTCTCGAGATAGCTTACCGACTCTTTGAGATCGTTGTTGTAAATCTCCTGCTTGTCGGGAGTAAGCTGACCGGTACGCTCGTTCGCCTCCTTGTTCTTGAACTCTATAGCCTTTGAGTTGTAGCAGACACCGATGTTATAAAGCACCTGTATGAAAGTAGGATCAAGTTCTACAGACTTCTTGTATGACTTGATTGCATCTTCCCATTTATGCTCTCCCATTTCCATTTCACCTTTGAGCGCCCATGCCATCTTGCTCTCCGGATTCTTTACAAGCTGCTCTTCGATAAGCTTTGCCTTACCTGCATTGTCACCGGTATTTGCATAATATTCTGTCAGAAGTGCAAAGAAACGGTCGTTCTTCGGATCCTTGTTATAAAGTTCTTTTACCTCTTCTGCATATTTCAGCGAGTCTTCCTTTGTCTTCAGCTGTGCCTTCATGCTCAATATCTTTATATCAAGAGCATCTGAAGCCGAAGCCGTGTCCTGCATGGCATAGTCTGCATAACGGCTTGCAGACGGGAAATCCTGTGCATTGTATGCGGCAAGAGAAGCAAAATACGAAATCTGTCTGAAATACGGGTCTTCTTTCTTTTCGCCTCCTTCTGCAAAGAGAGGAGCATCCTTTGTATCGACATACATGCCGAAGTCTGCCATGGCACCGTTAAAGTCCTTTGCGTTGAAAGCATCCTGACCGGCATTGATAAGAGAAGCACGCGCTCCCTGCAGTCTTGTTGCATTGGTTTTGCGGAACTTGGGCTTCACTTTCCCCTTCTCATTGGGCATGTTGTCGTACTTGTCACACTCGATAGCTGCTTTGAGAGCCTGCAACGCGGCCTTGTTCATGCCTTCCTTGTCGTATGGATCGTTTTTCTTTGTGACTTGATTTGTCAGTGCAATCTGCGATTCTTTATCAAACTTGGCAAGGGCAAGATCAACAACTTTGTTATATGCCTTGGCTTTGTCCTCATTGGACAATGAAGAAGCTGAAGACTCTATGAGACCTATTGCCTCGGTATAGTCTTTTGCTCCCATAATCTGCTTTACGGCATCTTGGGCAAATGTCGATGTGGCTGCACATGCCATAATCGCCATAATCATTAATTTTTTCATAACTGTTATGTTTTAAAAGGTTTATTATGTTATTTACTGTTCATTGTTTTCCTCATCATCAAAACTGTCAAGCGGAGTTACTTCTGCACCTGAATTGTCAGAGACATCACCATCCGTTTTCTGCACCGGCATATCAGTCATGCCCGAAGCCCCGATGTTCTCCTCAAGTGTTTTCTGGCTCTCAGCCTCGGCAACAGCCTCCACTTCCGAACTCATCACCTTGCATACGCTTGCTATGACGTCGTTCTTCTTTGTCAGATTGATGAGGCGTACACCTTGCGTGGCACGTCCCATGACACGGCAGTCGGACACCTTAAGACGTATCAGCACACCGCTCTTGTTTATTATCATGAGGTCGTTTTCGTCCGTAACAACTTTTATAGCCACAAGGCGTCCGGTCTTTTCGGTTATGTTAAGTGTCTTCACACCCTTGCCGCCACGGTTGGTTATTCGGTAGTCCTCCACCTCACTGCGCTTGCCGTATCCGTTTTCGCTTACAACCATTATGGTCTCTTCTTCCGGTTTGTTTACGACAACCATTCCTACAACCTCATCGTCGCCGTCGTCAAGGCGCATGCCGCGGACACCCGTAGACACGCGTCCCATGGCGCGCACTGCCTCTTCGTTGAAACGAACGGCACGTCCGTTGCGGTTTGCCAACAGCAGTTCGTTATGACCGTTCGTCAGACGTACACCCACAACCTCGTCGCCTTCGAGGATGTTTATTGCAATCACGCCGTTGGCACGCGGACGGCTGTATGCCTCGAGACTTGTCTTCTTTATAATACCGTTCTTTGTTGCGAATACAACGTAGTGACTGTTTACAAACTCTTCATCGTCCAGACCACGCAGACGCAGGAAAGCATTCACGCTGTCATCGCTCTCGATATTGAGCAGGTTCTGTATGGCACGCCCCTTCGAATTCTTCGCCCCTTCGGGTATTTCATAGCACTTCAACCAGTAGCAGCGACCTTTCTTGGTAAAGAACATCATGGTGTTGTGCATCGTTGCCGGATAAATATATTCTGTAAAGTCCTGCTCACGACTGTGTGCTCCCTTGCTGCCCACGCCTCCGCGTGCCTGCTCTCTGAACTCTGAAAGCGGTGTACGCTTGATATATCCGAGATGACTTATAGTTATCACAACGGGATCGTTGGGATAGAAATCCTCCGGATTGAACTCCTCACTCGAATACTTTATCTCCGTGCGACGCTCATCACCGTATTTATCCTTCACCTCTATAAGTTCATCCTTCATAACCTTCTTGCAAAGTTCCGGGTCATCAAGTATCGACTGCAGGTAAGCTATCTGTCTTTCAAGTTCCTCATACTCTGCATGCAACTGCTCCATGCGCAGACCTGTCAGCTGTGCAAGACGCATGTCGACGATTGCCTTCGACTGCAGTTCATCCAGTTCAAATCTTGCTTCAAGATTGCGCTGTGCATCGGAAGGTGTCTTCGACTGTCGTATAATGTGCACGACCTCGTCTATATTGTCACAAGCTATTATCAGTCCCTCAAGTATATGTGCACGCTCCTGAGCCTTGCGCAGGTCAAACTGTGTGCGGCGTATTGTGACATCATGGCGGTGCTCAACGAAATACTTCACACACTCTTTAAGTGTGAGCAGGCGCGGACGCCCGTTGACAAGAGCAATGCAATTCACTGAGAATGAGCTTTGCAGGGCTGTCATCTTGAAGAGCTTGTTCAGTATGACATTGGCATTTGCCTCTCTCTTCACATCTATGACAATGCGCATACCTTGTCGTCCCGACTCGTCATTGGCATTGCTGATGCCGTCGAGTTTGCCTTCTTTAACCAAGTCTGCGATATATTCTATAAGCTGCGCCTTGTTTACACCGTAAGGTATCTCTGTTATGACAATCTTATCGTGCGACTCGCCGCTTTCAATCTCAGCCTTGGCACGCATCACAATGCGTCCTCTACCGGTTTCGTATGCGTCTTTTACGCCTTGTATACCATATATATATGCGCCCGTAGGAAAGTCGGGAGCCTTGATATACTGCATCAGTCCGTCCGTGTCTATTTCCGGATTGTCTATGTAAGCACAACATCCGTCGATAACCTCACCGAGATTATGGGTAGGAATATTGGTCGCCATACCCACAGCAATACCGTTTCCTCCGTTTACAAGGAGATTGGGAAGTTTGGTAGGCATCACTGTCGGCTCCTGCAAAGAGTCGTCAAAGTTACTCATCATGTCGACCGTGTCCTTATCCAGGTCGTCCATTATGTGCTCTCCCATCTTCGAAAGGCGGCACTCGGTGTAACGCATGGCAGCGGCGGAGTCGCCGTCCACACTTCCGAAGTTACCCTGACCGTCGACAAGAGTATAGCGCATGTTCCAGTCCTGTGCCATGCGTACAAGCGCGCCATACACCGAACTGTCTCCGTGGGGGTGATATTTACCGAGCACCTCTCCTACCACGCGGGCACATTTCTTATATGGTTTGTCGCTTGTATTGCCGATACCCATCATACCATAAAGTATTCTTCTGTGAACGGGTTTGAAGCCGTCGCGGACATCGGGAAGCGCACGCGCCACAATCACAGACATTGAATAGTCTATGTATGACGACTTCATTTCTTCCTCGATGTTGATCTTTAAAATTCTGTCCTGATCAATCGTGTTGCTGTTGTCCATTATTTTGTTTTATTAAAATTCCATAAAATGCCCATAAACAGCATTCTTTTGCGTTCTAAGGCGTTTACGTGTCATTTTTAGTGTGCTAAATTAATACATTTTCCCGACCCGTGAAAGCATTTGTAAGAAAAACATATTAAAATTAAAGTTTATTATATAAGCATCTATGCAATTGAATATTGCAGTTTTTTATATGTATGACAACAATATTACCATATGAATGGAACAGCCGTGATGCAGAGAGTGGTCCGTGTGCATGAAAAGACATTACAATCAAAGACATGACCTTTAGCCTTCAAAAAGCTATGCTTTAAGGATGCTAAAGCTATGCTTTTCGAGTGCTAAAGCATAGCTTTTTGAAAGCAAAAGATATTCGTTTGATTATCAATAAGTTACAAGCAGGTGTAATAATCCGTGATTTATTGTCACAAATTGCACTGTTTGCGGTAAATTGTGCAGCCTATAACGGTTATAATAAAATAAGATTATGCCAATAATAAACTAAAGAGAGACAGAAAAAGATAAAGGAAGATAAAAGATATCACATAACTTCCATTATCTCCCTTTACCTTCTTATTTCGACCAACCGGTTTCTACGTTATTGGTCTTTCAAATCTTACATTTTCATAATGTACATGAAATCATTTATCTACCAAATTGATTTCAATTTCCAAGCCGTCAAATCAACATTAGCCATGCCTAAGGAGAATACACTGCAACCGGTTTGATTGTCCGACGGGAATGTCAAGAAAGAAAGCGTTGCCTCTCCATCATTGACAAATATCTCAACCGAAGATTTGTCCACATAACAATGAAAACGTATTCTGCCATTCACTGCAGGAACCTTGCATGATGACATTCTTTCAAATTTAGGAATGGCTGTTTGTGAAACATTTGTCCTGTCAAGTGTTATGTATTGCGACTGAGGGTCATAACTCAACACCGCTTTTTTGTTTTCTCCCTCACACAGAAAAATGCCTACCGGTTTGTTTCCCATGTTTGAGAATGTTACATCAAGCTCATAAACATTGTTCATTTCTTTCACAAACGGAATTTCTGTCAAACCTGCCTTTATCTTCCTCTTGAACGTATGTCGGGCTCCACGAAGTTTCGAAAGACCATCGAAAGGCTTCTGTATCAAGCGTAATCCCTCCGGAGTATTACGAAGTCTGTACTCGCGAGGAACAGACCATATACCTTTGCCCCATGTAGTAGGAGCAGTTTCGGCATAGTCCCATGTATTCAGCCAGCCTATCGTATATACAGGTGCAGACGAATCGTCATAATCCCGGAATACTCTGGAAGCATAGTAGTCCAAACCTTTATCTATGTACAGCGGATAGTCACCGGTATTATCAGGAATGAACTTAACACCGTCAAACTCTCCTATAAAATATTGTTCACGCATCCAGTTGACAGATACCACCAATACCCATTTCTTACCTGCCGGAAGATTGTCTAAAGGAAGTTGGAACATGTCCGGACATTCCCACGATTTCTCAGAATCACCCAACGGACCAAAATCGCTTAACCAAGTCCAATGCTTCATATCCGTAGAACTGTAAAAAGCGACTTTCTTCTCCAAAGCTTTAGCCACAAGCATTATCCAACGTTTGCTCCCTTCATCCCATATAACAGTGGGATCACGAAATTCTGTACTCCAGATATCAAGTACCGGGTTCCGGTCGTAAAACATGTATGTCATACCACCGTCATGACTGAAAGCAATACTTTGTGACTGCTTTTTTGATGCTTCATCAAACGAGGTAAACACTGCTATCGGGACGTTGTTCCCCCAACCTGCGGTATTATTCTTATCGATGACAACACTGCCCGTAAAAGTCGATATGCCTTCAGGAACTTGCTTTATGGCATGGTCGTTCAACTCGTTCCAATATACAAGGTCGTCAGATACCGCCGCTCCCCAGCTATATGCAAGATACTTACCGCTATGCTTTATTAATCCGCAGGGATCACCAATCCACCTATGCTTTGGAGTGAAATGATATTGAGGTCTGTATTTCTCTTTATACAAAGAATCCGAAACATGTGCCAACAGATTGCATGAAATAAAACATGCAAGACAAACGAAAAAATACTTCATAAAATGATTGGAAATAAAATGGAGCAAGCAAGACCAACCCTGCTTGCCCCATTTGGAATTAATACAATCTTGTTACCTGAAAATCATTCAAACTTAGGATAGCCTGGGTTCTGTGTATAATGTCCCAAAGAGAAGTTATACTGAGCCACCGGTATTGGGAAATACTCTTCTCCTGCATTAAAAGCGGCATTCTTATAGTAAATCCGATTATCCTGCTCCGCATTGAAATAAGCAGTCATCACTTCCTTTGCTATGCCCCATCTCACAAGGTCAAAATAGCGTTCGCCTTCAAGAGCCTTTTCAAGACGCATCTCCGTGCGCAGAGCCTTGCGGGCATAATCCTTAGTCCAGCCTTCAGCCGGATACAGTCCTATCTTATAGTTGGCTGCATCCTTAGACGGATCGTTGAAGTCTTTGACATACGGGCTGTTCATGGCACGGTTTCGAATACGGTTGATAAGTATACGTGCTTCTTCCAGACCCGGTCCCTCTCCTATTTCAATAAGAGCCTCTGCCTTGTAAAGCAACAGATCCGCATATCGTATTATCTGCCAGTTCAGTTCAGATGCGCCCCAGGGCCAACCTTGGAACATATCAGGTGATTCGGGTGAAACCCAGAAACGTTTGGCACAGTTATGACCGTACACACCGCGGTCGCGCACCCACGACTGACAAGGAGTTTTCTTATAAGTCTTATATGTAATGGTAGGACGCCCTACCACAAAATCGAGACGAGGGTCTACCGTAGGCTCAGTGTTATTCAATGTCTGATGCTCATCATCTGTAAATTTTACCGTAGCATAGTCAGGACGTGACTGATAGTCGAAAACGGGAAGACCGTTTTCATCTGTCTGATAAGCATTTATCAAGTCCTGAGAAGGAAGAAAGAAGCCATCACCATGATAAGGACTGTTTCCGCCCGGCGAATTTAAAAGATTACTCCAGTTTACACGACCGGCATCACCGGAACCGTCATTCATAGAAAACTGTATTGCAAAGACAGACTCCGGACCGTTTTCGTTGGCAATAAGGTCCAATCCCTGAAAATCATTCAGCAGGTCATATCCTTTAACTTGGTCTATAAGGCTGACAACCTCACGCAGCAAATCCTTGTTGATATTTACAACAGCATGTGTTTCAGGATCTTGCTCATAGGCTTGATACAGTTTTACCTTGGCGGCATAGGCAAGAGCGATGTTACGATTTATACGCCCCACTTCCGTCTGCCTTTCGGGCAATACATTGGAGGCATCAAGCATATCCTCTGCTATACGTGCAAGGTGCTGTTCGCGAGTAAACTCATCGTTTGTGACATTTACGTAATCGGCTTCTGGCATATTCTCGTCCATATATGGAACCTTATTGAAAAGACGGACAAGTTCAAAATAGAAGTGTCCGCGAAGAACCTTAACCTCTGCTATACGCAAAGCCTTCTCCTTAACCGCGTTTTCATCAGCTTTATTGAGAGCACGCAATGCCGAATTGCAACGTGATATAAGACTGTAAAGGTTAAACCATTTTCCGTCAAGATTACCGTTATTAGACTGTACCTGGAATATCTCCATTTCATGGACTTCACGAATGTCACCTTCGCCGCCACCGCCTTTGTAGGCATTGTCTGCACGCACCTCGCCATAGCTCCAGTTTGTCATAGGACGTACCCACGGATCGCCTTGCTCGTTAGTAAACCCATACAGACCGGCATAGGCTGAGTTTACAAGGAGGTCTATGGCTGCAGACGAGTTCATGACACCGTCTGACAGACTGCCCTGCGGTTTGTTCTCCAAAAAGTCGTCACTGCAGTTTGCAAAAAGGAAAGCAAAACCTAATGCAAAAAATATATTTCTGATTTTCATAGTTCTATTGCTTTTATATTGTCATTATAATATGTTTGTTAGAAACCGAACTGTATACCAAGTGTAAACTGGCGAGGCAATGCATACGGATATCCAAGACCTTCCGGATCGGCTCCTTTGTAGTTTGTGATAGTAAACAGGTTTTGTGCCTGGAAATAAACACGTGCATTCTGTAGCTTCAGCTTGTTGCGCAATGCTTGCGGCAATGTGTATCCCAATGTAAGAGTCTTAAGTCTGAGGAACGAGCCATTCTCGATATGGAACTCTGAAACTTCATGCTCATTGTTTGAGTTGTCGGTTGTAGGAGCAGGCGTATCACAGTTGTAATAACCTGTTTCAAGATAATTCTCGTATGCCAAAGCAGCTCCGTACAAACGCTTTCCATGGTTTCCGTTCCAACATTGGAACAAGTCTGTATAATATTTTGAATTATTAAAGGCATCACGTATGATTGAAGAGAAGAACATATTCAAATCAAATCCTTTCCACTGTGCTCCCAGTGTCAATCCGAATTGCGCTTTAGGAAGATCGCATCCCAACCATGTACGGTCGTTGTAGTTTATCACTCCATTACCGTCTGCGTCAACATATTTTATACGACCTACACCCGGACGACCGAAATCCACCTTGTACTTATTACAATATTCATCAACTTCAGCCTGCGAATGGAACACTCCGTCCGTCTTAAAGCCCATCCATGAGCCAAGAGGCTGACCGACAAGAGAATGGTCTGCATAACCTCCGCCATACGTATAATAGATGTCATCAAGCAAGTCTGTAACTTCGTTCTTTGAAACTGTGAAGTTAAATCCTACTTCATAGTTGAAATCCTTGCTGATATTACTGCGCCAGTTGATTTGTCCCTCTATACCTTTATTGGTCATTTCACCTCCGTTATACCAGCAATATCCTCCTTCTCCAATAGTTCCGATGTAAGGTTTTTCAACAAGCATGTCTTTGGTTGTCTTGTAAAAATAATCCAAAGATAAAGTCAAACGGTTGTCAAAGAATCCGGCATCAATACCGATATTCGTCTGATAAGTTTTCTCCCACTTAAGATCCGGGTTGGTTGTGCGTACACGATATGCACCCGGATAAAGTTTTTTACCGTCTCCGTTCATATTGTAACTTCCGCGGTCAAGGCTCATAAGATACTTGGCATAGAAAGCTTCATTGTCTATCAAGTCATTACCGTTTATACCCCAAGAACCACGTATCTTCAAATCGGAAAGCCAACCCATTGTTCCTTCCATAAACTTCTCGCGTGACATACGCCAGCCTAAAGAAACTGAAGGGAACCAGTCATAATTATGATCTTTGGACAATCTGGAAGAAGCATCACGGCGCAAAGTGAATGACATGAGATATTTATCATCGTAAGTATAATTCAACTTACCGAAACCGGAAAACATCGAATAGTTTGATGCACCGGCTCCCACATTCTTATTTGCGGTGACATTACCGAGGTAAAGATAGTTAGGGTCTTCTATTTCCAGTCCGGTACCATAGCCGAAGAAGCTCTCATTATGATATTTCTTGCTTTCAATACCTACCAAAGCCATTATAGAGTGCTTGTCTATATCCATGTTATACTGTGCCGTGTTTGTCCACACCCAGTCTACATTTTTCCCGGTAGACTGTGTCAGTTTGTTGACATCATCACGCAACCAACGAGGTTCGAAAGTCTTTATGGTTTCATTATAATAATTTACACCTACATTAGTCTTGATTATCAAGTTCTTTATCGGCTCAATCTGAAGATAAGCATTTCCGAATACACGCCAATATTCGTTCTTATTGCTCTTACTGTTTTCAATCAGACGCATCATGTTAGGCGCATCACCAAGTATATCACCGATCTGGTCTACATACACTCCTTCCACATCATATACAGCCTTTGCCGGATGTTGCTTTACAGCATTCTCTTCTGCACCGTCCGGCATATAATGTGCTTTCCACCAGTTAACGGCTACATTTCCTCCAACTTTAAGCCTGTTATTAAGAAATCCGTAATCTGAACTGAAACGGGTATTAAATCTTTGAAAATCCGTACCTTTTACAATTCCGTCATGGTCGAGCCAGTTAAGTGAAAGAGAAGAAGAACCGTTTTCAGATCCTTTCTGCAAACCGATACTATATGTCTGCATCAATGCTGCTCTGTGAATTTCGTCTTCCCAATCCGTGCTTTGCGGCAAAACATCAGCGCCGTTAAGGTTCTTGTATGTCTGAAGTTGAGCCTTTTCACCATTTCCATAAACAGATGATGACGGAGTGGCACCGCCATGTGCATATTTATATGCCGACCAATAAACATCTCCCCACTGATATGCGTCAAGCAGATCCAATCCACTGTTATATGTCTGCCTTGTCAGTGTTGCATCGAATGTGACATGAACCTCGCCTTTCTTTGCACGTTTGGTTGTTATGATTATAACTCCATTGGCAGCCTGTGCTCCATATATTGAAGCAGAAGCAGCATCTTTCAATACTTGGATAGACTCCACATCATTGCTGTTCAGGATAGTTCCGGGATTTTCGCGGGTCATCACACCGTCTATGACATAAAGAGGACCATTCGCATCTCCTCTAAAAGATGATGCACCACGAATAGAAGTACTTGTACTTAAACCGCCCGGAGTACCGTCTGTAGTAATATTCATACCTGCAACACGCCCTTGCAAAGCCTGAATGACATTACCGGTTGGAGTGTCTGATACATCTTTCATCTTTACGACAGATACAGCTCCCGTCAAATCCGATTTCTTTTCAGACGAATAGCCGACAATGACAACTTCGTCAAAAGCCTCTGAGTTTTCTTCAAGCGTAACGACCATCTTGTCTTGTGCCACAACTTCTGCCAACTTAAAGCCTACATAAGAAACTCTCAGCAGCGACTTCTCCGGTACTGAAATCTGGAAGTTACCATCAATGTCTGTTACGACTCCCGCCTTTGTTGCCTCACAAAGCACGGAAGCTCCAATCAAAGGTTCTTTGTCTGATTTTGAAAGCACCGTTCCATGAACAACGATGTTCTGCGCTTGCGCTGCTACAACCATTATAAATAGCAGTAATGCACTAAGGATTAATTTTTTCATGTTATTTGATTTTTGTTAAACTTTCGGCTGCAAAATTATTCTATATGTACAATAGATGTAATAACAGATGTTGTACGGTCTATCAAAATTTAATCAATGCACGATATTTAGTACTAAATGCCTTTATTTTATAATCAGATATAACAAAAGTAATGATGTGTCAAAAGGAAATAAATAAACTTCGCATCTTGACACATCATCACAAATCAATGCTTTAACCAAACGGATATCAGTTTGTGAGTTTGCTTCTTGTCTCTGAAGGTGTTTCTCCGTAATTGTCACGATAGCATTTTGTAAAATATGCCGGAGTGGAGAAACCGGTCTCGTATGCTATTTCACTTATTGTCTTTTCTGTAGATGTAAGAAGATTTCTTGCATGTTTCAAACGCAGACAACGTATCAATTCTACAGGAGAATAATTTGTAAGTGCTTTTATCTTACGATAAAACTGAGAACGCTCAAGCCCCATATCCGATGCAATGGCATCCACCGTCAAATCCGAATTGCCCATTTCTTTCTTGAATATCTCAAGGAAACGGTTATAGAATTCATTGTCAATATTCTTCCCTTCTACCTGAGATTTCATATCTCTATTTATGGTCGGTGTTACCAAAACATTATCTTGCCATAAATCCCTTATTCTTTTACGGTTTGCTATCAGGTTGGCACAACGCGATTTAAGCACAATGCCGTTAAAAGGTTTTGCCACATATCCATCAGCACCACTGTCATACCCTTGTACTCTCTGTTCATCCATGGAGCAAGCCGTAAGCATCAATACCGGAATATGAGATGTTGAAACCTCTGTCTTCATACGTTTACAACATTCCAGTCCATCCATGACAGGCATCATCACATCACAAATAACCAAATCCGGTATATACTTCGCAGCCATTCTTATTCCCTCACGTCCATTGACAGCCGTTATTATATTGTATTCATCTTTCAACAGTTCTCCGACAAGAGTCTGGACGTCCTTATTGTCATCTATAATAAGTATAAGCTGCTTCTCTTTATCAAATACGATATCGGAAGAGACCGGAGCCAACTCTCGTTCTACATCAGGTTCTGTAATATCTGCCTTCAATTCGGAGATTGTCTCGGATACATGCTTGACCGGAAGAACGACTGTAAAAACAGAACCTTTGTTCAATGCACTTTCCACAGAGATGGTGCCTTCATGAAGTTCTACGAAAGCCTTTGCCAAAGACAAGCCAAGTCCGGAACCGTTCGGATGAACTCTGTCTACCTGGTAAAAGCGGTCAAATATGTTTCCAAGGTCACGCTCGCTTATTCCTTCACCGGTATCGGCAACGGCAAAAGTAAGCTTGTTGTCATCACTTTCATAAAATACTGTAATCGATCCGTTATCAGGAGTATACTTGAAAGCGTTGGAGACAAGATTAAAAAACACACGTTCAATCTTCTCGACATCCACCGCTATTTTAACAGGCGTACTTTCTTTTGCCTGCAATGTCAACTTTATATTTCTCTTTCTTGCAATGCTATAGAAAGACTCTAGCCATTCGTTTATGGTCTGACTGAAATCTATTTCAATCAACTTAAGTTTAAGTTTTCCATTCTCATACTTACGGAAATCAAGTATTTGGTTTATAAGACGGTGCAATATCTTTATATTCTTATCCGCTATTTTCATCAACGTATGTTGCTGATGTGTCAGATTATCAGCAGATACAAGTTGTGATACCGGCTCGGATATCAAGGTCAGCGGAGTACGGAGATCATGAGATACATTTGTGAAAAACATCAGCTTTGACTGTATGGCATCTTGAAGTTGGCTGTTCAACGATTTCTGTTTGTCGCGTTCTTCTTCAAGCAACTTGTTCTGAAACATCAAAGTTTTTTGATGTCTGCTGTGCTGCCAATAAGCCCTGAGCAAAAGAAAAGCGACACCGAAAAGTAGGATTATGATAACTATACTTGCATAGA
Organism: Xylanibacter caecicola; assembly: GCF_013166515.1. GTDB lineage: Bacteria > Bacteroidota > Bacteroidia > Bacteroidales > Bacteroidaceae > Prevotella > Prevotella caecicola. Next base: position 11,990 of record NZ_JABKKJ010000014.1, on the reverse strand, counting down.
AAAGTGATGTCTGAGACGAATGTTTCGCCCAATAATCATCTATCCGGGCTTTAAGCTGCTTCATCTTACCGGTTTCTTCCTTCAATGTCTCATTCTGCAACAACAAAATATCAGCATTCGTCAAGTCTACTGCAGACGACACCGGAAGTTGTACTTCACGCTGATAAGGCTCTTTCTTCAGTATAGCCAATGCCGTCCTTATCAAGCGATGTCCTTCTGTAGGATAAAGAAATGTTGCGTCAATCACGCTGTCCGCAACAGCCTGAATACCTATATTCGGAGCAGCATCTATACCAATTATCTTTATATCGTCGCGCCCCATTTTGGAAGCAACTTCAGATGCACCGATTGCCATGCGGTCATTATGGGCATATATCAAATCGACATCCGGATATATTTTTAGCAACGAATCAACCACAGGAATAGCATCCTCCTTGTTCCAATTGGCGGGAACACTTGCAAGAAGTTCCCCCTTGCCCTTCTTAAACTCAGCCACAAATCCGTCGTGTCTTCCTTCTGCGGGTGTGGAACCTTTCAAACCGAATATTTCGATAGCCTTCGCCCCGGTTCCCAACATGTGCAGTGCATAATGAGCCGCAGAACGCCCAATTCCTTCGTCATCGACCCCGATACGTGCCGTATATGTATCTCCGATGATGTTCCTGTCAAAGATAATCACCGGCATACCTTTCTTATATACCTTTTTTATTATATGGGTCAGAGCCGCTGCTTCATTCGGAGATACAATAATGATATCAAAACCGTTTTCTGCAAAATACTTTATATCCTCTATCTGTTTTTCATTGCTGTCATCGGCAGAACGGATTTCCACGACAGCGTCTTCGTGAAACATAATCTCACGATTAATCTCATCATTCATTTTTGTGCGCCAGTCATCTTGACTACATTGGGAAACGCCAATCCTGTAAATTCGTTCTTCGTCACATCCGTACAGCATCATGACCAATGCCGCAAACAAACTATAAATAAGATACTTATACATTTTTTTATTAAGGTTTCTACAAAGTTAGCCATTATATTATAAAAAAGCGTGTATTAGGTATTAAAATTGCGGCAATACAACAAAAATGATAATCAATACACGTTTTTTTATATAAGAGATGCTATATTTATATTAGCTTTGCAACATCAAAAAACACGAGATAAGGCAAATGGCTTTTTCTAAGACTCAAATCTAAAAGTATAATAATTCTTTAAATCTAAAAACATAAAAATATATGAAGAAAACTGCAACCGGCTTTTTTAAAGCCATAGTGATGTTGGGATTTGCATTATCATCCCCTTCTGCATCTTATGCCGATGACGGATTGGACATAAAACATCTCGGCGTTAACAACACAATTGTACGTATTACCGGCGATAATCATTATCTTATGCTTCCGGTTCAGGAATCGGCTGATGATGCAAAAATTAATGTAATTGTCAACGGAAATATTGCCAAGACAATTTATGTAAAGCTTGCAAAGTCAAAGACAGATTATTCCGTACCGTTTGATTTGACACCTTACAAAGGTCATCATGTCATACTCGACATCGTAACCCCACAGGGACGAGGCTCCATTCGCGAGGCAAAAGACGACGCATGCTGGAGAGGAATGGAAATGTCCGACACCTTCAATACGGCAAACAAGGAAAAATACCGTCCTGCATTTCACCACACTCCGTTATACGGATGGATGAACGACCCTAACGGTATGTTTTACAATAATGGTAAATGGCACCTTTATTATCAGTATAACCCCTACGGTTCCAAATGGCAAAATCTAAGTTGGGGGCACTCCGTATCTTCCGATCTTGTCAACTGGGAGCACTATCCTACTGCCATTGAACCCGACGGACTCGGATATATATTCAGTGGCAGCTGTGCCATAGACAAGGACAACACAGCCGGATTGGGCAAAGATGCGGTGATAGCACTATACACATCAGCGTCAACAAGCCAGATGCAGAGCCTTGCCTCGAGCACCGACAACGGAACCACGTTCAAGACCTATCCGGGCAATCCGGTTATAACTCTTGAAAGCGAAGCCCGCGACCCGAAGGTTTTCTGGAACGAAAAGAATAAAGAGTGGAATCTTGTTCTTGCTCATGCACTTGAACACGAGATGTTGTTCTTCACTTCAAAAGACATGAAAACATGGGAACTTCAAAGCAGCTTCGGAAAGGGTATCGGTGCACAAGGTGGAGTATGGGAATGTCCCGACCTCTTTGAACTGCCTATAGCCGGAACCGATGAGAAGAAATGGGTTCTTCTATGTAACATTAATCCGGACGGACCATTCGGAGGTAGCGGCACCCAATACTTTATAGGAGATTTCGACGGAAAAACATTCAAGGCAGATACCGACAAGGACGGTAACATCCCGACAAAATGGCTCGACTACGGCAAGGACCATTATGCAACAGTGAGCTGGAACAATGCTCCCGACAACAGAAGAACCGTAATAGGCTGGATGAGCAACTGGCAATATGCGGCAGAAGTGCCAACAAAGCAATACCGCAGCGCCAACACTCTTCCGCGTGAAATGGGATTGTTCCGCGACACAGACGGACAAACATATGCGTCATGTTCACCCTCTCCCGAGTTGAACAAGCTAAGAGACAAGAACATACAGAAAGTAAAGAAGTCGGCAATAGGGAAAAAGAAACGTACATTTGCCCTTCCGAGTGCAAACGACGGAATATGCGAAATAGTATTGGAAATAGATGCAAGGAAATCTAAGGAAATAGTCATGACACTATCCAACAACGATAATAACAAAGTGTTGATGAAATACAATCCGAAAGCAAGAACCTTTTCATTCGACCGTAGAGAAAGCGGCATAGTTGATTTCAGCGAAAGCTTTCCGGCTGTCACTACAACTCCGACATACGAGAATAACGGGAACATAACACTAAGAATTTTCATAGACCGTTCAAGCATTGAGGTCTTCGGAAACTCAGGACACTTTGTCATGACAAACCTGGTATTCCCCAACAAACCTTATTCTACATTCTCCATTATGTCTGACGGAGGAAATGCAAGATTAAGCAATCTCAATATATATTCTTTAAAAGTAAAATAATAAGTAGATGTTAAAAATTAAACGTATATATTAATCCGTAGATGTTGCTTTTACTTTATCATTATCTTGCACGTTCTTTCGGGCTGTTTTCTCATGTCTCATCAGTCGTGTAGCCCGCTACACTCTTTCTTAGGACATGAAAAAAACATCACCAAAATAACGTACAATATAATAATAATTAATTTCTAACATCTACTTAAATCTACAACAATGAAACAATCACTCGTAACAAATCGCAAGTCCTTTATGCTACAGATAATACCTGTAATGCTATGCTTCTTTGTAATGGGATTTGTAGACCTCGTGGGTACAGCATCAAACTATGTTCAGAAAGATCTCGGACTGACAGATTCGCAGGCAAACCTCTTCCCCTCTCTCGTATTTTTCTGGTTTCTGATATTTTCTGTTCCTACAGGAATGCTGATGAACAAGATAGGTAGAAAGAAGACGGTTCTGTTGAGCATCGTAATTACAGCCGTATCACTCTTTATCCCGTTCTTCGGCAGCGGATATATTCCCATGCTGCTGTCTTTTTCATTGCTTGGAATTGGAAATGCAATAATGCAGACATCGCTGAACCCATTGGTGACAAACCTTATCAGCGGCGACAAGCTCGCATCCACACTCACATTCGGACAGTTTGTCAAAGCAATCGCGTCTTTCCTCGCTCCTATTATCGCGGCCTGGGGTGCCACCACTGTATGTCCCACATTCGGTCTCGGTTGGAGAGTTCTGTTCGTGGTATATGCCATTATCTGCTGCCTTTCCATCTCGCTACTTGCAGCAACACCTATCGACGAGGAGCATCCCGACAAGGCTTCAAGCATAAAAGAATGTATTAAACTTCTATACCGTCCGTTTATCCTTCTTTGTTTCCTCAGCATCATGTGCCACGTCGGCATCGATGTCGGTACCAATACCACAGCACCAAAAATTATAATGGAACGTATAGGGCTTCCTCTCGAAGAAGCCGGGTTTGCAACCGGGATATACTTTATATTCCGTACAGCCGGTTGTTTTTTCGGAGCATTCATCCTACGCAACATATCACCCAAGATATTCTTTGGAATAAGCGCTGTCATGATGTTTGTCGGAATGCTGATTCTTTTTACATGCAACACAATAACAGCCATATATACGGGAATAGCCATGATAGGATTTGGCAACTCAAATATCTTCCCGGTAGCATTCTCACAAGCCCTGCTGTATTCTCCTGATAAGAAGAATGAAATATCCGGACTTATGATAATGGGACTTTTCGGAGGTACTATATTCCCTCTTGCCATGGGATATGCAGCTGATGAGACGGGACAGGCAGGTGCCATAGCCGTAATGACATTGGGTGTTGTATATCTGCTATATTACACATTAAAAATAAAAACGTCTAAATAATAACTTAATACATAAAAATCATGAAAGATATAATCGTAGGAATGGGCGAAGCCCTTTGGGATGTTCTTCCGGAAGGGAAAAAAATAGGTGGTGCACCTGCAAACTTCGCCTATCACATTTCTCAATTCGGACTTTCAAGCTGTGTGGTAAGTGCTGTCGGCGATGACTTGCTTGGAAACGAAATCATTGCCAACTTCACGTCAAAAGGACTAAACAGTCTTATTGAGAAAGTTCCCTATCCAACCGGAACCGTGCAGGTTGAAATCGATCAGGCAGGGGTTCCGCAATATGAAATAAAGGAAAATGTGGCATGGGACAATATACCGTATACCGAGCAGCTTGAGGATATTGCCAAAAAGACAAAGGCTGTTTGCTTCGGTTCATTGGCACAACGCAATGTCGTGTCACGGGAGACAATAAACCGTTTTCTGGATGTCATGCCCAAGGATAACGACCCTTTGATTGTATTCGACATAAATCTCCGTCAAGGTTTTTATAATAAAGAGATTTTGTGTAATTCCATGAAACGGTGCAATATCCTGAAAATAAACGATGAAGAATTAGTTTTGATTAGTCGTATGTTCGGTTATCCGGGCATCGATCTGCAAGACAAGTGCTGGATTCTTCTCGGCAAGTATAATTTAAAGATGCTTATATTGACATGCGGTATCAACGGAAGCTATGTTTTCACACCGGGCAATGTTTCTTTCCTCCCCACTCCGCAAGTTGAGGTCGCAGATACTGTTGGAGCCGGCGACTCTTTCACTGCCGCATTCATTGCAAGTATAATTAAGGGGAAAAGCATTATGGAAGCCCACTCTTGTGCTGTGCAGACATCAGCATTTGTATGTACGAAAAAAGGTGCCATGCCAATACTTCCGCCCCAAATCATAGAGTAAGAAACCCACGAAAACACGGCATTTTTCTCCGATGTTCTAAAACATGGCATTTCAGGCTCCAAGAAACCCTGTTTCAGGGTCTGAAAAACGGCTTCTTAGAATGCAAAACGTCACGGGACAAATATCTGTGTCCCGTGACGTTTATATATGACAAATAATCGTCTTAGAAATGATATCCGAGAGTGAGAAGAACCTGATGACGCTTGTTGTCAACTTTTACGGCATCGCATACATTCTCACTAATTCCAAGTTCTTCGTTTCCAAAATAATTTGTAAACGGACTGAACTCACCCGACTGTACAGTATATTGATATGCAAGGTCCAATGAAAGCTTGCCGACATTGTACCCGAAGCCGCATGTTATGCGGTTGGTGGACTTCCAGTTGGTATAATCCGACGTCGAGCTGTAATATGTTCCGGGCGACCACAAGGTAACATCCTTATATCCATCCTTTTCGTACATCGGTGATACATAGTTGTATCCAAGACGTATTGCAAGATTTTTCATCGGCTTGTATTCGGCACCAAGCTTAAGAGTGCTGACACCTTTCAATGTCTTCTCCGTATGGTCGTTCATCTCATCGTCACTGCTGCTGCTTTCCGTATCGTAATACCAGTCGTAACCGGTGTTTATACGCGTGTCCGTAGAGCCGTAGTCTGCATATTCGTATTCGGCGCCAAGAGCAAGATAGTCGCCCACAGTGGTTCCAAGACCAAGTCCGAACTTCCACGGAGTCGTGAGCTTGAAATCGTAAGAAGAGAAGACATTGCCGTCGGTCATCGGCAGGGAAGTACCGGGAACCGAGGCTCCGCCACGTGGATTTTCCGCAACTGAGACCACCGTTGTATTCTCTGTCGTCAGGTCATACCATATAGGTGTTGCCACTGAAACGCCGATACGGAACGGGGAATTCTCAAACGGGCGGAAGATTGCACCTGCCTTTACGTCAAATCCCGTACCTGTTATGCTGCGGCTGTCTATAATATCCACTGCATCAAAACCGCTTCCGGCTGTCCGTACCAGAGACTCCGAGTATATGCTGCTGCCCCTGTAGTGCACATCGTGTATGCCTACGGTCAGTCCGAGATATACCCTGTCGTTGATATTGCCGCTTACATTGAAGTCATAATCACTGATATAGCCTGTATTGGCACGCCCGAACTTGTATCCGTCTGCCTCGGTATACAGGAATACCGGCTCATTATTTGCATTTTCCGAATACAAAAGGGTGTTGTAATACAGATAATCGAGAGCGTTGAATGTCAAATCTTCGCTATATACCTCACCGGATGAAGTAGACAAGTCAAACAGTCCCTCTGCCCCCTTTGCATAAGAAAGCTTGTTCTGCGAGGCTCCTTCAAGGCGTCCGGCTGCCGATAGGATTTGATTGAAGTTCTTGCTCTTGTGATAATTGAACGCCACATTGATGAAAGAGTTGCGCCCGCTGCGTGCCGAGTAGACAAAACCCGCCTGGTCAAAGCTCATTTTCGTCTTGTCTCCGATCGAGAAATTATTGTCTGTCTGCTGCGATACCACACCGAAAGACACGTTCGCCGTGGAATGGCGGAACAGTCCTATACCGGCAGGGTTGGTTCCGATGGTTGATATGTCTGCACCCAGCGCCCCCATGGCACCGCCCATGCCGACAAAACGTGCCGTACCGTTCAAGTCATCGCCCAGCAACTTTGCATTTTCATACGTTTCCTGTGCCGATGCAGAGAGTGCGGCAATGACACAAAATGATGTAAATAGATGTCTTTTCATATTCTATAACTTTTTGTTGTTCATATAAAAGGAACCTGTGGCATAGTGTCACAGGCTCCGTAAATATCATTAACGTCTGCCGCCAAACGAACCTCCGCGGCTACCGCCACTTCCAATACTTCCGCCTCCACGGCTACCGCCGAAGCTTCCACCACGGCTACCGCCGAATGAACCGCTGTTATAAGAGGGCGACTGATGGTTGTTGTTGTACTGCGGACTGTTGTTATTGAAATTATTGTTGCGGTCGTTACGTTTTGTCCCGAAGTTACGGTTGACATTTATGTTGCCACGCGAGCCGCCGAAACGTCCATTGCCGGTAGTTTTTCCGCGCGAAAACGAACCGATATGCGACGTGCCGGTCAGTCCGCGGTAGGGTCTGTGCGTCACGCCTGTCCATATAGGATGATACCAATGGTTGTGCCAACCGCCATAAACCGGATGATACCAACCCGTATACCATGGATCATACCACGGGTCATACCAACCTGCATACCACGGACTATACCAACCCCAACGGGAATACCAATATGGTGAACCGTAATAATACGGATAGTCCCAGGGACTGTTATACCAGTAGAAATCGTCAAAACGGCTCATCCTGCGGCTATAAGCATAATCGTCGTCGTCATATCCGGCTGTTTTTCCGGAAGTTATTATACGTGATATGTCTGTACCGGACGGAACCACAATGGTGTCATTGCCGAGAGTGTCGCTCCCGAGAACCTGATAATAGCTGCTTAATCCGTGACGGTTATATTCGTCTATATCACGGTCGCTGCCGCTATAATAAGTCGTTTCGGGAATATCACGTACTTCTGCCTGCTTTACTTTATCCTTCTTCTTGGGGGTAAAATAGAGGTCGTCCTGTGCAAAAGAGCAGACAGGAACAGACAGGATCAATGCCGATAAAAAGATAAGTTTTCTCATTTTATTATCTCCTTTGTTGTTTTATACATTTTCGTATAATGCAAAATTATCATGTATCTGTATGCAAAAATAAGGAAAAACCCTAAAGGTATATAGGTTTTTCCCTATTTTTTATACTTTTGCATGTAAAATTAAGATTTAAAATTAGGATATAGATATATGAAATACAATATAATAAAATTCGACATATCACGTAAAGACGGTGATAATATCGACGAAACAATTATGCAGGACGCAAGAGACCTGCTGGCTGCACTTGCAGGAGAAGCGGGATGCGAGTCGTTCGAAAACACGGAAAACGGCATAAACGGATACATACAGACAGATATCACTGACAAGAATGCCATAGACGCGGTTTTGGATTTTTTCCCTTTCAACGAAATAAGTGTGGCATACACCATAAGCGAAGCTGAGGACAAGAACTGGAACAGACAGTGGGAAGACGCCGGATTTGAACCAATCGCCATAGGCAACAGATGTATGATACACGATACAAAACACCCGTTATCGCCCGAAGCCGATGCGGATATAGACATAACAATCGATGCCCGGCTGGCTTTCGGAACCGGAACTCATGAAACAACAAGGATGATTGTAACCCAACTGCTTGACACCGACATGACAGGCAAAAGCGTTCTTGACTGCGGATGCGGAACGGGCATCCTCTCAATCGTGGCATCCAAATGCGGAGCATGCTGCATAACCGGATATGACATAGACGAATGGAGTGTAAGAAATACAGAACATAATGCCGCAATAAACAACGTGAGCAACATTAACGTTTTACACGGCGACGTAAATATTGTGGCTGAAGACGGACAAATGTTCGACATTGTTCTTGCCAACATCAATAGAAACATTCTTATTAACGACATGCCAGTAATAAAGAACAAAATCAAAAAAGGAGGAATGTTGATTATCAGCGGGTTCTACGAAAGCGATGAACAAATGCTTAAGGATAAAGCCGCCACGACAGGACTTACATTGGAGAAGACCGAAAGGGAAAACGGCTGGAGCATGATGGTCTTTACTTTGGTATAGTAAGCTGCTTCAAGTCGTAATAACTGCCGTTGTATATATTGAAATCCACATACCCTTTTATACCGGGAAGACGTCCGGCATCAGTGTGCTGCCAGAACTTCCACGGACCGTTGTACTTCACTTCGTCAACGTAATAGTGGGCAATCCAATAGGGATAATCATCGAAAACCGGGTCACTTAGATACGACATCTTGAATTTATGATACGTATATATGATTGGTTTGACATGATACCGATCTTCCACTATGTGCAGCCATGTAAGTATGTCACGGCGAAAATCTTCCACACTGACATCCTTCGGTTTGTGTTCCACATCAAGTACGGGCGGCAGATCTCCGCTCTGCAACTTTACTTTATTCAAGAAAAAATACGCCTGGTCTCTTGCAGACGACTTATTGCTCCAGAAATGGTATACGCCACGTATGAAACCGTACTCGCGTGCCTGACGGAAGTTTTCTTCAAAATACGGATCTATGCGCGTACTTCCTTCAGTTCCTTTTATCATTATAAATCGCACCGGACACTTCTCTATCATTGCGTTCTGCAAAAGGGTCCAGTTTATATCTCCTTGATAGTGACTTATGTCTATGCCACGTATCTCATAACCGTCGGGATATTTGGGTTCTCCATAAATTGCACGCCAGCGAAAGCCGAAAGGACCTACGAAAAAATAATAAAAAGCCCAGATGTAAAGGGCTATGACAGCCAAAGCGCCAACCCACAACGTGCGGCGGCGGCAACTGCTGAAAATGCCTTGCATGGAATAAACGCCACGACGACGCGTGCCTTTGCGCTGCCGGCGGCGGACATTGGATGTACGCTTTGTCCTGTGAGTGGCTTTTGTCTTCTTCTGCATGGCTTATATAAATAAATGTGTGCCGCCGGCTTTATCCGCCCGCGGCACAACAATCGTCAAATCAAATTATTATTTATGCTCAAGTATAAGGGTCATTGTCGGGCGGTCACACACTTCCGACGGTCCCCAATACTGTATCGGACCGGGATATACATAGCATGTTTCCTTTGCCCATGTGTCACGCACTGCGGCGAAAGCCTTGAACGGTGCCCCGTCAAGTTCGACAAGAGCCTTGCGTATCACAGGTTTCATCTGTCCGTTGCGACGCTCCATGTTCATCATCATGGTAATGGGCACACCGCCTGCCTGCCACTCTTCAACGGGAGCAGTAGTGTTCTTTACCACAGCCATATAGCCTGTCTTGCCATTGGCGATAAGCTGTGCGGCACTCGTTCCAAGTGCATAGCAGTAGTCGGCATCAAAGTTTGAAGGCGTGGCACAACGTCCTTCATATCCGAAGAAATGATGCTGTGCAGCAAACTTGCCTGTATATTTGCCCTCTGCCGCCCACTGCTTTAATTTGGCGGCACACATCTCGGAGATAAGTTTCTCCGTCTCGATGAGCGAAACCTGTACGTTGCCATGCGGATCGCGGTCTAATGAAAGCTGGCGTGCCACATCGGCGGGAAGCGTTTCGAACGTAGCTTTGTTTGCATCACTAAGATGCGATATTATATATTGACGCTGTGCATCCGCATCAAGATCCTTATAGTCTGCTCCATGTGCAGCCAACAAGTCGTTAAGTTCGGCAATAAGCCTGCCTATTGCAGGTACAAACTCTATAAGTCCTTCCGGTATAAGAACCACGCCGAAATTGTCTCCGTTTGCCGCACGGTAAGCCACCGATGTACATATCTGCTCTACTATTTCGTTCAGCGTCATATCCTTTGCCTCGACTTCTTCCGATACAATACAGATATTCGGCTGGCACTGCAGGGCACACTCAAGGGCTATATGGCTGGCAGAGCGTCCCATAAGCTTGATGAAATGCCAATACTTACGTGCGGAGTTACAGTCGCGCTCGATGTTGCCTATCAGTTCCGAATATGTCTTTGTAGCCGTATCAAAGCCGAAAGATGTTTCTATCTGGCTATTTTTCAAGTCGCCGTCGATGGTTTTCGGACATCCGATAACCTGTACACCGTATTGCTTTGCCGCATAATATTCAGCCAGAACACAGGCATTGGTATTTGAATCATCGCCTCCGATTATCACAAGCGCCTTGATGTCGAGTTTGCGTATTATCTCCAATCCTTTTTCAAACTGTTCTGTTTCTTCCAGTTTTGTACGTCCTGAACCAATCATATCGAAACCGCCCGTATTGCGATAATCTTCTATGAAGTCTGCCGTTATCTCCATATAATTGTGACTTACAAGTCCGCCGGGACCAAGAATAAAACCGAAAAGGCGGTTCTCCGGATTAAGTTTCTTAATCGTATCAAAAAGACCGGTAATGACATTATGACCGCCAGGTGCCTGCCCTCCGCTGAGAATAACACCGACATTCATTGCCGCAGCATCGCTCTTTTCGGCTGCAACAAACTCTATAAGCGGCATACCATAAGTGTTTGGAAACAGCGTCTTTATCTCTTCCTGATTGTCTGCACTCTGTGTTGGAGCACCTTCCTTTATGCCTACAGCACCACGCAGCGCAATGGGCAATTTAGGAACATAAGAGGCTCTCGCCTGCTGTAATAAACTTTTTTCCATAAAAATCAATTTATTCGTATTCTATATATGTGTATATTTTATATCACTTGTCGTTCCATGTCTCATTGTATCGGTATCGCGCAGACGCATTTGAGTGCATCCGCATCTGCAAATATAGCTCTTTTTCATCATATTATAAAATAAAAACGTATTGAAAAGCATATTTGGCAGGACATTTTATGTATCTGGTAGTTTCAACTGGCAAGTGCAAAATTAATGATTTGTTTGAAGAATTCTTCTTTCGGGGTTGAGAAATTTAGTTTCTTTCTCGGTCTGAGGTTCAATTTCTTTCCCACTTTCTTGATATAGTTGTC
>NZ_JABKKJ010000013.1 GCF_013166515.1 Xylanibacter caecicola | reverse complement strand
GACAACTATATCAAGAAAGTGGGAAAGAAATTGAACCTCAGACCGAGAAAGAAACTAAATTTCTCAACCCCGAAAGAAGAATTCTTCAAACAAATCATTAATTTTGCACTTGCCAGTTGAAACTACCTACATAATATTAGGCGCCATTTCTGCAAAAAACATGAAATAAATTTCAGTATAACATTAAAAAATCGTATATTTGCACTCCAAAAATAAACAATGTAAAAAATAGTAATAAATTAACAAATAACAGAAAGATGACTAAAGCAGACATTATAGAAGAAATTGTCGGGTCTACGGGCATCGCAAGAAAGGATGTTTCGGCAACAGTTGAAGCCTTCATGGAAGTTATAAAGAAAAGCCTGTTGGAGGACAAGGAGAATGTTTATCTCCGTGGTTTCGGCAGTTTCATTATCAAGCACAGAGCCGAAAAGACGGCAAGAAACATCTCGAAGAACACGACTATCGTCATTGCCGCACACGACTTCCCGAGCTTTAAGCCGGCAAAAAGTTTTGTAAGCAAGATGAAAGGCGAGTAGTCATTAAGCCGCATTTAATAAATAACATTATAATATTAAACCATTAAAATTTTAAGCTATGCCAAACGGTAAGAAGAAAAAGGGCCACAAGATGGCTACCCACAAGCGTAAGAAAAGATTAAGAAAGAACAGACATAAGAGCAAGTAAGCAGTGCCTGCTCGTCAGTCGTTTCGGGACTGAGGGTATGTCAATCAACCCGCATACGGTGATTTATTGACATGCCCTTTATTATTGGAACTCACTAAGCATAATAATCAAGAAAATGACCAGCGAAGTTGTAATTGACGTTCAACAGAAAGACATCTCGATTGCCCTGCTGGAAGACAAGAATCTGGTAGAATATCAGAGCGAGACACGCTCGGCATCGTTCTCTGTCGGAAACATCTATGTGGCAAAAGTAAAGAAACTTATGCCGGGGCTTAACGCCTGTTTTGTAAACGTAAGTTATGAAAGAGACGCCTTTCTGCATTATCTTGACTTAGGAAACCAATTTGACTCTTATCAGAAGTACCTGAAACAGGTGCAGAGCGACAGAAAGAAACTTTATCCTTTCTCAAAGGCATCACGTCTGCCTGACCTTCCAAAGGAAGGCACTATACAGAACAAACTTAAAGTTGGCGACGAGGTGCTGGTGCAAATAGTAAAAGAACCCATATCGACCAAGGGTCCGCGCCTTACAGCCGAACTGAGCTTTGCCGGACGTTATCTGGTCTTGATTCCATTTAACGATAAAGTTTCTGTTTCTTCTAAAATAAAAAGCGGGGAAGAGCGTGCCAGACTTAAACAGCTTATACAAAGCATCAAGCCCAAAAACTTCGGTGTGATAGTGCGCACCGTGGCAGAGGGCAAGAGAGTGGCAGAACTCGACACCGAACTTAAAATCCTGCTGAAGCGTTGGGAGGATGCCGTTGTAAAAGTACAGAAGACCCAGACAAGACCGCAACTCGTTTACGAGGAGACAAGCAGAGTGGTAGCATTGTTGCGCGACCTGTTCAATCCTTCATACGAAAACATATATGTAAACGACACGGACATTTTTAAAGAGGTCAAACAGTATGTCACACTGATTGCGCCGGAAAAGGCGGAAATAGTCAAACTATACAGCGGCAACGTACCTATCTTTGACAATTTCAACGTAACAAAGCAGATCAAGTCCAGCTTCGGGAAAATAGTAAACTACAAGCACGGGGCTTACCTCATAATAGAGCACACGGAGGCGCTGCACGTAGTAGACGTGAACAGCGGCAACCGCACACGCTCGGCAAACGGACAGGAGGCTAACGCGCTTGATGTGAACCTTGGCGCAGCGGACGAACTTGCAAGGCAGTTAAGGCTGCGCGACATGGGCGGAATTATTGTTGTAGATTTCATCGACATGAATTTGGCGGAAGACAGGCAAATTCTTTATGAGCGCATGTGCAAGAACATGCAGAAAGACAGAGCGCGTCACAACATCCTTCCGCTGAGCAAGTTCGGACTGATGCAGATTACACGCCAGAGAGTTCGCCCCGCCATGGATGTCAATGTGGAAGAAACATGTCCTACTTGTTTCGGAAAAGGAAAGATAAAATCAAGCATTCTTTTCACTGAACAGTTAGAGAACAAAATTGACCGGTTAGTCAATAAGATTGGCGTAAAGAAATTTTACCTGCACGTACACCCGTATGTTGCAGCCTACATCAACCAGGGTATCATCTCCCTGAAAAGAAAATGGCAAATAAAATACGGCATGGGCGTGCACGTTGTCTCATCACAGAAAATGGCTTTCTTGCAGTATGAGTTTTATGACTGCAACAAAGAGTTTATAGACATGAAAGAAGAGATCGAGACAAAATAATACGGAAAAGCCTCATGGAAACATATATCCATGGGGCTTTCTGCTGTTTATAAGGTTGTCCTCGCTGTGCTTTATCAAATATTTTACCGCTGTTCAAGCTGCGTTTTTAGCATATTTCCCAATACAAAAAGCTGATATTACATGTTTTATTAAGTTCTATTGCGTATCTTTGCATAAGATAGGCGGTGCCTCGGCAATTACAAGTAAACTTGATTGCACTCGGCTTGCATTATCTTTGCATAAGATAAGCGGTAGCTTCTATTGCCACAAACATGGTTTTAGCATGCTCGGCTTGCTTTATCTTCGCGATAGGAAAAAGCAAATATTATCGTTAACTTTTAAATTATAAATCTATGTCACAAAGATTCATTCTGAACGAAGTGTCTTACTTCGGTGCCGGTTGCAGAAAAGAGCTGGCAGATGTACTTAAACGTATGAACATGAACAAAGCCCTTGTCGTAACGGATAAAGGACTTATCAAAGTTGGAACCGTAAAACTGGTGACCGACATCATGGACGAAGCAGGATTTCCATACGAGATATTCTCGGAGGTAAAGCCCAATCCAACCGTAACAAACGTAAAGCAAGGTATCGAGGCATTCAAAGCCTCCGGCGCAGACTGCCTTGTAGCCATAGGAGGAGGTTCGGCAATGGACACAGCAAAAGGTATCGGCATCGTTATCAACAACCCCGAATTTTCTGATATAGTATCGCTTGAGGGCGTCGCACCGACAAAACACAAGAGCGTACCTATTATCGCACTGCCAACAACAGCGGGCACAGGTGCCGAGGTTACTATCAACTACGTAATTATCGATGAGGAGCGTCAGGCTAAAATGGTATGTGTTGACCCGAACGACATACCGGCTGTAGCTATCGTTGACCCCGAACTGACATATTCTCTGCCAAAGGGACTGACGGCAGCAACGGGCATGGACGCCCTGACACACGCCATTGAAGGATATATAACCAAGGGTGCATGGGTGATGAGCGACATGTACGAGCTTCAGGCGATAAAGATGATTGCCGAGTATCTGCCCACAGCGGTTGAGGAACCGACAAATCCAGTGGGACGCGAGAACATGGCACTGGCACAATATATTGCTGCACAGGCATTCTCAAACGTAGGTCTCGGACTTGTACACGGCATGGCACACCCCATGGGTTCGCTGCACGATATCCCTCACGGAGTGGCAAACGCACTGCTGCTGCCCACCATTATGGAGTTTAACATGCCCGAATGTATAGAGAAATTCGGCGTTATTGCGCGCACAATGGGAGTCGACACCACGGGCATGACGGCACAGGAAGCGGCACAGGCTGCATGCGATGCAGTGAAAGACCTTGCCATACGTGTAGGCATACCGCAGCATCTGAGCGAACTTGGCATAAAGGAAGAACACATACCGGCACTTGCGGCACAGGCTATAACGGATGTATGTACGCCCGGAAATCCGCGCGATGTGACGGAAGAACAGATTGTAGAGCTTTACAAAAAAGTGCTTTAACAAGGTAGCATAAATAAAGACGGGTGCGTCTGAAAGAAATCAAAAGAAGATAAAAGGAGACATGAGAAGATAAATGAAGATAAAAGACAAATGTTTTGTCACTTGGTACAAGCCATTGTCTTTTATCTTCCGTGGCTTTAGCCACATAACTTCTCCAATCTCCTTTTATCTTTTTCTTTCGATGTCCCCGCTGTTTTTATCTATTGTTATGGGCGGACAAATACAAGCATATGTCCCTACTCGCAGATGATTATTTATTTTACACACTCTCCAGAGAAGGTTTGTAATATTCAGAGAATATGAATTCGTCGAATTCACAATAGCTTACAACCTCACTGCACAATCTTAAAACGTATTCTGAACGAGCGTTTTTCTTCGTCCCAATTCGTTCCGAGCATCTCAAAACGCCCTATCTGGGCTGTCGACCGCACATGTTTGCCTATACACGGACACACATCGTAATCACCTATACGCACAAGACGTATCGTCTCCGAGGCATCATCCGGCAACTTGTCAAGCAATATGCCGTCGGGAAGAGTGCTGCGTGTGACAAACTCAAATGTCACCGGCATATCTGCCTCTATCAGTTCGTTCATTCTGCGCTCTATCTCCTTCTCGATCTTACGGTCGGGTTTACGTTCAAGAATATAGCTTATCTTGCTCTTCTTACGCTCAATGTGCGCATTACGCGAACGCTCACATCCGAACATACGTATCATCGTCTGATTTAAAAGATGTTCGGCTGTGTGTGCCGGAGGGAACTCCTCCTTGTTGTGAGCATTCAACAATATATCTTCTGCCATGACTTGTTGTAACTGACTATAGATTTATTTTATATATCTTTCCACCATACGGTTCCAGCGAGACAGACACAGGGGCATCCGCCTTTACCTTTAACACGCACTTGTCACCCGACAGCATGTCTACTGCCTCATGGTTGTTCTCATCGATACGGAGATAATCAACAGCATGACGCGGTATAACAACATCTGCAACAACAGGCTTGTCCGAGAAGTTCGCCACAACAAGCAGAAGTTCGTTACCGGCTTTCCGTATAAATGCGTACTGCCTGTCTGCGATATGCCCGTTGACATACATAAGATCGAAAAATTCTCCTTCGCTTACAGCCTTTTCATTAGCCGCCACATTGAGAACTTTTGCATATATATCATAAAGATGTTTCTCTGCAACTGTCTGTTTGCGTCTGTTAACAAAGCCACGATACAGCGTTCCAACCGTCCAATAGTCGAATATCGTGGTGCGTCCGTCAACACCGCTGAAGCCCTCCTTGTCCATTCCACGCTCGCCAAACTCCTGTCCGGCATAGACCATAAACGGATTTTTCTGCATCAGAGCACTGACAATAAGTCCCGGAATACCCTTTTCGGCATCACCTGCAAAGAAGTCCGATGCTATACGTTGCTCGTCATGATTTTCAAGGAAATAAAGCATGTGACTGCGAATGTCATCAGTTGCCTGCCACATATACGTGATGTCCGATGCTCTGCGCCTGCCGCATATCACATCGCGTACACAGTCGTACATGCCCACCTTATCGTAAAGATAGTCAAATCCGGCTCCTATGTAGTCGCGATACCTGTTGGGATCATATACCTCTCCAATGAATATCTTATCCGGATAACGGTATTTCACCTTGTCTGTCGCCCACGTCCAGAATGCGGCAGGCACCATCTCCGCCATGTCGCAACGAAAACCGTCAACTCCTTTTGCCGCCCAAAACAAGAGTATATCCGTCATCTTGTTCCACGTATCGGGTATCGGGTCAAAATGAAACGAACGTCCTCCCGCATCGCAATAGTCAACACCATAGTTCAGTTTCACCGTTTCGTACCAGTCGTTCCTGCCGGGGCGGTTGCCAAAACAGTCATTTCCGGTTGCCTTTGCCGGACATTCCATATACGTATTGTCACCCGCATCTGCAGAAGAAACAACATCCGAAAGGTCAAGAGCACAGTCCGGACAATAGTAAAAGTTGTTTACCGTTGAAAAGTGCATGCCCTTGTTGTCATCTTCTCCCAAGTCTCTGACGCCATCCGGACGGCATACCGACTTATATTGCCGCGCCACATGGTTAGGAACAAAGTCCATTATGACCTTCATTCCGGCTTTGTGTGTACGCTCAACGAGAGCCTCGAACTCTTCCATACGCCTTTCAACATCCGATGCAAGATCCGGGTCAACGTCGTAATAGTCGGTTATCGCATACGGAGACCCCGCCTTTCCTTTCACCACAGACGGATTTTGACATGGTATTCCATACTTTGAATAATCGGTTGCCGTGGCATGACGTATCACTCCGGTGTACCATAAATGCGTAACGCCCATGTCTTTTATACGCTTAAGCACTGTAGGAGTAAAATCATCAAACTTACCACAGCCGTTTTCTTCAAGCGTTCCGCTTTCGATACAAGCCGTAGTCCTATTGCCAAAAAGGCGCGTAAATATCTGATATATTATTATCTTTCCCATAATTGAAGAATGAAGAACAGGGAAATGAAGAATGAAGAATGAAGAATGAAGAATTAAAGTTTGCTTTTAAAACAATGTAACTTTAATTCTTCATTCTTCATTCTTCATTCTTCATTCCTAAAAATCTTATCAAATGCCGTGTGCAGCCACAGTCTTGTCTATACGACCTATCATGCCCTGAAGCACCTTGCCCGGTCCGCACTCTGTAAAGTCATCGGCTCCGTCGGCAATCATGTTCTGAACACACGCCGTCCAACGAACAGAACTTGTAAGCTGTGCTATAAGATTGCTCTTTATCTCGGCTGCATCCGTATGAGGCTTACCGTCTACATTCTGATATACCGGACACTTGGGCGCTGCAAACTCCGTTTTCTCTATCGCCGCCTCAAGCTCGTCTTTGGCAGGCTGCATGAGCGGAGAATGGAATGCACCGCCAACCTTCAGCGGCAGGGCACGCTTTGCACCGGCAGCCTTCAGTTTCTCGCAAGCTTCGTTAATCGCTTCGATGTTACCGCTTATCACCAACTGACCGGGACAGTTGTAGTTTGCAGGAACAACAACATGACCGTCTTTGTTCACTTCTGCACATATTTCCTCTACTTTCTCGTCTGCCAAACCTACAATTGCAGCCATAGTAGAAGGAGCCATTTCACATGCCTTCTGCATAGCCATGGCACGTGCATAAACAAGTTTCAGTCCGTCTTCAAAGCTCAGAGCACCTGCCGCAACAAGTGCGGAGAACTCTCCGAGAGAGTGTCCTGCCGTCATTTCCGGTTTAAAATCATCTCCCATGCACAATGCGCTGATTACACTATGCAGAAAAACTGCGGGCTGTGTAACCTTTGTCTGCTTCAACTCATCATCGGTTCCGGCAAACATAATATCGGTAATCCTGTAACCAAGAATATCGTTAGCTTTCTCAAAAAGTTCTTTTGCCAAAGGGTTATTGTCGTAGAGGTCTTTGCCCATACCTACAAACTGTGCTCCCTGTCCGGGAAAAACAAATGCTTTCATAATTCTTTTAAAAAGTTTACTATTAATGAATTAGGCTGCAAAGATAGCCTTTTTCCACAATACAGACAAGAAAAATCACGATTTTGGATTTGCAATCACATTATTTGATGTCATGATTGTTGCCGAACAAATCGTTTATCTCGCTTATCTCATCATCGTCAAACCACTTTTCAAGCTTCTCTTTCGCCTTTGTCTTCACATCTTCGGGCACATCTCCCCACACCTTATTCAATACATAGATAAGAACGGTGAGGTCGTCGCCAAGCCCTACAATGGGTATTGCATCGGGCACCACATCGAGCGGACTCACCAGATAACCGAGGGCACCCACTATTATAGCCTTGTCCTTTATGGATATCTTGTCGCTCTGCAAGGTGTAAAACAATATCAATGCGGCATAGACCAACTTTGCCCCTGCCCGCTTAGCAATCTTTGAAATCTTGTCCATAAACTCACCGCTGGTGAATTTACCGGAGTATGACATAAAATCAGGTAATTCCATTTATCTGTTTCTTTTAATTTATGATTAATGATGCAAAGATAATGCAAGCCGAATGCAATGAAACTTGTTTCAAATTGCTGAGGCGAAGCTTATCTTATACAAAGATAATGCAAATAGAGCGCAATCAAGCATGCTTGAAATTGCCGAGATACAACTTATCTTATGCAAAGATAATGCAAGCCGAACACAATGAAACCAGTTTCAAATTGCTGAGGCGCAACTTATCTTATGCAAAAATAAGCATTTTTCCCGAATTAAAAGTGTATTAAAGTTCCTTTAACAACACGTTTCTCTGCTCGTCGAGATAATCGGCGCGTGCGCGCAACACACGCGTCCATGCCACACGGTCGCAACCGGAAGTGTTAAGATTGAAGCTCCACTTTCCGTAAGCCTCCATACGGTCTATAAGCGCGCCCACCGTAAGGCGCTGCAAATCTTCCGCCGGCTGATATACGCTGTCTTCCCCTTTCTCGTCGCACGTCACCTCGCTTATCATGTGTATGCGTGTAAGATCATAAAGCAGATCCTGGGTTACGCGTATTGGTATGTTCGTTATCATACGCAGTTCGAGCGCCGTATACGGTTTCTCTCCTTTCTCAAAGCGCCGGCATATATGGCTCATAAGCATCACGCTCATCATCAGCCGATAGCGATGGCTTATCTCGTCGGTACCGGCACGGAATGCAAAGTCCTCAAAGTTCTGACTGGCATAGCACAGTTCGGCGCCAAACAGACATATTATCCACGATATCTGCACCCAAAGCATAAACAGGGGCAACGCCGCAAACGAACCGTATATGGCGTTGTAACTGCTAACCCATATCTGCGAATGTATGTAAAACAACTGCAAGCCCTGCATTGCCACACCGGCAAGTATACCCGGAAATAACGCACATCTGAACTTCACCTTCGTATTGGGCATGAAAACATAAAGCGCCACAAAGACCGCAGACATGAATACGTATGGCATAACCGCTATCAGACAGCGCATGACCGGTCCCAGAAGAGCGATGCGGTCTGTCTCGCCCGCTACCGTTGCCATGAAGATAGACAGTCCCGACGACACGACTATTATCACAGGAGCAAGCAAAAACATGCCCATATAATCGGTTATGGTGCGGAAAAGGCTACGCGGTTTCTTTACCTGCCATATATTATTGAACGCCTGTTCTATATTATATACAAGCATTATGACCGTCCAAAGCATCACTATAAGACCGATGCCGAGGAACACGCCGCTCTTGGTATGGACAAGATATGAATTGACAAAGCCCACTATGATGTCGGCTGCCTGCGGCTGACTCGACAACAGGTCACGAAACCACTCCTCTATATATTTGTTGTAACCGAAGCCTCTCGCCACGGCAAAGAGCACCGCCATAATCGGTACAATGGCAAGAAGTGTGGAATAAGTAAGATATCCGGCTGAGTCTATCATGCGTTTCGTCGTGAAACACTCTATGGCAAGAAGCAGTTTTCTTATCACTTCATAGACAATATACCGCACAGGCGACACGTCGTGTCTGTCCACTGTCCAGATACCAACCTTCAGAAAGTCAACCAGTCTTTTTATACGCTCGCCCATAAGCCTGTCGTTAAATGAAACTGACAAATAAAATGTCTATACATGCGAAAGACACATTATTCGCTTTACAATGGATATAAAGCAAAAAAAGAAAACAGCGCCCCTATAAGCCGGGTTCTGTTCCGCCGCTACCTCTCGGCAACCACGGCGGTGCCTGTCATTTATCTACTCCGCAAGTCACCCTGCGGCTCAAGCGTTCTACCCTCCATCGGAATAAGTCGGGCGGGTAACCCTCAGACGATGGTATACGCGAACTTGCAGCCTCCAGCCGGCACAGCCCGGCGATCGCCCGCCGACCGGTGGTCTCTTACACCACCTTCTCACCCTTACCACATTATTATATATGGCGGTTGTTTTCTTCTGCCGTCACCTACTGTCACCAATAGCTTCTATTTTCGGAAGTGGAGCACCCTGCGCTGCCCGGACTTTCCTCCTGTGTCTCTTACGTACACCGGCGACAAACCGTGGCACTGCGTTCTTTTTCTGTATGCAAAGGTAAATAAAAACGGCGTAACGGACAATCATAATATACATATTTTATATGCCTGCAACGTCTTTTTAATAATTATGCACGACAGACATTACGCCTGCCGTGCATAATCTTTAATGCAATCATTGCATATATGGATGAGCTTATCTTACTACAACCTTCCTGTTACCGCGTATGTATATTCCCTTGACAGGAGCAGCCACACGCCTTCCGCACAGGTCGTACACGGGTTCGTTGCCCTTTACGGCATCGGACACTGTGATCTTGTCTACAGCCGTTGTTCCTCCGAAATTGAACACAAGCGACTGGTTTGTAGCCGTTCCTTCAAAAACATAGTATGCCTTGTTGGCTGCCATGGTGCGGTCACTGAGCCAATAGAAGGCAACATGACCGTTCTTCTTGCTAAGAATATATATATTAGAGTTGGTTTCAGGGTTATACTCGGTATCACTGAAAGTCTTCTTTCCGAGCGTTCCGGCAAAGCCTGTCTCCTGCATGGTCTGTGCAAGAGCAGGACGCAGATATATAGTCTTCTCTGTTTTAACGTCTCCTTCTTTTCCCGACATGCTCAGAAGCACGGGCGTCTCGCGCGGAAGCACATTGTCCTTAAGCTCAAGCTCTTCAAGTCCCACCTGTGTTCCTTCTACATCCGAGAGCGATGTGCACTTATATGCTTTGACATCATCAGGCAATGTCACGGCAAACGGAAGTTTCAAAGTGGCATAGAAGTTATAGTCTTCTCCTTGATATACAGCCTTGCCGTCATCCGAACGCTCAAACTTAACGGGGAAACCGAAGTATGTCGGTTTGTCGAATGTTCCGTAATCACCGATTGTATTGGTATACTCTACTTCTTTAAGTTCAAAGTCGGTTGACCAGTATTTAGTGACGCCATTGTTTGTTATCGCCTCTCTTTTTGCAGTGTGGTCAAACCAGTTAATTTCTCCGTCGTCGGCTATCGCCACTACTCTGGATTTGTCGCTATCATATGCAAACTTCAATGCATATCCGCTCATAGCTACTCCGGTTTTATTGGAAGTTAGTGTCCAAGTCTTAACAAAGTCTTGGATTTCGAACTCCTTTTTATAATCGTCCGTACATGCAGGTATGTTTTCCTTTTTCTCACCTGTTGAATAATCTATAGCATTAGCTCTTCCCATGTAGCCGTCACCGTTGAGTGATGACAGATAGTATGTATTTGTGCCCGGATCTTTGGACACAACCCAATAATGGTTGTATGTCGGCGTTGTCGCTTCCTCTTCAGCATTTACAGCGAGATTAAGATCATTATTAAATAGATAGCGCTGTTGGTCCACTTTTTCATCCGCATCATACGACAGAACTTTAATAGTCAGCACCTTGCCTACCCATGGATCGTTATATTTGTAACCCGTTATATCTTCAAGAGCAAATGTTTTGAACACGATGTCATAACCGTAATTAAGCAGTGTCTCTTCATAAAGCAGAGCTATGTTTCCGTTGTTGTCGAGTGTCATGGAAGAATAGCATGATGATGTTGTGCTTACGGGGAATGCCGTCCAACCTGTTTTGAAATCCAATGGGGTGTCATAATCACTCTCTGCCGAAAGTTCTTTCCAATAGATACCCACGTATTCTCTCTCACTGCTCATCGCTGCCGAAAGTAATGCTACATAAATGTCTTTGCCGTCGCGCTTTGCAGGCACAATCATTATGTCGCCGTTGCATGATGCGGCGTATGTCTCGCCGGCAACCGACGTCTGTCCCGACCTTACAACCGATCCCCATATTCCGGCAGCAGTCCGTTGGTCTGTATATGTAAAGATGTTGAAGTCGCGTCCTGTATTTCCATTCACACAACAACAGAGAAGTACGTTGCCATTTGGCAACTCTTCTATCTTCGCCTCATCACCATTTGGTGCCGGGCGTGCACTTGTTCCTCCGAGGGCGTTCCATGTTTCTCCAAAGTCATCAGAATAAACGACAAGACTTCCAACGTTGGTGCACAACGCAGCATATATACGGTAATAATCTCCTACTTTTATCTTGCTGCTCTGACATATCTTGCCGCTTGTGAAGAATAGTCCTGTGACAGGAACTACAAAATTTTCACCATCGTTGTAACTGGTTGCATTTGCCACATCCCATATACCATAGACATCAGATGTTTTGTCAACAGATGTTGTCCATGTCTTTCCGTTATCTTCACTGTAAGAACGTCCTACACGTATTGCTTCATTAACATTAAGACTATAAGTATACGGAGAAAACCAAGAACCCCGCCCCTGACGGTTTATTTTTATCTTAGAATCTGAATACCCGATACTTCCCGATGCACACATCATCAGCATCTTTCCGCTTTCGCGGTCGCACACCACGGCAGCATCGCCATGGGCACGTGTAAATCCTGTTGTATTACTTCCGCTCAACGCTGTAAAGCTATTGCCCCATGTCGCACCATTGTCCGTACTTATCTTTCCGTATATATCAATACGCCCGGTGCCTATATCGCCGGTACCATACCTGTAATCAGAAAAAGCAACAAGACTACCGTTGTTGTCTTTTACTATTGCCGGTATACGGTAACGGGAGGAGCTATTTGTATCAAACACCTGCGCCATGCTGACACATGCCGTCACTGCCATAAGCAACATCAGAGATAAAAATCTTTTCATCTTTCCTTACCTTGTTTTATTTATAATATTTCTTTCCAACAACACCACACAACACATCACCACACGTCATACGTACTGTTCTCGTTGTCGTCCGTTTCGTCTTTGGTCTCATCCCAATCAAACAAGTCTTCCTTGCCCAAAGCCTCTTCACCCGATTGTCCGCCGCTACCGGTGACAATTCCAAGAACGTCTGTCTCCGCAAGAACTTCCACAATGTCCGTTCTCGGCTTTACATACTGTTTTCTATTCATTGTAATACACTTTAAATTGTAATACCACTACCCTCTGTCGTGATGTTTGTCCGTTTATTGTGTAAGAATGGAGAGGGCACAACACCATAGATGCTGCCCATCCTTTTGCATTTTAGCGAAAAGGACACCGCAGCCTCACGGCTCCGGTATCCGAAAAAATAGTATAATCAAGTAATTATTTCCAACAGCCACCCTCACGGGCGGCACACTGAGAATTACTGTAATGTATCACAACTCCGTGACCACGCGCCCTAACGACACGGCATGCCGAGCCAAACCACAAGCCACAGGCGGGAACCACGGCAGGCACCTCTGTGCAAGAGGTGACAGAAAACAGTATAAAAACATGATTGTCAGTGTTTTACAGATGTCAAGTCTTTGTGTTTTTGATGTGCTTTATATTGCCGGAAACCACAGGACAAGCCCGGACGACATGAAAAAATCCCGTTTAATATTTGCTGGTTTCAGTTATAATAAGTACTTTTGCAGCGATATTTTATTTTTGTGTTGCAGCTATTGCACAGAGGTGGCTGACGTAAATCCCCTTATTATTTTTTTGTTTGCACGCCTGACGGTGCTCCCGTCGAGTTCCCTTATATATGTCATCGTCACCCTTGGCGACGAATGACCCAGCGCCTGCGCTATGACATGCAGCGGAACGTTGCGGCGGTAGGCAAGGCTTGCCCACGTGTGGCGCGCGACGTATGACGTGAGCGGCAGGCACAGTCCCACATCGCGCGACAGCACTTTCAGAGCGGCATTATAACACTTCAGCAGCCGGGCGTAGCCTTTGCCGCCCGGAAACCGGTCGCCCGTGGGAACGGGAAAAACATAGTCCGCGTCGCCGCCGGCATATTTTCTCATTATCCTCTCCATGCACGGCTCTATGCCCACCGTCACCTCGCGACCCGTCTTGCGCCGTAAGTAGGTTATCGTCCCGTCCCTCACCCGGCTCTTGCGCAGCAGCATGGCATCGGCAAAGGGCATGCCCATGGCATAGAAGCAGAACATGAAGACATCGCGTGCCCACGACCGGACGGTGTCTTCCTCCACGTCGGCAATGCCGATGCGGCGCATCTCCGCCTCGCCGAGGGCGCGCTTGCGGGTCGGCACATTGCCCGTGAAGACGGCGGAGAAGGGACTGCAGCGCCTTATGCGGTGCTTTACGGCGGCGGCGTTGTACATGGCACGCAGCGAACGCATATAGCACGACGACGTGTTGAGGCTCACGCCGCGGGATGAAAGCCACTGCGAGTAGCGCGAGACAAGCTGCGGGGTCACCTCGCGAAGCGGGATGTCCGCACCGCCGAGAAACGCGGCGAACGAGCGGCGCGCCGTCATATAGTTGTCGCAGGTGCTCTGACGGCAACGGCGGCGCACGTGCTTCATCTCGCGGTCCATGAACTCGAGGAAGAGAGGTGTGCGCGGAGCGTCTCTCATCCCCTCCTTTCTCTTCCTTCGCGACGACGCCTTACGCCCGCCGATGGAAATCTTTAAACTGAATGTAAATCCTAATAACATAATATATAAGTAGATGTTTAAAATTAAACGTATATATATTATAACGGGTATTCCCTGCGGATTCGGATGCTCCATGGAGCATCCCTACACGGCACAGGCATCTGCATAAACAAACTTTCAAAGGCTTTCCCTATTATAAATTATGAATTATCAATTATTAATCATTTCCGCCTTTTTCCTTTCTTTTTGATTTTTCACAATCCCTGAATACTGCCATCTTTTGAAACTTTTACGCTCATCGGCGTAAAAACGGCAAGCATTGGTGTGCAGGTGCAACGCTCTGCATATCACGCGGTTATGCTTTATCACACGAAAATGTGCACAGCTCCGGATGCAAAACATGCCCTTTCAGGATGCAAAACACGGCATTTCAGCCCGCAATATGCGGCACTTTGGCATGCAAATGACGGCACTTTAGAGGCTAAAGTTACGCATTTTGCGACCTGAAACGGGCTACTTCGTATCCGAAACGGCGTTTTTTCACGTCTCACGCCTCCCCTTTCGCGTCCGTAAACGCCCGGAATGAAAGTTTTAGTCGACGGTTTTGCGATGTCAAAATGTCGCGAAATGCCCTTATATGGTGTCACTATGTATATAACATAAATTTAATGTATCTATATTATCGGTCATATATGATATGACAAACCACCACCGGAGGATGTGTCAAAATAGGCTATCACCCGCGAGTAGGGACATATGCTTGTATTTGTCCGTTTGTATAACAGTTTGACAACGTGTCTGTTACAGGCGGACAAATACAAGACGTGTTGTTGAACGAAGTGAAAAATATGTCCCTACATACAACAGATATTGAATTATGACACATCTCTCAGGTGTGGTTTGTATAATTCGACGAATTCGTTATATTAGGATTTACTTATCCGTAATCAGCACCGGTTACAAAGTATATACGCCCTGCATTACGGCTCTTTAAACGAATGTAAAAAACGGCTTGTTTCGCGCTAAGAGCCGTTAACAAGGGCGTTTTGAGTGTTAAAAGAGAACAAATATAAGATGTGTTTTATATGTTTGATAAAAAATGGGACTATATTTGCACGCAACAAAAAACGCGGGAAAACCGTGCCGAAAGGTACGGTCACGGCATATCTTGCCGTCCGGTACAAGAAAGATTATCAACAAAAACGAATAACAGCAACATGAAAAAATTATCAAACTATCTGGTTTATGCCATGTGCATAGTGGCAATAGCATTTTCTGCCGGCTCGTTCATGAAGGTTTACGCCTACAAGGCGCCGGCACCGGGACAGCCCGTAGACCTTACCTACGCCGCGGAGAAGGCTCTCCCCGCCGTGGTACACATCAAGTTTTTGCAAAACAGCAAGGTGCAGACCGTCGACGTACAGTCCAATCCTTTCGGCGATTTCTTCGATCCATTCGGCTTCTTCGGCAATCCGGGCGGCAACGGCGGCACGCAGAAACGCCAGATACAGACACCGAAAAGGCAGGGTGCCGGTTCGGGAGTGATAATATCTACCGACGGATATATAGTCACAAACAACCACGTGGTGGAAGGTGCCGACGAGCTTACCGTAACGCTGGACGACAACCGTGAGTTCTCTGCACGCATAGTGGGCACAGACAAGACCACCGACCTTGCACTCATAAAGATAGACGGCAAGAACCTGCCGACACTGACCATCGGCGACAGCGACAAACTGAAGGTGGGCGAATGGGTATTGGCAGTGGGTAACCCGTTCAACCTCAACTCAACCGTAACGGCGGGCATCGTAAGTGCCAAGGCGCGCTCATTGGGTGCCAACGGCGTGGAGTCGTTCATACAGACCGATGCCGCCATCAACTCGGGCAACTCCGGCGGTGCACTGGTAAACACCCAGGGAGAGCTTGTAGGCATCAACGCCATGCTATACTCACAGACAGGCAGTTACAGCGGATACGGCTTTGCCATTCCGACAACGATAATGAACAAGGTGGTGGCAGACCTCAAGCAGTATGGCACCGTACAGCGCGCGCTGCTGGGCATTGAAGGCTCTGATGTAAACAGATACATCGACGCAGAAAAAGAGAAGGGCAACGAGATAGACCTCGGAACAATGGAGGGTATATACATTGCCAAGGTGAGCGAAGAGGGTGCCGGAGCCGAAGCGGGTCTTGAGAAGGGCGACGTGATAACCGCCGTGGACGGAAAGAAGGTGAAGAAGATGGCAGAACTGCAGGAGTATATGGCAAACAAGCGCCCGGGCGACAAGATCACGATAACCTATCTGCACAACAAACGCAAGAAGGACGTGACCGTAACACTAAAGAATGCGCAGGGCAACACAAAGGTTGTGAAGAATGCCGACCTCGATGTGCTGGGCGGAAACTTCCGCGAGATAAACGCATCGGAAAAGCAGCAGCTGGGCATAAGCTTCGGTCTTGCAGTGATAAAGGTGAACAACGGTGCCCTTAAGGATGCCGGCATCAACCGCGGTTTCATAATACAGAAAGTCAACGATGCTCCGATGAAGACTATCGACGACTTGCAGGAAGCGGTGAAAGACGCATCGAAGAGCAAGGATCCGGTGCTCTACATACAGGGAATGTTCCCCACAGGCAAGAAGGCATACTTCGCCGTTCCGTTGCAGGAGGACTAAGGAGTATCCCACGGAACTAAGGTTTCAGGGATAAAAAAGACGAAAATATCATCCGCTTTGTGAGAACTTATTCTTGTATGTGTCTGTAAATATTATGTAAAAGAACATATTCTTTACATGACAAGACGCGGACATATACAAGTATAAGTCCCTACAAAGCGGATGAACGTTTTTATTCCGGTTCGTATTCCATTGCTTCCAACATACTCTAACTCGACAAAAAACAAATGAATTTGTTGTTTTGTTCTCGACTTATTCGTATATTTGACTTCGCCTTTGTCTTCGTCCAATATACTCCTGCTCGACAAAAAACAAATGAATTTGTTGTTTTGTTCTCGACTTATTCGTATATTTGCATCTACTTAAATCACATACTGAATGAGACAACTTAAAATAACACAATCCATCACAAACAGGGAAAGCGCCTCGCTCGACAAGTATCTTCAGGACATAGGACATGAGGAACTGCTCACAACCGACGAGGAAGTGGAACTTGCACAGAGGATAAAGAAAGGCGACCGCAAGGCTCTGGAAAAGCTTACAAAAGCCAACCTGCGCTTCGTTGTGTCTGTGGCGAAACAATATCAGAACCACGGACTGAGCCTTCCCGACCTCATCAACGAGGGCAACATGGGACTGATAAAGGCCGCCGAGAAGTTCGACGAGACCCGCGGCTTCAAGTTTATATCATACGCCGTGTGGTGGATAAGGCAAAGCATACTGCAGGCTATAGCCGAACAGAGCCGCATTGTAAGGATGCCGTTGAACCAAGTTGGCTCGGCAAGTAAGATAAACAGGGTGCTCAACGAGTTTGAACAGCAGCACGAACGCCGCCCGAGCATCGACGAGATAGCCGACAAGGTGGACATTCCGCACGACAAGATAGAAGACGCGATGAACATCAACACACGCCATATATCTGTGGACGCGCCTCTGTCCGACGGCGACACGAACAATCTGTTGGACGTATTGCAGAACGAAGACTCGCCCATGGCAGACAAAACGTTGGTGATGGAGTCGCTGAGAGATGAGATTAAACGGGCACTGCAAACACTGAATGAGCGCGAGCGAATGGTAACCGAGGCGTTCTTCGGCATAAACCAACCGGAAATGACACTCGAAGAAATAGGCGCAAGACACGGACTGACACGCGAAAGGGTAAGGCAGATAAAGGAGAAAGCGATAAGAAAACTGCGCAAGAACACAAAGAACAAGCTGCTGAAATCGTATCTCGGACAGTGAGAGGAGGGTTAACAGGAATACAAAGAAAGGAAGAAATACCGGTTCTGAGGCATGCGCTTTGACGGCAACTTCCCGTATAAGAACTCAACAACAACAGTAATATATGAAATTGTACAAGTATCTGTTTGCCGTAACGGCAGTAGTGGCAGCATTCGCCACAACCACTATTACGGCAAAAAACAAGTGTGTGCCAAAGGTATATGCTTTCGGATTTGCGGCATCGTTCAACGACTCTACCGTATATTTCACGGATATTCAGGAGATTGACAGCGTATGGATAAACGACAAGACAAAGTTTATGCTGGAACGCGAGAACTATTCGGGACAGTTGAAGACATATCTCAACGAAAACGGGAAGGAACACCGCACATGCGTGATATCATACGCCTTCAAGCGGAAAGACATCGACCGAAAGCACCGCAAGATGAGAGACAGGTATGTAAAGAGGGGCGGCTGTATCATCGAACATATTGCCGCAGACCAATTCCGCTTTCAGAGCATCGTGCCGCAGGTTGTGGAAGACGGTGTGGGGAAATGATATGTTTAAAGGTTGTGAGGTTTAAAGTTTCAGACCATGGACAGTCATGAAAAAGCGGACATCAACGATTTCTGTCTGGCGGATCTGCACCTTAGAATTGTCTTCAACGATACGGGCAAAAACAATATGGGGCTGATTTCGTCGTTCGAACCGTTTCGCGAGAAGCTTTCGGACGGCGAAAAGTTGTTTACAATCACCGTAGACGACGGGCTGCAGCCCATACACACAGACAAGGAACGCATAGGGCAGTTCGACACCGGCAACGGTGACACGATTGTAGACCTGCTTGCAGACGGGGGATACCAGTATATCATAAAGGACATCGAAGGGCGCAGCTGTTGCCTGTTGCAGACAGACCGCAGCTTCAGCAACTGCCGGTGTGCGCTCAACGGCAACACCAACATGAGGAGTTTCGGGCTGAACAACGCCTTGATGATAACCTTCGCGTTTGCCGGTTGCCGCTTCAATGCGTTGCTCATCCACGCCTCATTGGTACGTAACAACGGGCGCGGATATGCTTTCATTGCAAAGAGCGGCACGGGCAAGAGTACACACGTGAGCCTGTGGCTGCGCCACATACCGGGCTGCGACCTCATGAACGACGACAACCCGATAGTGAGGACTATCGACGGACAGACGTTTATCTACGGCAGTCCGTGGAGCGGAAAGACTCCCTGTTACCGCAATGTAAAGGCTCCGCTGGGCGCCATTACGCGCATAGACAGGGCAAAGGAAAACAGCATAGAGCGGCTTTCGCCCACAAAGGCGTTTGCATCAGTGATGCCATCGTGCTCTACAATGAAATGGAGCAAGGACATTTTTGACAATGTCTGCAACAATATAACAAAGATTATCGAGACAACCGGCATGTACACTCTTCACTGTCTGCCGGACAAAGACGCTGCAGTTTTATGCCACAAGACAATATCGCAATAGTTGAAAAGCAGTTTCCCAACGACAAGTTCCTGCCCGAAGTGGTGCGTCTGCTCGACGAGGGGTACACCGTAACCCTGCGTCTCAAGGGCTACAGCATGCGCCCTTTTCTTGAAAACAACCGCGACAAGGCACTGCTTGTAAAGGCAAGGGACATAAAGAAGGGAGACCCGGTGCTGGCTGAGATATCGCCGGGGCACTATGTGTTGCACCGCATTGTGGACATATCCGGCGGCACGGTGACACTGCTTGGAGACGGCAATCTGACGGTGGAGAAGTGCCGAACGGAGGACGTCAAAGGCTCAGTGACAGGTTTTTACAGAAAAGGACGCGATGTAATGGATCGCACCGACGGCATGAAATGGCGCATATATTCATACGTATGGACACGTCTGCGACCTGTGCGCAGATATCTTCTGGCTTTCTACCGGAGGATATGGATGAAGGTTTTCGGTGGCGCGAAATGACATGCGGCATAAGGATTGAAAAGAAAAACAATAAACATAATACATACAATGAGAACAAAAAAAGGGTTTAACCTGCGCACCGTGTGCGGCGAGAACATTATCGTTGCCGAGGGAAAAGAGAACATCGATTTCAGCAACATAATAAGCATGAACGAGTCGTCGGCATACTTGTGGAAAGAAGTTACAGGCAGGGAGTTCACATGCGAGGAACTTGCGGAACTGCTGACAAGGGAATATAATGTGGAAAAAGAAACGGCATTGAAGGATGTAACGGCACTTACCGAAGAATGGAAGAAAATCGGAATAATAGAATGATACGGCGATGCCGGTCGGGATGCAAGGCATCCGACTGTCATTAATCCGCCTTCAACAAACGTCAAGACACGGAAAAACCGGACTGTTTACACTCATGATTAATAATCATAACAGTCCGGTTTTTCCGTGTCTTGACGTATATAAAAAGGATTTCTACGTCCTTATCGTTACTCTACCGTAACCTTCAGAGGCGTGCGGAGCGCATCTATTGTCTCCGATGCACGCAATTTCCATTCGTTGAACGTGCGCACGTCGTTCTTGCTCCATGCCGAGCCGAAATAATATACGAACCTTTCACCGGGCTTATACTCGGTAACTCCCACTGCATGACCCGCCGCTCCGTCTACAGGAACAGCATCGGCAACACGCTGAGTGGCAACGTTTCCGTATGGGAAAAGGGCGCCTACGTATATCTGGAAGTTCTGCTTAGCAGGATTGTCCGTCGGGTCGGCATACAACACCATATCCTTGCCGAGCACTACACTCTCTGTGTCTTCACTGTGAATAACCACGCCGGCAGCCAGTTTACGGGGCTGTGTCAGACCGTCGAACCACACCTCCATACGGTTAAAGTTGCTTCCCTTGTCAAGGCTCAGCAAACGATTCTCAACCACATTGGCATCCTTTCCTATCTTTGCAGGATTGTAAACCAGCTTCACCGTAAAGCGGAGCGGACCGTTATCGAGTATCTCGTATGTCTTGTAACAGTACGGAAGGATTAATCCGTTGTCGTCCATAAGAGCCGGAGCGCCGCCTCCCAGTGTCGGACCGACCTTGTAGCAGTCCAGTCCGTAACCGTGGTCATAATGGTAAGTCGTCGCCTGTGTCATCTCAAGAGCTTCTCTGTCCTTACCTGCTTTCTTCAGTTCCTGTATCTTGTGGTGGTTTGACAGCTCGGTGACATACCGCTTGTCAACCTCAAGGTCGGGAGTGTTCTTCACCCATACGTCCACTCCGAATGCCCTTTCGCCCGAGCGCTGAAGTGCCGGTCCGTACACACGATAGGCAGTACGGTCGTTCTCCCATGCCACATCGTCCACACGTTCGGGATACTGTTTGCCGCATACAAATGTCTTCATCGGCTTCGGTGTGCCCTTTGTTATGGTAAATACCGCCGTTCCCATGGGGCGCACGGCAGCGTCAACGAGTATCTTACCGTCGTATGTAACCTGTGCTGCAACCTCCTGTCCCAACGCATTCCTTACGATAAAAGGCTCGCCTTTGCCTATTCCGAGCGTCTTGTAAACACTTGCGGCGTCTACCTCCACAAGTTCCTGACGCTGCACATCGGCATTGTTCTTCACTGTAATCGTAACGTCCTTTGCTTCTGTTTGCTGTGCAAAAAGCATCATACAGAAAGTCGTTACGGCAATAAATCCAAATGTTTTCATTTCCTTTAGTATAATTGTTATTCTGTTCTTTTCTTTAAAATTTCAGTAGTTTTGCAACTCATTGCATACCCATTATCTCTTCATCTTGTCCTTGAAGAACTCCGCTATCTGCCGCAACAGATGCGTGCGGGTCTTTCCTCCATAGATGCTATGATTGCGGTTGGTATACACATTCATCTTGAAATCCTTGTCAGCCTGCACAAGTGCCTCGGTGTATTCATACAGGTTCTGCGGATGTACATTGTCGTCTGCCAGTCCGTGACACAGCAACAGTTCGCCGCTGAGCCTGTCCGCACGGTTTATCGGATTGTCGTCATATCCCTGAGGGTTCTCGTTTGGCGTGCGCATAAAGCGCTCGGTGTATACCGTGTCGTAAAAGCGCCAGTCGGTGGGAGGCGCAACAGCCACTCCCGCCTTGAACACCTTGCGTCCCTCGCTCATGCTCATCAGCGTGTTGAATCCGCCGTAGCTCCAACCCCATATTCCAATATTGTCTTTGTCCACGTATGGCAACGAACCGAGATAGAGCGCCGTTTCGACCTGGTCTTTCGACTCTTTGTCGCCCAGACTGAGATACGTACACTTCTCAAACTCGGATCCTCTGCCGCCCGTTCCTCTGCCGTCTACACACACAACGATAAATCCCTGCTCGGTAAGATAAGCATCATAAAGGGCGCCCTGCCCCATCGAACCCAGGTTCCATGAGTTAACAACCTGCTGGCTGCCCGGTCCGCTGTACTGCCACATGATGACGGGATACTTCTTTCCGGCGTCAAAACCGGCGGGTTTTATCATCACACCGTTAAGTTTCACGCCCTCCGAGGTGGTGAAAGAGAACATCTCTTTATGGGGCAAGCTATATGCCGAGAGCTTGTTTTTCAGTGCACCGTTGTCCTCGAGCTGCGCCAGTTTCTTGCCCGAATTGCTGCAAACGGTATATTCAAACGGTGTGTTCATGTCGCTCCACTGGTTGATGAAGTACTTGCATCCGGTACTGAACACGGCATTATTCCAGCCCTCGCGCGGCGTGAGACACTCTGTCTTGCCGTTTTTACGCGTGACATACACCTCGCGGTTCATCGGACTTCTGCCTGCCGCCTGATAATAAACGTCGCCCGTCTTCTCGTCAAATCCGTAGAGGGCAGTGACATCACGGTTGCCCGTTGTCAGTCTTCGCTGCAACTGTCCGTTGATGCCATAAAGATAAAGCTGCACATATCCGTCCCTGTCGCTCGGCACAAGGATATTGTTTCCGACAATGCGTATGCCCTCCATTGCCTCTTCCTTCACATATTTAGGCACGCTCTCTTTTATGAGCAGGCGGCTGACGGTGCTCTTGGGATTGACAGAATACAGACACAATACATCCTGATGACGGTTCATCGTATATACTATTATGTTCTGCGCATCGCCCGTAGGCTTTATTCGGGGTATGTATCCGTCGGCATCCACAGGCACCTGCAGCTTGCGTGTCTGCTTGGACAGAATGTCAAAACTGTGCACGGAGACGGTTGAGTTCTGCTGTCCCGCCTTGGGATACTTATAAGAATACTCTCCGGGATACACCGAATACTCATCGCGTGCGGGCTTCATGCCCTTGAACATCTGGAGCGAATATACCGGAACCTTGGTCTCGTCATAGCGTATCCAGCACAGCACGGTGCCGTCGGCATTGAACGTAAGGGCGGTGTTGAAACCGAACTCTTCTTCGTTCACCCAGTCGGGGATTCCGTTTATCACCTCGTTTTTCTTTCCGTCTTTAGTCACTCTGCTCTCCGCATTGCCATAGAGCAGCTTGACAAGGTATATGTCGTTGTCGCGTACAAACGCCACGAGATTGCCGTCGGGCGACCATACCGGCGACTGCTGCGGTCCGTAGTCGGACAGGCGTTCAAGCTTGCGCGTACCTATATTATATATATAATAGACGGCGGTGAACGAACGGCGGTATATGCGCACGGTGTTGGTCTGTATAAGCATCTTGGTTCCGTCGGGACTCATGATGAAGTTGTCGAAACTCTCTATCTTCTCTCCCACGGTGTTGTCGGCATCGAACAGCACTCCCGTCTGCTGTCCCGTGCGGAACGAGTGGCACACAATCTTCTTTCCGTTGGAGTCGATACAGGCATAGCTGTCGCCGTCGGGCAGCGGAGTAACGGCACTGATATACGTGGCACGAAGCTTTCCGCCCGTTACATCTTCAAGTCTGATGTTGTCGGCAGAGGCTATATTCGCCATGCCCATGACAAATGAAACACACATTATAAATAGTCTTTTCATTGCTTTTATTGTTGTTTAGTGCCACAAAGATAGTTTTTTTTGGTTATATTTGCAATGCCCGTTGGTAATTTATAATTGATAATTTATAATTAATAATGGTGTAAAAGGGCAAAGCAGCCACCCGACCGTGCATGACCTGCAACGACACGCGGCATTACGGCTGCAACAATATTGCCATTTACAACAAGCTGTTTGAAAGATGAACGACAACAACACACCATACAATGACTTCGGCACATGGCTCCGCTCGCAGTTCCCGTTCCGTGTGCAGAAGATATCGATAAACGCCGGTCTGTCGTGCCCCAACCGCGACGGAAGCATAGGGCGCGGAGGCTGCATATACTGCGACAACCGCACCTTCAACCCGTCATACTGTGACACGGGGCGCTCCATACGCAGCCAGATAGAAGCGGGCAAAGAGTTTTTCGCACGCAAATATCCCGACATGAAATATCTGGCATATTTCCAGGCTTATACTAATACATACGGAAGTGTGGAGCGTTTGAAACGCATGTACGAGGAGGCACTCGACACGGAAGATGTGGTGGGGATAGTGATTGGCACACGCCCCGACTGCATGCCCGACAAGTTGCTCGACTATCTGGAAGAGCTTAACCGCCGGACGTTCATGATTGTGGAATACGGGATAGAGTCGGCAAACGACGAAACGCTGCGCCGCATAAACCGCGGGCACACATTCGAGTGTGCATGCCGCACGATAGAACGAACCGTGGAGCGCGGCATAACGACGGGAGGGCACATCATCATCGGACTGCCGGGAGAAGATGCGGAGGAGAGTCTGAGGCAGGCACCGCTGATATCTGCCACAAAACTGAACATACTGAAGATACATCAGATGCAGATAATACGCGGAACAAGACTTGCAGAGGTATACGCCGCGCATCCTTTCCACACGTACACGGCAGAAGAATACATAAGTCTGATAACCCGATACATACAACACCTGCGCAAAGACATGGTGCTGGAACGCTTTGTGTCGCAGTCGCCGAAAGAGCTTCTTATCGCCCCTGACTGGGGACTTAAGAACCACGAGTTTGCCAATCTGCTTGCCAACCACCTCAAGAAAACAGGGGCACGGCAAGGTAGTATGTGCCCATAGCCGGACTGATACGACCAATATCGAATACCTGTTTATACAAAATACCGGATGTATCACCGTGCAGACAAAAAATATGACAAACCATTATCTGCATCGGAAGATATCATCCGGCATACATTTACCATGACAGACGGCACTCTGACATGCCGCCCCACTGTCTAAATCTTAATATCTTTCTTCATTTCCCTGTAGTCGGTATTCTTCAGCAACGTCTCTATGGGCATGGACTTGTACTTGGACATATAATTGTCTACAATCTGCACATAGCGTGTGTCAAAGAATTTCTTCTCAAGCACAAGGTTGCACACCC
The DNA here is from genome assembly GCF_013166515.1 of Xylanibacter caecicola. Lineage (GTDB taxonomy): Bacteria > Bacteroidota > Bacteroidia > Bacteroidales > Bacteroidaceae > Prevotella > Prevotella caecicola. The sequence continues at coordinate 58,481 of NZ_JABKKJ010000013.1, read as the reverse complement.
ACTGCATCTTGCCCATGTGCAGGTCGCGGTCTATCTGCTGACGTGTCTCCGAGTCGGACAGCGGATATAGACTGAGAAGATAAAAGTTAAGACAGTCCGGCACGATGTTGTCGCGCGTCATTGTCTTACGGTGCTCTGCATCGTAGTATTTCTTATACAGCGAATAGTTCTCGCCAAGATACTTGTCGAGACAAATGCCGATGGTATTGTTACCTATCACGATACTCTGGTCGAGAGCGCCTATTTGTGCATACACATCGGGCACCGACACAGTGGGCAGGAACATGCGCAGGCGTGCAAAAGCATCGCACAACCCGGTATTGACATCATCCATATTGGCATATTGCAGTTCGGCATCTGAAATAAGCCTCTGCAAAACAGAGTCCTGATAGAACGTAAGAAAACGCTTGTTTATCTTAGGATCGCTCACATCGCCTATTCTCAACACATCTTCTATCAGTGTGCGCGTCTCCATGGGATAGTCGGTGTTCATCTGCTGCAAGGCAGAAAAGTCTCCGGTGGTAAGATATTGGCTCTCAAGACGGTCATAGCGCACCACTTCCACCAAAGCCTTATCGTCATCCTCAAATGCTTTCAGACTGAGTTTACAACCGGAAAACAGTAACGGAACCATCAATAGCAATAAACAGTTTCTTTTCACTTCTTTGAATGATTACAGTTTAACATACGGCAAAAATACTAAAAATATATTATACGACCTAATATTTTGGTTAAAAATATCAAACAAATGTATTTTAATGTCTATTTTGGATTAAACAAAAAAGGTTTATACGACACCAACGTACAACCCATGTGCACCCGAAAGGACATCTTTCGCAATGCAAGAGGTGCCCTTTTAGAGCCTGAAAGGCGGCATATCGGAGGCTGAAAGGTGCCCTTTTAGAAAGTAAAAGGTATCATCTTGATTTTCAAGACGTTACATAACGGCTGTAAAACGGGGTGCGATGAGAGGAAATCAAGACAAGGAGATATGGGAAAGATAAGGGAAGATATGTGGCTTGCGCCACGTAAGATAAAGGACTGATGAATAAGGAGATAGAGGAAGATAGAAGGAGATACGTGGCTGCGCCACAGAAGATAAAGGACAATAGCTTTGAAATAAGCAACAGGACATTTGTCTTCTATCTCCCTCTATCTTCTTTTATCTCCTCTTATCTCCTTATGCCTCCTCCCCTTATCTCCTTATTTTAACATCTACAACCATGCACGTTGGCATTTTTTATGACAAGCCTTATATTGCATCCACATTAATTATCACAATATGGAAACATTAAGAACAAGGTTGAAAACATGCTCCGGCAACAGAACGGAGGGAATTGTGTGTTACAAAATCATGCACAACAACACGTCGGGAACAATAAGAACATCATACAGGATACGTACCGACGAATGGGACCGACGTACAGAAATGCCGCGCGCGACAACGCACAACAATGAAAGAACGGAATATATAAACCGTGTGAGGAAAAGCATCGAAACAGACATAAAGCTTATCGGAAGCATAATGCAACAGCTGGACAAGATGGGAAAGGGATTCGGGGCAGACGACATAGTGAGCATGTTCCGCAACAGCAACGACGAGCACTGCATATACGGACTTATGAACGCCACAGCAAACAGTCTGCAACGCGCCGGACGCACGCGCACCGCAGAGACATACCTGTCTGCAATGCGCAGTTTCATGAGATTTGCCGGCAACCGCAAAATACTGCCGGGCGAAATAGACAACAACATGATGATGCAATACGAGACATACCTCAAGTCGAAAGGCGTCTGCCGCAACACAAGCTCGTTCTACATGCGCATACTGCGGGCGACATACAACAGAGCCGTGGAAAAAGGGCTTGTCAAAAAGCAGCATCCCTTCAAACGGGTATACACCGGAGTGGAGAAGACAATGAAAAGGGCTGTGACAATGCAGACCATAAGGCGCATAAAGAATGTGGAACTGCCGGACGAGCCTTCGCTGAAACTGGCACGCGACATGTTTATGTTCAGTTTCTACACACGCGGAATGTCATTCATCGACATGGCTTTTCTGAGAAAAGACGACCTTAAGAACGGTCTTCTGTCGTATAGAAGACGTAAGACCGGACAGCGTCTTTACATAAAATGGGAACAGTGCATGCAGGACATCGTCGACATGTATCCGTCAAACACCAACGGATATATGCTGCCCATAATAACAGAAAAGACGGATGTCACAAGACAATACCGGAACGTACAGCACCTTATAAACAACAAACTGAAACAAATCATGACGGCAACGGGATGCGAACAGCCGCTGACAATGTATGTGGCGCGCCACTCATGGGCGTCGATTGCACACAGCAGGCACATCCCACTGTCGGTGATATGTGAGTGTATGGGGCATGACTCGGAAGCGACAACACGAATATATCTTGCATCACTCGACACTTCGGAAACGGACAAAGCAAACAAAAAGATATTGGACGAATTACAGAATAGTGATGGATTATTCACTGTATTTAAATTATTTTTAATAACTTTGCACCCGTCGATACATCTCTTATCAAGAGACGGACAATCAGGAGGTACGAATTTTCAGCTTGGATCCAGGCATGAAATCGGTTTTCCGAGAGTTTTTAATAAAAAAGAACAAATACGGATATTACTTCCCGTGCTGTGAATGATGTCCCAAACGTCATACGCAGGAATGGAAGGTATGCCCACACTGAACAAACGTTATAATCAAGAAACAACACAAGTGGAACAGGAAGAAAGCCATTGGTATGCTCTGAAAGTGTTCTTCAACAAAGTATTCGACGTAGAAGAGACACTCAATGGATGCGGCATCAGCACATACATTCCTTGCGAAACACAAGGAAACGGTCATGAGCGCAAGCCCATGATAAACTCGCTGATATTCTTCCGCTCGGCACCTGCATTTGCCCAACGCGTCAACACCTTATTATATAACAAGGCTTTTGTCTATACAAGCAGCACCGACATGGGCAAAAAACCATACGCCATTCCCGAGAAAGAAATGAACATCTTCATGCTCGTATGCTCATCGGGCGAGAGCGGACTGGAATACTTTGGGGCAGACGACAGTTTTTTCAGAAAAGGCGACCGTGTAAAAGTCGTCGACGGAGTGTTCAAGGGAGCCGAAGGATACATCCGCCGCATAAGAGGCAACCGCCGCCTGTTCGTGTCGATACATGGCGTATGTGCCGTGGCGACATCATACATCCCCCAATGCTTTCTCCGGAAAATCCAAAACGCATAATCATGAACAACATGAAAGAACATCAAGCGCAGACACCGGCACAGCAACTGGACAATCTCCTGGAAACAATGCTCCCGGAAATAATACGCCACGAGACAGAAAACACATCAACAATACACCTCTACCACACCGGCGACTACTGGGTGGCATTCAACATGTCCGCCTATCTCCTGACGGAGACCGGCATGCCCTGCGACACCTCCGCCATGCAGATACCCGCCCTCCCGTCTCCACTAATCATCGCATACACCACAACCACCGTTGTGGACACATTGCTCGACAAAGACAATACCTCAGAAGGCAGCTGCGAATATAAAGCAATCACCGCACAGGTCGCATCCATGCAGTCTTACAAAGAATGGTACAGGGAAGAGACGGAGATATTTGAGGAGTGAATAGACATGGTTTTATTGATACTTCCAAAAACATAAGAATAGCCAAAGTTTTCAAAAAACACCGATGCATACATACCATTATGAAATATTAATGCTATCTTTGCATATATAAAAACATTTTACTCACACGATGTTATATGAGCAGGTATGTATATTCACTTCATGATTATCATGCAGTAAAAAGAGCGGTCATCGCAATAGACGGGATTACTGTACTGTCCGGTGAAAACGGATGCGGTAAAAGCACTCTGTCTAAATGGCTTTATTATCTTGTAAACGGAGCCGAACATTTTGATGTATACATATACAACTCGTTCATAAGGAGCATACTGGAAATAACAAGAAGTCTGAACATGGTGAGCCGCGATATAGACCGGTACAGCGATAATGCCGGCAACACCCTCTTCAATGAGGGAGGACAAAAGCTCAGACGCCTATTCCACAATGAAAATCCGGAAAACATTGACAGTGCAATATCGATATTCGAAACTATACTTGACCGATTCATTAAAATACTGTCGGATTATCTGAAACAAAAGCCTTCCGAGAGAGTAAAAGAGCGTATGCTCAGATACTTGAATATTGAGATTGGCGACTATGACAATATTGACGATGAACTGGAGCATTTCAGACTTCTACAAAATGAGCAGATAAGCAAATTGTTTGAAAAATACATGAAGGACAAGGAAGAACGTAGCAAGGAACGCTTCTTCTCAGTTCTGCACACAACATACGTAATAAAAGACAAACCGCCGGTAAACATACAGCTTGAAGAAGAGGAAGTGAAACTCTTCAAGAAAAACAGAGTGGGCAACCTGTTCAACCTGAACAAGGCCATATATGTAGACACTCCAATGGCTGTATCTGAAGAGTTTGCATACGACAACAAGTTTTGGGACAATCTCAATGACCTGATGATGTATCAGGCAAAAGACATGCAAACGTCCGATACATCATTAAAAATAGAACGCAGGATAAAGAAACTAATCAAAGGACACGTTCAAGTAAGCAAGGATGACTTCAACCAAAATGAACTGCGCTATATACGCGAAGACGGACTGGACATAAAGCTGGATGACGTTGCAACCGGATTTAAGGCATTCGCTTATATACAGCGATTACTGAAGAACGGACACCTTAACAGCAATACGCTCTTGATGATAGACGAACCGGAAGCCCATCTGCACCCACAGTGGATCGTAGAATTTGCCCGTCTGCTGGTTTTGCTCAACAAAGAACTCGGAGTAAAGATAATGGTGGCAAGTCACAATCCGGATATGGTAGCAGCAATACAGGCTATATCAAGAAAAGAAGAATTGACAGATGTCACACGTTTCTACATTGCCGAATCATCAGAAACTCCATACAAATATTCATACCGTGACCTCGGGAATGATATAGAAGACATATTCAAGTCATTCAACATTGCATACGAGCGTATAGAGCAATATGGCGGAACTGGCATTTGACAACAGTATAATTACAAGACATTCATTATATAGCAAATGTGGCAATACACTTGACGGTGTGTCAAAGAAGGACTATCCCGGCAAAGATTTCTTTGACAAAAACATTTGTTGCCTTGACATGGATGCTTATGAAACACAGATATGCCACGGCAGCAAGGAGCATACAATGGATGCCGTAATGGGAATAAAAAACTATGCTGACAATAAATTCTGCAGTCCGAGACTTCTCTTGATTGAATTGAGAATGGATTACAAGAGCGAAAGAAATCTGTCAAAGACGGTATTGGAGAAAAAAGTCAGCCATACCAAAGATATTCTTGGTTGCAATATACCGATAAACGAAACATGTTTTTTCATATTCTGCCCGAATGTTATACAGCGTGTAAAACGCTGGTTCAAAGACAAATCACAAGAAGGAGGTATAATTAGGTTATGCGAGCCTTTATCCACAGATGACTTCAATGAGTTGATAAAATCAGAAAGCGATTTTCCATACACGCCTGTTACTGATATCAAAGCGATGGAAGAATATCTTCATTCATTATTGTCCGCCTGCGATTTCACTACATTCATAAGCAAAATAGAATATTGGATTAAGCAAGCCATGTCATACCGTCAAAAATATAACAACGCAGAATATGATTGTATAATGCAGATACTTAACCGAGTATGGCACGATTTCCGGATATCTTCTCCGAATTTGTCAGACGAAGAAACACTAGATGCAGAAATACTTGAGGAAGATTATGAGGTACTGCTATAAGATATAATAATATTGCTTTTATAAGTTTTAGCGGACAGCCATAATCATCAACAGACACATTAAATCTTAACAACTCAATATATAGGCAACTACAAAATGTCTATATTGGGTTGTATACCATAAATTAATTTTTTACATCCCTACTCACATAAACAGGCATACTGTATCATAATGTGCCGACATTCCATATATAAAATAAGATAAACTCATGAGGGTGTTCAAAATAAGCAATCATCTGAGTAGGGACATATATTTAATTTTGACACATCCCCATTGAAGTCCACACATTAATTTATATAAAGATTTAGAGACTATGTCTAAGAAAGAAGAACTAAAAGAACAAATTCTTGAGCTTACCCGTGAATATTACAAAGAGGTACATGCTGCAAAAAAGGAATTCGTTCCGGGCAAGTCTTTCGTAAATTACGGAGGGCGTTATTTTGATGATGAAGAAATTGTAAATCTCGTTGATTCGTCACTTGATTTCTGGCTTACAGCCGGTCCATGGGCGCACAAGTTCGAAACAAACCTTGCCAAGTGGCTCGGAGTGAAGCATTGTGCCGTTACAAACTCCGGTTCATCTGCCAACCTGTTGGCATTCTATGCACTGACATCACAAAAGCTCGGCGACAGAAGGATTAAACGCGGCGACGAGGTCATAACCGTAGCGGCTGGATTTCCCACGACTGTCAACCCTATAATACAGTTCGGTGCCGTTCCTGTGTTTGTGGATGTATGCCTGCCGGGATTCGACATAGATACCGCACGGCTTGAAGATGCTTACAGCGACAAGACCAAGGCGGTTATGATAGCTCACTCATTGGGCAACCCGTTCAATCTTAAAGACGTTCTGGCTTTCTGCGAGAAACACGGTCTGTGGCTCATCGAAGACAACTGCGATGCACTCGGTTCTGAATACACACTGAATGGAGTTACCAAGAAAACCGGTACATGGGGACATATAGGCACATCATCGTTCTACCCACCCCACCACATGACCATGGGAGAAGGCGGTGCCGTATATACCGACGACCCTATGCTGGACAAGATAATACGCTCTTTTCGCGACTGGGGACGCGACTGCTGGTGCGTGGGCGGCGTCGACAACACGTGCAAATTGCGCTTTACCGGACAATACGGCGAACTTCCGCAAGGATACGACCATAAATATGTATACAGCCATTTCGGGTTCAATCTTAAAATAACCGACATGCAGGCTGCCATAGGATGTGCACAGTTAAAAAAACTTGACAGTATTGTCAAGGCACGGCGTGCCAACTACAGGACACTGTACGACGGGCTTAAGGATGTTCCCGGACTGATACTTCCTGTTGCCGAGGACAACAGCAACCCTTCTTGGTTCGGTTTCCTTATTGCAGTTGAAGAGAATGCCGGATTTACGCGTAACGAACTTACCGGTTTTCTTGAGAGCCGCAAGATACAGACACGCAACCTGTTTGCCGGAAACCTCATAAAGCATCCCGCATTTGACGAGATGCGCCGGACAGGCGAGGGCTACCGCGTTGTAGGAGAACTTAAGAATACCGACTTCATAATGAACAACGGTTTCTGGATCGGAGTATATCCTGGTATGACAAACGACATGCTCGGCTGGATGATACAGTCCATAAAAGAATTCTGCACAGAACATTCCAAATAAACATCTTATGAAAGCTGTAATTTTTGCCGGAGGTCTTGGAACACGTTTCAGCGAAAAGACCCAATACATGCCCAAACCGATGATTGAAATCGGCGGCAAGCCTATATTGTGGCATATAATGAAGATTTATGCCGCACACGGCATAAACGACTTTATCATCTGTGCCGGTTACAAACAATATGTCATAAAGGAGTATTTCATGAACTATTTCATGCACAACACCGACATGACAATAGATCTGTCGGACAACAGCATGAAACTTCTTGAGAACCACTCCGAAAACTGGAAAGTGACAATTGTGGATACAGGCATGAACACCATGACCGGAAGCAGGTTAAGACGTATACAGAAATATATAGGTAACGAGGCTTTCTGCCTGACTTATGGCGACGGTGTTACCGATCTTGACATTACGGATACAATCAAGGCACACAAAGAAAGCGGCAAAGCGATATCCATGACCGTATACAAACCGTCCGGAAGGTTCGGATCGGTACATATCAATCCGAGTACAAACGAAGTATTGTCTTTTGAGGAAAAGCCCGACGGTGACGGAAACTGGATAAATGCAGGCTTCTTTATATGCGAGCCGGAAGTGTTTGATTATATTCCGGACGGGACAGATTCCGTGATATTCGAGCGTGAACCACTTGTAAACCTTGTCAAGGACGGCAAAATGCATGCCTATAAACACCGCGGTTTCTGGAAGCCGATGGACATGCTCCGCGACAATCAGGAGATGGAGAAGATGTGGGAAAACAACCGTGCTCCATGGAAAATCTGGAAATAAAACATATACACAATGATTGATATCTTTAATAACTTCTATAGGGGCAAGCGCATTCTGATAACTGGACATACGGGATTTAAAGGCTCATGGCTGTCGATATGGCTCCATGAACTGGGTGCCGAGGTTATAGGAATAGCCCAAGACCCGTTTACAGAACGTGACAACTATGTCCTTTCCGGCATCGGAAAAAAGATAAAGGCAGACATACGTGCCGACATACGCGACGGCAAGAAGATGAAAGAAATCTTTGCCGAGTACCGCCCGGAAATTGTCTTCCACCTTGCCGCACAGCCATTGGTGAGACTGAGTTATGACATACCCGTGGAGACATACGAGGTGAATGTCATGGGTACCATTAACATTATGGAAGCCATACGTGCAACAGACAGTGTTAAAGTGGGAGTGATGATAACAACCGACAAATGTTATGAGAACAAAGAACAGACTGACGGTTATGTAGAGACAGACGCCTTCGGAGGTTACGACCCGTACTCTTCATCAAAAGGTGCATGCGAAATTGCGATATCATCATGGAGACGTTCTTTCTTCAACCCTGCCGACTACGGCACAAAGCATACCGTCTCTTTGTCGAGCGTACGTGCAGGCAATGTCATCGGCGGCGGCGACTGGGCACTCGACCGCATTATCCCCGACTGCATACGTGCACTTGAAGCCGACAAGCCCATAGACATACGCTCGCCCAAGTCCGTACGCCCGTGGGAACACGTCCTCGAGCCGCTGTCCGGCTACATGCTTCTTGCAATGAAACAGTGGTATGAGCCTACGGAATATTGCGAAGGCTGGAACTTCGGTCCCGAAGCCGACTCCGTATCTACGGTATGGGATGTTGCAACCGAAGTTATCAGGAACTATGGCACCGGGACACTTCGGGATTTATCCGACACAGACGCTCCGCACGAGGCAAAGCTGCTGATGCTTAACATAAACAAGGCAAAAAGCCGTTTGGGGTGGAAACCGCGCATGAACATGCAACAGTGCATGGAACTTGTCACCGACTGGTATAAACGATACAAGGACGAAGATGTATATGCACTGTGTGTAAAGGAAATAGAACAGTTTGTTAACACAAATCCCCAATAACGATGAAAGCTGCAATACTTGGCACAAACGGTTTTCTATCAACTGCCATAGCAATACATTTCAATGAAATAGGATGTGAACTGGACATGTATGGACTGGAGCCGCCTGTCAACCATAAATATAATAATTTTTATAAAGTAAACTTTACCGATGATACACTTGACTACAGCACATTGTTCTCAAGTGACATTATCATATATGCAACAGGTGCGGGCATTCAATCCAACTTAAAAGAAAACCTGAATCTTATATACAATCTTAATGTTAAGGTTCCGGTATCTATCTGTAACAAGCTGAAAGAAGTTGATTATAAGGGCAGATTTGTTACATTCGGTTCATTCTTCGAAATGGGCGAGACAAAAGAAACACGGACTTTTACCGAGACAGATATCCTGATATCTACAGCTCCGGCACCCAACGACTATACAATAAGCAAACGCATGCTCAGCCGGTTCGTCGCATCATACAAGCACGATTTCCGCCACTGGCACTTCATCCTTCCCACAATCTACGGGAAGGGTGAGAATTCCCTGCGGCTCATACCCTACACAATAAATGCAATCCGCAAAAATGAGGAACTGCATTTCACGGCAGGTGACCAGACACGCCAGTATATTCACGTCAGCGAAATACCTTTGATGCTTGAGCTTGCAATAAGAAAAGGACTTGCATCAGGTATATACAATGTGGAAGGAAAAGAAGTCATGACCGTAAAGGAGATAGTCACACTCATTCACAAGGCAATGGGGACAACTGTTCCGCAAGGTTGTTTCGGATCAGCTGGACGGGTTGATACAGGCATGAAACATCTGGCACTTGACGGTAACAAACTGTACCACTATACAGGTTTCACACCGTCTGTCAGAATAATCGATGTCATAGATACATACTAAAGTCATGATAGAGGAAATAAAATGTCGTTACGACGACCGTGACAACATGGCGGAAATAGAGAAAGTTGCGTCCATTCCTGTGTTCACATGGGAAAAGGACGAAGCACCTCTATACACCATAGCCATACCTACATATAACCGTACGGACCTGTTGCAGTTTGCAATAGACAGTTGCATCAATCAAGAAGGATTTACAGATTACGAGATACTTGTAGTAGACAACAATCCTGCACGCGATGACGAAACGGAGCGTCTAATGAAAGAAAAATACCGTCTGCCGCAGATTGCCTATTATAAGAATACAGAAAATACAGGGATGACGGGCAATTGGAACAAGTTGTATCAGCTCGCCAGAACAAAATGGGTTGTAATGCTGCATGACGACGATATGCTATATCCGGATTTCATGCGTAATATGGCTAATATCGTCGCAGCCGACAACGAGGCAGTGTGCTTCTATAACTGTTATAACAGTATGAGGAATATGGGCAACGTTCATCCGGAACGTAAGACATGCGATATAAAAGTGATGACATTAAAAGAAAAAGACTATCTTACCGGCTGTCACCTTCATGCCCCATGCGGAATGACTCTCCGCAGGGATGTTGTATATGAGATTGGCGGTTTCAATCCCGACTTCTATCCGTCTCTTGATTTTCACTTCCATGTAAAGCTTGCACACTATCACAGTGTCCGTTGGCTGCGCGGTTATCCTCTTGCCACATACCGCTGGATGGTCAATGCCGGCGGAAAGCCCGAGACCGTTCCCGGCTGGGTAGAGAAAGACAATGCCATAAAGCGTCTCATCGTGCGCAATAACTTCGTAATAGGCTCATGGTTCCAAGAGGCTTACCTGAGATATTTCGACAAACTTTTTGTGCGCAATTGGAACATCGGGCAGAAAGTAAAGGTAAACGAACCACACTGTATGCCTTTCGACAAGATGTTCTATCTGATAATGAAGTTCATTTGGGGCTTGCCTAAGAAGCTGAGACACACCTATACCTACAAACCTCAATAATGACAGAAACGAACTTCAACAAACAGCGCATTGCCAAAAACACCGCTGTACTGGCTTTGCGTATGTTGTTCACCATGTGGATAAATCTCTATATCACAAGATTGGTCTTACAAAATCTTGGTATAGAAGATTATGGTACCTACGGTATCGTAGGTGGAGTGATTTCTATGTTCGCCATTTTTGGCGGAGGACTGACAAACGCTATCAATCGGTTTATGGCATTTGAATTAGGTAAAAACGAATCTAACATTCAAAAGACCTTCTGTAGTTGTATGAATGTAGTCTTCATTTTTGCCTTATTATCATTCATACTGCTTGAAAGCATCGGACTATGGTTTCTCAATAACAAAATACAAATACCGGAAAGAAGCATCATTGCAGCCAACTGGGTATTTCAATTTTCAATAATAACATGTGTCGTTAATCTTATAAGCATTCCATATAATGCCTTGATTATTGCCCACGAAAGGATGAACGCCTTTGCGTATATATCGATATTTCAAGTCTTGATGAATCTGGCAGCTGTATATGCCATTGGATTTATAAACCACAATCGGCTGTTTTTCTACGGACTTTTTCTCGCCACCGTGAGTGTCGGCATACGTCTAACCTATCAAATATATTGCAGGCATAACTTCAAAGAGTCAAAGTTCAGACTGATAATAGACCGATCACACATGTCCGAGATTGGTAAATTCACCGGCTACTCATTGCTTGACGGTATTATGGTGATGCTGTTCGCACAAGGTTTCAACGTGTTACTCAACATCAATTTTGGTGTTGTTATGAACGGCATTTTCTCCATAGCAACACAGGTAAGGACATCAGCACTCGCTTTTTCGCAGAACGTGCAGAAAGCCATTGAGCCACAGATTATCAAGACCTACTCTAACGGCGAGACCGACAAATCGCTGAAACTAATATACGAAGGCAGCAGAATGCAAATATACCTTCTTGCTTTCATCGCCGTGCCCATATGGGTAAGGTGCAATCAGATACTGTCACTGTGGTTAGGCGATGTTCCCGAGGGCACCGCCTTGTATGTAAGTATCTTTCTGTTTATCAGCATGATCTACGCCATAACGTGCCCCGTAATCACCGGAGCACTTGCCACAGGTAATATCAAAAGATTTCTTCTTGTTGCTGATTTTATCTATATAATTGCTATTGGCTTACTTTATATCATACCACACCTGACAAATACAACTTCACAATCATTTGCCGTATTTCTTCTTTCTATTGAAACTGCAGTAGCATTATATAGGATATACGCATTCTCAAAAATATCTTCATTATCTTTAAGAAAATTTGCCTGGGCATGCATTTTTCAACCAATACTTGTAATAGCAGCTGCATATTATTCGATATCGTTGGTCAACAGCTATTTTAGATATAATTTAACAGGACTAATAGAAGTTGTAATAGCATCCTGCATAATATTATCTTTAATAATACTGTTTACAGGATTAAATAATTATGAAAGAAAAATTATATTGAAAATGTTCAATAATATAAAACTGAGAATAATAGCCTTGCTATAAAGGTCTACACCTCATATATGTATATCGTAATTGAGAATACATTAATTACATAAATTAAAAAATACCATATAAAATATCAGAAGTTATAATAGTATTCTCTTTATCCATATTATCTGTGTTTCTTGTGAATAAAAAAGCCAAATGGATTATCGGGAAGTAATTAAATATATAAGATGTCGATTATAAAAGATTTCAGAACATATTATCGCTCTCTTGACAAATACAAGAAAGCCTTCTGGATATACTTGTTCCTTATTTTCATAGAAGGAGCTATGCGCAAATGGTTCATGCCGGGACTATCAAACCTATGGTTCATGTGTCGTGAGCCAATTGTTATATGGATTGTCATATCCTCAATGAACGGGCGTTATCTTAAAAGCAACCTTGCAAAAGGGTTCATGGCAATAGGTGCGGTCACCTTATTTTCTGCAATAACCATGGGACATCACAGCATACCCATTGCACTATATGGTTTCCGTATATGGTTCTTCCACATACCATTTATATTCATAATGTCACAACGCCTCAACAGGACAGACCTTATAAAGATAATGCAATTCTTATGCATCGTATTTATTCCGATGACGGTCCTATACGTACTTCAGTTCTTGACTCCACCCAACAATATAATAAACGCAGCAGTAGGTGGCGAGGTAGCAGAAGGAACCGGTACGGCAAATGGCGCTGTCCGTCCTCCCGGAACATTTGCACATTGTTTAGGATCTTCCTATTATAATCCAATTGTCACATGCATATTTGCGGTTGTCATGTTTTCCAATAATTACAGAAAACAAATTTTAGAATTCAAGTTGGGCTTCCCTATTCTTACAACCTGTGTCGTTCTTACATTGATAACAAGTGTGTCACGAGGTACTATTTTACAGTCTGCAATAACAATTTTGTTTGTATCTTTAATTATGACTTTTGCAAAAATAGGAAACTCTTTCTTCAAAGTTCTATTTTCCTTGCTTTGCTTGATGCTCCTCATATTTATAATATCAAAGATTAAGGTTGGTGATATGTATCTTTTAGATCCCGTGATAAATCGTTTTACAACAGCAGCAGAACATGAAGGAGGAACGTCCGGAATTTTCCTGTCCAGAATACTGGAGCCTTATATATTCTGGCACAATATGGGAGAAGTCGCAGATATTCCTTTTATGGGCTACGGCATAGGTTTTGGAAGTAATTTTGCTGCAAAAGCCTTTACCGGAGGAGCATGGATGCTTGGAGAATGGTCCTCACAAATAGTCTATGCAGAAATGGGAATTTTGTTTGGAGCAATTGTCTTCTTTATGAGAACTTGCTATCCTATAAAACTGTTCTTTAAAAGCATGAAAACATTGAAAAAGAATCATGATATATTGCCTATTACATTATGGACGCTTTCACTTCAATATTTTGCCAACGGAAATATCAATGTTGTTTACTCATTAGGATTTATAGTAATACTTATGATAATGCTTATTGTAAGCATTAAAACCAGTCACAGAATATGAGGAATTCAAATATAGAGCTACTTCGCATCCTATGTATGTTCATGATAATTTTATGGCATCTAAATATTGCCGTTGAACAAAACGGAGTGTCTCCATTTATATTAAAGGACACTATTTACTCATTAACAGCAGTAGCCGTAAATTGTTTCATATTAATTTCCGGATACTGGGGAATTCGATTTAAACTGAAATCAATTATTACGCTTTTCTTACAATGTTTATTCTACAGCATTGTCACAGGGCTGTGTGTACATTACATCACAGGGGCACATTGGGACATTATAAAAATATTGTTACCGATAAGCACCAACCAATGGTGGTTCATCACAACATATATAATGCTATATCTTTCAGCCCCGTTATTGAATAAAGCTATTGAAAATACAAAAAACTTGTCTTACAACATTCTTGCTTTTTCTTTAATCTGTGTATACTTTGGATATATTTTCAAAAACCCAAACAATAGCTCCGGACACAGTTATTTGCAGTTTGTATTTATATATATAATCGGCAGAAGCACTTATAAATATTTACAACATAACGATGAACTAAAACATGAGAAGCTCCAATATTTAGTGGGGGGGGAATTTGGCTGATAATATATATACTACTGTCGGGCATTAATATGTTTGTTATAAAATCTTACAGATACAACAACCCAATAGTTATTTTAGCAGCATTTTCTCTTTTCATGTTTTTCAGGAATCTGAATATAAGAAACAATATCTATATAAACAAGATAAGCAAAACAGTTCTTGCCGCATATCTTATACACGAACATTATATGATAAGACCGTTATTAGCGGAATATGTATCTACAATACACTGTTCGTATTCATTAACCAACGAAACAATTGTCTATATATGCTTAGCCATTTTAATTTTAGCCATTGCATTTATTATAGAACAAATACGCAATATATTGTTTACCCCAATATATTCCATTATAAACAAGAGTACAAAACAACAAATATAGTATATAGCAAACTGTAAAATATTATTTTTATAAACATACTATGACATGTTATATTATAATATATTCCACATCATATAATATATGAACAGAATAACGATGTACAATAAAAGCCGTATTGAATATATAGACATAGCAAAAGGCATAGGCATATTATTAATGGTAATAGGACACATGGTAAGTATATTTCCAATTCGCCAATTTATATTTCAATTTCACATGCCAATGTTCCTGATTTTCAGTGGCTTTTTATTCAATGACAAAAAATGGGGGGGGAGAAAACGTTCACGTTATTCTTACAAACAAGATTCAGACAGCTTCTTGTTCCTTATGTTTGTTTTTTCATTATAATATTGGTTGTGTCTCTTTTACAAAAACCAGATTTTGATTATATAACTACCATTTATAACGGTCCGCCTCCTGCCATTTGGTTTTTGCTTGATTTATTTATTGTAGAAATATTGTTTTGGATAGTTAATAGAATAAACAGCAATACCTATTTTCATATAATCAATATATTCATAGTTCTATTCATAGGACGTTGGTTTGAAATTTCAAATATCAGTTTTCCATATTGTTTGTCATCTATACCTGTATGCTATGTATTTTATGGGCTTGGCTTTTTATCTAGGCAATTTGATTTTATCACCTCTTATCAAGACATAGACAGAAAAAAAACATTTGTTTATGCAATAACACAATTGTTCATAGTAATGTTGTATGTTATTATAACAAAAAATCATACGGATTTGATGTTTAACCACATTGAATTAAGGGGATATATAACTGCGTTTTTAGGAACTTCCGGTATTGTTGGTTTGTCTGTCATCATTCAATCAGAATCAAATAAGATGGGACGTTTGCTACGTTGGATAGGACAAAACTCAATATCTTTCATTGGATTAAATTGTTTATTAATAGGGATATGTGATATAATTATCAAACCATATATGCCATCTTTTAGCGTTTACAAAGGAATACAATTTATAATAACTATTAGTGTGTGCGCCTTGTTTGCTCTATTTGCGAATAGATATATTCCATTTATGGTTGGCAAAATATATAAGTAAGTCGTAAAAATTAATTTATACTAAGCCGCATGGGCAAAATTGATATTGAGTTCAGAACCAATAGCTGCCAACGCACGGTTTGTTGCATACAGCAGGGAATCTGTGGAGATATAATCCGCAGGCCTGAGCCATTTGTCCTTGAGAATCCGCCAAAGTGTTTCGGCGATATTGAGGTGTGGACTATATGGAGGGAGAAAGAAGATGAACATCCCACGTTTCTCCCAGACCGGGCGAAGTTCCCGTATGAGTCTGCATCTGTGGACGCTTGCATTGTCGAGAACGACAAACGTATTTTTGCGGATTCGCATCGAAAGTCTGTCAAGAAAGTCGGCGATCTTGTCTGCGATCATATTCTCAGTGGTGGCAAAACCTTCATATCGGTTATGTCGGTTAATCATGCCGAAAATATTGAGTCTCAGCCCTCTCTCAGAGTGGATGTAGATGTCCTCACCGCGGAACTGCCATCCGTATGGCACATATCCCTCGGTACAGATGTGGCTCTCATCTCCATAATAGAGGTCAATGAGACCGTCTTTCTCCTGTTGTACGAGTTCTTGCAGCTTCTCGCTCTTATATGCATAGAGCTGCGGCGAGGGTTTCCCCTTTGGACGTTTCCTTATACGTCTATATCCCGCGCCAAGGCGGATAAAAAAGCCCTGAAGGTGCTGTCGCTCGCTTCTTTTCCTGAAGCCTGCTGCCATGCCTCTTTCGCTTTCTTCATGCTCTGCCTGTCGTTCTCTATGGCTCTGCGTACCTTCTTCTCGTCCGTACAATCCATTATCGGCTTGCGTACACGCCCCGGACGTGTCTCCAGTCCATGGATTCCTTCTGCCTCGAAGCGTTTCACCCAGGAATTGACGGATATATGGGTCATTTCGGTCTGCTCCCCAACTTTCTTGGAGGTAAAACCGATGGCCTTCAGGAGAATAGCACGGCATCGCATACGAAAAGCGTGGCTCTTGCCTTTGCGAAAGCCCTCTTCTAATTGCAGACGTTGTCTGTCGGTCAGTTGTATAACTTTGATTTTTGCGATAACTATGTGTCTTTATGTGTTTACACAAAGATACGCAAAAAATTTGATATAAACTAATTTTCAACATATACTTAGAAAAAAATAAAAAATGTTTCAAAAAACATAACTCCATGCCACTAATAACCCTCTCCATGCCCGTATACAACGTCTCCGGATTTGTGGAGGCGTCGTTGCTGTCGGCACTGAACCAGACATATCCGGATATAGAATATATCATCGTTGACGACAAGAGCACCGATGACAGTATGGATGTTGTACGAAAAGTTGTCAACGGGCATACGCGCAGAGACGCGGTTCGGATTATAGACCACGTCGTGAACAAGGGACTCGGTGACACGCGCAACACTTCCATCGACAATGCCCGTGGCGAGTATATATACTTTATGGACAGCGATGATGTCATTGCACCCGACTGTATAGAAAAACTTGTCGGATATATGGAGGAGACTCCTGTCGACTTCATCGCTTCGTCACGAATGAGAAAGACATTTGACGGGAAACTGATAGTCAAGGATATTTACACTCCTGTCGTTGTCCATGACAAAGGAGAACTGAGCGTGGCACGGTTCCGATATGTTCACAACAACAAAATACTTGCCGAAGTGTGGAACAAGCTGTACAACACTGAGTTTCTGAGAAAGAACAATATAAGATGTATTCCCGGTGTGCATGTAGAGGATGTGTCTTTCAGCTATCAGGTGAACCTTGCTGCACGCAGTTGCCGGTTAGTGCCGGACATTACATATACATACCACATATACGAAGGACAGTCGTTCGCCGCATTCCGCAACAATCACAACCGTGCCGTTTATCTTGCCGACTGCTTCTGCAAGATACGTGAGTATGATGTTTCACTATGTGCAAGATATAAGAACCACAAGGAGTATCCGTCTTTAATGAAAGGCATTAACAGTGTATCTTTTCTCCACGGCCAGATGATCAATGACAGTGCTGTATTATGTGATCAGGAAAAGTATTACTATCTGAAGAAACTGTTCTCATCAGAGATTTCTCTTTTATACATACTGAGAAATAAATACAATTTGTCGAAGAACATGTTTTTTTATGTGCTGGCATATTTACCTGTCAAAATACAAATGTATATAATAAGCAAATATTAACAACATGAAGAATATTATTTTCTGGGGAGGTTTCACAACACATGTATTTGAACTGACCCGAGCTTTAGCCCGAAAAGGATACACCGTAAAAGTAATACGCTACACACAAGGAGCAAACGAAAAGCGGACAGAAAGAATACCGCAATACAACGATAAAAATGTGGAAATCATAGAATGCAACGATAGAGATAAGGCTATACAGATATGCAGACAATATGAAAGAAAAACTACACTTCATATAAACGGAAGCATAAAAGTATCAAATGCACCGTCATTCACGGCTTTAAAATATCTGCTGAAAAACGGATATCGTGTCATATCCATTCCACAAGAAGGTTTCCAGCTGCAAGGTCTGAAAGGCAAGTTGAACTATCTGAAATGGCTGGTATATCTCAATATGACATGGAGACGCAATATGACAGCATGGGGACTGACCGGACTTAATGCCGAAAGACAGTTCAGACACTGCGGCGTAAAGCAGGAAAAATTATTTCAGTTCTTATATATCACACAGCAAAAAACTGATAATCAAATAATTAAAAACGGGGGGGGTAAATTAAGGTTTATCTTTGTCGGAGCTATCGACAAGAGAAAAAACATAATCCCATTCGTAAGATACATGCAAAAGAATTTTTCCGAGAAAGACTATATCTTCAATATCTACGGTTCATGGGATCTTGACAGTGAACTGAAAGCACTTGTTGCCGATGACACAAAAATATTCTATCACGGCAAACAACCATACGACACAGTGCGAAAAGAGATGCAGAAAGCAGATTATCTTATTCTATCAAGTCTGTATGACGGTTGGGGAGCCGTGGGCAACGAAGGATTGCAAAGCGGATGCAGGCTGATTATATCAAAGCAAAGCGGATGCTCCGTATTTCCGCATATACATAAAGATTTGGGATATGTATTTGATGCAAAAGACTTCAATACACTGAACGAAATAATGAACGAAATATTTGCCCAAGGTCCTTTAAGCGATAAAGAAAAAAAGAGGATAATAAAATGGGCAGACATGAATATCAGTCCGCAGTCCGTGGCGGATTATTTCGATAAAATCATTAACCACTTTTTCAACGGAGCAGACAAACCCGCTGCTCCATGGACAAATCACTGATTATGGCAAATAAGATAATAGTATGTCAGACCGGCTCACGCCACCGTTACCTTATACCTCGTGTATTGGAAAAAAACGGCATGCTTGGCAGGCTGTATACAGATACAACGGCTAAAAGTTTCATCGGAAGATGTGCAAGGATGATTTCTTCCATAGGAATAGGCAGCCCGTCGGTTATGCGCCTGTGCAGACGACAGCCGGGCATTCCGAATGACAAGCTGTACACCACCGATATGCTTTTCTGGAGAAAAAGAGCGGCAAGGATAAGACGAGGCGACTCTCTCTGCAAAAGATATCTCCATTATACAGGCTTTGTCAACAAATGTATCAGCTGGGGAACGGGCGATGCCGACTGCGTGTACAACATGTATATTGAGAACTACGACTTTCTTGTATATGCCAAGTCGAAAGGGCTGAAGGTTGTAGTGGACATATACGAGACTCCCATGACATACAAGTATCTCATAGAAGAAATTGAAAGCAACCCGGAATACGGAATATTCCGCAAGCAGATAGAAAGCTACGGCTACAGCCACGAAGTGAGGATACACTACATGGAAGACTTGCTCAAACTTGCCGATTATTATACCGTTCCGTCACAGTTTGTCATCAAGTCAATGAACGTGTTCAGGAATTTCGACAAGAACAAGGTGCTGTTCCTTCCTTATGGCTCAAGCATCGTGCCGGATAAATATGGCTACAAACCCGTGAAACACCGCCTTATCTGGGTGGGCAACGACCCTGTCCGCAAGGGACTGCTTTATTGTGCCAAGGCTGCCGACATATTGAAGCAACTTTATCCCGACCTCGACTTCAGGGTGATAGGTGTTGTAAACGACGAACTGAAGAAAGCCCCGGCGTTCAAGAACCTCAACTTCATAGGAGTGCTCGGCAGGGAGCAGTTGATGGAAGAATATCGCAGTGCCGAGGCATACGTCTTCCCTACCCTTTTTGAAGGATTTGCCGGAACGGTCATCGAGGCGGCAAGCTGCGGATGCCCCATCATCACTACCGAATGTGCCGGCACCGACATGGGCGAGTTCCCCGCCATATATATACCACAGAAAAACACAGACAGCATCGTACAAAGCGTCAGATACTTGTTTGAAGATTCACAAAGGCGTGACAAGCTGTCAATGGAAGTGTATGAGTACTCCACGAAGCTGACACCGGAGATATACGAAAAAAGACTTGTTGAATATTTTAAGGAAATATAAGCAATGAACTTAGCTGTAATTTTTGCAGGCGGCACCGGAGCACGCATGCACACAAAGTCACGTCCGAAACAATTTCTGGAATTAAACGGCAAACCTATATTGATATATACAATAGAACTTTTCGACAACCACCCGCAAATAGACGGAATTATCGTTGTATGTATAGAAAGCTGGATACCTTTCCTGAACAAGATGTTACGTAAGTTTGAGATTTCAAAGGTTGTAAAGGTCATACCCGGAGGAAAAACAGGTCAGGAGTCTATCTACAAAGGACTATGCGCGGCAGAAGAATATTCGGACATACACAAATCAAACGACAGCATCGTACTCATACATGACGGGGTAAGACCTCTCATTACCGAGGAAACGATCACTGACAACATTGCAAAAGTGAAGGAATGCGGCAGCTGCATAACATGCGTGCCTGCAATAGAAACCGTAATCATAAAAAAAGACGACCGGAATGTTGTCGATATTCCCAAACGTTCTGAATGCCGGCTGGCACGTGCACCTCAAAGTTTTTACCTCAAAAATATCATCAATGCACACAGACGCTCGCAGGCTGAAGGGAAAAACGATTTCATAGATTCATGTTCGATGATGAGCTACTATGGAACAGAACTGGAGTTCATAGAGGGTCCTATGGAAAATATAAAGATCACGACACCGACGGATTATTTTGTTTTCCGTTCTATGGTGGAGGTACATGAAAATCAACAAATATTTGGAATATATTAGATATGGAAAAGATAAAAATACTTTTATTGGGATTGGGCAACATAAACAATGCCGGTGACGAAATACTTATAGAAACAACCGAATGGCTCGTAAAAAAATCGGGGGGGGTAAAAATAATAAGAAAACAATTGATGCCTGCATATAAGGAAATCATTAAAGATTATAAGACTTGTATATTGGCTTTGCCTCTTAAATATTTAAGCCGGGCATTCCATGGAAATATCAAATACAGGATGACAAACATCATGTACAAAATAAAATATAAAAGGTATTTCCGAGATTGTATAAAAAAAGCCGACAAAATCGTCCTCCCTGTAGGAATGCTTAAATACACCACACAAGACCTAAGCTATCTTTTTGAGATGATAAACGGACTTGCCACTCGTTATAACAAACCAGTCCTTATGAGTGCCATGTCTATTGCAAAACCCGATAAACATGACTGGAGATACAATCAACTTGTAAAAGCAGTAAACCTTCCATGCGTAAAATCAATAACAACACGTGACGGAAAAGAAGGACTTACAAGATTACGCAAGTACTATACCAAAGAAAATATACATACGGATTACGTCGGAGACCCCGCACTGTGGATACCTGAGTGTTATCAGACAGAAAGATCTGTTGTTCGCCAAAGCAACATAATAGGAATTAATGTCATAAGAAAAGGTATTTACTCTGCATATAGCGACAAGCCTTTCTCCGATTCACAGATGATTAATTTATATAAAGAAATAATCACCGAATTGGAACGCAGAGGACATCAGTGGATTCTATTCTGCAACGGCATGCAGGAAGACTATGAAGTCGCACTGCAGCTTATAGATGAATTAGGCTTGCCTTCCGAAAAGCTGCTTCCGGCTCCTAATTCCGGTAAAGAATTGGTTGAAATGATTTCATCATTCAAGGCTGTATTCGGGGCACGTCTGCACGCTTGCATAACCGCCGTCTCATTAGGGGTTCCTGTATCCGGACTACTATGGGATGACAAACTGGAATGTTTTAGCAGGACAATGAAAATAAGACAGTTTTTCTCTGATGTAGAAGAATTAAAAGGAAATTTAGTTGTAGATAAATTGGAAGCCGCAATAAATCATGAGTTTGACTTCTGGAATTTAGATTCTTATAAGACAAGAACATCGGGCTCTATAAAAGACTTTATTTCATGAACTGACCAAATACGGGCAATAAGCTGAAGCGGAAGAACTGCACCATACGTATATACATGACGAAGCAAACTTCTCATTACAGAAGAAACAATAACGGATAAATAATAAAATCATGAACATTCCCACGTTAAAGCTGTTACTGGCATCTGACTATCAGAGGTTTACAAATTCATTCGGGGGGGGTATAAAAACTCTTTTTCATTATTTTTGCAGCAATTCCTGCATGATAACATTACCGTTTAGAATTGGCAGCTGGCTAAAAAGCAAGAACTCCATGCTCGCCCGTTTATGTCTGATACCGGTAAAATGTATATATAAATGCAATCAGCATATAACCGGCATCCAAGTACCTTTAGGAACAGATATAGGAGGAGGATTACTCTTTTTTCACTATGGATGTATTGTTATTGCCACAGAAGCACACATAGGAAAAAATGCGTCCATTCATCAAGGTGTTACTATTGGAAGAGTTTTTGCCGGACGTAAAAGCGGGATACCGACAATAGGTGATAATGTTGTGATATTTGCAGGAGCAAAGATTTTAGGAAACATAAAGATTGGAAACAATGTTGTGATTGGGGCTAATGCAACTGTTACAAATAACGTTCCGGACAATTCCGTTGTTGTAGGAAGTCCCGCAAAGATAATATCAGATAATTCAGCAAAATGTTTTGACGAATATTGGACTAAAGTTTTTGGATGGAATTTATGAATAGAATACAAAGACAAGACATATGCGAATTCGCCTGTAATTTCACATTGTCAAAAAACTTAAGAAACTCAGATATTCTTGTCACAGGCGCAACGGGACTGATAGGTTCTACACTCGTAAGGTGCTTGTTGGCACTGAATGAAAATATCAGAATATGTTGTCCCGTAAGGAATAAGGACAAAGCAATTTCCATGTATGGAGAAACAGACAGCAGTTTGTCATTTGTTGAGTCTGACCTTTTAGAATTTACAGAAAACCTGAAAGGAGACTTTAAATACATTATACACTGTGCCAGTCCTACCGACGGGAAATATATGGCAAGCAACCCTGTGGAAACGTATGAGCTGTCAACAGACACAACACGCAATTTGCTTAGATATGCCAAAGAACACAAAGATTGTTCTATGGTATACATATCGTCTTTGGAATATTATGGGCAGATCTTCGAAGAAAAAACAATTACAGAAGACCAACAAGGATATATCGACATAAAGTCTCCGCGAAGCAGTTATCCTTTAGGAAAACGTTCCGCAGAGTATCTGTGCCGGGCATACGCAATGGAATATGGAGTCAATGTAAAAACAGCAAGACTGACACAGACATTCGGTGCGGGCGTGGCTGCAAACGACAACAGGGTGTTTGCGCAATTTGCAAGAAGCATTATATCAGGCAACGATATCATAATGCACACCGACGGAACATCTGCCAAGCCCTATGTCTACACCACCGACTGTATCCGTGCCATCCTTTATATTTTAATAAAGGGAAAAAATGGAGAATCGTATAATGTGGCAAACGATGATACTTATATTTCTATAAAAGAGCTGGCATATTTCTTACGTGATGAGTTCAACCCTTCTATAAAAGTAAGATTTGAGAAAAACACGGAAATGAAATATGCTCCGACAACCAAACTCAAACTGTCAAGCGAGAAACTCAGACAATTGGGATGGAAGCCTCTTTACGGTCTGAAAGAAATGTTTGAAAGATTAATAAATTCCATGAAAGAATGAAAGAGATTAATACAGATGATTTAAAGAACATTCAAATTGATATTTTACAACATGTAGATGAGTTCTGCATGAAAAACAATCTACGCTATTTTATAAGCGGAGGCACACTTTTAGGGGCAATTCGCCACAAAGGATTTATTCCATGGGATGACGACATCGACTTTATGATGTTGCGTGAAGATTATGACAGATTTATCAGGCTTTATAAGGAAACAGACAAATCTCCTTTCCATATATATTCTCATGAGATATATCCCTCATATCCTTATCCGTATGCAAAGATTGACGACTCACGCACCATAATGAAAGAGGAAATCAACGATGCTCAGAACTTTGGTGTAAATATCGATATTTTTCCTATTGACATCGCACCACTAAATGATGAAGAACAAAAAAAGGTGATAAGGCGCAACAAACGACTCATAAATATATTGACACTAAAAAGGTTGCCGATAAAAAAAGAGCGTGGAATTATTAAGAATGCAATACTCTTTCTTTCGCATCTCATTTTCTATTTTTATCCGACAAAAAGCATCATCAGGAAAATAGACAGAAATGCACGTTGCATGAACGGGATGACAACAGGAAAAAGAGGATGTCTTGTATGGGGATACGGTAAAAAAGAAATAATAGACGAGTCTGACTTTGCAGACTCTGTCTATGCCGAATTTGAAAATACAAGGTTTGCAACCCTGAGCGGATGGCATAACTATCTGACATCATTGTTCGGTGACTACATGCAGTTGCCACCTGAAGAGAAAAGAGTGACCCACCACCACTTCAAGGCATACTGGAAATAACCTCACGCCCTACGGGGCATGCAGTTGCATCATAAGGTCAAAACATGCTTCATACGCATACAGACATGAAAAAACACGGGGCTGTTGGTTATAACCGACAAAAAACGTTACATTTCATCGGTTATAACCGACAAACTTGCCTGCCCACCGCCAAACAAACATCAGCACCACAGCTCCAAGAACTGTGTATACCGCATAGTCCGCAATGCCGCGGCGGCGGGGAACGTCGCGATACTCGGTGACACGCACCTCGTAGGGCACGGAATCGCGGCGGACAAGGCGGACAGTGTCGCGCAGCAGGCGGTAACGGTATTCCACACGGGTGTCGCGCACAAGCAGCGTGTCGCCGTTATGAACCGTGCTGACATTGTTATACAGGTAGACGCTGTCGTAACGGTGTGAATACATGTGCACGGTGTCACGGCGGACGGTTTCTACGGGGACGGTGGTTACGGTGCGATGACTCGCGCAGCAAACCACAAGAAGAGATACGGAGAGGAGGGGAAGTAATCTGATGTTCATTTTTTAGGAGTTTTTAATTAGGAGTTAAGGAGTTAGGAAGTTAAGGAGTTAAGACAATAGTCTGTATACAGTAACGCATTTGAACAAGATTATAAATTGTCCTTAATGGTCCGCAACAACATTAAATATTGTAATCGTGCGGACAAATACAAGCATATGTCCCTACGCGGGTGATTGCTTGTTTTGACACACCCTCATGCGGACAAATACAAGACGGGGTGTTGAACGAAGTGAAAAATCTGTCCCAAAAGGAACACGACCAAAGCGATTGTTCATAATCTCAATTCCATTATAAATTATAAATTATTAATTATTAATTATTTTCCGTACTCGTGCATGGCATCAAAGCACGGACACTGCTTGATATACTCGTTGGGAGTGACAAGCCCGTTGCCGTCAAGGTCGGGCGAGAGGTCACGGTGTCCCATGACGATGGCACGGGGATAGCGGCGGCGCAGGTCGTTGACAAGACCAAGCAGCGAGCGTTTTTGCGCTGCGGTGCGCGTGTCGGCGGCACGTCCGGCGGAATCGAGACCGCCCTCATAACAGATACCTATGGAGTGGGCGTTATGGTTGCGACAGTGGGCACCGGAAACAGCCTCTGCCCTACCCTGATGAACACTGCCGTCGGTCTCTACATAATAGTGATAACCGATGTCTTTCCAGCCGTTGTGGCTTATATGGTCTCGGCGGCACCGGTCGAAGGTGTACCGGCGGTTGCAGCGCGTGGCGCTGCAGTGGATGATGATAAGTGTTATTCGTCTCATTACGTTTATTTTTTATTGTAAGACAATTGTTTCGGACATCTACTTATTACGGTTGCGGTAGTGGCTGTCTATGCCGAACAGTGCCCCGGCAAAGGTGAGCGTCTCGCCATAGGCGGTGAGCACCGTAGGGTCTATGAGGCCCATAGGAGGAACAACAAATGCGGCAATGATAAGTGCGATGCCGAAAATTACGAGGAGGGCGGCGACAAATATTCTCATGAGAATTCATAATTTATAATTCATAATTCATAATTGCAGCGTAGCGAGAACAATTCGTAATTCATAATTGATAATACAGGAACAGCAAAAGAAGCAACTACAATTATAAATTGTAAACTATTAATTATTACTTGCCCCCGCATTATCAATTATAAATTATAAATTATGAATTATGAATTGCCTTCGCTCTCTTCCGTCTTCACGCGCTCGTCATATTCGGCAAGGCGCGTTCCGGTGCAGAGGGCGCGCGTTGTAACGCCGTTGGTGTCGCGGCGGCGCTCGGGAGCAAAGCGGCAGCAAACCTTACGTATGTTCTTCGACGCGGAAAAGTCCTTCACCTCCGCGGCAGGCTTGGACGAAAGTGTGAGGCGGAAGGTGCCCAGACCGTTCAGCTTTACGGAGTACGACTCCTGGAGCTTGTCCTGTATCACCTCCACCAGTTCTTCGATTACCGCTTTAACGTCAGACTTCTTCACCGTGCAGTTGCGCTGTACAATCTCGGCAATGGCATCGGTCTCGATAACTCCAATCTGCTTGGCACGCGCATAATACTTGTTGTAACCGGCAGACGACTTGTTGGTGTTCTTGTAAATTCTGTACAATAGTGACATAACTGTAAATTTTAAATGTTAGACATAAGATTATATTTCAGATTTGGGAAGTACGCCACTTCAGCCTGCAATGTGCGCTGTTTTACCTCGTAAAGTACGTAACTTTGGCGCCTTAAGTGCGTAACTTTGCACTGTAAAACGGCATACTTCAGAGCCTCATGCAGCATATCTCCGTCTGATAATGCAAAGATACGACACGCCGTAACGGCGCTGGCGGGTATTGGCAGGAGTTGGCATTATTTGGCAGGAATTGGCGGGTATTCATGTCAATCCGCGTCTATGAAATATATATCGCAGATGTATCTCACCGCCCTTGGCGGAAGTATATGGGTATGCAAACCAACGCCCATCGCTTCCAGTTCACTGCGGTGGCGCGCCATCCAACGGTTGAAGGTGCGGTCGGAAACGCCTGCAAGCTGTGCCAGCTCTTTCTTGGTATAAGACCTCATGGGATAATTTATAATTAATAATTAATAATTTATAATTCATAATTCTGCGTGGCGAGACAACAAGGCATTTGTTAACACATGTCGAACGCCTCTTCGATGCGTGCGGGGATGCTTATTTTGACACACCATTCTACACAACAAAAACAGATAATCGCAGTGCAGCGAGAACAACGCGAATTAATTTATAATTCATAATTGATAATTTATAATTCATAATCGAAGCGAAGCGAGAACAACTCGTAAATCTAAACTCGTAATTCGTAATTCCAAACTCGTAATTCAACCTTGTGACACTTGTATACACTAGTTCTTATAACTTTTGTCAGATTAAAAAAATACCCTTCCTTTAAAGGACAACCATTTTTTATTTCTCGCGTATTTTATAAAACAAGTGTATACAACTGTCTACAAGTGTCACAAAATTGCGTTCAGAATGGAGTGTCATCGGTAGCATCATCACATCCGGGAACATTGCGTCCGATGTCACATACAGGCACTTCCACCACTTCCCAGAAACGTCCGTTGCGGTTACACACTTGTGCGAAACCAAGGTCGGACATGGATTTGCCGACACTCATCGGAGAGAGTTTCACCTGTGGTGCGAAACGCGCCACAATCTGCGATGACGACAGATAAAGACGTGGCTCGCAAAGCCCCGGTTTGCGATAATGGGTGGAAATAAGCTCACGTGCCATGTTCGGCGTCTCGAAACGGCGGTTGACAGCGTTTACTGCCGCAATGTCGTCTCCGTCGAACCAATATTTGAAACCGCTGTCGAGAAGATATTTCAGCTGTGCATAAATACCGTCATAGTTTATCCCGGCAGTCCAGGGGTTGTCTATATGATCCACTTCGAACACCAGCCAACGGCGGTTGCCCGTATCGTCGGTAAGAAACTGAAGATTGTTTCCCGTAGCGCAGAAAGACGCTATATGCGGCAGGCGCACCTTGTTGCGCCCGTATGGCGGACGCTCGTTGACGTAGGGCATGGACACCATTGCCTTCAGCTGGTTGACCTCCTGGCGCGTCATGGAGTCTATCTCCTCCATATTGATGAGAATATTCTCCGTCAGCGCCAGTACATCGTCCTTGGTCATGCGCTGCGAGTTTGTCTTTACACAGTAATAACGGCGCAGGCATGGCGGCAGGATGTTGTTCATAAACGACGACTTGTACGTGCCCTGACGTCCGAGCAGCACCAATATCTCATGATTTACGACACAATCGCCGAGCACGGCGGCAATCATAGCCACAAGCCAGCGGCGGACATAAAGGTCGAACACCTCCGGATCAACGCCGCGACAGTGCACCATGGCAAGGAATGCGCCGATATGATCTGTCTTGCCGTCCCACGGAGCAAGGTTGTCGAGATAGTGGCGCAGAGGATGATATGCCGGCACAAAGCTGCTCTGCAAGAGGGTACGCAGTGTAGCCATGTCCACGTTGAGCCCTCCATGCTGCATCTCGCGCCATATAGTGTTTTCAAGAACATCGTTAATCTCGCAGAAGTCTCCTGCCGAGACAATGTCCTGGACCTCCACATACTGTGTGATGGAGTTCTTGCGCAACCGGTATCTGCCGTTTATCCACGTCTCGATGTCTTTCACCGCAGGTTTGCCGCCCGTGTGTACGCCCTGCCCCGACAGACGTCGGGTTCCGTGTTCATCGGCATGATGACGATAGATGCTGCCCACAATCGAGGCGACGGGACCGCCGTTGTCGGCATTGTAGTCGGAAAACTCATCGAGAGCCCAGGCAAGCGTCCGGTCAGCCGGAATGCCGAAACGGTTCATCCAGTATATGCAGCTCGACACATACTTGTTGCGCGACCCTGCCGTATAGCTTATGTTCTCCTGCTCCGTCAGCCTGCGTGCAGCCTTGGCGGCACTGTCCACCTTCGGCGGGCGTCCCTTGGAACGGCTTGCCGGCTTAAGAGTCACTTCAACCGGAACAGAATCGGGATTGTACATGGCACAAGGGTCGTGGCTCAGACACGACATACGGGTGGCGTTGGAGCACTGACGGTCGGGTGCCACGCCCGCCACTTCCGCAAAATATCCGTTTACGGCATTCCACACCCGGCGGAAATTATCTGCCGTAACAGCACACGACGCACGGGCAATGACACGCAGTCCGCAGCCCGAAAGCGTGATATATGCAAGAAAGGCATGAGGATCGGACTTGACGGCACGCTCTGCCGCAGCAAATCTCTCCGCAGGAATATGGTCTATATCCACCATCACATAACCCGTATATCCACGTACGCACTCGCCGGAACGACCGCCGCAAACCTCTACGGAGGCGACAAATGCAGGCACGGAGCGCTTGATGCCGCTCATGGCAGACTTTATGCGCTTCTCTTCTTCGCCCGACTTTCCGCGACAGAGCATGGCAAGCCGGCGGTATTCATCACAACACGGCTTAAGGCTGCCGCCGCGTATCGTGTCTACGATATGCTCCCATGTAACAGGCTCGGGGACTGTGCTTGACAAAGTCTTGAACAGTGAGAGGCTCAAAGGATTGCTTTTTTCATTCATAACAACAACTTTTAAAAACAAACAATAATATTCAGGTTTCACTTATGCAAAGCTAACCCATCCGAATTTAACAATTATGTACTCGTATGCAGTACATAATCCGTTACACTTCTTAACGCTGCTTTAACTTAATTTAAACAGGGATCATTATACCGTACATGGGCTTCAATCCACAGGAATACATTTTATTTCCTGGGATCATGAACGGAGAGTTAAAGACAGCAAGGAGCAACAGTCTGTGGCTGGTAACGGCAGCAGACCTGATCTACAAGATCAGAGTAAGATGGAAGCTCACTTCTGACCTTTCGTTCTCCCAGAAGCTACATATCAATCCCCGTACCGTGGCAAAACTGAACCGCTTCCACCCGGACAGTTCTTTGAAGTTTGAAACGGTAATGGGCATATTCAGATCTCTGCTTCTTATAATACCGATTCAAGAATGGAGTGCGTCACGGAACACAGAAGAGTACCGTATGATACATGACGACATGATGGCGGTGGTAAATGCCAGAATACCGGTTCCAAAAGGTATACGGGAGGATATCGCCGATGCTATCGAAAAGGAGCAGTATCTTTCGGGAAACGACATTACGTGACCTTTATACCTTAAGAAAATCCGGCATACAGACTGCCTGCCCGACAGGCAGCACACACCGGTGCCAAGGGCATCATGGCAGAATGACGTGATACACCATTCGCAGCAACACCCACAGTATATCGGTTTGGCAAAAAGGATAAAGTATCAACCTGAAGTTTCCTTGCAGACATGAAGCATACAGGTCGGGCGGCGGAGTGCCTGCAAGGATTTTATTTACGTTAATTACCATAAAACTGACATGAACATACTTGTTTTTACACCCTCCGTAACCCGCACGGCAGGCGGAGTGCTCGATGCCGTGCGCGACCTGTTCACCAACATAAACTTCAACGGGCACAGGCTGAAAGTGCTGTCGTTCGAGGACCGATATGTGGAAGAGGACCTGCCGTCATGGCAAGGGTTGCCGGTAAGGCTGTTCAAGGCAGGACCGATGCTATACTCACACAAGGTGGGCAAGGCTATGCTTGCCGCCGAAGCGGACATACTGCACATGGAAGCCCTGTGGCGCTGGCCACAGCTGTTGATGAGCACATGGAAAAAACGCCGCAAGGAACCGATAGTATGCACTCCACACGGCATGCTCGACCCTTACATCATCGGAAATCAGGGCATGGCGAAACGCATCATCGCAAAGGCATTCCTGCAAAAAAGCCTTGAGGCGGTGGACTGCTGGCATGCCTTGTGTCTGAAAGAGATGGAAGATATAAGGGCATACGGGCTGAAACAACCGGTGGCGGTGATACCCAACGGAATAAATCTGCCGGACTACCGATCGGAAATTGAAAGGACAGACAACAAGAGACATCTGCTATATCTGGGGAGGCTGCACAGGAAAAAAGGTGTTGACATGCTGCTTCGTGCCCTGGCGGAAATAAAGAGGCAGCGTCCGGCACTGCTCGACGGCTGGCAGACAGACCTCGTGGGATGGGACCATGAGAACTGCCGGGCGGAACTGGAGCGTATCGTGAAAGACAACGGCATGGAGGATATGGTGGTGTTTCATGGCGGACTGTTCGGCGAGGACAAGCAGCGGATGTATGCCTGTGCCGACGGATACATACTACCCTCGCACGGCGAAGGACTGCCTATGACGGTACTGGAGGCATGGGCATGGAAGAAACCTGTAATCATCACGCCGGGATGTCACCTGCCCGAGGGCTATGATACCGGAGCGGCAATACGTATAGAAGACAATGTGGCATCGATAAAGGAAGGACTGGCAAGATTTATCGCCATGACAGACGATGAGCGCATACGAATGGGACAGAACGGATATGAGCTTGTCTGCCGCGATTTCACATGGGACGCATCGGCAAGGAAAATGATTGAACTGTACGAGTGGCTTACCGGCAAGGGTGACAAGCCCGATTTTGTTTATGAGTAATGCCCAATAGCATGATAATGCCTGCGACATGACACCAATAAAATGGTGCGATACTCATGTCTATATCTCATTGATTAACAGGTAAAAATATAATAAAAATGAATTTATTGGCACCTTAGGAACTGATAAATTTTAAAAAAATGGCACCTTAAAACAAGGAAAATCATAAAAAATTGGCACCATAGAACATAGAAAACACTGAAAAAACATATAAATAACTTACTTAAAATGAAATTACAACGACAGACACCGGGATATGTAAGCCACAGGATAAAGATAAAAAGAGCTTTGTGGAACATAACATCGGCAATATTCTTCCGCCCGTTCATAACAAAGTTGTTCCGCCCGTGGCGCATTGCGCTGCTCAAACTGTTCGGAGCAGACATCAAATGGGATGCCGAAGTCTATGCCTCGGTAAGGATATGGGCACCATGGAACCTGTGCATGGGTCACCGTGCTTGTCTGGGGCCGGATGTAATCTGTTACAATCAGGACTTTGTAACATTAGAGGATGACGCCGTCGTGTCACAGTATTCATACCTGTGCACGGCAGGTCATGACACCTCGCACATGAATACCGCAGACAGCGGGCTGGTGGTTGCACCTATCGTTTTGCGCAAGAAGGCTTGGGTAGGCACACGTGCCTTTATAGGCATGGGCGTGGAGATAGGCGAAAGTGCGGTGGTGGGTGCAACAGCATCAGTATATAAAGATGTTGAACCTTGGACTGTCGTTGGGGGCAATCCTGCCCGATTCATAAAGAGAAGGGAGTTGAAAGAATAATAGTCCTTTCCGTCATACCCTGCAGAGAAGCCAGTCATGGGCAAGCACGCAGCGGATGGTCTTCCCGTCAATGGTGATATTACCGGCTTCGCCATACATCATGACCAATGTAAGGGAAGTGCAGCCTGTTGCAGCCGAACCTTTCAGCAATCCCCCAATCTCCCTGTTGTAAAGTTTGGTTTTCGGAGAAATGAAGTCGTATGTCACTTGGATGAGTTCTATCACGCTATTGCGGTCTACGACAACAAAATCAACTTCATAATTTTTGTGTTCACGCAAATAATACAACTGCTGCGTGGCATGACGCATACGCCGTAAAATTTCAATGGCAATGACATTCTCAAGCCGCCACCCAAGACTTTCTGTTTGCAAAGCTTCGTCACGATTTGTCAAAAACGCATTGTCTATGGAATATGCCTTGCGCTGATTCTGACGCTCAATACTTTTGAACGAATATTTGGGAACAAGGCGTATGAGATAGGCATTGTCAAGATAAGAAACGTAGTTTTTTGCCGTATGTATGGAGCTTAATTGATAATCGTTCTGCAATTTACGGTATGACAATTCCTGGCAGAAATGATCGAGTATACCATTTGCCATCTGCTGCAACGTCTTTTTATAACGCACATTATAACGCTGACAAATATCTTTAGATATGATTGCCGTTAACAACGAGTTTATATATGGTTCTTGTTGTGTTATATGCAGGAACTCAGGAAAGCCACCACACAACAGATATGCGTCGAGGGCATGAAGCACCAAACCGCCGGCTTTTGTTGTAAGTGCCTCGGTAGGTATATTTTTTGCCGTACAATATTCTTTGAAAGAAAAAGGGAACAGACGTATTTCGTTGTAACGCCCCGTGAGATGTGTGGCAAGTTCGCCACTCAACAGATTGGCGTTACTGCCGGTAAGAACAAGATGTAATCCTTGACGCAACAAACGGTTGACAAAAAAATGCCATTTGGGAATATTCTGTATCTCATCCATAAACAGATGGGTAAACGAGCCATAAATACGATACAACGTTTCAAGAACATCGTTCAGTTTATCTGCTTTCAAGTCAGACAGATATTCATCATCAAAGTTCACGTATGCGAATTTGACGGCACTTTGCATAAGAACCTTTTGACACAGTGTAGACTTGCCGCAGCGCCGCACGCCGATAATAATCTGTGCGAGGTTACTTTTCAAATCTATATCGCTTTCTTCATCGCGTGATACCAATACAGAATAATCGGTTGCCGACAACTCTTCTCTTTGATCTCTAAGTATACGTTCCAATCTGTCCATAACAGCTGTTAATTTATATTTGATGCAAATATACTGATTATTACCGTGTTATACAAGAAAACAATATATAAACTGCTCAAAATGGAAAGTTTTAGCACCTCCAAACTGCTCAAAATGGAAAGTTTTGACACCTCCAAACTGCTCAAAATGGAAAGTTTTGGAACCTTTGAACTGATCAAGATGGTATCACTTCAAAAAGAAGTTCACGTCATACAGCGGCACGTTTTCCATCCAGCCTTGGTCTGAGTGCGGAAGCATGGAGAGACGCAGACCTTTCAGACAAGGATGTTTGTCTATATAGGTACGAAGAGATTTCGACTTTACATTTACCTCTGCCTTAACCTCAATGGGAATAATCCTGTTTCCGCTCTGTACAAGAAAATCTATCTCCACACGTGAGTCATTGCTGCTATGATAATATACCGGCAAACGTTGGGGAACAAGTTGCGTATATACAAAAAGCTCGGTAAACGCCCCTTTGTACTCACGGAATATATTTTCACCGATGATAACGGACTCTGCCGGAACATCTGCCATGGCACCCATAAGACCTACATCGAGCATGAAGAGCTTGAAAGTTGACAACTCTTCATAAAACTTAAGCGGTATGGAAGGAGTGGTGGCACGGTGCACACGATATACAAGTCCGACATCGATAAGCCATTGAATGGCAATCTCAAAGTCAGAAGCACGTGCACCTTTCCTTACAGCACCATATATGAACTTCTTGTTTTCCTTTGCCAATTGCGACGGAATGGCATCCCACACCATATTAATGCGCGGAACCTCTTTCACCGGTGCATGCTTCGAGAAATCACGGCGATAATCGAACAATATCTGTTGTTGTATGGCACGCACAGCCTGTAAGTTTCCTGTTTCCGAATATTCAAGTACGGCAGCGGGCATGCCGCCAACAAAATAATACTGCCGCAGACAATCTATAAAACGCATGGCAAGGGCATCAGTAAGACTGTTATCGCCTGCACGCAACAGGCTGACAAGCCGGCTCTGCCCTATGGCTAAAAGAAACTCATCGAACGTCATCGGATACATCTTTATCATATCCACCTTACCGACAGGGAAAGAGGTGTTACCGTGCAATGATATTCCCAATAACGAACCGGCTACAGCAACATGGTATTGTGGGGCATTCTCGCAGAAATACTTCAATGAATTCAATATAACAAGACTTTCCTGTATCTCGTCAAATATGATGAGTGTGTCTTCCGGCACTATATGAACATCCAGAAGAGCCGACAATGAGCGGACAATCCGTGGAATATCATAATCGGGGGCGAATATTTGCCTAAGTATATCGTTACGGTCACAGTTTACGTATGCAACATTCTTATAGTATTTTTTGCCGAATTCTTGTAAGATGTATGTCTTGCCAACCTGTCTTGCGCCGTTAAGGATAAGAGGTTTACGTTTGTCACTACGCTTCCACTCCAATAGTTCACCAAGTATATTTCTTTTCATAAACACATTTTTTTGCACGAATAATCATCACATCTCCACATTTTTTTGCACGAATGAATAATTTATAAATACAAAATACATCAAAAAGTTTAATGAAAACGAATAATCACATAGTTCAAAAGAGGCATATCGACGGGTACATACAACCGTCAACGGAAATATGCAAGGAATATTTTATATGGGAAAGGAGGCTGTATGCGGCGTAAACATCCCAAGATTTGCCTTGCATGCTCTGCGGGCGGACACCTGCGCGAACTTCAGCTTGCCGTGGGAAGCATTCCCGAGGAGTATCACTGCTATTGGCTGACACTGAAAACAACATCAACAAAGGCTTTCATGAAGGACAAAGAGCATGTCTTCCTACAGAACTTCCAACCGGCAAAGAAGCTGACGCTGCTTGTAAACAGTCTTCAAGCACTGTTCTGGGTGCTGGTAAAGCGTCCACGTGTGATAATCACCACCGGTGCCGGCGTTACCGTACCTACGGTATTCTTTGCCAAGAAACTACTGGGCACGAAGGTAATATTCATCAATTCGGCAGCCGACGTGACCCATGCGTCAAAGACACCTGTATGGATTGAGAAGTATGCAGACCTGTTTCTTGTACAATGGGAAGAAATGAAACAGATATTTCCTAATTCAATTTGTTGCGGAGTATTATGATTTTTGCAAGTTTGGGAACAATGGACATGCCTTTTGTGCGCATGGCAAAAGCCGTGGACATAATGGCAGCCGGGACGAAAGAAGAAGTTATAGTACAGACCGGATGGACAAGTTACGAATATAAACATGCCAAAGCCTTTAAATTCTGCACAAAAGACGAGATGCAGCAATACATTGACCATGCTTCGCTGCTGATAATGCAAGGCGGATGGGGAGCCATAAGTGAGGCGATGGAGAAGCGCAAGCGCATGGTGATAATTCCACGCCATGACAAAACGGAGCATATACACGACCAGTTCCAGCTTATTCGCAAACTTGACGAACTTGGATGTGTTGTCGGATGTTTCGATGAAAAGGACTTACCTGCCTGCATTGAAAAGGCACGGTCGTTCAAATTCGAGCAGCTTGACAAGGGCAATGCAGAGATTTTGATAAGGGAAAAACTGAGCGAATGGATGAAATAATAACATATCCTGCCTTCAACCCCGAGTTCATGTCACTGCTTGACATTCTACGTGCAGCACTGTCGGGCAAGGGTGAGATACGTCAACAGAACTTTGCACCGGTTATAGCAGAGGCACGACGACAAACTGTAGACGGGATTATCCTGTCATTCCTTGCCGGCAAAGGTCTGCTGCCTCCGGAAGAAAAGATGCGGGCAATAGCCAGGATATTGGCTTTGGAAAAAGCAAACAGCCGGGCTGACATACAGGTTGCCGGGCTTGTAAGGCTTCTTGAAGCTAATGGCATACGCCACGCCGTGATGAAGGGTCAGACCGTTGCGCGCTTCTATCCCGATACGCAGCTGCGCATACCGGGCGACATTGATGTATATGTGGCTGAACAGGACTTCCGGCGTGCATGCCTGTTGCTTGAGGAACAGGGGTACACCAATACCGACTTCACCATGCTGCATGCGACATACTCCAAGAAAGAATGTACGGAAGTGGAGCTACACTTTGCCGTTCAGAAACTCCAGTGGTTGCCGCATTTCCGCAGTCTGCAACGCATGACGCGCAAGTATGTGGACAACGCCAAGCCGCATTATACCGTCATTGCAGGTGAACGCATCCCCGTGCTACCGCCATGTATGGAGGCTGTGCTGCTGACCGTCCATGCCTTCAACCATGTGCTGAACGGAGGACTGGGACTGAGGCAGGTGCTCGACTGGATGCTCGGAATGCAATGTCTTGAAAAAGACATTGACAAAACGGTGCTTGTCGAAATGCTGCGAGACACGGGCATGACAAGGATGTTCCGTACATTATATTATATATGCAGCCGGCATTTGGGCATGAGCCTTGACGCTACGGCATGGAATGGCACGGGATTGCTGCATGTCACGGAAAAGAACGAGAAGACAGGCATGGAACTTATGCACTGGATTGGCGAGGCGGGCAACTTCGGACACTCTCTTAATCTGTCAAAGATACAATACTATCTGCTTTTCCTGAAAAACTGTTGGCGATTCAGAAGACTTAACCGTAAAGAAATGTTCGTATATCCCTTCATGAAAATAAAGAGAGGGATAACTGGAGAAAATCATCTCAGAAAATAACAAGGCAAACATTATGAAAATCTCAATAATAACCTCGTGCTACAACCGCGAGGTAACCATACGTGACTCTATAAGAAGCGTCATGGCGCAGGACTATCCTGACATTGAATATATAGTGGTGGACGGTGCATCCACGGACAAATCCCTTGATATAATAAAGGGTGAGGAAGAAATAATAAGAGGCAACGGTTTCACCGCATCGCATCCGATGTTCACCATGAAAGTAATATCCGAGCCGGACAGCGGAATGTACGAGGCGCTGAACAAGGGCATACGCATGGCAACGGGTGAAGTAATAGCACTGCTACACTCTGACGACACACTGTACGACTGTCATACGATAAGCGACGTTGTGAGTGAAATGGAGCGAACTCAATGCGAATTTCTATATGCCGACGGGCTTTTTGTGGACGCGGAGAAGACGGACAAGGTGGTGCGCAACTGGATTGGAGGGCGATACAGGAAATGGAAAGTGCGCCACGGATGGCTACCGCTGCACCCTACATGCTATATACGCCGTGACGTGATGACACGTCTCGGACTGTATGACGAGAGCTACAGGATTGCCGCAGACACGGACTTGCTGGTACGCTACCTTTTAGAGAATGACTTAAGGGTGACATACCTTAAACGTTATGTCGTGCGCATGCGCATGGGAGGGCTGAGCACGGACAACAGCCGAAGGGCAAAGATGTGGAAAGAGGATATACGCGTATACAGCTCACACGGCTTCAGACATGTAACACTGACAAAAATCGAGAAAATGATGTGGAAGGTGCCGCAGTTTATCATGGCAAAATTTATGTAATACATGGAATATTTTTTTGAGTTATTACAGGTTTCGGTAGGAAACAGGCAAAAACTATCACATCCTCTTGATGTCAATGAGTGGAAAAAACTTTTCGATATTGCCTGTAAACAAGCCATTGCCGGAGTTTGTGCAGACGGCATAGGCATTCTACCAAAAGAGCAGCAACCTCCCAAGGACATTGCCATACGTTGGGCAATGACGACAATCCATATAGAGAACCAGAATAGGATACTTAATCGTCAATCTGTAAAAATACAGGAAAAGTTTCGTATGGCAGGTTTCCGCTCATGCATATTAAAAGGACAAGGCATTGCAGCTTCTTACTATCCACAACCATTACATAGACAATGCGGTGACATAGACATATGGCTTGAAGGTGGAAAAAATAAAATAATTTCTTATATACGCAGCATTTCTCCAAATGAGACGGTAAGTTATCACCATATAGATTACAACGCTTTAAAAGAAGTACCTGTTGAAATCCACTTCTTTCCATCATACCTAAAAAATCCATTTCTTAATCACAGAATGCTGTCATTCTGGCATAAAGAGGCAGATATACAAATGAGCCATTATATAAAACTGCCTGAAAATGCCGGTTATATAACCGCACCGACTGATTGCCTTAATCTCATATACATACTGGCACACATCAAACATCACTATTTTGAGGAAGGTATAGGACTGAGACAGCTCATGGACTATTACTACATACTGGAAAAAGGAATAAACAATACGGACAGGGAGAGAGCCGTATCGATGCTTAAGTCTTTCAGAATGATAAAATTTGCAGGAGCCGTGATGTATGTCCTACAGAAAGTATTCGGCATGAAAGATGAAAACCTTTTGCTTCCACCTCAAAAGAAGTCAGGAAAATCACTGTTAAAACATATAATGGAAGCAGGAAATTTCGGTCAATATGACAATAATGTAAAACAGATATATAAATCAAAAACAACATTATCCCGATTTATACGGCGCGAATATTTCAATCTACGCATATTCACGCAATATCCTGAAGAATATTTTTCTGAAATATATTTCAGGATATTCTACTACTTCTACCGCAAGAAATGGAACGGGAAATAAGTATATTCCATAAAAAATATTCCGATTACAAAAAACTCGACAGTCATGTCCCCACTCTGCAACAAGATTGGACATGGCTGTTTTCTTTTCCATAACATTAGGATAAAACATCCGATTTCAACAAGTTAATCATTGCCAGCAGCTACATAAGCATTTAATATATGGCTATATTTGACTCACAAAATCGGCTTCGCCACCGCGAACCGGGCTAAAGCCCGATTTTCGCTATTTTGTTTTGTCGAATATTCTCCGTATATTTGACTCACAAAATCGGCTTCGCCACCGCGAACCGGGCTAAAGCCCGATTTTCGCTATTTTGTTTTGTCGAATATTCTCCGTATATTTGACTTCGCCTTCATCCAATATACTCTCGCTCGGCAAAAAACAAATGAATTTGTTGTTTTGCTCTCGACTTATGCGTATATTTGCAAACAACAAAATAAATATATAAAATCTAAATATAACTAAATTTATGTACAAACTCAAACACTACCGCATTGCGGGGCTTGCCACCTTTATAACAATGATGGCAATCGGCATGTCTGCAAATGCAGCCGTACATTATGTGAAAACCGGTTCTAATAGTGGTGACGGCACATCGTGGGCGTCTGCATACACAACCATTGACGAAGCTCTCGACGCATCGCAGCCGGGTGATGAAATATGGGTTGCCGCAGGCACTTATAAGCCGACGCGACTTATCAACACATCAGTAAAGAATTCACGTTCTTTTGTATTGAAGGACGGAGTATCGCTATACGGCGGATTTTCCGGAACAGAAAGCAGTAAAGACGAACGCATGGTCAAAACGGACGGCAAAGCCTGGGACATGACATACGAAACAATACTCAGCGGTGACGATGATGTGCCTGATGTATGGGAACGCGAAATATCTCCGGGCACAACGTACCGCTACACGTGGAAGACCGAAAACAGCCAGATACCCGGTTCGCAGAACAATGCCACACACGTATTGTATAACGGCGACATTATACGCAACAACACCATTATCGACGGATTTACCATTACCGGTG
This sequence comes from Xylanibacter caecicola, assembly GCF_013166515.1. Classification (GTDB taxonomy): domain Bacteria; phylum Bacteroidota; class Bacteroidia; order Bacteroidales; family Bacteroidaceae; genus Prevotella; species Prevotella caecicola. Next base: position 17,312 of record NZ_JABKKJ010000013.1, on the reverse strand, counting down.
GCAATGCCAACCAACATAAGACAAAAGCATCCGGCGGCGGAATATATGCAACAGGTAACGTCAGCATTAATGCATGCCGCATAATCGAGAACTCCACCTGGTTCCGCAACGAGCCGCTCACCAACGACATTCAGGCACTTGGCGGAGGCATATACCTCAACGGTGCCGGTGAGGCATCTGTAACCAACTGCTATTTCTCACGCAACTACGCCACCTCAAGCTATACCATAGGCAGAGGCGGCGCGCTGTATGCAAAGAATGCGGAAGTATCGGGATGCACATTCGACAACTGTGTCGGAGAAGACGGCGGTGGTGCCGTATATCAGATCAACGGTACACTTAAAGACTGCACGTTCAGCAACTGCTACGGTTCCGCCGGTGGCGCACTCTATGCAGCCGGCACTGTCGAAAGGGTTGCCGTCAGCGAATGCCGTTCGCTCAACGGCGGAGGCATCTACGTTGACAACGGGGGCACCGTCATTCACGCTACCGTATACAACTGTTATGCTGATGCCCTTGAGTTCGGCGAGAGTCTCGGAGGCTCAGGCGGAGGTATCTTCGTGCATGGCGGTAATGTCTTGGGATGTGTAGTTTACAATAACCTGTCATTTAACGGCGGAGGAATATGTATACGCTCAGGCAGGGTTATAAACAGTACCGTACAGAACAATGCGATACGCAAAGACAATCCCAACGTGACAAACATAGACGAATGGCCCGAAAGCGGTGCCATCAAAGGCGTGGCGAACTGCATTGGCGATATAAATACGAACGCGGCAAACTTCATCGCTCCCACTACATTTACAGGCTTATCGAACGACGACATACAAAAAGAGGCTCTTGTAAATGCCGACTGGAGTCTTGCGGCAGGAAGCGAGTTCATTGATGCCGGAACACCGACCGAAGGCTTACAGGAAAATACCGACATGGCAGGCAACCCACGCATAACTGGAAAAAGTATTGACGTAGGTGCATATGAGTATGTATCGGGCAGCACCGGAATAAACATAAGCGAAAGCGACATGAACAATTCCGGAATAAATACAATAAACTATTATACCGTCTCCGGAATATCGCTCGGTTCCGTTGTTCCGAAGAACGGATACTACATTGTAAAAACAACATTCAACAACGGACGCACCGTTTACCGTAAATGTAAAAAATAAGATATTGCCGTGTGGCACGCAACAAGCGGCAATATATGTGTGCCACACGGCTTATCCGTATTAATCATAAACACCTAAATTTCAACTTTATGAAGAAAATTCTATCTTTTGCATTGACATTGTTCTGTTTTATGACAATCAATGCCATGGAGCCTCTCACGCCCGAGCAGCTCGCAAAACTGTCCATTCAGATCAACAACTCTGAAGACGGGTTCTCTCTCAGTGCCACTGTCGGTCCGGAATATACAGACGCATCCAATCCTAACATCATCAACATTTAGAACTTCAACAATTCGGGGCTGCCGCTCAGACTGAATGTAGACTGGGCTACTGCCACCGTATCGGCTGCGCCATATACTTTCTCTCAGGAGTTCGATGATGACACTTATCAGACATTCTACCTCATGGTTGTCAATGCCGAAGCCGCTGAACTTGAATCACCGATGGACAGCAAGTTCTCAAGTTCAAAACTGACTGGAAAGATAAGCGAGAACGGCATTACACTCGAACCGTGGAACATCGTAAAAGTGTCACAGACATTCACCTCAATGACCAAAGTCTACGCAAAGCCGCAGACTACAAGAATTATAGAACCCAACGCCACAATGTCGCAGCAGCGTCTCGATTGGGATAATGATTGGGAGAATCTTGTGGATTCTGAGCCTTTGGAATTCCGCGTATACACAGAGGTAGATGGAGAAAACCTCACCGTTTACGGCTGGGACGACATGCCTTCGTGTGTGAAGTTCAAACAGAATGTGGAGAACGGCAAATACACATACTCCAACAACGCCGCCGACGTGATATACAATCAGAAAAACAAGTATAACTATGTACTGTGCACACTGCCGGGATATACTTGGGACGATCTGAGCAATTTTACCGCAAACGACGCCAAACCGATAGTATCAGAAGAGGTAAAAGACAGCAAGGAACTCGTTTTCGGTCCTTGGATTGTGGAGTCTTTCGGAACAAGCTACAACAACGAACGCACATTTGGAAAAGCTGCAAAGATAACATTCGACACGCCACTGCCTATTATTGTTGCACCTGCACCCAACGCCATACTCACATTCGACGGCAAGAACGAAAACGCGGTTATAACATTCATGACCACAGACGGTAACTTCAAGGCTGTGATAAACGGTGAAAACTATACCGTACAGAATATTACTCCGAATACGAACAAAAGCGTAGCATTGCCGCTTAACGGCGCCACGACGGTTGATATTTATGCAGACGGACTGTCACGTATCAACATCAACGAGCAAGGACTTACGGCTATCGACCTGACAAACGCTCCCGCGCTCAACATGATACAGCTTGCCGGCAACGCACTGACAGAACTTGACGTTACAGGCAATCCACTGCTTACCGGCATTTATGCCGAAAAGAATGCCATTGCCTCCATGGACCTGACAAACAACACGGCACTCAAGGTTCTCTCGGTATACGATAATAATATCAGCGGCACTCTCGACCTGTCTGCCATGACAGCGTTGTCAAAGGTGGATATCGACAACAACAAGGTAACCGAATTGCTGCTACCGAACCACTCATACCTGGTGGAAGTGGACTGTGAGAACAACCAGTTGACCAACATCGACATTGCCGGACGCAATGGTCTCAGAGACATTAACATTTACGGCAACAAGATAAAATCACTTGACCTCTCCGGACTTGGCGCTCTTGAGAGCCTTTATGCCGGCGCAAACGAAATAACCGAAGTGAAGAACCTGGCAGACTGCAAGGTTATAGAAACATTAAACATAAGTTTAAACCGTCTGACCGATATCGACATCAGCGTGGCACCGACTATCACAGGACTTTATCTTTACAATAATGAAATCTCAACTCTTGACATTTCCAACAACCCGAATATATCATGGATGAACGTAAGCGACAACCATATCGGCGCACTCGACCTGTCAAGACTGACCAACCTGCGACTGCTCCACGCCAACAACAATGAATTGAAGGAACTCGACCTGTCTCATTCACCCTACTGCGGTCAACTGACTGTCGGCAACAACAACATCAGCAAGCTTGACCTGTCTAATCTGGCGAGCCTATTCTGGCTTAAGGTCGACGGCAACAACCTTACGGAACTTGACGTAACGAACAACGCATACCTAAGCCTGTTGGAATGTGGAAACAACAAGCTCACTTCGCTTGACATCAGCAAAAACACATATCTGCGCAGACTTGCTGCAGAAGGAAACATGCTGACATCCATAGACATCACATCGAACAAGGATCTGTGCGGAATAACATTGCAAGACAACGCCATGGATGCCCAAACCATCAACGACATGATAGACCGTCTGATCGATGTAAGCGAGATGGCGCCTGTTGAAGGAAGCGAATGGATAACCATGCTCGACATCAGCCGCATGCCCGGCACACAGAATGCCAATATTGCTGCAGCACAGGCAAAAGGCTGGAATGTAACAGCCGAAATATCAAGCGGCATCGATGACATAGACATGAACAACGGCAAAATAGCATCTGTAAGCTATTATACCGTTTCAGGAATGGCGCTCGGTTCTGCCGTTCCGCAACCGGGATACTACATTGTACGAATAACATTTACAGACGGACGCACCGTTTCACGTAAATGCTTCGTAGAATAAATCTTTCATATAACGGATAATAATAAGGGCGGCGTACACGGTTTCGGTACGCCGCCCGTTTTTTTTGTCACATAAAAGCAAGAAAACAGCTACATGACATTACTTGTTTCATTTCAAATAGCTATCTTTGTATAAGATAAGCTTCGCCTCGGCAACTTGAAACAAGTTTGATTGCGTTCGGCTTGCATTATCTTTGAATAAAACATCAAATCCTACATGTTTATGGAAATAAAAAAATACATTGAAGAGAACGAAAGACGGTTCATCGACGAACTGTTCGGTCTGATACGCATACCGAGCATAAGCTCGCTGTCAAGCCACAAGCCTTATATGCAGGAATGCGCGGAGAAATGGTGCGAACTGCTGCTCGCCGCGGGTGCCGACAGGGCAGAGATAATGGAGAGCGATGGCAATCCGCTGGTGTTTGCAGAGAAACATGTGAGCGACAATGCACAAACAGTGCTCGTATATGCCCACTATGACGTTATGCCTGCCGAACCTTTGGAACTGTGGAACAGCGACCCTTTCGAGCCGGTAATACGCGACGGCAGGATATGGGCACGTGGTGCCGATGACGACAAAGGGCAGGCAATGATACAGGTAAAGGCTTTTGAATATCTCGTAAAGGAGAACCTGCTGACACACAACGTCAAGTTTATCTTCGAAGGCGAAGAGGAAATAGGTTCGCCAAGCCTCAACGCTTTCATAAGCAAACACAGGGAGATGCTGCGCTCTGACATAATACTGGTGTCAGACACAAGCATGCTCGGCGCCGACCTGCCGTCGCTGACCACCGGACTGCGCGGACTTGCATACTGGGAGATTGAAGTGACCGGTTCCAACCGCGACCTGCATTCGGGACACTTCGGCGGAGCCGTTGCCAATCCGATAAACACATTGTGCGAGATACTGGCAAAGGTAATAGACAAGGACGGACGGATAACCATTCCGCATTTCTATGACGACGTGGAAGACGTGCCGCAGAAAGAGCGTGAGATGATAGCGCAGATACCTTTCGACGAGAAGAAATATATGGAGGCTATAGGCGTGAAAGCTCTCAAAGGCGAAAAAGGATATGCCACGCTCGAACGCAACAGCTGCCGACCGTCGTTCGACATCTGCGGCATCTGGGGAGGATATACCGGCGAAGGTGCCAAGACGGTGTTGCCGTCAAAGGCATACGCCAAGGTTTCGAGCCGCCTTGTCGCCAACCAGAAGCACGAAAAGATTTCGCAACTGTTCATTGACTACATCAACAGCATCGCCCCCGAATACGTACAAGTAAAGGTGACGCCCATGCACGGTGGCGAGGGATACGTCTGCCCTATCGACCTGCCGGCTTATCAGGCAGCGGAAAAAGGATTTGCCAAGGCTTTCGGCAAACAACCTTTGGCTGTGCGGCGCGGAGGCAGCATCCCGATAATAAGCGACTTTGAAAAGATACTCGGCGTGAAGACCGTGCTCATGGGCTTCGGTCTTGAAAGCGATGCGATACACTCACCCAACGAGAACTTCCGTCTCGACATTTTCCGTAAAGGCATAGAGGCTGTGGTGGAGTTTTATAAGGAGTGGGAATAGCAATGGGGATTATAAGTAAGGAGATAAGAGAAGATAAGGGGAGATAGAGGGAGATAAAAGACAATAGCAAAATAAGTGGATATTCTAAGCTTAGGAGATAAAAGAAGACCTTTATTCCACATTCCACGTAAAGTATGCCACTTTGGCTCGCAAAGTGCGTAACATCACGTTGCAAAGTGCGTAGGTTTACAGTGTGAAATGCGTAGGTTCACGATGTGAAGTGCGTAGGTTTACAGTGTGAAATGCGTAGGTTCACGATGTGAAGTGCGTAGGTTTACAGTGTGATTTGGAGATTGTGAACACGTGTGTTCACAATCTCCAAATCATTATTTTATAAAGAAACAAAAGAAGATAAAAGACAATAGTCGTATATCAAGCGACAAAACATTTGTCCTCTATCTCCTTTTATCTTCCCTTTATCTTCCCTTATCTCCTTTTATCTTCCCTTATCTCCTTTTATCCCCCTTATCTTCTTCTATATTACCTCCTATGCCCCTTACGATATCCGTTACCGTTACGTTTTGCAAGACGGCTCATCATCTGCCGTTCCAGTTCATACACCCGCTTTATTTGCTTCTGTGTCAGGAACTTGCTGTATTCCTCATAATACTTCTGCCGTATGTCCAGTATCCTACGGCTATGATCAAAGCGGTCTTTAATCTCTTTCTGACACTCCGCATCGGTCCCGGTCTGTGCATGTCGGCGACCGCCTTTCCCCCGACGCGGTCCGAGTGCCCATATTTCTTTCTGGCATTTGCAGTAGGTATCCACAAAACGCTCTGATGTCGCATCGTCCATAGCCATAACACCGGCTATGTGTCTTGCCTGCTTCTCCGCCAGTTGTTCGCGCGTAAGGCGCTGCTGTTTATCACTCTTCTGGGCACATACCGTACCGCAACAAACCGTCAGTGCGACGGCAAGCATCAATGTCTTTACAAAACTTCTCATAATTCAAAATTTGTTTATTCGTTAATAAATATATCGTCCTGATATACGGACAACATGTACATCTGATCTTCCGTACTGAGACAACCGAATGCCTGCTCCACTTCCGCAAACTCGACAGGAGCCGTAGCTTTAAACGTTCCGTCTATGACAAAGAACAGTATAACGGATGCCGCTGCCGTTGCCAGTGTCACCACGGCAAAACGCATAAACGAACGACGGTCTTTCACACTCATTCTCCGCCGGCTTGTCACTTTACGGCATACATCGTCCTCTAACTTCGCAAAGAAATCCTCCGGAACGGTATATGGCATCCGCTTACCCACTCTGTTAAAGTCAAAATCCCTATTCATTCTTTATATCCTTTTTAGTCGTGTGAGTTCATATACTGTATTATTTTGCCTTTGGCAATATGATAGTTCGCCTTTACGGCAGAAACGGTAGAATCTGTTATTCCCGCTATTTCCTTATAATCCATATCGTCATAATAGCGCAGGTTGAACACTATCTGCTGCCGTGGAGGGAGCGAGAGTATGGCATTCTGCAAAAGCACGGTCTCCAAATCGCTGTAATCGACATAGCAGCCGGCGGCAATACATCCGACATCCGCCGTCCTGTCATCCAATGACAACCGCCCCAGCCCGTTCCTGTCCAGCATGCGCAGAGCCTCGTTTGTGGCTATTCTGTAAATCCAAGCCCTTAACGAACAACCTTCATCAAAGCGGCTGAAAGAACGGAATATCCTTACAAATGTCTCCTGCGCAACATCCTGCGCATCGGCATGCGCAACCACAAGCCTGCGTATATGCCAGTATACAGGTTCTTTGTACGCATCCATCAACAGCCGGAAGCCTTTATCGGGATGTCTCTTCATTGCAAGAATTATGTCTTTGTCGCTTGCTGCCATTGCTTAACAGATATAACTTTTCATTATCTTTCAAACGGTTCCTCCGAATGAACTTCTATATATTATACCCGGCAAAAGGCGAAAAGTAAAATCGTGGGACAAGAAAAGTCGCAACATTTACCATACTACTGTCACTGTCTGTATGGACGAAACAAAAAACAGCCCAAACAATTAACGACAACAACAGGAAAATATTCGTAACATACTTCTCTGCCACAGACACCACACGCGCCGCAGCAGAATATATCTATCATATGCAGCAACTCAACAAAACTTCCTTTCATTCGTTGACTATATTTCGTGCAGCGCAGATACATACGTTTCGCTCAGCGGCTCCAATGGTTGCGCTGACCAACTAACGAATTGGGACGGAACACAGAAGTTTGGATTAGGAGCACCAAAAAGAAAGAAATCACAAGGTTTATCCAGATAATGACAATGAGAGGTGATTTGTAGTGGTGATTGCTACAAATCACCTCAAATTACAGAAACGTGGTGCCAAAAGTAAAGATTTCCAATGATTTATTCTTTCTTCTGAATAAGATTCTTTACCTTTATGGCCAATAATTGACAATTCTATCAAGAAAGAGTCTATTGGTTTAATCTAACCTCTGAACAATAACATTGGAAGATAACACCAAACAGCCATTAACGAATAACGCATCATTGCATAATGGGCAGCCTACAGACACAGGCTTATCGTGTCCAAGTGCAAAATTTACCTCTTGCACGTCCCTCCATCTCAAAAACAAAGGTGGGGTGTCAGTAACGTATAGAATGCGACATTTCTTGTTTTAATTTTTTCATATTATGGGCATATTAAAGTATAAGGACTTTCCAAAATGGTTGGATAAAATAATCTACACAGATTTTAAAGCCATCTTTGAACCGCATCCACAAGATGTGGTTTATAATCCAGATCAGCCGTATGAATTTGTAAAGATATATATTGGTACTTATTTTCCCCGAAGCTATGCAGAGGCTTTCTGCATAGTTAATAACCTTCTTGAAAACGAAAAATACCTCTCAAATATATACACTTTAGAAGAGGTAAATATACTTGATTTTTGTTGTGGAACTGGAGGTGAAATCATTGGTCTTATAGATGTTCTCCAGTCAAAAATGCCAAACCTTAAGAGAATAAACATTGATGCTTTTGATGCCAATCCTGATGCGATACGTTTTCTGTATCATTTGATAGAGTCTGTTATTGATTCTGGCAATATTAGAATCGAAATAAATATAAATCCGCAAGGAATATTTGTATCTTCAGAGCAAGAACTAAGTGATTTGGTAAACCTGACGAATGTTCGATATCATTTCATCGTTTCATTCAAAGCCCTTAACGAATTCGTTCAACATGGTACGTTTAAAAATAAGAATGTTTATTCGCTAATTTCTTCTTATTTTCTCCCATTGCTGTCCGATGTTGGCGTGTTAATCCTTTCAGATGTCACAACGAAGTTGAATAATAGTGAGCTTTTCTATCCCCAGGTTCTCAATACTAGTATAAATGAATTCATAAGTTCCTGTAAGAATGAATTTAAAACTTTGTACCCTTATTCATGTCATTTTAACGAAATGATATGTAATGGGTGTTATATGCAAGATGTATTTACGGTCAGCCACAGCAAGAAGATAAACGATGTTAGCAAGGTTGCTTATCGTATAATTTGTCGAAAGAACTTTGCGGATGCTATTGTTGCTCCACATATCAATTACTCTTGTAGAAAAAACAATCCATTGGCAGATAAAAAGTCTCCATACAATTATTGAATATGGCATTAGATAATCTTACACCCGACAAGTATCAGCAAATTATAATAAATATGTCTGCTGATAGAACCGCAATAGTGAAAGGTATTGCTGGTTCTGGTAAATCCTTGACTTTGCTAAAGAAGGCAAAACAAGTTTCTACATTTACAAGTTCCTATGCTATCATCGTTTACACAAAGTCGCTAAAACAATTTTTTGTTGACGAGTTAGCAGAAATAGGACAGACTAAAGGTCATGTCTATTATTTTAAAGAATGGAAAAACTCTTCAAAGCCTAATTTCAAGTACATGTTTATAGATGAATGTCAGGATTTTAACTCTGATGAAATAAATGACTTTTGTCAGCATGGTACTTATTGTTGGTTTTTCGGAGATTCTTTTCAGTCTATAATGGAATTTCCTAATCATCCCGTTCAATCTGTAGAAGATACGGCTAAACAAATAGGTGTACATACACAAGATCTGTGTATTAACTGGAGATTAACTATTGAAAATGCAAAAGTTGGCGAACACATTAGACCAGAATCACGTTTGTCATTTGCATGTATTAAGCATGGGCCAAAACCAAGACTGGTAAAATCCAATGCCCAACTTGATCAAATCATAGAATATATTTCAAATGGTAATCTAACCGATGTTGGTATTTGGGTGTTCTACAATGAACAAGTAGAAAAAATTCGTGACTACTTTCAGTCAAAAGGTATTCCTGTTCAATGGAAAACAAAAGATGCGATGGAAATAGACTTTAAGTCAACTAGTCCCAAGATAATCACATGGCATTGCACAAAAGGATTGCAATTCAATGATGTATTTATCCCTTGTTGCGGCTTGAATGAATACAGACAAGTTCCATGGACTTATGATCCCATGTACAATAAATCTGCCCTTTATGTCGCAACAACCCGACCATTAGAGAATCTTTATTTGTTGTATTCAAACAATTTAGTCCCTCTTTTACCGCATCCAACTTCAACAGTTTATTCTAGTAATCAAGATACAAGTTCTGGCCCATTTTAAAATTGTAAGTCATGAAATATTATATTCCTACTTCAAATATAAACCTGGACAATATACTTCAGTCAGAATGTATATTACCTCCAACGCACTACAGTCAGAGAATTTCTGGTTATAATAATTTTGAACAAATTGAACAATTACGCTCATTTAGCTCTATTGTTTTGTTTGATTATCCGGTGCTTTTCACGATTAATGATACTGGACGATATAATTTTCCCATTCTCATTGAAATAGAGGATGAATATCAAAGCAATGATTTTGAAAAAATGCAGGAAGGGGTATATGTATGCAATCATGCTATTCAAATAACCCCTTCGAATTGTCGAGTTTACTTTTTTTCCAAACAAGCTTTTAATTTGACACTTATAAATACAAAAAGTAACAAATCAATTAAGTTTTTCAGAAAATATATAATACTTCCTGATACTGTTGGATTGAATACAAAACCTTTTCCTAAACTTAGCACTCTCGATTGCAATCCTTTGCCTTATGAGGATAAATACATTGACAAGCAAAAAGGAGCTATGTATGCTTACCTACTTGGGCAAAAACTTTCTCTATCTGCCGATTTGGCGTCATTACTTAGATTAGATCAGGAAATCTATAATATTCTGACAAGCCTTATTGCCACACCTTCTCTCTCTTCAACATTTGGCATTAAGTTATCAAAACTTGTTGAGGATTACAAGAAATTTGATAGCTTTGAGAAAGAGAATCAAAAAATATTTGATGAAGGACTTGATAATGCCCTTGGTGAGAGATTTAAATTTTTAAAGGGGTGTTTTATTGGTGTCCTTAATAAGCTTGGCTTATGGGAAAGTTGCCTTGATGCACTTTGTAAGAAATGGAACTGTCATTTGCTTCCTAACATTGACACTCTTGTTTCATCAAGTGATTACACTATGTTTAGGGATGAAATAGAAAGAAGAACGACAAATAATATTGTAAAGCATCAGAGCAATATCAAGGAGTCTTTACAAGGTATCTCTGTCAATGGTTATAACGTTGTGATAGAGAATTTGAACCTTGTAAATAAGACTATTGAATACATCATTAAAGATGATTTAACACCTGAGACTTTGTCCGCACATCGTATGACAGTTTTTATGGGCATCATGCAGGCAATTGTCCCCATAATAAAGATAAGTATTGGTGAAGAAAATTGGAATACCTCTGTGGAGCGTGATTACATAAATAATCTTCACGCCCATATAGAAAACCCTAGTGTTCCTTTTAATATTAATAGCATAAATAATGAGGAACTAAAAGCTATCACATGTTTTATCTTGCGTGGACATAGCTTTTCTGATCTGACTACGATACTTAAACTGACTGCGATAGAAGATTATCGAGCAAGTTTAGTGCTGTGGGGAACTCTGTGCGGTTACTCTGGCATGAATCGCGACTCAATTATGTCGGTACTATCTGACGAGAATTACGAGGAAGTGTATAAAAAACTTTTCGGAAAAGAGTTAGGCAAGATAACAAATATTCAAGCACCTGTCAAATCACAAACACTGACAGAGGATAAAGAATTTAATGTTGAGGACTACAAATTTCTCCTTCTAAAATTCGATTTTAAGAAGGACTTAGAAGAGTTTATTAATGCCGTGATTAACAGAAATAAGTCTGCTAAAATTGGGATAGCAGATGCCGTTGATTACGTCTGCGGCAATAAACCTTACAAGAATGCAAAAAAACAATGCGAAATAGCTAAGAATGCTTATAAAGCATACTTGTTGAAAGGTGATAAAGACATGTTTACAGAATACATTAAGGAAAATGTGAAAACACGTAAGGGACAGAATGATATATTTGAGCATTTTGGATTTACTGAAGTCAACAAATGCAAGAGTACGAAATTAAGTAAAACAAAGACAGAATCCGATTTGTTTTCTTCAACGGATAAAAAAGAAATTTTAGGAAACGATGAAATAAAGATTGTAACAACAAAAAATGTTAGAGAAAAAAACGAAAATACATCTAATATAGGAGAAGTTTCTTACAAAGAAAAATCCATTATAGAGAATACTACATGGATTAATAAAAGTGCTACAATGATTTCTGATCCACGTGCAAAGAAACAGTTCATTGAAGATATGGAATGGTTTGTTGGAAATCATCACGACACATATAAAGACAAGAAAAAAGGAATTGTAAAAGGGTATTATGCGAGACATGATTGTACAAATGGACGTGTAATTGAAAGGTTGAAAGTTTACATGGAGAATAAGCTTAAGCCACGAAACGAAAAAATGCGATGGCTTGCAGAAATCTATGCAAAGATTCCAACCAATAATATAATAGATTATATATCGAAATTGTATGGCATCTGAAAAAATTACAATCCGTACTGATTCTGGAAAAATAGTTGAGGCAACAGCACCTGTAATAATTTCTGCCAGTCGCTCTACAGATATACCAGCCTTTTATGCCAAATGGTTTTTCAACCGTTTGGCAAAAGGTTATTGTGCTTGGTATAATCCTTTCAATCAACAAAAGATGTATATCTCTTTCAGTAAGTGTAAGGTCATTGTATTTTGGACAAAGAATCCCAAACCTATAATGCCATTTCTTCATATTTTGGATGAGAAGGGCATTCATTATTACTTTCAGGTGACACTGAATGACTATACAAGGGAAGGCTTTGAACCTAATGTTCCTTCTATAGAGGAACGTATTGAAACGTTCAAGAAATTGTCTGACACAATCGGCAAAGAAAAAGTCATTTGGAGATTTGACCCTTTGATTATTACTCCAACCATCGGACCAAGAGAACTACTTGCAAGAATATGGCATATAGGAAACAAGTTGAAAGGTTATACTAACAATTTGGTTTTCAGTTTTGTTGACGTAAAAGCATACCGCAAGGTTCAGAATAACCTTGTTAAGGAAACTATTTTTTTTACAAAGGAAGATGTTGAGAATGCAGAAGCAAATTATACCCAAAGAATAGAAATCGTACAAGGACTTAAGAAAATTCGAGAAGTATGGCATGACCAAGGTTGGAATGTTGAAATGGCGACGTGTGCTGAAAATATTGACCTTGAGTCCTACGGCATTGAGCATAATCGTTGTATTGACGGAGAACTTATGAAACGTATTTTTGCTGATGACGAAGAATTGATTTACTATCTTCATACCCTTAAATGGCCTGAAAGGGATATGTTTGGTAATCTTCCACCTATCCCAAAGAAAGAAAAGAAGGTTAAGGATTCCGGACAAAGGAAAATTTGTGGCTGTATGGTGAGCAAAGATATTGGCATGTATAATACTTGCCGTCATTTCTGCGTATACTGCTATGCAAATACAAGTAAAGAATGTGTATTAAGAAATGCTGAAAAGCATAATGAAAATAGTGAAAGTATCATTGACTGATTTATGCTCGAACTCGAACTACAACAATACCTCCGCCGTGAGTACCCACAAGAGAATGCTCGCTGTGAATGGAAGGAATTTAAGAATTTGAAGAACTCGTTCTGTGGGGACGAGAAAAATGATGTTATTTCCTACGTTTCGGCAATCGCCAACATGGAGGGAGGATATCTTGTGATTGGCGTAAAGGATAAGACGCTTGAAATTGTCGGAACTGACATTTCAAGACTTACTTTTAATGGTCAGCCTGCAAACACGCAGTCAGCAACCTTCAAACTTACAGAACAATGTACTTATCTGTCATCAGAAGGTCTAAGCATCGAAGAATTTGTAACTGATGATACAAATAAGCGAGTATGGATAATACATATCCCAAAGCACTTGCCTCGTCGCCCCGTCCTTGCCCACAAGAAGGCATGGCAGCGGATAGAAGATTCTTTGGTTGAAATGACAAGCGAAAGGATGAGTGTCATCCTCGAAGAGCCTATCTATACAGCAAAGGATTGGTCTGCAGAAATTGTACCTGATGCTACAATAGACGATTTGGATGAGGTGGCCATTGCCAAGGCTCGAATGATGTTCAAGAAGGTTCATAGTCGCATACCTGCAGAAGAAGTGAACGCTTGGAATGTCCAAACATTTCTGGGCAAGTGTGGATTAACAAGAAACGGAGGCATAACTCGGGCTGCCATCATATTGTTGGGCAAATACGAATCAGCTTTCAAACTACGTCCTGCAGTTGCACAGGTTACATGGACACGCCGAGACAAGAATCAGGAAGTGGTTGACTACGAACACTTTACAGTGCCTTTCATATTAACAGTGGACGAAATTCTATCAAAGATAGAGAATCTGACATTGCGTAAAATGCCAGGAGGAACGCTTTTCCCCGACACGATGAAGCAGTATGACGACTACACTATTCGTGAGGCTCTTCATAATTGTATTGCCCATCAGGATTACACTCTTCAACAGCGCATCAACTTTGTAGAAAATCCAGGCTACTTGTATTATTCTAATGCAGGCACATTCATTCCTTGTACTTTGGAAAATGCATTGAAGAACGAAGAACCTCAAACACATTTTCGCAATGAATGTCTGTGTAGGGCTATGGTTGACTTCAATATGATTGATACCGTAAGCCGTGGTATCAAGAAAATGTTCAACGAGCAATGGCGTAGGCATTTTCCTATGCCAGACTATGAGATTGACCAGATAAAGAAGAAAGTAGTCGTCCGAATCTATGGCAATGAAATAAACAAACGATACACAGATTTGTTGAAGACCAACGACACTCTTTCTCTATGGGATTGTATCTCGCTTGACGCAGTACAAAAAGGTAGAATAATTCATGAGGATATTGCACAAGACTTGCTCATACGTGGACTGATAGAAGGTGAGGCTCCACATTACAGCATTTCTCTTAGCATTGCTAAGAATACTAACCAACTGCCTTCTTACACAAAAACAAAAGGATTGGATAAGGAGAGGCTGCGTCAAATGGTTCTACAATATCTTAGCAATGCTGGTGATGAAGGCGCCAAGCGAGATAGTATATACGAATATCTCAAAAATGTGCTTCCTGCCAACAAGACGGAAGAACAACAGCTACGCTATGTAGGCAGACTATTAGTAGAATTAAATGAAGAAAAACAGATAGACAGAATAGGGTTGAAGTGGATATTGAAAGACTACAATCGGTTAGTTTAATCATAATCCGACCGAAAAATCCATAATCCGACCGAAAATCCGACCGTTTGAAGATATTCCGACCGAAAACAGCCCAATAGGATGGTATGTCTGATACAGATATTCAATACAAACCCAAAGAACAGGAAATATGTTATTAGGAAACAAGATAAAGTCTCTAAGAGACGAACAAGGAATATTGCAACGCCAAGTGGCTGCATACTTAGAAATAGATACCCCATGTTCAGCAAGATTGAGTGGGGACAGACGGGCAAAGAGAAACCAAGTAATTCAAATGGCAACATATTTCAATGTGAACGAAAAGTAAATGCTCAACCTTTGGCTTGATGACAAAATATTGGATGCATTGGAGGGTGAAGATGAATTGAAGCTTACCCTATAGAGAGCTGTAAGAGTTGAATTTCAATCAGATAAATATCCGGTAAGCTTAAGCCCAGATGTGCGTTACTTTACAATTTTATGTCCTCACGTTTGCGCCTTGTTGGCGTTTTTTGTTATCTTTGCATAAAACAAGTTGCGCCTCAGCAATCCGGAACAAACAAATCATAAGAATATGAAAAGAACATACACATGCCTTGCCCTAACCACAATGTTTGCAGCTATGGGCTTTGCACAGAAAACATTTGACATCAGCGTTACAAACAATTCTAAGGTCGAACGCACCAACGCACCCGTGGTGCTGCAACTTGACAACTACGGAGACGGCATAAAGTCTGCCCTTGTGACAATGGACGGAAAGGAGATACCGTGCCAGCTCGACGACATCGACGGCAACGGAACGTTTGACGAACTTTGCTTCCTCACGGACATACCCAAGAAAACAACAAAGAAGTTCTGCATACAACTGTCTGACAGCGGCAAACCGAGGCAGTACACGCCGAAGGTATATGTAGAGATGATGCTTGCAAACAAGAAGATAAAGGAGGCAAACAAGCAGAACCTGTACATATCGCAACTTACGGTAGAGAACGGTGTCAATGCCTACTGGATGATACATCATCACGGAGCGGCTTTTGAAAGCGACCTCGTGGCATACCGCATATATTTCGACCACCGGCAGACCGTGGACGTGTACGGGAAATACCGCAAGGGACTTGAATTAAAGGAGACACAGTTCTATCCTGACGCAAAACAGAAGGAACAGGGCTACGGCGACGACGTGCTTTGGGTGGGACAGACATTCGGCGTGGGCGCACTGCGCGGATGGGACGGCAAACAGCCCACAATGCTGACGGACGTGGAACACCGCAGTCAGCGCATAGTGGCACGCGGTCCGCTACGCACCATTGTCGAAGTGAAAGACCAGGGCTGGACACCGCAACCGGGACAGGAACCTATAGACATGACGACATACTACACACTGTATGCCGGACACCGCGACTGTTCGGTGGACATAAAGTTCAACAAGAATGCCGGCGAATACAAGTTTGCAACGGGAATCATCAACGTGAAGAACTCCACCGAGCACAGCGACAAGAAAGGACTGCGCGGATGCTGGGGCACCGACTGGCCCGTATCGGCAAAAGACAGTGTGGGACACAAGCGCGAGACCGTGGGACTTGGCATCTGCATACCGTCAGAATATATCGTGAGCGAAGAACCTGCCAACAAGGACAACTACGGTTTTGTTTTGAATACACCGACCGACAAGCTTCATTACGACATCGTGTTCTGCAGCGACAACGAGACATTCGGCATGCACAACGACAAAGACTGGTATAAGTTTCTCGACGAGTGGAAGAAAGAACTGCAGCAACCGCTTGTCATAAAGACTGTCAACAAATAAAAGAGACCGTCGAAATAAAGTCCGATAATACATCATTAAATACCCTATAATCCAGGAGGTGGCATTTCAGCGTGTGAAATGCCACCTCTTTGGTTGTAAAAGGTCGTGTTTCAGCCTTCAGTTTGCCGCCTTTTGGAAAAGGGGGGGGAAGCTACAGGCATCAAGAAGAAAAAGGAATCATGAAACATGAACATTAAAAATGTACTGACTGAAAATTGTTTTGTTTATCGAGATATACCGTCACATCATCAATAAACTATGCGTGTATATACTAGAAACTACATAACAATTTTTGAAGATTCCAAATCGAAGTGCAAAATTTTGATTTAGGAATTACCTCTTTCAGAGTATTGTCCGTCCTCTCTTGGGGGCGCGCCCCCAAGAGAGGACGGAGCCAAAGTTTTTAACTGACAAAACAAA
>NZ_JABKKJ010000012.1 GCF_013166515.1 Xylanibacter caecicola | reverse complement strand
GACAGTTTTAGATCCATACTCACGAGATTTGATACAACCGTATCCAGTTGGAAAGGATGGAATTATCTCGCATTTGCTGTGGTTTTTCTTAATAAAATTCACAAATCACAAAAGTTTAAATGAGTTCTATATTTGCATAAGATAAACTGCGCCTCAGCAATTTAAAACAAGTTTGATTGCGTTCGGCTTGCATTATCTTTGATACTCAAAAACACAATGACTATGAGAAATACAAAGAATATGGCATTTATAGTTTGCACCATGCTTTTGCTTGTTGTTATGACAAATGCTAATGCAATTGTCTTATGTGATGATGATAACACAAAAACTATAATATACGACTATGATGCTGCAGGTAACAGAATATCACGTGGAGGTGAAATTAATAATGCAAAGCAAAGAAGCCGGATTACAGGTGATGGGGAGGATATAGCGGAAATCATGCAAAAAGATGGGACTGATGCCCGTTATATCATTGGACTTAACCCGACCATAAAGCCGGCAGACTGTACTGTAAGTATATATGATCTGTCGGGGCAGTTCCTCGGCAGCAAGAGTTTTATAACGAACAGTACTGAGGTTGACATCTCCGAACTTCGTTCCGGATGCTATATAGTAAAAATTGCAGTAGGCAGTGCAACTTGTTCCTTTAAGATTATAAAATAAAAACAGCATGCCATGAAAAACAAATACCTGCAATTATTACACATACTGATAATATCTCTATTTCTTTGTACAACAGCAGTTGCTGCCAACAAGCAGCGCATACAATCGGATGATGACAGTGAAAGGCTGATATCGGAGAGTATCGACTATGATTTCGGATACACCAGACAGCCCGACAAATCAACATCAGAAACAAATCCTGTCATTGGTTCAAACGGTACGTTTAATGTATCACAGACCGGTGCGGCAACATATTCATATCCCATAGCCGTGCCACAGGGAATAAACGGGTTGCAACCGGCATTGTCTGTTGGGTATAACAGTCAGGGCGGTAACGGTCTTATAGGCTGGGGATGTAACATTAGCGGCTTGTCTGTCATTACGCGTGGTGTGAAGACCGTGTTCCATGACGGTGCGGTCGGCGGAATAACTCATACAGATAACGATGCCTATTATCTTGACGGGACGAGGCTTGTTCTTATATCCGGAGCAGCAGGATGTTCCGGTGCTGTGTATAGTCCGGAGCACTCACCGGCTGTCAAGGTTACGTTTCATGGCACAGGTGGTTCTGTATGGATAGACGTAAAAACAGGTAACGGACAGACATATACATACGGCAATACGGCGGATTCAAGACAGACTTACACGAACAAGCTTGGACACAATAGGATAAATGCTTGGTATATAAATAAGGTAGAGGATATAAACGGAAACTACATGACATATCACTATATGGCTGATAATGGCATGGTATATCCGGATGAGATACTTTATGGCAATAATGTAAACAGGGATACAGGGCTGCACAGCTTTGTTAAGTTTGCATACAGACAACGTTCTGATATACAGGAGTTTTTCATAGAGGACGTCAAGGCATCCTTAGCCCTATGCATTAAATCCATAGAGAGCGGGGCAGGTAACGATGTGTACCGGCATTATGATTTTGCATACACATCGGACAATCTGCCGGGAATGCCGTACTTACGTCTGCGCTCGATAACGGAGCAGACCGGTTCGGGCGAGAATCGTCCTCCGGTAAAGTTTGAATGGAACGGTTTGCCATTGTTTTCACAGAAGACGCTTACTCCTGATATAAACCTTAAGAAAAGCTCTACCGACTATTATGGGGCAGGTACGATTAAGACTGATATTGAGAATGAGATATTCCTTGCATGCGATATGACAGGTGACGGTCTTGCGGATATCGTGGAAATAGCTACGTCTACAGTCACAGAGACTTTTCCGGGAACGGTTACAAAAAGGTTGGACACGCCGCTATATGTGTATAAAGCAAGTAAGGACAATGGTGTACTGAGCTATAACCTCGCCGTAAAATATAGTCTGGGGGCATCCGGCAACATTCTTGGAATGGACTTTAACAAGCTTACTTCGTATCAGCTTGATTTTGACGGTGACGGTCTCGCTGATATCTGTGTGCCCGAAAATGTGGAGATAAGCGGTCACAGCGGCAGATATATCAAGTTCTCTCTTGTACGCGGTAAGGAGGTGTCGTCCGGAAGTTCCATGTACAAGTATTTCTATCATGAACTGAAAGGCAGCAACAAGAACCCGCTTTTCGTGTCTGCTGATGTCGACGGGAACGGTCGTTCCGAGATAATAGTGCTTGAAAAGAGCCTGTACAACGGAACTTATGTATGTGAGATATTGGGACATAAGGATGAAGACGGTATCAGCCGATATGAGTTTCGGATGAGACTTCCCGGTGCTCCTGAAAATATTTATGCTGGAGATTTCAACAACGACGGTCTGCATGATATCATTGTATTATATAGTGGCGGCTACAAAATATATTTCAACCGCGGCGGATTGCTTGAGGGCGGAAGCATATTTTCGGAAAATAGTATAAATGCAGGAAATACCATAGGACACGTGTCACGTATGTTTCAAGGTGATTTCAACGGTGACGGTCTGTCCGATTTCCTTATGAACAACAAGAATAACCGTAACTGGTATTTTGCATTTGGATGTGGTGACGGTAGCTTTAACAAGATTCTTGCATGTTCTTCAGAATTATATAAGCATGACAACGGCAAGGACGACGACAAAATGCAGTGCCTTGTTTTCGATTTCGATAACGACGGCAAGGATGATGTTGTGATGACAAATTATGTAGACGAAAGACAACCGGCACGCACCCATTGGATGCGATCCACCGGTTCGTCTCTTATAACTGTAAAGCAGGCGTTGTCGTTCAATGCAGATGATGCCCTTGCATCGAGGTTTGCCGTGGGGTGCTTTACAGGTAGCGGACGGGCGGAGCTTATGAATTACGGGTATGACTGTTATGGCGGCGGCAGCAACGGGACGGATCCGCAGATACATATATACCATAATGACAGATATACATCATCAAGCGGTAAGGTTACGTCTATAACGGATGAGACGGGACATACCGTTGACATCACATACGCGTCATTGGCAGGTGACGGTATCTATTCACGTGGCACCGGCGGTGACTACCCTGTGGCGGACTGCACATTGCCCTTGCATGTGGTGAAAAATGTAAAGACCGACAATGGGGCTGTTGGAAACGCGGATGCAACATATTATTACACAGGACTTAAACTGCATGTCGCCGGAAGAGGACTGCTCGGCATGTCTGCTGTCAGGGTGACAGACAACATTACCGGGAACAAGACAGAGACCGGAACAGAGGCATGGGATGCAGACTGTTTTGTACCGCAGAAGACATTTATAAGAAAGACCGCAGGAAGCTATATCGAGACGGCACGGACAACAAACACATATAAAAAATACGGAAACAAGACATTCGCTCTACAGGAAACCGTAACGGAAACAGTAGATCCTGACATGTTCTATTCAACTGTCACAAAGAAATACGATCCACAGACAGGAAGTCTTGTTTATGAAAGGGAGGAAGGAGACTGTACCGATGACTATCATGAGGTGGCATACAGCAATTTTGTTGATATATCAGGAATGAGGTTGCCTCAGACCGTCACATACGCTGACTGTCATATAGATGATGACCCGGTAGAAAGACAGACACACATAACATATAATGAGAAAGGACAGAAAATAACCGAATGTGTGAACTCAGAATCGAGCCTTCCTTTAATAACTGAATATTCATACGACATCTTTGGAAATATCACGTCATCCTCGACCTCCGGTAATGGAGTCGAAAGGTTAGAGAAAAGAAGAGTTTATGACATTTCCGGACGTTTTGTAATAAAGGAATATACCGTTCCGGCATCATCCGTAACCGGCTATACTCACGATATATGGGGGAACGTTCTTACGGAAACGGATATGACAAATCCTGCAAGTTCGCTTGTTACCACGTATACATACGACACATGGGGCAATGAATCGTTTGTAACGTCTCCCACCGGGGCAAGAGCCGGGATTATGCGTGGCTGGAACAGTGATACGTCAAAGAGATATTATGTATTGAGACAGGCTGAAGGCGAGCCTTGGGTAAAGACATGGTATGACAGTATGGGGCGCGAAGTACTCAAAGAGAGTGTCGGGATGAAAGACATAGACGTGAGAACCGAAACGGAATATGACAAATACGGGAATGTGTCAAAGGTTACCTCGCAGACAGGCGACATAAGTGTCACGAAGACCATGCAGTATGACCGGCGCGGACGCATCATAAGCGAGAAACGCAGCGATGCCGGCACTATAACCTATACGTACAGCGACAGGGATGTCACCATAAACGATAACGGACGTGAATATACAAAGGAGTACGGTGACTGGGGATTTACAAGGTCTGCAACAGATCCGTCGGGAGAAGTGTATTATATATACAATTCGTTTTTCAAACCGGTTGAGGTGGATGTACTTTCAGGTAATCTCATTGTGACGTTGGAATATGATGATTTAGGAAACCGTACAGCCATTAACGATCCTGATGCCGGACGCACGTCATATACCCATGATGCTCTCGGACGTGTGAGGACACAGACAGATGCACGCGGCAACAAGTCTTCGTACACATTCGACGTTCTCGGACGGCAGACAGTAATATCAGGCAACGATGCTGTTTTTGCCGAATACACTTACGGGGATACAGGAAATGAAGCACAGAAACTTATAAAGGAAAAGAGAGGAGACCTGTATACCGTGTATTCATACGACGCATACGGGCGTGTGTCCTTGAAGACAAGGCATGTAGGCACTGAAATCCTTACGTACAATTATATATATAACAGTTTGGGACAGGTGACACGCATTGTCTATCCCGGTGGGGTTACGGCTGACTATACTTACGACTGCTACGGTAACAATACAGCTATAGCGGTTGGCGGAAAGACGGTTTGGAGTATCGGAAATAATACGGGCAAGTCTTTTTCAGCCAATTTGGGAACAGCTCTCATGGAAAATATCCAATCAGATGAAAGTGGGAGAACCTTGTCACGGACTTTGAAGAGGAATAATAAGTATGATGATAATATATTTAGAACAACTTATTCGTATGACAATACCACAAGCAATCTTGTCAGTAAAAAAGTTGAAGCTGATTTTATACAGGCATATCCAAATGATTCATTAAAAATAGATACGGCAATAGTTGTCGGTCCAATAAAAGATTTAGATGGTTTGGGATATAAATCTGTCAGTCTTACCAGGGATAGCTTGCTGTATCCCGGGCAGAGACCCGACTGGGAATCAGAATTGATATTTCAAGGTTGGACGGAAACATATTCATACGACAGTTCTGACAGACTTACGCGAGTAAACAGAAACAATAAGATATTCCAGAATATGGAATATGATGCCAACGGCAATATTCTGTCCAAGACAAATGTAGGCACATACAGTTACCATAATGAAAAGGTTCATGCTCTGACCGGTATAGATGTTGCAGACAACAAATATGCTCCCGGCGGTCAGGAGGTCGTATATAACTTCTTCGGCAAGGCTGAGACTCTTAGTGAGTGGAGCGGCGATGAGTTTCGTGAGCTTGACTTAATATACGGTCCTGACATGGAACGCTGGAAAAGTGTGCTAAATATAGACGGTGAGGAGAAGCGCACGATAATATATTCCGATGATTATGAATGTGTCAGGGAGAATGATGTCATAAGACAGTTTTATTATCTTGGCGGCAATGTCGTTTATGTCAGACAGACAGGCAAGGAGGACATGATATGCTATGCCACGACGGATAATCAAGGCAGTATAATGTGTATAGTGGATGAAGCCGGGAAGAAAGTCTTTGAGGCGACATATGATGCCTGGGGCAAGCAATATGTCATAAGAAACAACATAGGCTTTATCCGCGGATATACAGACCATGAAATGCTGCCGGAGTTTGAACTCATAAACATGAACGGCAGAATTTATGACCCTGTTGTGGCACGTTTTCTCAGTCCGGACAATTATGTGCAGATGCCTGAAAACACCCAGAATTTTAACCGCTATTCGTATTGTCTCAATAATCCGCTTAAATATACGGATCCGTCTGGAGAATGGTTTGGTATAGATGATTTATTTATTGCCGGAATAAGTTTCGCAGCCGGTTATATTTCAAATTCTCTGTCAACAGGGCATTGGGGATGGGAGTCAATAAAAGCGGGAACAATTTCGGCTGTTTCTTCATGGATTGGTTTTAACACAGCCGGAATGGCTACAGGAGCGATTACAACTAATACATTAGAACAAGGGATGAATATAGGACTAAATACAGTCTTAAGTTCATTCTTACCACCTATAACGATACCATTTAGCAGTCATTTGGGATTATCTTTTTCGCCTCTTTGTGGATTTGGAACAGGCGGTCTGTCCTTTGGGGCAGGTTTAAGCATCGGATATACAAATGGTGATATTTCTATTCAAGCCGGAATGGGTATGGGAAATTATTATTCTGGGTGGAATGTTGGCGCATCGTATAAAGGATTTGGAGGTGGTTTTGGCATAACGTCTTATAAAAAAGGAACTTTCCAAGGTCTGAATATTGACGCACAAAAGGTTGCAAGCATAGGTGTAAGGGTCGGCAATGTCTCGTTTAACATTTCCAATGATTTATGGGGCGATCATGAAGACCGTTGGCGTACAAGTGCTGCAGAACTTTCAATCGGCAAGTTCTCTATAGGTACTTATGTTGATACTAATTGGGGTAAAGAGGAAAGTTTTGATCCTAAAGTAATAAAAGGTAAAGACAAGTTCTTAGGAACTGGTGATACATGGAATAATGGTAAGGTATATTCTGCGCCAATATGGGTTGGATATAGACTGAATAATATGTCTTATAAATTGGGAATCAGTCACCCGTATGTCCAAAGTCTTACACAAAACTTTGTTCATAAATATATAACTCCTACTCCGTATTTTCTTGATTATAGTTTATTTACACAAGGTTTATTCTCATATAGTGGAAATCTCAATCCCTTTACATTATGGAATTACTAAATTTTAGGATAATGAAAGAAACAATTGTTATTATAATTTTAATGTTGACCTTTAGTTCTTGTTGGCCGGGGTTTATTTTGTTTGATACAAAGAAAGAAGCGAAACAGGAAACCACTGTTAAATACTCTAATAATGACATGAATATAGAAAAACTCATAAATACCAATGGGTTTTATATAAAGAAAGACAACTTTCCTTTGATTCCGGAAAATGACAGTACTTTCAGATATTGTGTCATGTTTTTAACGGATGGAACAATGATTACATTTTATCTTGATAATAAAGGTGGTTATCATACAGAATGTGATATAAAAAATAATCTTTATAAATATATAAACACACGTAAAATCCGTATTTTTAATCGTGGTATATATAAGGTTGTTAATGATACGATATATGCGAACTCATTTTTTCTAAATCAATATTTTTGGTGTGTAGTGAAACATAAATATAAAATAGAAGGATATGAGCGATTAATGTTTTTAGATATTGTAAATGGCAAACAAAAATGTATTGATGAATATGTCTTCTTTCCAATAGAAGAACAAACAGAAATGCTTGATATGCGATATGTAAATAGACCTTTAAAGAGACATAAATGGCTTTGGGAGAGTGAAGGTGATTGGAATAAATGGAAAAAAGAAGAGAAAATAAGAAAAAGAAAGATGCGTTGAGATGTATGATTCATAATGTCTTTTTATATATATGTAATATCAGTGAATGCCTCATCTTGATTTCGACGTTATGATTTTCATAATCGGATATTAAGATTTTTCAGAAGGATATTAATTCTTTAATAATTATGAGTATAAATAAGGATAAAAGAAAACTATTAGGGTGTATCTTGATTATAATTTGTCTGTTACCGTCTTGTATACCAATAATTCATACACGGCATGATGAAAGATTCAAGAATTGCACAAACGATACACTGTTTATTGGAGCGTCAAACTATGATCACATTGATAGTGTGAAATTGCTTGTAAATCCAGAATACGCACCACTTCCCATTTACTACATCGATACTGTTGATATTTCTCTGTGGAAAGGAGAATTTGCCGGTTGTGATTCTTTTGTATATCCGGATTCAATGTGTAGTATAAATGCAGACTACTTGTTTACGAACAGTGATACCTGCTATTTCTTTTTAGTAAGGTGGAAAGACGCAAAGAGATGCTCATGGGATGAAATACGTTCACAAAAAATATTCCGTAAATGGATTGTTGTAAGAAATGCGGATGGCAAATTTGACAGGAATATTAAATACATGAATCCCAATTAATCATGATTGTTTTACAGAATCATCATTCACATCCCAATTTTATAGGAGAAAGGTGCGGTTTAAAAAACTCTGTGTGTTAATGTGTATATGGAATATATAGGAAAGTCTTATCTTAAGACTTATTATATCGTATCGTTATCCATATACAGGTGATTATAATAAAAATACAACTATGATAAAAAACTATATTACTTACAATTATCAGCTGAATAAGAAGCTAAAAGGTCTCGGGTTTAAAAGAAAGAATAAAAATTCTTTTATAAGAAAACACGAGGAGGCTATACAAAGCCTTTGTTGGGGACATTATACATCTTATGGTGAACCACATGTAAAATATTATTCAATAACGGCATATATTGATTTTCCTGTCGTAGACAAAAAAGTAAAGGATATTGGCGTAATTGTAGAAAGCATTGGGCAAGGCTTGGGATATTTTATGCCAGTTCCTGGTTATAAGGAATGGCGGCTGGCAGATGATGCAACAGAAACAGAAGTAGAAACTGTAATTAACGAAATAGTGACAATAACAGAATTATATGTCATTCCTTTCTTAAATAAGTATTCGCTATTAAAGAATCTTATCATTGGAATTGAAAATAATGAGTTAAAATTCTGTATGAATTTTAAATGTCTACTTCCCATTCTTTATTTGGTAAATGGACAACGCGATAAAGCTTGTTTGTATATGGAAGAAACATTGAATAAAATGAAAGCGATACACGCAGTAAGGATTAATGAGAATAAAAAACTTCAAGAATTATATGGAACAGATAATATTGGAATGAATATGAATAAGACATTTGAAAATTATAAAATGTATGTAGAGAAATTTAATGGATATTTACATGATAATATAAGTGAAGATTGATTTTTCCACATAAGACCGCAGGAGGAATTCCAAGTATGATATTATTCAGAGTCTTAATCAGAGAAGGAGATTTGATGCAATGAAAAACTTTAAAGAGAATAACTCATTTAAATATGGAGATGCAAAATTTGATTTTTATAGAAACAACTTTATGTTGAAAGAATTAATATTTATAGGAAAAGAAAAAGGATAGGTGTTTGCAAAAGAATGTGGATTTTTTCTCATTTATTATCTATCGAGCTTGATAGAGTTTTTTCTTTTATTTAAGGATCAAAATCTTTATATTATGAAACTATTAAGAAAACATATAATCAAAATATTATTATCGGTATTGACAATAGTATTATCCAGCAATTGTGTTGCTATCTTTTATTTAAATTCCAGAATATCTCATAAGAATAAGAAAGTTATAAAGTCTTGTTCTGATATAAAATGGACGGGAGTAGACACCGGTATTGAAAACAAAATGAGAATAGACGGCTTTTATGTTGATTCTGATAGGAAACATTGTCTTATCTTTTTTAAAGACGGTACTTGTGCAAAATGGATACCAGATGCAGATCTTAATGATATAAAAACGGATTTGTCTACTGAAATTTATAGGGATCTATATAAAAGGACTAAAGGGGAATGGAGCTATAATATAGGAGTGTACAAGGTTGAGAATGATTTGATTACTGCAAATTATTATTATTGGGACTTCCTCATGTTCTGCAACCTATGGCGTGACATGACAAAGATTGAATACAAAATAGAAGATGACAATACCATAAGTGCTATACGTATATTAAATTTTGATACGAATTCAAAACCTCCTAGAGTGTACAAAAATGATACAATAGTGAAATATAAATTCTATCATTCGGATATACTGCCGCAATCAAACAATAAAATGCAACAGAAGAAATGGATGTGGAATGATGTAGATATGTGGAAGAAATGGAAGAAAGAAGAGAAAAGAATAAGAAAAAGAAAGATTCGATGATGTCTGCTATGTTTGATTCATAATGTCTATATATAATGTATTATATGAGGGATGTCTAATCTTGGCTTCGATGTTATGATTGTCATGTGGACTTCACTTTTTAATGGCAATGATGTGGAAATACGTCGGCAATTGACAGGGAAATCAAAAAACAAAGAAACTTACAATGTTAATAATGTTTTATTTACAATAAAATGTGTACCTTTGCACTCGTTTTTAGAGAAGTCTAAATATCATCATACAATATATATATGTATTTTATCTTGTTAATTACCGTTTTGATTACGGCTATCGTATTGGTAGCGGCTGCTTATGTCATTGCTAAGCTTATAGGTCCGCGCTCATACAACAGGGTGAAAGGAGAGCCGTTCGAGTGTGGTATACCCACACACGGCTCGTCGTGGATACCTGTTCATGTGGGTTATTACCTTTTTGCGATTCTGTTTCTCATGTTTGATGTGGAAACCGTTTTCCTCTATCCATGGGCTGTAGTAGTTAAGGAATTTGGTGCAATGGCGCTTGCCAGCATCGGGTTCTTCTTGTTAGTACTGGTGTTTGGCCTGGCATACGCTTGGCGGAAAGGAGCATTGGAATGGAAATAAAGAAACCGGAAATCAAGAGTATTCCTTACGGAGAGTTTAAGGACAACGAGAGTCTTGAGGGCTTGGTGAAAGAACTGAACGATAATGGCGTAAACGTTATTACCGGTTCTTTGGATCAACTTGTGAACTGGGGACGCAGCAACTCGCTATGGTCTCTGACATTTGCAACGAGCTGTTGCGGTATCGAGTTCATGGCTGTGGGATGTGCACGTTACGACTTTGCACGTTTCGGTTTTGAGGTTTGCCGTAACTCACCCCGCCAGGCAGACCTCATAATGTGTGCCGGAACGATAACGCACAAGATGGCTCCTGTTTTCAAACGCCTTTATGACCAGATGGCAGAGCCTAAGTATGTGGTTGCCGTTGGCGGATGTGCCATTAGCGGTGGTCCGTTCAAGAGCAGCTATCATGTGGTGAAGGGTATCGGCGAGATTGTTCCCGTAGACGTTTACGTGCCGGGTTGCCCTCCGCGTCCGGAGGCAATACTCTATGGCATGATGCAGCTTCAGCGTAAGATAAAGGTCCAGAAGTTCTTCGGCGGTGCAAACCGTAAGGAAAAGAAACCAATAGTGGTTACGGATGTTCCGAAAGACTTTAATAAATAATAAGGAGGCGAAACATGAAATTAGAGCATAAAATATTTGATGTAAAAGATTTCGCCTCTGAAATGGCGAAGTTGAAGACAGAGAAGCATTTTGACTTTCTTGTTACCATAGTGGGAGAGGACTTCGGTGAAGAAGGGCTTGGATGTATCTATATATTGGAGAATACCGGTTCGCACGAACGTACTTCTGTCAAAGTCGTTGCCTCAGACCGCGACAAGGCATATATCCCTACCGTGAGCCATTTGTGGAAAGGTGCTGAAATACTCGAGCGCGAGGTTTATGACTTCTTCGGCATAATATTCCTCGGCAACAAGGACATGCGCCGTCTGTATCTGCGTTCTGACTTCAAGGGATACCCGTTCCGCAAGGACTTCAAGGCAGAAGAAGGCTATTCTTTGGAGGATGACAATGAACCGGACTACACAATGGAATACAGCCTTAAGCAGGACGGTACATTGCAGGCAACACAGCATAAGTTGTTTACAGACGATGACTATGTAATAAACATCGGTCCGCAGCACCCTGCCACACATGGTGTGCTCCGTCTGCAGACCATTCTCGACGGAGAAACCATACGCAAAATTTATCCTCACTGCGGATATATACACCGTGGTGTGGAGAAGATGTGTGAAGAGTATACATATCCGCAAACACTTGCGCTGACCGACCGTCTGGATTATCTCAGTGCGATGATGAACCGCCACGCGCTGTGCTCCGTTGTCGAGGAGGCTATGGGCGTGGAGCTTACAGACCGCATAAAGTACATACGTACGATAATGGACGAACTTCAGCGTCTTGACTCTCACTTGCTGTTCTACGGATGTTGTGCGCAAGACCTCGGTGCACTCACTGCATTTATCTTCGGTATGCGCGACCGCGAGGCTGTGCTCAACTGCATGGAGGAGACAACCGGCGGACGACTGATACAGAACTATTATAGAATAGGTGGATTGCAGGACGACATCGACGTGAACTTCGTGAAGAACGTCAAGAAGCTCTGCGAGTATATCAAGCCTATGTTCAAGGAATATGATGATGTGTTCACGGGCAACGTGATATTGCAGAACCGCTTCAAGGGAGTGGGCGTGCTGTCCAAGGAAAACGCCATATCATACGGATGTACCGGAGGTACGGGACGTGCCGCAGGCTGGCATAATGATGTGCGTAAGAATCATCCTTACGACATGTACGGCAATGTTGAGTTTGATGAGATTACATATACCGAGGGCGACTGCTTTGCACGTTATAAGGTGCGTCTTGACGAGATGCGTCAGAGTGTCCGCATAATAGAGCAGCTTATAGACAATATACCGGCGGGCGACTTCTACATAAAGCAGAAGCCTATAATCCGCGTGCCGGAAGGACAGTGGTATACAAGTTGTGAGGGCAGTCGTGGCGAGATAGGTGTATATCTGGACAGCCGTGGCGACAAGAGTCCTTATCGCTTGAAGTTCCGCCCGATGGGACTTCCGCTTGTTTCGGCTATGGACGAGATACTGCGCGGCGAGAAGATAGCCGACCTTATATCAGTAGGTGCGACTTTAGATTATGTAATTCCTGACATTGATAGATAAACGGTACACCGCCGCACGCTTCATCTTGTTGTCGTGCGGCGGGCAACCTTAAAACATGAAAATATATGTTTGATTTCAGTTTAATAACAACATGGTTTGACTCGTTGCTCCGTGATACACTCGGTCTCGGTGACTTCCTGTCAATTCTGATAGAGTGCGTGCTTGTAGGCGTAATAATACTTGCTGCTTACGCCATCATAGCAATCGTGCTTATATTTATGGAGCGTAAGGTGTGTGCCTATTTCCAGTGCCGCCTCGGTCCGATGCGTGTAGGCTTCTGGGGACTGTTGCAGGTTCCTGCCGATGTGTTGAAAATGCTTATCAAGGAGATATTCTTTGTAGACAAGGCGGACAAGCTGCTTTACATGATAGCTCCGTTCCTTGTTCTTATAGGTTCGGTGGGTGCTTTTGCATTCCTTCCATGGAACAAGGGGGCTGCCGTACTTGATTTCAATGTGGGCATATTCCTGCTTACGGCAATATCAAGCATTGGCGTTGTCGGAGTGTTCCTTGCAGGTTGGAGTTCGAACAATAAGTATAGCCTTGTATCCGCCATGCGTGGTGCGGTTCAGATGATTTCATACGAGATGTCATTGTGCCTGTGTCTTATTTCCGCTGTCGTGCTTACCGGCACCATGCAGCTGTCCGGAATAGTGGAGGCACAGGGCGATGCTTTCGGTTGGTTGATATTCAAGGGACATATACCTGCCATAATAGCATTGGTCGTGTTCCTCATTGCGGGTAATGCCGAGGCAAACCGTGGTCCGTTCGACCTTCCCGAGGCTGAGAGTGAGCTTACGGCAGGCTATCATACGGAGTATTCGGGTATGGGATTCGGATATTTCTACCTTGCCGAGTACCTCAACCTCTTTATTATAGCCGGCGTTGCAGCCACGGTGTTCCTCGGCGGATGGATGCCTTTGCACATAGGCGTAGCCCAAGTGGATACGGTTCTTGACTACATTCCCGGATTCTTCTGGTTCTGCGGCAAGACGTTCCTGCTTGTGTGGATATTGCTTTGGATAAAGTGGACATATCCGCGCCTGCGTATCGACCAGATACTGAAACTGGAGTGGAAATATCTCATGCCGCTGGCACTGCTCAATCTTGTACTCATGACAGTCGTTGCTGCATTGGGACTTCATTTTTAAATGATATTGGAAAATGGAAAATAATCAATCATATTTCGGAGGTATAAAGGATGCGGTCAAGTCGCTCCTTACCGGACTGGGCGTTACCTGGCGCGAGTATTTCACGCCGAAGGTGACAGAACAGTATCCTGAAAACCGTAAGACTGTGCTGCACGTTGCAAGCCGCCACCGCGGACGGCTCATAATGCCGCAGGATGCGGAGGGCAACAACAAGTGTATCGCATGTACGTTGTGTGAGAAGGCATGCCCCAACGGAACAATCACCATAAAGTCTGAAATGGTGGAAGTTGACGGAAAGAAGAAACGCAGACTGGTCGATTATCAGTATGATTTGGGCGAGTGCATGTTCTGTCAGCTTTGCGTCAACGTTTGTCCGCAGGATGCCATAAAGTTTGTCAATGAGTTCGAGAACTCTACTTTCAGCAGAGACTCTCTTGTTCTGCATTTGGACAAGGAGAAGTTCGAACCTGTCCTTCCCGGACTTACGGATGGCGGTGCTGAGATGGAAATCGGTAAATTCAATACAGGAACAAAATAAGGAGGATTTCATTAATATGGCTAATTTAATAGTATTTGCAATTCTTGCAGTTGTCATCCTTGGTTCGGCGGTGATGTGCGTCACTACGACAAGGATCATGCGTGCTGCCACTTTCCTGCTGTTTGTTCTTTTTGGCGTGGCAGGTCTCTACTTCCTGCTCGACTATACGTTCCTTGGGGCGGCTCAGATAAGCATATATGCCGGAGGTGTCACGATGATTTACATCTTTGCGATACAGCTTGTAAGCAAGCGTACTCTTCAGGGGCTTACAGAGCGTGTCAAGCCAGGACGTTTTGTTTCATATGCGCTTATAACGCTCATAGGTCTGGTTACGGTTATTGGCGTGTTCCTTAAGAACAAGTTTATTGACATGTCGGCACAGATGGCTGATGTCGAAGTGCCGATGAAAACAGTCGGAACGGCGCTCATGGGGTCGGAGAAATACCAGTATGTACTCCCGTTCGAGTTTATTTCGGTGTTCCTGCTGGCATGTATAATAGGTGGAATAGTAATTTCAAGAAAGGAGTAATATAAGTATGGTACCAGTAGAATGTTTCTTTGTGCTTTCCGCACTGTTGTTCTTTATCGGTGTATTTGGCTTTATAACGCGCCGTAATTTGATAGCCATGCTTATTTCCGTGGAGCTTATTCTCAACTCTGTAGACATAAACTTTGCTGCTTTCAACCGCATTCTTTTCCCAGGTCAGTTTGAAGGTTTCTTCTTCACACTGTTCAGTATTGGTGTAAGTGCGGCAGAATCGGCAGTGGCTATAGCTATTATTATAAATGTTTACCGCAATTACCACAGCGACCAGGTGAACAGTATTGAAAACATGAAAAATTAATTATTGGATTATGGATTATAGTTTTGTATTTTTGATACTTCTGCTGCCTGCTCTCACATTCGTGGTGTTGGGACTTGCCGGCATGAAGATGTCTCATAAGGTTGCAGGGCTTATCGGCACCACTTCGCTTGGTATCGTTACCGTGCTCTCTTATTATACGGCTTTCTGCTATTTCACGGCAGGGCGTGGTGCCGACGGCACCTTTGCCACTTTGGTGCCATACAACTTTACGTGGTTGCCATTGGGCGCGCTTAATTTCGACCTCGGTATATTGCTCGACCCGATATCGGTGATGATGCTCATCGTTATCTCTACGGTCAGCCTTATGGTGCATATCTATTCTTTTGGATACATGCACGGCGAGAAGGGATTTCAGCGTTATTATGCTTTCCTCAGTTTGTTTACGATGTCGATGCTCGGACTTGTTGTTGCTACAAACATCTTCCAGATGTATCTATTCTGGGAGCTTGTAGGTGTAAGTTCATACCTCCTCATCGGCTTCTACTATCCTCTGCATGCAGCGGTTGCAGCCTCTAAGAAGGCATTTATCGTGACGCGCTTTGCCGATATGTTCTTCCTCATCGGTATATTGCTGTTCGGTTATTATACTAACTCGTTCAGTTTCTCGTTCGCGGGAGACATCGTTATGGGTAACGGCGCTGCGCCTTTCATCCCGGTTGATGTTGTCAAGGCTGTTGCAGCTGGTGGTTTCATCATACCTACAGCCCTTGTGCTGATGTTTATCGGCGGTGCAGGTAAGAGTGCCATGTTCCCGTTGCATATATGGTTGCCCGATGCCATGGAAGGTCCTACACCTGTCAGTGCCCTCATACATGCCGCAACCATGGTTGTTGCCGGTGTGTTCCAGATAGCACGTATGTTCCCGTTGTGGATTGAGTATGCTCCGGAGCAGATGAGCATTGTGGTATATGTAGGCGTGTTCACGGCATTCTATGCAGCGGCCGTTGCTTGTGCGCAGAGCGACATCAAGCGTGTGCTTGCATTCTCGACAATATCACAGATAGCATTCATGATGGTGGCTTTGGGTGTTTGCCTGCCCGGTCATGAGGCTGTGCTCGACAATCATGCGCAACTTGGCTATATGGCTTCTATGTTCCACCTGTTCACACATGCCATGTTCAAGGCATGTCTGTTCCTTGGTGCCGGATGTATAATCCATGCCGTACACTCTAATGAGATGTCGGCGATGGGAGGGTTGCGCAAGTACATGCCTGTTACACACATCACGTTCCTTATCTCATGTCTTGCAATATCGGGAATTCCTCCTTTCTCAGGATTTTTCTCAAAAGACGAGATTATAACGGCATGCTTTGCATACAGTCCTGTTGTGGGATGGATTATGACAGGCATTGCTGCGATGACGGCTTTCTATATGTTCCGTCTGTATTACGGTATATTCTGGGGCACGGAAAACAAGGAACTGCATGCACACCATACACCGCATGAAGCACCCCTCACAATGACCGTTCCGCTTATAATCCTTTCTGTGATAACCATTACATGCGGTTGGGCTGTGAATTTCGGCTCATTTGTAAGTGCAAGCGGACAGGATTATCAGATACACCTCGATACACAGGTTGCCGTTACATCATGCGTAATAGCAGTTATCAGCATAGCTCTTGCCACATATATATATAAAGGTGAGAAACAGCCTGTTGCCGACATGCTTTACCGCCGTTTCCCGAAACTTCACCGTGCGGCTTACAAGCGCTTCTATATGGACGAGGTCTATATGTTTGTTACACATAAAATCATATTCCGCCTTGTTTCAACTCCTATCGCATGGTTCGACCGTCATGTGGTTGACGGAACGTTTGACTTCCTTGCATGGGGCGCAAACGAAGGTGGCGAGAGCATGCGCGGGTGGCAGAGCGGCGACGTTCGTCATTATGCGGTATGGTTCCTGTCAGGAGCAGTGGCATTAACATTAGTATTACTTTGCATATAATAATAAGATGAGTATATTAAGTTTATTCGTTGTAATTCCCGTACTGATGTTGCTCGGCTTGTGGTTGTCGCGCAACCTTAATCAGGTACGTGGCGTGATGGTGGCAGGTTCCACATGTCTGCTCCTGCTGTCAGTCTGGCTTACAGTCACATTTGTACAGATGCGTGGCGCAGGCAACACCGATGCCATGTTGTTTACATATTCAGTTCCATGGTTTAAGCCGCTTAACATAGCCTATTCTGTGGGAGTAGACGGTATATCTGTCGTGATGCTGCTTCTTTCAAGCATCATCGTTTTTACCGGAACTTTTGCTTCATGGCAGTTGAAGCCTATGACAAAAGAGTATTTCCTCTGGTTCACATTGCTTAGCACCGGAGTTTATGGTTTCTTCATAAGCATCGACCTCTTCACTATGTTCGTGTTTTATGAGGTTGCGCTTATCCCGATGTACCTGCTTATAGGTGTATGGGGCAGCGGCAACAAGGAATATGCCGCCATGAAGCTTACATTGATGTTGATGGGAGGCTCGGCTCTTCTTATCCTCGGTATCCTCGGCATCTATTTCTTCAGCGGTGCAGACACCATGAATGTGCTGGAGATTGCAGCAAAACACAATATTCCGGTTGAAGTGCAGAAAGTTTTCTTCCCGTTTATCTTTATCGGCTTCGGTGTTCTTGGCGCGCTTTTCCCGTTCCATACTTGGAGTCCCGACGGTCATGCTTCGGCACCTACTGCCGTGTCAATGCTTCATGCCGGTGTGCTTATGAAGCTTGGAGGCTACGGATGTTTCCGTGTTGCAATGTTCCTGCTGCCCGAGGCTGCCCGTGAACTCAGCTGGATATTCCTTATACTTACCACGATATCCGTTGTATATGGTGCCCTTTCGGCATGTGTGCAGACCGACTTGAAGTATATCAACGCCTATTCGTCTGTGTCGCACTGCGGACTGGTGCTCTTTGCCTTGCTCATGATGACACGCACGGCATGTACCGGTGCCATACTGCAGATGCTTTCGCACGGACTTATGACAGCTCTCTTCTTTGCCTTGATAGGTATGATTTACGGTCGTACGCACACTCGTGACATACGCAAGCTGGGCGGTTTGATGAAGATTATGCCTTTCTTGAGTGTAGGCTATGTCATAGCCGGTCTTGCAAACCTTGGTCTGCCGGGCTTCTCGGGCTTCATTGCAGAGATGACAATCTTTGTCGGTTCGTTTGAGAATGCCGACACATTCCACCGCACGGCAACAATCATTGCATGTACAAGTATAGTTGTTACGGCAGTTTACATTCTGCGTGTTGTGGGCAAGATACTTTTCCAGAAGGTTGCCGACCCGCATTATGAAACACTTACCGATGCCACATGGGATGAGCGTTTCTCTGTTTGCTGCCTCATCTTCAGCGTTGCTGGCTTTGGACTTGCGCCGCTGTGGGCAAGCAATGTCATCGGTGATGCTGTCGGACCGATACTCCAGAACATCCTGTAACGGTTAATGAGTTAAATACAGACTGCATAATATAATTTAATTTTTCAACAATGAATTACAGTCAATTCCTAAATATGATTCCCGAGGCCACGCTTATGGCTGTCCTTGTTATCGTTTTTGTAGCCGACTTTGTTTCGGCAGGCAGGAAAGAACGCAGGTGGTTCAATCCGCTTGTATGCCTCCTCATGCTCGCACAGGTGCTTGTAAGCTTTGTGCAGACCGATGCAGTGTCGGCATTTGGCGGAATGTATGTTACATCGCCTTCTGCCAACGTCATGAAGACAATCCTTGCTGCCGGCACTCTTATTGTATTGATACAGAGCCGCAACTGGCTCAGCCGTCCTGATACAAGCTTCAAGGAGGGAGAGTTTTATGAGCTGGTGGTTTCTACACTGCTTGGTATGAACATGATGATGTCTGCCGGACACTTCCTGCTATTCTTCATAGGTCTGGAAATGGCATCGGTGCCGATGGCATGCCTTGTGGCACTCGACAAATACCGTCATCATTCGGCAGAGGCTGCTGCCAAGTTCATCCTTACTGCCACGTTCTCGAGCGGCGTGATGCTTTATGGCATATCGTTCCTTTACGGTTCGGTGGGCACGCTCTATTTTGACGATGTTGCCAAACTGCTTGCAGCAGGAACCGGCAACCTTACGATGTGCATCATGGGCATGGTGTTCTTCTTCAGCGGGTTGGGCTTCAAGATTTCGCTTGTGCCTTTCCACTTCTGGACAGCAGACACCTATCAGGGAGCACCTACAACCGTAACCGGTTATCTTAGCGTAATATCCAAGGGAGCAGCGGCATTTACCCTTATGGCAATACTTATGAAGGTCTTTGCGCCGCTAACAGAATACTGGACAAATATGCTTTACATAGTAATAGTGCTCAGTATCACCATTGCCAACCTCTTTGCCATCCGTCAGAGTGAGTTGAAGCGCTTCATGGCTTTCAGCTCCATATCACAGGCAGGATATATAATGCTGGCGGTTATCGGCAACAGTGCGGCCGGAGTGACAGCACTGTCATATTACGTGCTTGTATATGTTGTGGCAAACATGGCAGTATTCTCGGTAATCAGCGTGGTTGAGGAGAACAACGGCGGTGTTACGGACATGGATGCCTATAACGGTTTCTACAGGACAAACCCCAAGCTGGCGTTCCTTATGACGCTTGCCCTCTTCTCTCTTGCCGGTATACCTCCGTTCGCAGGAATGTTCAGCAAGTTCTTCATCTTCATGGCAGCGGCACAGCAAGGGTCTGCGGCAGCATACGCAGTGGTGTTCATAGCACTTATAAATACGGTGATAAGCCTTTATTACTATCTGCTCATCGTCAAGGCGATGTACATAAAAGACAGCGACAAGGCTCTCCCCACGTTCAAGAGCGACTGCAACACAAAGCTGGCACTGGCAATATGTACGGCTGGCATCGCCCTCTTTGGCGTATGCAGCTGTGTTTACGACTGGATTGCCATGGCTTCATAAAGAGCCGTTTAAAATAATAATATACGTTGCATCCCGCAGGCAGAGACATCTGTTTTGCGGGATGTTTGTTTATCTAAAAGTGTAACTTATTACAGCATTTTACTTTCTTTTTAATATTATATGACTCTCTGAGAAAGCGAGAAATAAAAATTTAGGCTTCTTGGAGGGTAAAAACGGCATGTATGAGTGTGCAACTTTAATATACTGTATATAAGATATTTATGATTTATATATATCGTTTTGTGCAGTATGTTACACATATAAAGCACCCGAAAATAGCGTTATTCTACCTAAAATACGCCACTTCTCACTATAAGATGCGGCATATAGGAGCGTAAAAAGCCATAGAAAGGAGTGTAAAGTGCCGTGTTTTGTGATGCAAAGTGGCATGTCTTACACCTTAAGTCATGTCTTTTTGCTGAAGCATAGCCCTGCTTTCACATCCGTTAACACGTAGAATACTCTTTTTCCGTGAGTCTTTTTAGTTTTCAAAAAGTCATGATTATCTCTGAAAATGTTACATTTTGATTTTATAATGTGGCAATATATCATTGCTGCAAAGAAGTTTTGTCAAATTATTATTTCTTTTTAATGTATTTATAAAATAATTCATTATTTTTGCATCGATTTCCGAAGTCTCATGCTTCGTAAGGCATGGCGGACGTGTCCGCAAAAGTCTTTCATAAAAGTTTGAGTTCTTTCTCACGCCGGGCTTATGGACGTCTTATCGTACATACAGCGGCAAATGGGTGGGGCGGGAGTCACTATATATAGAAGGCGTTTGCTAAGCGCTTTGTTCTTGACACTCTGAAATTCTCGCAAAATTTCAATCTTAGTCGGAACATGGCAACGGTAGATGCTCATGGGATGTTTTTATAGGCATCCTTATATTCGTATGTCATTCCTTTATTATATCCGTATAATAAAGAGCTTGATGTTTGGAGTGTAAGGATAATTATATAAACTCATCGGCGTGGGTTTCGCGTTGCTCGTTCAACTAAGATGGGCAATGCGAGAAGCCTCAGAGTGTGGGACGGGCAACAGGCACGGATCTCCACGCTTTTTTGTATAGTTCATCAATAAATCTTTTATTCACACCGAAGCTTGGAGGTCGATAGGTATCTATTCTAATTCTTATGAGAGGGAAGAAAGAAAGGGAGGAACTTCAGTCCAGGAGAGAGTTCTTCAAAAAAGCAGCCAAAGGCGCATTGCCCATTCTTGGCGCTATCGTTCTGGCTGGTACGCCTGCTATTATGAAGGCTGCGGAAGAATCCCCTATGGGATGCCGTTATGGTTGCAGCGCAAGTTGCCTCGGGAATTGTAGAGGTTCATGTTACACAACTTGCAATGCTTCTTGTCAGGGATCATGTCGTGGAACCTGTCTGAATCATTGCAGCGGAACCTGTACAGGAACATGTGCGTATGGCTGTGGTCATAGTTCCCGTTAAACAAACTGGATTCGGGATAAGGCTTGATAACCGCTGTCATGCCTTATTCCATCTGTTAATTTACTTTTATGAAAAACTTAAAAACGAAGTCTTCTGAATGGAGGGGAGAACTTGCGAAGAGCATCACATTCATCGTGACAAAGGACTGCCAGCTTGCCTGCAAATATTGCTATCTCGTGGGCAAAAACACAAAAGAGCGCATGTCATGGGAAGTGGCAAAGCAGGCTATAGACTACATTCTGGGACATGAGGACGATTTTAAGGAAGAAAGTGTCATTTGGGACTTCATCGGCGGCGAGCCGTTCCTTGAGATTGACCTGATAGACAGGATATGCGACTATCTGAAAACGGAGATGTTCAAGAGAAACCATCACTGGTTTAACTCCTACCGCTTTTCTTTCTCTACGAATGGTATTAACTATCATACGGAAAAGGTGCAAAACTTTATAAAGAAGAACCGCGAACATCTGTCCATCGGCATCACCATCGACGGTACACGCCGCAAGCACGACATGAACCGTATTTGGAAAACACCGGAAATGGAACAGGGTATTATGCCGAAGCCAAAAGATGAGCGCGGCTCATACGACGACGTCGTGAAGAACATCCCCCTGTGGCTTGAACAGTTTCCCAGTGCCGGGACAAAGGTTACGATAAGCAGTGCCGACCTCCCGTATATATGCGAGAGCGTACTGCACCTATACTCCCTCGGCATCCATGAGGTAAATATCAACTGCGTGTTCGAGAACGTGTGGAAGGACGGTGACGACGCGTTGCTTGAGGAGCAGCTTATGCAGCTGGCTGACGCAATCATTGACGGCGGATATTACAAGGACTACGCCTGCTCTTTCTTTTCTGAGAGCATAGGCAAGCCCATGGACAAGGTGTTGGAGAATAACAACTGGTGTGGAGCCGGACGTATGTTGGCTGTAGATGCTAATGGTATTTTCTATCCCTGTACTCGTTTCGCGCAGTATTCTCTGCGTGACAAGCAGGCATGGGTGATAGGCAACGTGCATGACGGCATAGACAAGAACAGGCTGCGTCCGTTCCTCACGCTCGACCGCTGCACGCAGTCTCCGCAGGAGTGCATAGACTGCGAGGTGGCAAGCGGCTGTGCGTGGTGTCAAGGTGAGAACTACGATGCCGCCTATACGAATACCATATTCCAAAGGAGCACAGCTATCTGCAAGATGCACAAAGCCCGTGTGCGTGCCAACAACTACTACTGGAACAAACTGTTCCGCAAACTGGAGCTTGAAGGCGAGCGTGAGGAGTATGAGAGAAACAAGCCTAAGTCTAATGAAATAACCTGCTGAAGTCATGCTGCAATACCTTATTATATTATTGGACGATACTTCCGTTTCGTTCTGTCACTATGACAATGTCAAAAAAGAACGCCGCCTTATAGGTCTTGACGACATGAAGACCGGTATCCTTTTCGCCATGAAAGAGAACCTGAACATCCAGTTTGTCTATCCGGATTATGGATTGCCGCAGGAGTATAATGACCTAATAGAGACAATAGACCACACGAAGATAATGCCCGCCGGAAACGGCACAGGTGCTGATGTATTTGTTGTGGAAGGATGCCATACGCTGAAGGATATGGACTTTGTCAAAGATTGTGTCTATGTGGTACGCACGGACAGGACAGAGTTGTTTAAGGAACACGAAGTAATATCAGCCGCATTGGAGAAAACAGCAAGATTGAATGTCGTGATAACGGACATGGAAAAGTTCACGGAAGATGATTTCGTGGCATACAGTTCCGTACTTGCCTCGCTGTCAAAAGAGTTGGAAAGGTTATATGCTGGCGGCAAGTCTCCGCAGCTGAACATTCTTACAGACCGTATGATGCTTGACAAGATGAACAATTGCTGTGCGGGCGATGCAAATATTACGCTTGCACCCGACGGGAAGTTCTATATATGTCCCGCGTTCTATCTCGCCGGTGATGATGAAGACTATGGCTTAGGCAAGGTAAAGTTCAGCATCGGTGACTTGCAGACAGGGCTTGACATCAAGAATCCGCAATTATACAGGTTGGATTATGCACCCCTTTGCCGTAATTGCGATGCCTGCCAATGCAAGCGTTGTGTATGGTTGAACCGCAAGACTACATACGAGTTGAACACTCCAAGCCATGAGCAGTGTGTGGTGGCTCATCTTGAACGTAATGCAAGCCGTGAATTGCTGGCTGCTATTCGGAAACACGGTGCGTTCCTGCCACAACAGGAGATAAAGGAAATTGATTACTTGGATCCCTTTGATAAAAAGGATGAATGGTGAATAAATACATGACATTATGGAAAAAAAACTTATAGGACAGGTGACTGTCGAGGAAAAGAACGAAATCCAGACGCTGTTTGAGCGTCGCAACGGACTGAACGAGCTTGCAAAGATTCTCACGGCGGACAATAGCGAGCTGTATGAGAAATTGGTTAAAGACCTTGGAGAAACAGGTACTAAGTTCCAGTCGTGGTGGGACCGCATGGCTGAGAAGTATCAGTGGGAAAGCACCGAAAGTGGTAGTTGGGAGATAAACTTTGACACGTGTGAGATATATTTAGTTACGAATTAAGAATAAGGATATAAAGTAGTAAGGAGTAAAGGGAGGAAGGAGTTAAAGGAGTAAAGGTAGAATAGCATTTCTACTTACCTCCTTACTCCTTTGCCTCCTTACTCCCAAAAAATACTACAAAAAAGACGATTATGATTTACCAGTTATTATTCATAGGAACGACCGAACTGTTACTCATAGGTGGCATGGCACTGCTGCTTTTCGGCGGCAAGAAACTGCCAGAGATGATGCGCGGACTCGGCCAGGGCGTAAAGGAATTTAAGAAAGGTATGGAAAGTCCTTCGGATTTTACCAAAGATGAAAGTCGTGAAGATGGCGTGGAAAAGCCAAAGGCTGACAATATAAACGAACGGGAAACTGATGGCAAAGAATAATGAAGAGACAGGCGGGCTGCTCACTTTCGGCGGGCATCTGGAAGTTCTTCGCCTCATGCTCTTTCGCATACTCAGTGTGACAGGAGTGGCAGCCGCCGTTGTGTTCTGCATGAAAGACACGGTATGGCGGTTGCTCCTTGCTCCAAGCGAATGGAAATTCGTAACTTACAGGCTGATAGAACGTACAGCGCACGCCGCCGGGTTTTCGGAATTTCACTTCAATGAATATCATGTAGACTTGATAGCCACCAATCTTTCCAGCCAGTTTATGACACATGTCACCACGTCGGTATACCTCGGTCTGCTTTGCGCGTCACCTTATATATTATATGAGATGTTCCGTTTCATATCGCCTGCACTTTATGAAAACGAACGCAGATACTCCGTGTATACCTTGTTCGTTGTATATGCCCTGTTCATCCTCGGCATACTGATGAGTTATTACGTACTCTTTCCTATATCGTTTCGTTTTCTTGGAACATATAGCGTTGCCGAAAAGGTGCACAGCACGATAACGCTCGACAGCTACATTTCCACGTTTACCACGCTGATATTGCTTATGGGCGTGGTGTTCCAGCTGCCCGTAATAGCTTATGCGCTCGGAAAAATGGGCTTGATAACATCAAGGATGCTCTCACGCTATCGCAAGCACGCATTCATGGTTATCATGGTCGTGGCTGCAGCCATAACACCTCCGGACCTTATGACGCTGGTACTCGTGACAATACCATTATATCTGCTGTATGAGGTAAGTATAATGGTTGTAAGATCATAATGGCTGTCTCAATGAACTTACAACAAATATGTTATAAAACCTGAACATTTTATATTCTAAGTTTTCATACGTGCTTTTGCAACCAAGTTGCAAGTCCTTTTTCATATTTTTGCATAAACTAAAAATAAAGGAGAGATATGGAAAAGGAACATAAGATAGCTTTGGTGCGTATATTGGCAAGTGGCTTGTTGCTCGTATTGTCATACGTAACATCGTTTACGCAGATTGTGACGGTGGCGTTGTGTGTGGCAGCCTATATAATAATAGGTGGCGATATTGTGGTAAAGGCGGTGCGCAACATCTTCCGCGGTGAGGTGTTTGATGAGTGCTTCCTGATGTCGGTGGCAACAATCGGCGCTTTTGCCATAGGCGAGTATCCCGAGGCGGTGGCGGTTATGCTGTTCTATCAGATAGGCGAGCTTTTTATGGATGTGGCTGTAGACCGCAGCCGCGACTCCATTTCACGGCTTATGGATATACGTCCGGACCATGCAAATGTGGAGGATGCGGATGGCACATTGCGTCGTGTGGCTCCTGAAGAAGTGCCTGCCGGTACGGTAATAGTGGTTAAGCCGGGCGAGAAGATACCGCTTGACGGAACGGTTGTGTCAGGCAACTCTTCGCTCGACACTTCGGCACTTACAGGCGAAAGCATGCCACGTGAGGCCGGTGACGGCGACAGTGTGATAAGCGGAAGCATGAACCTTACCGGCGTGCTTAGGATAAAGACTACGGGAACATACGGTGAGTCAACCGTGGCGCACATTCTCAGTCTTGTTGAGAATGCCGAGAACGGAAAGGCTCATACAGAGAAGTTCATTACACGTTTTGCACGATATTACACTCCTGTTGTTGTGGCGGCAGCGGTGCTGCTTGCCGTTGTGCCTCCTTTGTTTGCCGATGGCGGATGGATGCTGTGGCTTAACCGCGCACTTATATTCCTTGTAATATCATGCCCGTGTGCACTTGTGGTTTCTGTGCCGCTGACATTCTTTGCCGGAATCGGTGGCGCATCGCGACGGGGAATACTCTTCAAAGGCTCCAATTACATAGAGGCTTTGGCACGTGTGCGTACCGTGGTGTTCGACAAGACCGGGACGTTGACAAATGGAAGTTTCACCGTTACCGGTGTCTATCCGGTAGAAGGCGTTGAAGAAGAAACGCTTGTGGAGACAGCTGCCCTTGCCGAGATATATTCGGACCATCCTGTT
This sequence comes from Xylanibacter caecicola, assembly GCF_013166515.1. Lineage (GTDB taxonomy): Bacteria > Bacteroidota > Bacteroidia > Bacteroidales > Bacteroidaceae > Prevotella > Prevotella caecicola. Next base: position 58,817 of record NZ_JABKKJ010000012.1, on the reverse strand, counting down.
GCCGCAGCCCTTCGTGGGGCATGCCGGCAGAAGACGGACAAGTCGAGGGTTGGCGGTGCAGAGAACTTTGCCGGTGAGGGTATAATGACATACGTTGACGGCAAGCCTGTATATGCCGGTAACGACAGACTTATGGAGCGTGCCGGTGTGTCGTTTGTCGCCCCTGCCGTTGTCGGTACCGTGGTACATGTGGCATCAGAAGGTAAGTATCTTGGGCACGTTGTTGTGTCTGACACGGTCAAGCCGCAGACGGCAGAAGCTTTGTCGGCTCTCAGGCGTGCCGGTGTGGAACAGACCGTGATGCTCACCGGTGACCGTAGTGATGTGGCGGAGAGTGTTGCGCATGAACTTGGAATAGATGAGGTGCACGCCGGGTTGTTGCCAGACGGTAAGGTGCAGCTGATGGAGGATATAATAAGGCGCCGCCGCGGTCAAGGCACAGTGGCTTTTGTTGGTGACGGCATAAACGATGCGCCGGTGTTAAAGCTCTCTGATGTAGGCATCGCGATGGGTGCTGCCGGGAGCGATGCGGCTATAGAGGCTGCCGATGTTGTGCTGATGGACGATAATCCTGCAAAGGTGGCTCAGGGCATGTCTATAGCACGGCGTACTCTTTCTATTGTAAAGCAGAACATTGTCTTTGCGATAGGCGTTAAGGTGGCAGTCCTCTTGCTCGGTGCAGTGGGTCTGGCGACAATGTGGGCTGCCGTGTTCTCCGATGTCGGAGTGACAGTGATTGCCGTTCTGAATGCCATCAGAGCCGGCAGACGGCTGCAGTGAGGATATAGACATACTGAAAGTATAGGAGGATGGGCAAAAGCCATTGGTAGGATACCGGGTTTTTGCCCATCCTCTTTTTTTTTCAATTCGTATTATAACATAATGACACCGTATTAGCGCGTTTTCGTGACATTTAGACATCGCAAAACCATCGACTAAAACTTGCATTCCAGACATTTGTGGACACGAAAAGGGAGACGTGAGACGTGAAAAAACGCCGTTTCGGATATTAAGTAGCCCGTTTCGGATATGAAGTTACTCGTTTCAGGTCGCAAAATGCGTAGCTTTAGCCTCTAAAGTGCGGTCATTTGCATGCCAAAGTGCCGCATATCACGGGCTTAAATGCCGTGTTTTGCATCCTGAAAGGGCATGTTTAGCATCCGGAACTGTGCACATTTTCGTATGATAAAGCATAACCGCGTGATATGCAGAGCGTTGCACCAGCACACCAATGCTTGCCGTTTTTACGCCGATGAGCGGCAACGTTTCAAAATACGGCAGTATCCGGAGGTTTTAAAAAGTCACGGTGTAAGCGTAAAAGGCGGAACCGTGACAATGTGTCATAAATATATATAGATATGTTATTAGGATTTACATTCAGTTTAAAGATTTCCATCGGCGGGCGTAAGGCGTCGTCGCGAAGGAAGAGAAAGGAAGGGATGAGAGACGCTCCGCGCGCACCTCTCTTCCTCGAGTTCATTGACCGTGAGATGAAACGAGTGCGCCGCCGTTGCCGCCGGAGCACCTGCGACAACTATATGACGGCGCGCCGCTCGTTCGCCGCGTTTCTCGGCGGTGCGGACATCCCGCTTCGCGAGGTGACGCCGCAGCTTGTCTCGCGCTACTCGCAGTGGCTTTCCGACCGCGGCGTGAGCCTCAACACGTCATCGTGCTACATGCGTTCGCTGCGTGCCATGTACAACGCCGCCGCCGTAAAGCACCGCATAAGACGCTGCAGCCCCTTCTCCGCCGTCTTCACGGGCAATGTTCCGACCCGCAAGCGCGCCCTCGGCGAGACGGATATGCGTCGCATCGGCATTGCCGACGTGGAGGAAGACACCGTCCGGTCGTGGGCACGCGATGTCTTCATGTTCTGTTTCTATGCCATGGGCATGCCCTTTGCCGATGCCATGCTGCTGCGCAAGAGCCGGGTTAGTGACGGGACGATAACCTACTTACGGCGCAAGACGGGTCGCGAGGTGACGGTGGGCATAGAGCCGTGCATGGAGAGGATAATGAGAAAATATGCCGGCTGCGACGCGGACTATGTATTTCCCGTTCCAACGGGCGACCGGTTCCCGGGCGGCAAAGGCTACGCCCGGCTGCTGAAGTGTTATAATGCCGCTCTGAAAGTGCTGTCGCGCGATGTGGGACTGTGCCTGCCGCTCACGTCATACGTCGCGCGGCACACGTGGGCAAGCCTTGCCTACCGCCGCAACGTTCCGCTGCATGTCATAGCGCAGGCGCTGGGTCATTCGTCGCCAAGGGTGACGATGACATATATAAGAGAACTCGACGGGAATACCGTCAGACGTGCGAACAAAAAAATAATAAGGGGATTTACGTCAGCCACCTCTGTGCAATAGCTGCAACACAAAAATAAAATATCGCTGCAAAAGTACTTATTATAACTGAAACCGGCAAATATTAAACGGGATTTTTTCATGTCGTCCGGGCTTGTCCTGTGGTTTCCGACAATATAAAACACATCAAAAACACAAAGACTTGACACCTGTAAAACACTGACAATCATGTTTTTATACTGTTTTCTGTCACCTCTTGCACAGAGGTGCCTGCCGTGGTTCCCGCCTGTGGCTTGTGGTCTGGCTCGGCATGCCGTGTCGTTATGGCGCGTAGTCACGGAGTTGTGATACATTACAGTAATTCTCAGTGTGCCGCCCGTGAGGGTGGCTGTTGGAAATAATTACTTGATTATACTATTTTTTCGGATACCGGAGCCGTGAGGCTGCGGTGTCCTTTTGGGAGACAGAAGACAAACAAAGAATGTAGAGCGGACTTACGTTCACAATCCTGTCACATTCTTAACATATAAATAATTGGCGATTGCAGGGTTTCGTGTATAAAAAAGAGTAGAAATGAAAATCAGTGAGAAAAGAAAATCAGATTATCTTGCTCCGCACATAACCATTGTGCGAAGCGAGTGCGGGACTATTTTGGCAGGTTCGATAACCGGTGAAGGGGGAGACTTCGAGTGGGCAGCAAAAGAATACGACTCGGACATGACCGAAGACGGTGTCTACCGGCAGGAAGGGCACAAAGGAGATATAGACCTTTGGGGAGACGATTTTTAGTTTGTTGCGTTTGAAACGGTTATACATGATGATTGTATTTGTTGAACTTATTAAAATATGAACTATATATGAAAACAAAGAAACTTTTATTTGCAGGACTCGCCGGTTTGTTGTTCGCATCTTGTGCACAAGACGACAGCACCTATGAGGAGCATAATGCAAAGCAGACTGATATCACTGTGAATGCCGACGACTTTGTGAGCGACGGCGCGTCCAGGTCTGCACGTGTATCCGGAAAGAAGAAGACAGCATTGCAACTTGGTTCATCGGGATTGGCGTTCAGTTGGACACAAGGTGACGTGACAGGTGTGTTTGCCGAAAACTCGGGACAGCAGATGCCCATGAAGATGATTGACGGTCAGGGAACCGGCAACAAAGCATATTTTGAACGCGAAGATTACGAACTTAAGTCGGGAGTGCGCTATGTAGGTTATTATCCGGTTGTGGACAGGTTGATGCAGGAGCCTTTTATAGACATAGATTATGAAGGACAGGTTCAGAGCACCAACGGCTCATATTCGCATTTGGCAAAGTACGATTATCTTGTATCCGATGCAGTGACAGTTGAAAAGACAAACACAGCCGATTTCTATTTCAATCATCAGGGGGCAATTCTGCGTTTGATGATAGATATGCCCGAGACCGACACATATTCATCCGTGACATTGTCGTCTGCGGATGCCGTCTTTACCACAAAGGCTGTTATGGACTTGTTCAATACAACCGAGGTTATACAGCCTAAGACAAAATCGAAAAGCGTCACTCTTGATTTTGCTGCCAACTCTGTATCGACGACAGCTGACAAAATGCAGCTCGAAGCATGGATAATGATTTCTCCTGCAGACTTTACGACAAGAGACATGACTGTCACCGTTAAGTCGGCAACAGGCAAGGAGGATGTTGTATATACGGTCAGACCGGAAAAGAACTTTGTCAAGGGAAAGGCATATATCATCAATGTTAAGAACGATGAAAGTGATGAATGGGTAGACCTGGGACTGCCGAGCGGAACATTGTGGGCAAGAAAGAATGTAGGAGCAGAGAAAGAAACTGACTATGGAAATTACCATAGTTGGGGCGATTCTAAAATCATTACATCTAATAAATATAATGATTATAGCGGCTTTTGGATATATACCAATATCGGTAAGTATATAGATTATCAAGGAAATACTAGATATGATATAGCGAAGGCATTATGGGGAGGTGATTGGGTTACGCCTAATCAAAATGATTTTCTTGAATTGATAGAATACTGCAAAACGCTTGAATGGAAAAATATTGGTGGAGTAAATGGATTGTTTATAACAGGGCATAACGGCAGAAGCATCTTCTTACCGGCAAATGGTGACAGATATGTTGATGGATATTATGCTGTGAATGAAGTATGTGCTTACTGGTCTTCTGAGTTTAAAGCAAGATACAACGGGGAAGATAATGTTGGCGCATTATTTACGGCGTCTGAAGATGAATATCCAACGGATCTTATAGATTGGGAGTTTGCTTATGGTTGTGCTATACGTCCTGTTATAAAGAAATAAGAGTGGGGTTGTCTCAATATGATATCGTTTAATATAAAGAAGCGTATTGTGCAACACTTTACGGTTTTGCACTGTATCTTTCGTATATTTCTTATCAATGACAGTATTGATGTCATGTACGAATGATGGCTACGACGGATTGGGTGAATATGAGAACAATGATATCGTACTTCCAGCTTCGTCCGACAGCACCGGCATCGTTATCGGTGGCAGTGATTTTGGGTTTGATGACGATGACCAGACAACGTCTATACACAATCTTACGATGAATTGACAGAAACTAAATAATAACATTTTCATTTTATTCCTGATTTTATTTGTGTGCCGGAGTGATATTGCTTCGGCACACATTTTCTTTACTCGGTATTTGCATATATAATGGAAGTTCTGCTCTTGAACTTGTGTTGGTATAAACATTGAAGCTACACACAATTTGTATTTTATTTATAGCAGATGTCTGGATAATTCAGACCGGAATTGTCAAAGTCTCGCTTTATTATACTACCTTTGCATCTGTTTTATCAACATTAAGGCGATGCAACGTTTTTTTATAACATTCAGTTACGACGGTACATGTTACCACGGCTGGCAGATACAGCCCAACGGCAATTCTGTTCAGGCAGAACTTCAGAAGGCTCTGTCCGTCCTGTTGCGTGAAGATGTGCAGGTGGTAGGAGCGGGGCGCACCGATGCCGGCGTGCATGCACGCATGATGGTTGCACACATGGATACGGCAAAGATATTCGATACCGCCAATCTTGTCTATAAACTGAACAGAATGCTTCCGCGCGATATATCGGTAAGCAGTGTTACACCCGTGGGCGATGATATGCACGCGCGCTTTTCGGCAACATCGCGCACGTACCATTATTATATACATCTGTCAAAAGACCCTTTCAGACGTGCATACTCATGTGAACTGCATTACGCTCTTGACTTTGACGCTATGAACCGTGCTGCGGCGATATTGCTCGAGTACGAAGATTTTGCCGCATTCTGCAAGAGCAACACCGATGTGAAGACAACGCTGTGCAATGTAATGGAAGCCCGTTGGGTGCAGGATACATCCAACAGCTGGCATTTCGTTATAACAGCCAACCGCTTTCTCCGCAATATGGTGCGTGCCGTTGTTGGAACGCTGATAGATGTGGGGCGTGGACGGATAAGCATAGACGACTTCCGTGGCATTGTAGAGGGACGCAAACGCACGGGCGCGGGCGAGAGCATGCCCGGCAACGCCTTGTTTCTTGAGGAAGTGAAGTTCTGATTTTTAATTTATAATTCATAATTTATAATTAATAATTTGTGGCTCATATAACTCTTAATTCATAACTCATAACTCTTAATTCTTAACTCTTAATTCATAATTCTTAATTAATAATGTGGTTGGTATTGGCATTCCTTTCGGCAACGCTGTTAGGTTTTTATGATTCGTTTAAGAAAAAGGCATTGAAGGATAATGCCGTCATTCCCATTCTTTTCCTGAATACGCTGTTCTCATCGTTGATATTTCTTCCGTTCATCATCCTCTCGGCAGGCTCAGGTGTGCTTGACGGCTCTATCTTCCATGTAGCTTCCGGTGGTTGGGAGGTACACAAATATATAGTGTTGAAAAGCTGCATTGTGCTCTCGTCGTGGGTGTTCGGGTATTTCGGCATGAAAAACCTGCCGCTCACAATTGTCGGTCCCATCAACGCCACACGTCCCGTCATGGTACTTCTCGGCGCGTTCATCGTTTTCGGCGAACGCCTGAACCTTTACCAGTGGATAGGAGTGGCGCTTGCTGTTGCCTCGTTCTTCATGCTTAGCCGCAGCGGAAAGAAAGAAGGCATCGACTTCAAGCACGACCGATGGATTTATTTTATCGTTGCGGCGGCAATGCTCGGTGCTGTAAGCGGTCTGTACGACAAGTATCTCATGGCACCTGCGGATAATGGTGGGGTAGGGCTTGACCGTATGATTGTGCAGAGCTGGTATAACATTTACCAGTGTTTCATGATGGGTGCCATGCTCATGCTCCTGTGGTATCCCAAGCGCAAAGACACCACACCGTTCCATTGGGACTGGGGAATAATTCTCGTAAGCATCTTTCTCAGCGTTGCCGACTTTGTCTATTTCTATGCCCTCAGCCTTCCCTGTGCCATGATAAGTATAGTCTCTATGGTGCGCCGCGGCAGCGTGATAGTGTCTTTCCTTTTTGGTGCCGCGCTACTGCATGAGAAAAATCTTAAGAGTAAGGTTGTCGACCTTGCCCTTGTGCTGCTCGGAATGATATTCCTTTACTTCGGCTCGAAGTAGTTTTTAATATTTTCTATGATAAAATCAATGGCATTTAATATTTTTTTGTATATTTACGGCAGACAAACAACTATAGCTTATGAGAGTGTTTTTTCTTCTGCTGATGTGCTTGCCGTTTCTTGTCTGCAAGGGGCAGGACGGCATACAGATGCCATTCAATATGTTTCGCGGCGGCGATATGCTTGTAAAAAAGCAAATATCCTATATAAATCTTAGTCAGGACGGTGAAAACGTTTTATGGGATGTTAGTGGCGCGGATGTAATAAATAAATCGTACAAAGTCAGATTTTCAGATGTTGTCGGCAGCGAAAAACGTGTGGCGTGCACAGAGCGGGCAACGATGTATTACTACGATTTGCAGCACGATACTTTGTTTATAGGTGGATTTGAGAACAATACCACAAAAATAGACTACGATACTAAAGAGATATTTCTGCGTTTCCCCATGAAATATGGCGATTCTTATTCGGGGGTATTCCATGGAACCGGAACTTATTGTGACAAGATAGCTGTCCGTAGTTTCGGACGTTACAAAACAGAGTCGGATGCTTATGGCAGCATTGTATTTCCTGAGGGCGACACTGTTCATAATGTCACACGTATACATACGGTACGCTTCATTTCCGGAATACGTTATCCGGCAGACAGTCTGAAAACAATATCATCCATGCCGTTGAGTGCGGACAGTATAGACGGATATATTGACAATGGAATGTTCATGATGAAGACCGATATCTACCGCTGGTATGCCGTAGGATACAGGTATCCTGTTTTGGAAACGTATATTACTTCTTTTCAGGGATATAAGGACGAACCGTATGTAACGGCTTTTTATTATCCTCCTTCAGAACAAGAACTGTTTGATGATGAATATGTAAACAATGAAAAGTCCAAGTCATATTATATACAGTCAAGAAACCCGGAACAAAGTATAAAACCTTGTAAACTTACATATAAGATAAATAGGATTGAACAGGATTTGGTAAATATTGAATACAGTCTCTCGGTTCCGTCGGAAATCTCGTATGGAGTATATACGGCAGACGGAAAGACCGTATATAATAATGAACGTAAGAGGATGAATGCTGGCATTCATAATGCAGATATCGACCTTTCTTTATGTAGGGATGGTGTCTATATATTTCGCATAGATGCAGATAGAGATAGCTATACCGAAAAGATAATACTGAAACGATGAGAACATATAGTTTTTTGTATAAGGTGAAGATACGGGCATTGCTGCTGATATTGTTGGTGGCATTGGATGTTAAATCTCAGATTGTTCCGGTTAATAATATTCAGACCCCCGAGATTGCAAATCTTGGAATGTTTGGTACGATACCGGTGAGTCATTATACGGGTATTCCGGATATAACGGTGCCGTTGTATGATATAACAGTCGGAGATTATGTCCTTCCTCTGTCTGCACGATACCACCTTGCTTCCGTGAAGCCCGATTTGCAGTCGGGTATACTTGGTATGGGGTGGAGCCTTATGGCAGGCGGATATATAACCCGTACAGTCCACTGCGTTTATGACGAGTTGTGCGGAGACGATAATATCGGTCATGGTTTCTATTCCAATTCATTTAAGATGAAGAATATTACAAACCAGTCGTTTGCACAGATGACAAAAGATAAGCTGCGAGGAGATGATTTTTTTGAACTTGTGCCGGACGAATTCTCTTTCAGTTTCTGCGGATATTCTGGAAATTTCTATTATAATGAGAATGGAGGTTGGACAGTTGTTTCCGATGATGATATAAAGGTCGAGTTCAATCCGGCAAATGGAGACGGCTTTATAAACAGGAAACAATTGGAAGAACGTTTTAGGACAACAGGCTGGGATGACAGATCACATAACAACAGGTTCTTCAACAAGTTTACCCTTGTCACGCCGGATGGCTGTCGCTATGAGTTCGGCGGGCTTTATGCCACAGAGTTCAGTGTTCCTTATTATGCACGCAAGAAGAACTCTTTGATACCTACCACATGGCGACTCTCAAAAATAACGACAACAGACAAGCGCGTCATAGAATTCAAGTATGACACCTCTGCCATAATGTGTGACATACGCTATGTTCCACAATACCGCATGCAATACGGTACTATACAAGAACAGACCAGTCCGTATGAAATCGGCTGGCGCGGTTTTACCGGCTTCCTTCTTTTTCCGGCATGCCTTACATCCATAACCACTCCCAATGAGACAATAGACTTTACATACTTTAAGGAGAGCCGTTATGGAGACCGGCTCAATAGAAACAGCAAGGCATTATACTGGGAGAATACCGGTATGACAAGACTTCAGACATATTCATTAAATATAGAAGATCCGTCACAGCAATTTCTTGTATTCATGAATACCGCCAGACGTGAAAATGAGAATACCACGCGTAATGCAATAGCAGACAAACTTACACACAATGTTTTGCATCGCATTGCCATAAAGAATAAATTCACGGGGAACGGTCATTCTCTTTATTTCGGATATGTAGACAGCAGCAATGAAAGGATGAAACTCACGTCGGTAATCACAAGAACAGGTGTCCCCGATATTATAAGAGGGCAATATGGTTATGAAATACCAGCCGAAATATCAGGCGATGACATGCCTGCATATAGTTTCAGCTACGACAGGAGCCAGACCATGCCATACAGGTATTCAATGACGAAGACTGACTCGTGGGGATATTACAACGGCGGTGAAGTGAGTATATCTGCCACTCCTTCGTTTACGACAATATATCCGTCGCTGTCAGCAACAAAGGCCGAGACCTTGTCGGAAATAAGATATCCTACAGGAGGCAGGACAACGTTTGCATACGAACAGCACAGTTATTCAAAAATCGTATCAAACGACCACACTGCAGTTACAAACAGCACTGGATTTGCCGGCGGGTTAAGGGTGGCTGAGATAAAGAACTATAATGATGACAATTCACTTGTAAGCACTAAGAAGTATTATTATTCGGAAACTAAAAACGGGAAGAGTAGCGGTATATCCAAAAGCATGCCCGTGCATAGTGTTTCATATACAGCTGGAAATGTAACTCTTGAACTTAAGTCGGCTGCAGGCTTCCAAACTCCCGTTACAAATCAGAATTCTCCGGATGTAGGCTATTCTTGTGTGATAGAAGAGACTTTCGACGCTTCAGGAAAGTCCATGGGATATATAAAATACAGATACTCCAATTATGACACAGACATATTCGGCCTTTCCCATCTTGATAAGAAATATTCTTATTCTACAGCATCCGGAGGAGATGCAATAGCTCCATATACGAGCTATGCCTTAGAAAGGGGCAAACTTCTGTCAGAGGAGTTTTATGACAGTGACGGCGTACTGAAGCGCAAGAAAGTTGTTGAATATGGAAGAACAGGGCATCCTGCTTTTAAGACGGCATATCAGCAGGAGATTATATTGAACTATAATCCATACCAGTTTATGAATTCATCTTTAGGCTGGCTTGCAGAAACCTTTACATTCAGTTATTTCCCAAAGAGTGTGCGTGATACCGTGTATACAAAAAGCGGGGCATACAGTTCTGGCATTACATATTTATATAATACGAACAAGCTTGTTACATCTGAAAGTACACTGACAAGTAATAATACGGTAAAAACAGTAAAATATAAATATCCGTCAGATTATTCGGCATACAATTGGATGCAACAGCTCAATATATTGTCGCCGGTAATAGAAAAGCGCACAGAGGAAGATGCATCCGTGTGTACCGAGACTTTTGACTATCGGGCAACTAATAACCAGATACCATATATCTGCAAGAAAACAACATCGTGGGGAAATAATATGGCAAGCAGAACCGACTTTAAGGTGAATGCCGTAAATGCCTATGGCAAACCTACTGAAGTGGAAACGAACGGGCGGACGAATGTCTATTATTGGGGCTTTAATGGACAAAAGCTGTTTATGGAGATTGAAAACGCAACCCTGGCTGAGGCAGAGTCATGTCTTGGCAAGGAAAAGAACGTATCCGAATTGAACATGAGATATACGCCTGATTATGGCAATATTGAGGATAGATACTTAATGAGATCCTCTATTTTCCATATTTATATGTATAATCAGGATATGAATATGTATGCAGAAGTTTTGACAGATGGCTCTGCCGTACAATATAAGTATGATATGCTTGGTCGTCTGCGTGAGAAATATTATGTCGATCCTTATACAAACGAGAAATATATATTAAATCAGTACGATTATCATTATAAATAGAATTTTGCCATGAATATATCAGGTTGGGAAATAATATTGCTGTTGTTGTTACTGTTTGCCCCACACAGTATCTACGGGCAGGATGACGATATCATAATCGGCGTTGCCGAAGACAGTTACGTGTTCCTTCCTTACGAATATGATGAGGATCCCGTACATCTTGCCGCAGATAACGACGGAAACAGCATCGTGTCGTTCACGAGCATGACAGGTTCATCCACGGACGGAAATACGACAATAGGATATTATGACGGTTTGGGGAGAATGAAGGAGGAAATAAAAGTAGGATTTACTCCCGGCCGTTACGACATGGTCACGTTTCATGAGTATGATGCCTTTAACCGTAAAAAGCGGCAGTGGCAGCCTGCCGTGGTGTCATCATCTGTTGCAGGTCAGTATGTATTATACAGTAATTGTACTGCAGGTTCTATAGAAGTCTGGAACGACAGTAAGCCGTATACAGAATATATATATGACAATGTGCCTTCAGGTGAACTTGTCCGCGCCACGGGTCCCGGCATCATGTGGCATAATATGAATAAAAGTGTAAGATACGAATATCTTGCAAATGTCATTGGTAACGATACTCTTGACTGTGTACGATATGTAGCCGGCAATGTATCAGGTGACATGCCGACCCTCAAGGCATCAGGCAGTTATGCTTCCGGTTCCCTGATGATTACACGTGTGGAGAATGAGGACGGTGTTACATCCATGACCTTCAAGGACCGTCACGGTCGCACAGTCCTGTCGCGCATGATAGAGCATAACGGTACAGCGAAGATATTGTATGACACATATTATATATATGATGCCCATGGTAATCTTGTTATGATTGTTCCTCCAGCTTTGTCCGGTGAGCATTTTTCCGGCTCGGTTCCTTTCGGATATATATATGAATTTGCCTATGTGTATTCTTATGACAGCCGAAACCGCCGTTGCACTTCGAAAATGCCCGGCGCAGATGTCGTACGTACGGAGTATGACGGTGCAGACCGTCCGCTATTCGTCCAGACGGGCGAGCAGCGCAAGTATGACGAGAGCACATTCCATATATATGATTTGTTTGGTCGTGAATGTCTGACAGGTACCTGTTCATATAATATCCCTTCTCCTGAACACTCCCTTTACATGACTTCTATACCTTACTGCACGTATACCGGCGCAGACGGTGTCTATATGGGGTATGAACTTCATGGTCTTGACCCTTCGAATGTGCATGTTCTTACTGCAAACTATTACGATGATTACGGATTTGCGGACGGGCATGATGAACTGTTGTACAGCAGTGAGGAAGGCTTCGGAAAAAGGTTCCAAGGCTAATGGACTTCTTACAGGACGTGCCACGGCATGTCTGTCAAAAATAAGTAACGACGTTTCCTATCTGTATGAGGCTATATATTACGATTTCCGTCAGCGTGTAATACAAAAGAAGTCCACCAATTATCTGAAAGGTACCGACAGTCATTATTATACTTACGACTTTTCCGGCAATGAGATTTTGCACAGACATGTCCATACCTCTCATATTCAACCGCGTCTCTCCACTGTAACCCTCGAGATATCCAGTACTTATGACCATGCCGGACGGCTTATGAAGCAGACGCATAGCGTTAATGGCAACACTCCTGTAACGATAAAAGATCTTGAGTATGACGGGCTTTGCCGTTTGAAATCATACAGTCGTAACGGCAATGATAAATTAGGCATGGAATATTCATATAATGTACGTTCGTGGCTCACCGGTCTTGGAGGTCCTCTGATATCGATGTCCATGGGATATGAGAATTCAGAAGGCGGCAGTCTCTCATGCTATTCCGGTAATCAGTCCTCTTTTCAGTGGCGCATCAATTCTTCAGGAGAAGGAATATCCCGCCGTTACAACTATTCCTACGACGGTCTGTCGCGTCTTGTGTCAGCCCTCTATACGGACGACTCAGACCTTCATCATGCCAACTATGACACATTCTATGATTACGACCGTAACGGCAATATCCTGTCTCTCCGCCGTAACGGCAAATATTTTGGAGACGTATGCGGCACCATAGACGACCTTTTCTATGAGTACGACGGAAATCGTCTCCGTAGGGTTACCGATGCCGCAGAAGGTCCATGCTATAAGGATGCGATGCACTTCACCGACGGTGCTGATGATGAAACAGAATACGACTATGATGCCAACGGCAACCTAATAGAGGACAAGAACAAGGGGATAAGCAAAATAACGTACAACGAAATAAACCTTCCCGAACATGTCAGTTTCAGCAGCGGCAAGTACATAGACTTTACCTATAGCTCTACGGGTGAGAAGTTGTGTTCTGAATATCTGTTAAAATTTCCTCATATACACGAACCTTTAATATCCCCCTTGTCTTCAGATGTATATGTTTCAGTCAATAACCGTGATGACTTAGGTGAACCAATAGATCCCGGTCTCAGAGACTCTTTGATGTTCCGTCCAGGCTTGCTAATTACAGAAGAGGAGTATGCAATGCTGTATGGCGTTCACCGCATAGACTATAGCGGTGACATCATCTATGAGAATATTAAACCCGTTCCGAACCGCATACTCTTCGACGGCGGCTATGTTACGTTCAGCAACAAGCAGCCAGTATACCATTTCTATCTCACGGACCATCAGGGCAATGTTCGCGTCGTAGCCGATGCGCAGGGCAACATAGAGCAGACAAACAATTACTATCCTTTCGGTGCTTTGTTTGGCGACGGCACGGGCGATGATGTCCAGAGATACAAGTACAACGGCAAGGAGCTGGAGCGTCTTCTTGCCTTGGACTGGTATGACTATGGCGCGCGGTGGTACGACCCTGTATTGGCACGCTGGCATGCTGTTGACCCTCTGGCGGAGAAGTATCCGGATATTAGTCCGTATGTTTATTGTAATAACAATGCAGTTAATGCGATAGATCCGGACGGAAGAAAAATAGTTATTGTAGGTGACAGGCAGCAACGCATATCCGTATTAGGACAATTACAAAAGCTGACGAACGACAAATTAGGAGTAAGGCGTTCGGACGGTATGGTTATCATCTTGTCACGGGGAACAAGAAACCGTGATAAGAAACTCGTAAACGGGACAAGGCTTGTTTCAGAGCTGATAAACCATGAACGTAGCATGGACATAAGACCGTCTGCAGACAATAGTCGCGAGCATGACCGTTACCAGATGGACGCATTGAACGGCAAAGGTACAGACGTGTCTATTTACTATAATATGAGACAAAACCCTACAGTCTTTACGCGTAATCCGAAGACAGGAAAAATAAAGGAAGAAGCAATCCCGTCACATATAGTTCTTGGACATGAGTTGATACACGGACACCGCTCGATGAACGGAAAGGCGGTGTATTGGGAAAATAGGTCAGACTATACATATAAAACAGAAAATGGAAATATTATGAAAACAGAAGCTGAAACCGAAGAGCTTGAAACCGTTGGTATAAGAGGAAATTATACCCACACAGAGAATAAACTGAGAAAAGAACAGGATTTAAATAAAAGAATTGAATATTAAAAGCAGACAAGACATGAAGAAATATTTAATTTATATTGTATTGCTGTCTATAGTATGTATTGCATCTTGTGACAGACGAATGAGAAAGGAAAATGACATTTTATGTAAATGTTTATTAACACGCTTGGGAACTCCTGTTGACAACTATTTAATAGAAATTACTAATGATGGTATAATAAGAGTTTCATCAGGAAAGCTGGGACCTCATTTTTATGGTGAAATCCTTTACGAAGACCATGAGTTAAAAGGGAATCTATCTGACTTCAATTTCTTTGAAGAAGTTAGGATGCAAAAAGAAAAAAAACTGCGACCAGAGGAGTTTAATAAATTAAAAGAATGTATTTCAGATATAGAAGATATAGATAATTTAGTTAATCCTTTTATCCAGTCAAACTGGCATGACACCTGGGCTGCCGTTATTATTGTCGGTGAGAAGAAATATGTTTTTGTTCATATTCCTAACCCAGAGCTTAAAAAGTTCCTTAATACAATCATGGCCATGTCCCCCGTAGAGTTGAAAGACGAGCATTATAATACGAATATAAGTTTTTCTTATATAGATGACGATCCATCATATATAGAAACACAGCCATATAAAAAAACTTTATGGGATAGAGTTAAAGACTGGTTTGATTAACTTGTATAATAAATTATCTGGGTACAGAAAAGAACTTTTATATTGCAAATAGATCACAGTTTTTCTATGTTTATATATAGGCAAAATGGTTTGATATATGAGTCGCATTGCATAAACTATTGCGGTGACATCATCTATGAGAATATTAAACCCGTTCCGAACCGCATACTCTTCGACGGCGGCTATGTAAAATTCAGCAACAAGCAGCCAGTGTACCATTTCTATCTCATGGACCATCAGGGCAATGTTCGCGTGGTAGCCGATGCGCAGGGCAACATAGAGCAGACAAACAATTACTATCCTTTCGGTGCTTTGTTCGGCGACGGCACGGGCGATGATGTTCAGAGATACAAGTACAACGGCAAGGAGTTGGAGCGTCTTCTTGCCTTGGACTGGTATGACTATGGCGCGCGGTGGTACGACCCAGTGCTTGCACGCTGGCATGCTGTTGACCCGCTGGCGGAGAAATATCCGGATGTAAGCCCGTATGTTTATTGTCTGAATAATTCTGTGAATGCTATTGATCCAGACGGGAGGAAGATTGTTTTTGTAAATGGTTATTTAGGCTTTGGTTCACCTGAAGGTGGAAGTAAGTATTGGAATGGTGAATATTCGGCTTTTGTTACACATGCAAAAAATGTGTTTAATGATAATGTATCTCCTTTTTTCACAAATTATGATTTTGAATATTTGAAAAGTTCAAATTTTTTACGAGATAAGTCTGGCTACAATTATGCAAAAAAGTATTACGATGTTCTAATTAAAGGAATGGAGAAAGGGAAAGATGTCTTTAACTTTGTTTCTCATAGTATGGGAGGAGCTTTTTCGGAAGGTATGATGAGATACCTGTCAGAACAGGGTTGGAGAATAGAAAATGCTTTATATCTAAATGCTTGGGAGCCTACAAAAATAACAAATAAAGTAGAAAAGAATCGAATAGACGCTACTTGTACCAATGATCCTGTTCAAATCTTAAGTGTTCCGGTATTGCAAAAATCAGATATACCGAACTCAGATGTGAAAATTAGGGTGTCCAGTAAAGAGAGCATTCAATATATTCATAGGGACTTGATAGATGGTGAGAAAAATATATGGACAGAATATAATTGGAATGAAATAATTAATAAAATAAAAAAATGAGAAAGGTAATTGTAAATCTTTTGGCATGTTTTGTTTGTTTCTCTGAGTTTATTCAGTTAATATTTGGAATACTAAACCAAAGAAAAGAAACAGATTTAATGAATTTCTTTTATAGTGAATACATTCTTATTGCAAGTATATGTTCTTTCTTTATTATAATCATATTTACAGTGGTTTATAATGGACATAATTTATTATTGAGGTTAAAAATGATAAATATATTAGTTATAGTAATAGCTCTTATTGTTATATTATTTCAATTATTAAGACTTTTTTTATATGATATATTCTACGTTCCTGCCTATGTGTTATTATTTTATTCTATTTATATTATATGTAAAGTATGGTGCAATCATGATAATACGAGCTTAAGAAAACGTTAATGAAAAATTCATATTTCTATGGCTTATAATTTTATTAATACTGTTATGCATAGCATTGAAAAAGACAATATTAAAGCTTTATTTAAAGCGTAATGAAAGGGATTTGCCCCAATGACAGGTTCAGACAAACTTTCAATTATAAAAGACAAGTCAATAAATACTGGTCTCAGAGACTCGCTGATTTTCCATCAGGCTTCGCTGATTACAGAAGAGGAGTATATGATGATTTATGGTGCTCACCGCATAGACTTTTGCGGTGACATAATCTATGAAAACCTGAAGCCGACGCCTAACCGCATACTCTTCGACGGCGGTTATGTAACATTTACCAATAACAAACAGCCCGTATATCATTTCTACCTCACAGACCACCAGGGCAATGTTCGCGTTGTAGCAGATGAGAACGGCATGATAGAGGAGACCAACCATTATTATCCCTTCGGTGTCTTGTTCGGTGAGAGTGTGGATAAGAACAAGCAGCGTTATAAGTACAACGGCAAGGAGCTTGACCGCCTTCTCTCGTTGGACTGGTACGACTACGGTGCGAGATGGTACGATCCTGTACTTGCCCGCTGGCATGCCGTTGACCCTTTGGCGGATAAGTATCCGGATGTAAGTCCGTATGTTTATTGTAATAATAATGCTGTGAATGCGGTGGATATTAAAGGATTGTTTCCTCATTTCTTAATTTCCCATAAAAGTACACCTTTTTATCGGGCAGATTATTATACATTAAATCCAGTTACATGTCGTTTGTTATCATTAGTTTCAGGAATATCTGAGACATATATCAAAAATGCTCAAATAATGGAACGTGGATTTGGACATTATTATCCTACATACTCTTCAAATAAAGGTGGAGGGGCGATAACTTTAGGTAATTCTCCTAATAATGTGTCTATAAATTTTACTCCAAACTATTTTGAGGATGATAAAGATAAATATAATGGACATGGTTACGGACAGGATTTTTATCGTTGGATGATACTTCTTAGTCATGAAGTAGGGCATATAAAACATATAGAAGAAAGTAGCAATGAGGTTACTTATTTAGGAGGCTTTTTGTATGATTATATGAAATATGGGCATGATGAAACACCAAGAGAAAAAGAAGCAGATAAAGGTTATAATAAATTCTTGGAATTTTATAAATATACAAATGACTTTTACGGGAGAAATTCTCTTGATAAACTTTTTAAATCAGATAAATCAGATAAGCAAAAAATACAAATAATAAATCAATGGTGGAATGAATATGAAAATGAAACACACATGTCTGATATACTTTATTAACACAATAATTATCTTTCTTTTATCATCTTGTACTGAAAACAATCAGATATATTTTGATGAAGAAACTTCATGTATAAAATCAGAATACGGTTCCCCAATTTCCCGTTTAACTATTATTTATAATAAAGAGGGTTATAGTGAGATATTTAAAGTAGAAAATAGAACAGATAAAAAGTATATTTCAATATCTTTAAAAAATATACCCAATGATTATAATATAACGAATGAACAACAACTTAATCCATTTGTAAAAAGGAGGTTCACAATCTTGCCAAATTGCGAATATGAAATAATAAATCATTCATTTGGTGGAGCTGCAATAGGCATCGTTTATATATATTCAGACAGTGTAGGCAATTTATATTCTATTAAAGGCAAAAAGGTAAGAGATAAAACAAATAGATGATTGGTGGAGGAATTATGAAAGGAATAAAAAATAAGACTTCTATTTTGTTATTACTTATAACAATTTTATTTACTTCATGTTGTAATAATATTATTATTTTTAATATTGATGACAACTGTTTATATTCAAAAGATAATAATATTATAAGTTATATGTATATATACATGGTAAAAAATGACATATCATATAGTGTTCAAATTAAGAACAATAAAACGGGATTAAAGAAACTACACATTGATATGCTTGAAAATAATTATGAAATAAAAGATATAAAATATAATAAATCAGGATAGTTAAAAATAGATAGAAATAAGATGTTGACTTTAGTACCTAATGAAGAGTACCGTATAACCAATGTTTCTTTTGGAGATGCAAGATCATATATGTTAGTACTAAGGACAGATGCATATGGAAATATAAAAAATGAGCATTTGTCGCACATTATTTAATTATAAAAATTTTTAAAATAGTTGTTTTGTAATGAATATATGCAGTGACATCATCTATGAGAACCTGAAGCCGACGCCGAACCGAATCCTTATCGACGGCGGTTATGTCACGTTTACCAATAACAAACAGCCCGTATATCATTTCTACCTCACAGACCACCAGGGCAATGTGCGTGTCGTAGTTGATGAGAACGGCACGGTGGAGGAGACCAACCATTATTATCCCTTCGGTGCCTTGTTCGGTGAGAGCGTGGATAAGAACAAGCAGCGTTACAAGTACAATGGCAAGGAGCTTGACCGTCTTCTCTCGTTGGACTGGTACGATTACGGCGCGAGATGGTACGCCCCAGTACTTGCCCGTTGGCATGCCGTTGACCCGTTGGCGGATAAGTATCCGGATGTAAGTCCGTATGTTTATTGTAATAATAATGCTGTGAATGCGGTAGATCCTGACGGAAGGAAAATTGTTAATGTGAATGGGAATGTTGTTGTTTCGATTTTAAATGGTAAAATACAATTTTCAGAGTTTGCTAATGATGATATTAAGCGTATTGTTAATAATATGTCTATTACGAAGACAGGTTTTACTCAATTGTATAAATTGATAAATTCGAGTACAAAAATACAAATCAAATTATCTGAAGCAAATAAGTTAGAAGGTAAAAGCATAATATATGGAGAAACAATACAAGGAAATTATAATGTAAAAGATAATTATGGAAGATATTTTGAGAGAGGGAAATACAAATTAAAAACTGCAAAAATAACAATTTATATAGGAAGTATTCGGGAAGCAATAAAAGAAGGTTCTGGATTAAAATATGAAGGACTGACAGAAGATGAGGCGTTAGGAAGTGTTATGTCACACGAAGCAGTGCATAGTACAGATGTAAATGAAATTGATGCAGACATAAAATATGAAATTAAAAATAAAGGAAAAGCAAGACCAAATCGGGAAAAAGAAACTAATAAAATAGAAGAGCAAATAATGGAGGAACTAAAATGGAAATAACTAAAATTCTATATACGACAATATTTATAATGCTTTTTGAAGTGCCGATAAATGCTCAACGTTATCCCTTTCAGTGGGTTAATGTTCCTGACAGTATTTCCAAAGAACTGGATGTTATGTATGGAGATGAAAAAGTAGGTGCAGGTAAAAATGTTTATAAACTAAATGTATATGACGATTTTGAATTTAATAACGGTATATACTCGTATAAAGGGATGGGATCACATTTTCTTCCTAAATTTTTCTTATACTATGATGGGCATATATATTATTTTAAAGCAGATGCAGAATGTATTTATGAATTCTTAAAAGAGTGGAATTTTTATATCAATAGCATTCATATAAAGGACAAAGATATTATTGACTTCTCTGTTGATATTCTAAAATACTTTTATCCAAATAATGGAACAGACAACATAGTTTTCATAGATGCTGTTCCTAACTACATAAATATTATTCTTGACTCCTGTTCAAATAAAGTTATGAAGACTGCTATATTCTCTAAATTATCAGAATATATCACAGATTCTAATAATAAAAGAAAATATGAAAAAATAAACGCCTCAGCAGAATTGTTATATGGGGAATGGTATTTCCAGACTGAAATACATATAAAGAAGACAATGGCAGGAAAAAGCGTTTCACAAAAGACATGTGGAGATATGCCCAGACTTATATTTTGTCAACAAGGAAAAGGAATGATATATAATAATTCTTTAATTAAGTCAAATCGGCAGGGCGAGTCTTTGCTTAGTTTTCCTAATGAGACAAATGGTAGGATGAAAACAGACGAACTTAATAACACATTCAGATGGTTTTATAATAAGAATAGATTTACAATGAGAAATATAGATAAAAGTATTTTCAAGAAAAAGGATATTTCTTTGCATCTAAAAGATATGTTTGTCCACAATGATAAAATTTTTATGGAATTAGAATATAAAAATATTATATATGTGATGTCCAAAAAATTAAAATGAGTTTTATGATGCTTACTTTGGGAAATAAAAAGAGATACATTGATTTATTCTTTTAGACCAGACACTTTAATTTTGCCCAAGATTGATAATGTTATTAATTTTGAGAATATCAAGTAAAAAACGGCAATCATTACCAATGAGACGTTACAGTTTCTATTATGACGACCTGTCCCGCCTTTCCGAGGCGAGATATACTGATACGGTTGCTGAAAATACCGGCAGATACAACACTTCTTACAGCTATGACAAACACGGCAACCTTCAGTCTCTCCGCCGTAACGGCATGCAGGACGGCGGTGCATACGGCATAGTGGACGACCTTTATTATGAGTACGACGGCAACCGTTTGTGTAAGGTCCGCAATGCCGCGGAAAGTCCATGTTATAAAGGTTCGATGCACTTTAGCGACGGTGCCGATGAGGATACGGAATACAGTTATGATTCCGACGGCAACCTAATTGAGGACAAGAACAAGGATATTACTTGTATAGAGTATAATGTGCTTAACCTTCCCAAACATGTAGATTTCAAAAGTGGCAAGAATATAGACTTTATTTACAGCGCGACAGGTGATAAACTTTATTCAAGCTATCTTTTGGATTTCCCCACGTTGCACGCTCCTGCTTTAAATAGCCTGTCTTCAGATATATTTGCTCCTGGTAAGTTTCCTCCCGAATGGTCAGATCCTGTTGGTCCCAGTCTGAAGGATTCTTTAAACTTACGTGACAGCCTTATTACTGACTATGGATATTTTTTGATTTACGGCGCGCATCGTATAGATTATTGCGGTGATATTCTATATGAGGATGTAAAGCCGACACCAAACCGTATACTTTTTGACGGCGGTTATGTTACGTTTACCAATAACAAACAGCCCGTATATCATTTCTACTTGAGGGACCATCAGGGTAATGTACGCGTTGTAGCTGATGAGAACGGCACTGTGGAGGAGACCAACCATTACTATCCCTTTGGTGCCTTGTTCGGTGAATGCGCCGAGAATAACAAGCAACGTTACAAGTACAACGGCAAGGAGCTTGACCGTCTTCTCTCGTTGGACTGGTACGATTACGGTGCGAGATGGTACGACCCTGTACTTGCCCGTTGGCATGCCGTTGACCCGTTGGCGGATAAGTATCCGGATGTAAGTCCGTATGTTTATTGTAATAATAATGCTGTGAATGCGGTAGATCCTGACGGAAGAAAAGTTATAATTTGGTATAAAGACAAACATGGGAATGACCGTAGTTTTTGTTTTACTGGGTTTAATGGAAAAAAGACTATCACTATACCCAATAATCAATTTGTTAAGGATTTTATAATGGCATATAAATATAATTTAAGAAACGGAGGTGGGGATAACTTAAAGGCTGCTGTTATAAATCCTAAATATAATATATATGTTGATGATGCGACTTTATATGAAGACCGTGGTACAGAGTTTGATTCTTTGGATAAACCAACAGTTTATTGGGAATCAAGGAAAGGATTAAAAACTACAGACGGAGGATTGCAATCTGCTGCGACAAGATTGGAACATGAGTTTGATCATGCTGTTGATAATGCAAGGAATCATAAGAGCCATAGAGAAAGGAGCGAAATATATGATGCTCAATATGAAAATAAAGAAGAGAAAAGGGTTATAGAAGGTAGTGAGGCAAAAACTGCAAGAGCTAATGGAGAAACCATAAGAAACGACCATAAAGGAGAAACTTATAATACAATCAGTCCCATTTCAATAAGAAGATGAAACAGAATATAATTGCTTTATGTTTGCTTATATCCTTATATTCATGTAAAACGGTGACAAATGAGGAAAAAGTCACCGTTACATATTATACAGGTATCAGGGAAACAAATATACGGATAACTTGCAATAATATAAAAGAAAAATCATGTAATCATAAAGTAGATACTGTCATTAATATAACCAGTGAGGAATTTGATAAAATACAAAGGGCAATAAGACTTTATCAAAATAAAAAAGCGGATTGTGACGCAAGACTGTATATTAATACAGATACATTGGAAATGTGTTTAGGTAGTCTATCTGCCGACTTGATATGTGGTTTCGATAATGAAGATATAGGCTTAGATATTTTGCATATTTTTTATCAGATAAAATGCAGATCTGGATATTACAATTATATCCCAAAAGATGATTTAGAATATGATTATTATATTGAGAAATTTGGTATTCCTAAAAATTATAAATATATTTATGACAATGTAGCGGATATTAAAGTTGAGGGAGTTGTAAATAATATGTATCGTGAAAGAAAAATAGTGAAAAAAGGTTTGGTAAAAGTTTTATTTAAGGTGAAGGAATATTAATCATGATAAAAGAATTAAATAATTATTTCACCACAAACCTTTACTATGAATACGACGGTAACCGTCTGTGCAAGGTTAGCAATGCCGTGGAAAGTCCCTGCTATAAGGGTGCGATGCACTTCGCCGACGGTTCGGATGAAGATACGGAATATGACTACGATTCCGACGGCAATCTTATAGAGGACAAGAACAAGGATATAACCCGTATTACGTATAACGTGCTGAACCTTCCCGAGCACTTGGACTTTAAAAGCGGCAAGTACGTAAACTTTACTTACAGTTCGATGGGTGAGAAACTTTGTTCGAACTATTTGTTGAAACAGGCAAGAGAACATAAGCCCGGCATACGGTCCGTTTCATCCGATATATTCGGTCCCGGCAAGCATATATAAGGAGAATGATACTTTCCGTATTTTGTTTGCCGCTCTTTGACTTTTGTATGATATAAAGATATTCCGCGATAAGAAATAATAGCTTTAGTCTTGTTGTCATCCGGTTTAAAGTAGGGATACCGTATCTTATTTGCTTTATAAGCAAACTATAAGAAAACCAATACGTTTATTTTGTTTTTAGCCCGAAATATAGTATTTTTGCAACTGATTATAATCAGAAATATTTATTTTTTATGGCACGAAATATATTCAAGGGTTTAGGTATTGCCCTTGTTACTCCGTTTAAGGAAGATGGTAATGTTGATTATGAAGCGCTGAAGAGGCTGCTTGACTATCAGATAAAGAACGGAGCAGACTTTCTTTGCATATTGGCAACAACGGGTGAGACCCCGACTTTGACGGCAGATGAGAAGAAAAAGATAAAAGAGTTGGTGATAGAGAGGGCAGGGGGTAAGCTGCCTATATTGATGGGATGCGGTGGAAACAACACGGCTGCCGTGGTGGAAGAACTGAAAACCGGCGACTTCTCGGGTATAGACGGTGTGCTCAGCGTATGTCCTTTCTATAACAAACCGTCGCAGGAGGGGCTTTACCAGCACTTCAAGGCTATAGCAGCTGCAACGAAACTGCCCGTGGTATTATATAATGTTCCCGGGCGTACGGGCGTAAACATGATGGCACAGACAACCGTAAGGCTTGCAAACGACTGTCCGAACATCGTTGCCATAAAGGAGGCTGCCGGCAGTTTGGAGCAGGTGGACGAGATTATAAAGAACAAGCCTGCAGCCTTTGACGTAATAAGCGGTGATGATGCCCTCACTTTCCCAATGGTGGCATGCGGTGCCGTGGGCGTAATATCGGTTATAGGCAATGCTTTGCCCAAGGAATTTTCGCGCATGCTGCGCCTTGAGATGAAAGGTGAGTTTGAAAGTGCACGCAAGATACATCATAAGTTTACGGACCTTTTTAATCTGCTTTTTGTCGACGGAAATCCTGCCGGCGTAAAAGCCATGCTTCATGAAATGGGCATGATAGAGAATGTTTTGCGTCTTCCGCTTGTACCTACGCGCCTTACTACGATGCAGCGCATAAGCGAATGCCTTAAGTTTAGGATGTAGCGTCGTATACTTGCAGGCACCGTTATTGCCTGTGTAGTTGAGAATGTGATTATTAACCAATAACAATACCTATGAAACAACTGTCTTATTTTCTTGTCCTTTGCGGGATGATACTGTTGAACGCATGTTCCAAGTCTTCCGTTCATTTCAAACCTCCGGTAGAATACCTGCCGTTCCAAGAGGAGAAAGGCGGCTTTTGGGGCATGATTGCGCCGGATGGCGAAGTACTGTTCTCCGGAGAGTTTAAGGAAGAGCCTACCGTTGTGATGAACGGACGCTTCTTTGTGAAAAACGGTGACGGGCTGTGGGAGATGTACACGGCTGAGAAAAAGCCGAGAAAGTTGGGAGACGAATATCTTGAGGTTGTATCGTTTTATGAAGATATAACGCCGGTGGTGCGCAAAAATCAGAACATAGAACTTATTAATCTTGACGGAAAGACCGTCTGCACTCTTGACAAGGTGGACGGCAACCGCGTGCTGGAGGTATATGGTTTCAGCGAGGGGATTGCCGTGTTTCGTACATCTGCGGGATATGGATGTATAAACACAAGCGGAGAGGTCGTTATAAAGC
Source organism: Xylanibacter caecicola (assembly GCF_013166515.1). Taxonomy (GTDB): domain Bacteria; phylum Bacteroidota; class Bacteroidia; order Bacteroidales; family Bacteroidaceae; genus Prevotella; species Prevotella caecicola. The sequence continues at coordinate 33,395 of NZ_JABKKJ010000012.1, read as the reverse complement.
CTGTTTATGCCGATATGAAGCCGTGCAGCGAAGGTTGTATTGTCGCGGTGGACAAGAAGTATAAGGATGCCGACAAGTCGGAACGCAAGTACTGTGTGCTTGACAAGAGCGGCAATGTGAAGTCGGAAATTTCGGTAAAGAATGTGGAAGACATTGCCCCGGTGTTTAAGGAAGGTCTTCTGCCGATTGAGATTGAGGACGACAATTCTGAAATCAAGGCAGGTCTGATCGATGAAGACGGCGAGTGGGTGGTAAAGCCTTCGTCGAAGATGAGAGGTGTAAGCTATGTATATAACGGTCATTTCGTCTTCAATGGCAGTGACGGATGCGGACTGAAGAACATAGAAGGCGAGACCGTAATACGTGCAAAATACAAGAACCTGTCGTTTGCCTCGGACGATATGCTGATATACGAGAATGAGAAAGGCGAATGCGGACTGCTCGATTTGCAGGGAAACAAGCTTTTTGAGGACACATATAATAAGATGTACGGAGTGTTTGCCGACAAGTATCTGCTTGTAAAGGAATCAGCGAACAACTGGGCATTTATAGACAAAGAAGGCAAGACGCTTTCCAACAAGACCGATATATACAACGTAGGATTGGGCATGGGCGGAGTAAAAGTAAGCTCGGACTATTTCTCATACGAAGCTCTGTTTGCTGAAATGGGAATAACGAAAGACGGTTTCGGAAAGTACGGATATGGCATGACGGCAGCCGAAATAGCCGGGGCTGGCAAAGCAGACGCAAAACCTGAAAGATATACCGGTGCCTATTCTGATAATTATAGCGAAACAATCCTTAAATGCAGTGTGACATACGGTGCTGTGTTTACGGAAAAGATGGCTGCTTACGACAGTAACGGGATTTGCAGCTTTTCCGGAAACACACCAAAGGTGGTGAGCGCCATTATTCCTGCATATGGCAAACTTGCAGATAAATCAGACGAAACGTATAATTCGGCAAAAGCATATATAGCAAAAATCGGCAAGATTGTAAGTGACGAGGATAACAGTGTCACATACGACATTGGCAACGGAAAGCAGATAATAGTGTTGAACAATGGAGGTTCCATTGTATTTATTATGGGCGAAAAGAGTAGGACCGACGCCCTTCCTGTGCCGGAAGGCAGTACGAAGGAGCCGATAGAGGAAGACGAAGCGTTCCAGCCGGATAACAGTCAGACCGGAAATACGGTGTCGAGTAGTGGCAGTGGTGCATTGAGCAGTATTTTAAGTACGCGCAAGCTGACCTACAATGACATAAAGTCGCTTGACAAGTCGCAGCTACGTATACTCCGCAATGAGATTTATGCACGCCACGGATATATATTCAAGAGTGCCGACCTTAAGGCATATTTCAGCAAATACTCATGGTATAAGCCTCTTTACAGCGATGTTACTTCCAGAATGTCAGGAATAGAAAAATACAATGCGGCGTTTATAAAGAAGTATGAATAAGATGAATGCCTTTCTTATATTGTATTTTATTGCCTGTGTCGGTTGTGTTTCCAATCCGCGTGTAAAGGCGGATGATGCTGCGACAGGCGTAGAAACATCATTGAAGCAAGACTCTTCCGGCAGGAACGGCGGCAATGTAGCCGCTATTCCTGCCGGTGCCCGTATCCTTATTGATGTTTATCCGGATGCGGGAATGAAATACAAAGACGGTTATATTGTCTTTCCCGACGGTGAGCGCATACTGTATGATGACGGAAAGAAAAAGAGCTTTACCGTGATGCTTGACAATTCGGACGTGGAAGACATGTTCGGCATGCGCTATGACACTGCGTCCTCTAAACCCGGTTATCTGTCTGATGCTGGCAGGAGCAGATGTGAAGCGTTGTTCAAGAAGATGTATGGAAAGAGTGCTTCGGAGGTTGCATCACGAATGGAGACGGTTGACTGGTTCGGACAGAAGATAAAGTTTACAAAAGTTAACGGAGCATCAAGCCAACTCGGTAAGGTGGTTGCTGAATTGAAGACAAAGCCGCATCTTGCAAAATATCTTAAGCCTGCCTCGACGTTCTATTGGCGCAATGTACGCGGTGCAAAGCGCATGAGTGCTCACAGCTATGGAATAGCGATAGACATAAATGTGAAGATGTCGGATTATTGGTTGTGGGCAAATAAAGGAAAGGGCGAGACGGCAAAGATTTTATACAAGAACCGTATACCGCTTGAACTTGTCCGTGTTTTTGAAAAGCACGGTTTTGTATGGGGCGGACGCTGGTATCATTATGATACGATGCACTTTGAATACCGTCCCGAACAGCTGGCAAATAAAGTTTAGTGGTCTATGCGAAAAGCAAAAACCGCATGTGCCGTTTAACAACAGGCACATGCGGTTTTGCTTTTTATGTTTATACTGTAACAGTAGATATTTTTAGTAGTTCTCAGGCTTTATCTGGAAATAGCTCTGTGCGTGGTCGCATACCGGGCACTTCTCGGGAGCCTGTTTGCCGATGACAATGTGTCCGCAGTTGATGCACTGCCAGATGCACTCGCCGTCTTTTGAGAACACTTTCTTGTCCTCGACGTTCTTCAACAGTTTGCGATAGCGTGCCTCATGCTGCTTCTCTACTTCAAGAACACCTTCGAATTTCTCTGCAATCTCGTCGAAACCTTCCTCGCGTGCCTCTTGTGCCATGCGTGCATACATGTCTGTCCACTCATAATTCTCTCCCGCTGCGGCATCTGCAAGATTTTCCATTGTTCCGGCAACCTTACCGCCGTGCAGGAATTTGTACCACAGTTTTGCGTGCTCTTTCTCGTTGGCAGCGGTTTCTTCGAATATAGCTGCTATCTGTACGTATCCGTCTTTCTTTGCCTTTGATGCGAAGTAAGTGTATTTGTTACGTGCCATCGACTCACCTGCGAATGCTTCCAGCAGGTTTTTCTCGGTCTTTGTTCCTTTAAGGTCTTTCATAAATTTCTCCTTTACTTGGTTAATGAATATTATTTAATAAATTATTGACAGTATTGATAGTTAAACGCTGATGATGCAAATATACGCCATTCCGGTTTAAGTACCAAAATGGCGTATTGAGATTTTGCAAAATAAAAGATTTGTTTTGATGTATTTACGATATGGTTATCTCGCCTGCAAGCGATCTGTTCATCATCTTCCTTATTATATTATAGTCGGAGTGATGAGCCTGTAAGAACATCAGTTTGGTTATTGCGCTTTCCACCGTGCTGTCGAAACCACTTATAACCCCCGTGTCTTTCAGCTGGTATCCGGTGTCGTAGCGTGCCATTTCAACACATCCCGCAAGACACTGGCTTATGTTCACAATGGTAACTCCGCGAGACGCACACTCTTTAAGCAGGCGCATAAGCCACTTGTGTTGCGGAGCGTTGCCGCTTCCGAACGTGCGCATGACTATCGAACGCAGTTCCGGAGCCTCTGTGAAGTGTCTGACAAGGTGTTCCTGTATGCCGGGAAAAAGCGAGAAGACAATAACGTTGGGGTCTGTCGCGAAGTGTGGAACCATGGGCTTGTCGAAATCGGGACGCAGTATATACTCTTCATGATATATAATGTTTACGCCGGCATCGCCGAGATGCGGATAGTTGAAAGACTCGAAAGCGTTAAAGCCGTCGGCGTTGGTTTTTGTAGCGCGGTTGCCTCTCAGCAGGTGCCCACTGAAATATATGCACACCTCGGGCACTATCGCCGTTCCGTCCTTATGATGTGCCGCCGCAATCTCGATGCTTGTTATAAGGTTCTCTTTGCCGTCGGTACGCAACTGTCCTATAGGCAACTGGCTTCCGGTAAGTATTACAGGTTTGGTAAGGTTCTCGAGCATGAACGACAAAGCCGATGCGGTATATGCCATGGTGTCTGTGCCGTGTAGTATCACAAACCCGTCATAATGTACATATCTGTCGGCAATGATGCGCACGAGATGTGCCCATAGGCGCGGCGACATGTCGCTTGAGTCTATCGGAGGGGTGAACTGATAGCAGTCCACAGCTGTAGGCAATGACGCGAACTCCGGTATGTAGCTTATCAGATGATTGAAATCGAGCGGTTCCAATGCTCCCGTTTGCTGGTTCTTTCCCATACCGATGGTTCCTCCTGTATAAATCATCAGTACCTTGTTTGTGCGTTTCATACAGATATCTCCCGTAACTTCCTTCTTATTGAGTGGCATCGTCGTATATTTTTATTTTGTGCAAATATAATTTAAAATATGCTGAAATCAAAAAAAAACGTGTATATTTGCATAACTGATATGCATAAATTACAAACTATAATAAACACTTATTAAAACAAGGAAAACATGAAACAATTTATGGATGAGAATTTCCTGCTTGACACCGCTACGGCGCAGGATCTTTATCACAATCATGCAGCAAAGATGCCTATCATCGACTATCATTGCCATTTGATACCTGAGATGGTGGCAAGCGACCATAAGTTTAAGAGCATTACAGAGCTGTGGCTCGGCGGTGACCACTACAAGTGGCGTGCCATGCGTACGAACGGTGTGGACGAGAAATATTGCACCGGCACGGAAACAAGCGACTGGGAAAAGTTCGAGAAGTGGGCGGAGACCGTTCCCTATACATTCCGTAACCCGCTTTATCACTGGACCCACCTTGAACTGAAGACCGCTTTCGGAATAGACAAACTGCTCAGTCCGAAGACTGCACGCGAGATATTCGATGAGTGTAACGAAAAGTTGCAGCAGCCCGGATATACGGCACGCGGCTTTATGCGTAAATATAATGTAGAGTGTGTATGTACAACCGACGATCCTATAGACGACCTCCGCTATCACAAGCAGACAAAGGAGAGTGGCTTTGAGATAAGAATGATACCGGCATGGCGCCCCGATAAGGCTATGGCGGTGGATAATACAAGCAACTTTGCAGCATATGTAAACAAGCTTGGAGAGGTGGCAGACGTTTCGATAACAACGTTCAACGATCTTATTACAGCATTGCAGAAGCGTCATGACTTCTTCCATGAGAACGGTTGTCGCTTGTCAGACCACGGTATAGAAGAGTTCTATGACGAGCCTTACACAGACAGCCAGATAGAGACAATCTTTGAAAAGGCAATGCGCGAGCAGCAGCTTTCGCAGCAGGAGATACGCCAGTTCAAGCACTGTATGCTTACAAAGTTTGCCGAAATGGACTATGACAGCGACTGGACACAGCAGTTCCACTATGGTGCCATACGTGACAACAACAGCCGTATGTTTGCAAAACTCGGTCCTGATACCGGTTTCGACTCTATCGGCGAGTTCAACACGGCAAAGGCGATGAGCCATTTCCTCGATCATCTTAATGCGGAAGGCAAGCTCACACGTACCATATTATATACGCTCAACCCTTGTGCAAACGAAGTTATCGCCACTATGCTCGGCAACTTCCAGGACGGTTCATGCCCCGGCAAGATACAGTTCGGCAGCGGTTGGTGGTTCAACGATCAGCTCGATGGCATGACACGTCAGATGAATGCACTGTCTGTTCTCGGTCTGTTGAGTCGTTTTGTAGGTATGCTTACAGACAGCCGCTCGTTCCTTTCATATCCCCGCCACGAGTATTTCCGTCGTCTGTTGTGCAATCTTCTTGGCAATGACGTAGAGAAAGGCTTGATTCCTAACGATATGGAGAGTTTGTATCGCATGGTTGAGGATATCAGCTATAACAATGCAAAGAACTATTTCAAGTTCTGAAGCATATAAAGAAACGATGAGACATATTTCCCCTTATGACGGTTATGGCATTCCTTTTCCGTTGTAAGGGGATTTTTTATTGTTCATGATTGATGGTTTTGTATTTGAAACTTACAATCCGTTATATATCCGGTATATTTACTTACAGTTTTCAATCGACATCTTTCGCATTCAAAAGTGATAGCTTTAGGACTGCTAAAGCTATCATTTAGCATGTCTAAAGCTATCCTTTTACGTCCCGAAAGCATACGGTTACGATTTGTAAGTTTCATGTCTGTTTATGCCATATACCGATGTCTGGAAATGAACATGCGGCTTTCCGTATTATTTACCCTCCGCTTTTTTATTCCGTTACTTGCAGATGTCTAACCATTTAATATTGAAAATATTTGTAGATATCAAAAAATAGGGTTATTTTTGCAACGTTTTAACGATATACCTGATAATTAATTATGAAGAAAATCATTTTACCATTATTTATTTTAACAATGGTACTTGTTCTTGGTAGTTGCGGAAGTTCAAAGAAGATAGCATATTTCCAGAATGCCGATTCTTTGCGTTGTGCTGTATCTTCCGGTCTTTTTGATGCGAAAATCATGCCGAAAGACCTGCTTACGGTAACCGTGAGTACCACTGATCCGAAGGCTGCGACACCTTTTAACCTTGCCGTTTCCGGAGTTTTGAACAGCACGGGACAGCTCGGTGGTAGCCAGTCGTCGCTTCAGACATATCTTGTAGACAACGAAGGATACATAAATTTCCCCGTTCTTGGTATGATAAAGGTGGACGGCATGACGAAGCGCCAATGCGAAGAGTTTATCAGAAACAAGATAAAGCCTTATATGTCTCAAACGGAAAATCCTATTGTCACTGTGAAAATGGCAAGTTTCAAGGTCTCGGTGACAGGTGAGGTCAACAGTCCGGGCGTGTATGCGGTAGATCAGGAGAAGATGAATATACTCGAAGCCTTGGCACATGCCGGCGACCTTACGATATACGGCAAGCGCGACAACATACTTCTGATACGCGAAGATGCTAATGGAGAGAAATGTTTCCACCGTCTTAATCTGAACGATGCAAATGTTGTAAACTCGCCGTTCTATTATCTGCAACAGAACGATATAATATATGTGGAGCCGAACAGCGTCAAGACCAAAAACTCGGCAATAGGCAGCAGCACTACATTGTGGTTCTCGGCGATAGGAATAGTCACCTCCGTGGCTTCTTTGGTTGTGAATATTGTAAAATAAATACATAAGATACTTTATGGTAAGGCGGAATATACAGGATTATGGTTCAAAAAGCATTATCCTGTATATTTTTAGAATATGACAGTATGTGCGCGGCATGACCGTTCCCGGTTGCGCGTGTATGATGGTACAGGTAAGTTTAAAGATTGTTTTTTTATTCATAGAATAATAGATTGGGGATTATGATGGAACCTTTGAAGCATGAGTGTGGGGTTGCGATGGTGAGGTTGCTTAAGCCATTGGAATATTATCAGCAGAAATACGGAACATGGATGTACGGCTTGAACAAACTCTATCTTATGATGGAGAAGCAGCACAACCGCGGACAGGAAGGCGCAGGTATGGCATGTGTCAATCTTGATGCCGTTCCGGGTTCGGAATATATGTTCCGCGAACGTGCGGAAGGCTCCAATGCCATAACAGAGATATTCGGCAAGGTGCATGGCAATTATAAGAATCTGTCAGCGCAGCAGTTGGCAGACGTCGATTATGCCAAGCAACATCTTCCTTTTGCCGGCGAACTTTATATGGGCCACCTTCGGTATTCAACTACCGGAAAGAGTGGTCTTTCTTATGTACATCCGTTTCTGAGACGCAACAACTGGCGTGCCAAGAACCTCTGTCTGTGCGGAAATTTCAATATGACCAATATAGATGAGATTTTTGCACAGTTGGTAAAGCAGGGACAATATCCCCGTATATACAGCGACAGCTATATTACACTGGAGCTGATGGGGCATCGTCTGGACAGGGAAGTGGAGCGTAACTTTGTTGAAGCAAAAGAACGCGGACTGCAAGACGTTGCAATAACGGACTATATAGAAAACAACATAAAGATATCCAACGTACTTAAGACAACCATGTCCGACTTTGACGGCGGATATGTGATGTGCGGACTTACCGGAAGCGGCGAGATGTTCTCCGTAAGAGACCCATGGGGCATACGTCCGGCTTTCTGGTACAAGGACGAAGAGGTGATAGTACTTGCGAGCGAGCGCCCCGTTCTTCAGACCACATTCGACATAGAGTGTGACGACATACATGAACTTGAGCCTGGACATGCACTGATTGTAAATAAAAACGGTGACAGTTCTATCGAGAAGATACTCGACAGGCGTGGTGACAGCAAGTGCTCTTTCGAGCGTATATACTTCAGCCGCGGTTCGGACCGTGACATCTACAAGGAACGTAAAAAGCTTGGAGAGCAGCTTACGGACACAATATTGAAGACTGTAGACTATGATATCGAGCATACGGTTTTCTCTTTCATTCCCAATACGGCAGAGGTGGCTTTCTATGGTATGCTGGGGGGATTCAAGAGATATGTGAACCGGCAGAAGATAAAGCGCATATCCGAGATGGACCATATACCGACAAACGACGAACTTGAGAAGATACTCCATCAGTATGTGCGCAGTGAGAAGATAGCATGGAAAGATATAAAGCTCCGTACCTTTATAACCGAGGGCAACTCGCGTAACGATCTGGCTTCGCATGTGTACGATATCACCTACGAATCGCTTGAACCATACGTAGACAATCTTGTCATAATAGACGACAGTATTGTGCGCGGTACCACTCTGAAGGAGAGTATCCTGAAAATACTGGACCGTCTGCATCCCAAGAAGATTGTGATTGTGAGCAGTTCGCCGCAGATACGCTATCCCGACTACTATGGAATAGACATGCCGCGTCTTGAAGAGTTCTGTGCGTTCAGGGCAACCATGGAGCTTTTGAAAGACCGTGGAATGTACAAACTGATAGAAGACACGTACAACAATTGCAAGGAAGAACTCCAGAAACCCAAGACCGAGATGCGCAACTGTGTGCGCGACATATACAAAGAGTTCACGGTGGACGAGATAAACACCAAGATTGTGGAGATGTTGCGCCCCGACGGCGTGACGACACCGGTGGAAATAGTTTATCAGTCGATAGAAGGACTGCACACGGCGATACCTGATCATAAGGGAGACTGGTACTTTACCGGCAACTATCCCACGCCGGGCGGTGTGCGTCTTGTAAATCAGGCATTTGTAAATTTCATAGAAAAGGTTTATCAATACGAGCAAAAGTTTTGAACATGAGGTTTCCTTTGCGATGTAGACGTATCGATTGCTTGGGGGACTTAATAAAATAAGAAGATGAGAAAAGTAACTTTAGTCTTGGAAGACGGAACAAAATTTCATGGCAAGTCATTCGGATATGACCGACCGGTGGCAGGCGAAGTTGTTTTTAATACGGCGATGATGGGCTATCCGGAGAGCCTTACGGACCCTTCGTATGCCGGACAGTTGATGACACTCACCTATCCGTTGGTGGGAAATTACGGGGTTCCGCCCTTTACCGTAGGTGCCGACGGGCTTGCTACGTTCATGGAGAGTGACAGAATTTATGCTTCCGCAATCATTGTTGCCGACTACAGCGAGCAATACAGTCATTGGAACGGTGTGGAGACCCTTGCCGAATGGCTGAAGCGTGAGCATGTTCCCGGCATAACGGGCATTGATACGCGAGAGCTTACAAAAGTTCTGCGCGAGCACGGTGTGATGATGGGCAAGATTATCTTTGACGATGAGCCGGACAACATACCCGAGGCAGACTATGAAGGCGTAAACTTTGTAGACAAGGTGAGTTGCAAGGAGATTATACGTTACAACGAAGGAGCCGGCAAGAAGGTTGTCCTTGTAGACTGCGGCGTGAAGAACAACATCATCCGTTGCCTTGTAAACAGAGGCGTTGAGGTTATCCGTGTTCCTTGGAACTACGACTATACATCCATGAACTTCGACGGTCTTTTCCTCGCCAACGGTCCCGGCGACCCGGATATGTGTGAGGATGCCGTGAATATAGTGCGTCGTCAGATGAGCATGTCCGCCAAACCTATATGCGGTATATGTATGGGTAACCAGTTGTTGGCAAAGGCAGGCGGCGCGCAGATATACAAACTTAAGTACGGTCACCGCTCACACAACCAGCCTGTACGCATGGTTGGCACCAACAGCTGTTATGTTACAAGTCAGAACCATGGCTATGCCGTTGATGCCAAGACGTTGGGTGCCGACTGGGAAGAGCTGTTTGTGAATATGAACGACGGCAGCAACGAGGGTATACGTCATAAGGTAAACCCTTGGTTTTCGAGCCAGTTCCACCCCGAAGCATGTTCAGGTCCGGTAGATACAGAGTTTATGTTTGATAAGTTTGTGGAAACATTGAAGTAAAAAGAGAGATGAAAGACGAAAATATAAAGAAAGTCCTGCTCTTGGGTTCAGGAGCATTGAAGATAGGAGAGGCCGGAGAGTTTGACTATTCAGGCTCACAGGCGTTGAAGGCATTGCGTGAGGAAGGTGTCGAGACCATCCTTATCAACCCCAATATCGCCACGGTCCAGACATCCGAAGGCGTTGCCGACCGCATTTATTTCCTTCCGGTTCAGCCGTATTTCGTTGAGCGTGTCATCGAAAAGGAGCGTCCCGACGGCATTCTTCTCTCTTTTGGCGGACAGACAGCCCTCAACTGTGGCGTGGCTTTGTATCAGAGCGGCGTGCTGGAGAAGTATAATGTAAAGGTGCTTGGCACTCCCGTTCAGGCGATAATGGACACCGAAGACCGCGAACTCTTCGTTGAAAAACTGAACGAAATAGATGTAAAGACAATCAAGAGCGAGGCATGCGAGACCATCGAACAGACACGCAAGGCAGCCGCAGAACTGGGATATCCCGTCATTATACGTGCCGCATACGCCCTTGGAGGACTTGGCAGCGGCTTTTGTGACAACGAGGAAGAACTTGACAAACTTGCCGAGAAAGCATTCTCGTTCTCTCCGCAGGTGCTTGTAGAAAAGAGCCTTAAAGGCTGGAAAGAGATAGAATACGAAGTTGTGCGCGACCGTTACGACAACTGCATCACCGTATGTAATATGGAGAATTTCGACCCTCTGGGCATACATACGGGCGAAAGTATAGTCATTGCACCGTCGCAGACACTCACAAACTCTGAGTATCACAAGCTTCGTGCCCTTGCCATAAAGATTATCCGTCACATCGGCATTGTGGGAGAGTGTAACGTTCAGTATGCTTTCGACCCCAAGAGCGAAGACTACAGGGTGATTGAGGTGAACGCACGCCTCAGCCGTAGTTCGGCTCTTGCATCAAAGGCAACCGGTTATCCTCTGGCTTTCGTTGCAGCAAAGCTTGGTATGGGCTACGGACTTTTTGAACTTAAGAACTCGGTGACAAAGACTACAAGCGCTTTCTTTGAGCCTGCCCTCGACTATGTGGTATGCAAGATACCGCGCTGGGATCTGAGCAAGTTCCGCGGAGTTGACCGTGAACTTGGCTCGTCGATGAAGTCAGTCGGCGAAGTGATGGCTATCGGACGCAACTTCGAAGAGGCTATACAGAAGGGACTGCGCATGATAGGGCAGGGCATGCATGGCTTTGTAGAGAACAAGGAACTTGAGATTGACGACATAGACACCGCGCTGCGCGAACCTACGGACAAGCGTATCTTCATAATCTCAAAGGCTATGCACAAAGACTATACCATAGACCAGATACACGAGCTTACGAAGATAGACAAGTGGTTCCTCCAAAAACTGAAGCATATCATAGACATAGATGAGGCTTTGAAGAAGTGCACAAGTGTCAACGTGCTTGACAAAGAACTGTTGCGCACGGCAAAGATATACGGCTTTACCGACTTCCAGATTGCCCGTGCCGTGGGACTTGAACAGGAACTCGGCAATATGTCCAAGGCAGGACTTGTGGTGCGTCAGCTTCGTAAGGGCTATGGCATACTCCCGGTTGTGAAGCAGATAGACACACTGGCTGCCGAATACCCGGCGCAGACCAACTATCTGTATGTTACCTACGACGGTGTTGCCAGCGACATCAGCTTCGGCGACAACAAACGCTCGGTGATAGTTCTCGGCTCTGGGGCATACCGTATCGGAAGTTCTGTTGAGTTTGACTGGTGTGGCGTGCAGGCGCTTAACACAATACGCAAGCAGGGATACCGCAGCATAATGATAAACTACAATCCGGAGACAGTGTCTACCGACTATGACATGTGCGACCGTCTTTATTTTGACGAGCTTACTTTCGAGCGTGTCATGGATATCATCGAAATGGAAAGCCCGTATGGAGTGGTGATATCCACCGGCGGACAGATACCGAACAACCTTGCCATGCGTCTTGATGCACAGAACGTGCCCATACTCGGAACCTCTGCCAAGGATATAGACAATGCCGAAGACCGTGCGAAGTTCTCTTCCATGCTGAGCCGCAACGGCATCGACCAGCCGGAGTGGAGCGCTCTTACGTCTATGGACGATATCAACAACTTCATCGACCGTGTGGGCTTCCCCGTTCTTGTGCGCCCGTCGTACGTGCTTTCAGGTGCGGCGATGAACGTTTGTTCAAACAGGGAAGAGCTTGAACGTTTCCTCAAACTGGCGGCGAATGTGTCTGAAGATCATCCCGTTGTTGTGAGTCAGTTCATCGAACATGCCAAGGAAGTGGAAATGGATGCCGTTGCAAAAGACGGAGAAATCATAGCATACGCCATAAGCGAGCACATAGAGTTTGCCGGAGTCCACTCTGGCGACGCCACAATACAGTTCCCTCCGCAGAAGCTTTATTGCGAGACCATACGCCGTATAAAGCGTGTGAGCAAGATGATTGCGCAGGAATTGCACATCAGCGGACCGTTCAACATACAGTTCCTTGCGCGTGAGAACGACATAAAGGTAATAGAGTGTAACCTCCGTGCTTCGCGTTCGTTCCCGTTTGTCAGCAAGGTGTTGAAGATAAACCTTATCGAACTGGCAACAAAGGTGATGCTCGGTCTGCCGGTAGAGAAGCCCGGCAAGAATCTTTTCGACCTCGACTATGTCGGAATAAAGGCAAGTCAGTTCTCTTTCAGCCGTCTTCAGAAGGCAGACCCTGTGCTTGGCGTGGACATGGCGTCTACGGGAGAGGTGGGATGTCTCGGTGATGACACCAATACCGCACTTCTTAAGAGCATGCTTTCGGTAGGTCACCGCATACCGGAGAAGAACATACTGCTCTCTACAGGCGGTGCAAAGCAGAAGGCAGCCATGCTTGATGCTGCGCGTTGTCTTGTGGAAAACGGTTATAACCTGTACGCAACGGGCGGCACATCCAAGTTCCTTGCCGAGAATGGCATAGAGAACACGCAGGTATATTGGCCCTCTGACGAAGGCAAACAGCCGCAGGCGCTTGACATGCTTCACAACCACGAGATAGACATGGTGGTGAACATCCCCAAGAACCTTACGGCGAGCGAGCTTGACAACGGCTATAAGATACGTCGTGCGGCGATAGACCTCAATGTACCGTTGATAACAAACAGTCGTCTTGCAAGTTCTTTCATACACGCTTTCTGCAAGGTGAAGCTTGAAGACATCGACATAAAGTCGTGGGAAGAGTATAAATAACGTTTATAATATTCATATACACAAATACGGGAAATCCATTTGGATTTCCCGTATTTGTGTATATATATAGAAGGTGAGGGGAACCAAAAGGAGATAAAGGAAGGTATGGCGCGATAAATGGAGATAAAAGACGTATGTCTTGTTGCTTCATATACGACAAATGTCCTTTATCTTCCGTGGCTTTAGCCACATAACTTCCCATAACTTCTTTTAATTTCGCATTTTGCCCACACTCATATAGATAGAAAGTGGGGCTGTCATGTTCTCCACCGTATGGCAAATACAGGTTTTATTACGTCCGGTCGTAATGTTCTTTTTGTAATGTAATTCCGAATAAAACCGGCAATGTGTCAATCGGAAAATGTCAGTATTTCCGGTGCAACTACGTGTTAAAATTTCTTATCTTACTTTTCTCGGACATCAAATGTGTGCATAAAAGATGTAAAGTGCCGCACTTTGCACTGTGAAATGCCGCCTTTTAGAGTCTGATATGCGGCATTTTGGCTCCCAAAGGCATTGCTTTCAGAGCCTGAAATGGCGTGTTTTGCATTGCAAAACACTGTTTTATTGGGTAAAAAAAACTTGATTTTGTTGCACAGATATGGCGCTGATGTCATATCGTGTTGATATATTGAGTGTTACGCCTGCACACGTTTCCTTGTCGTATTTGCGTCCGTTGAGATTTATTTTTGTAAACCCCTGCGTATTTAAGGGTTATGGAAAAGCAAGTTGACAGGGATATGGCGTAAAACGTAACATAATGGTTGTTACGGGCAATGGTGCCGGTTGGAGGATATATAAAGCAAAGACCGTCGGACTTTTAAAGTCCGACGGTCCTGTTCTCTTTTTACTGTTCGAGCTAAATTATTTAGCTGTGTCAGCAGCTGTAGTGTCAACTACAGTTGTGTCAACTACAGTTGTGTCAACTGTTGTTGTGTCAGCAGCCTCTGTCTTAGCTGTTTTGTCACCACAAGATGCGAAAGAGATAGCTGCCATAGCTACGAACATTAAAACCAATTTTTTCATTTTCTTTGCTTTTTAAATTTTCTGTAAAACAATCATTTCGTTTATTAAAACGTTGCAAAGGTAAGTATTTTTTCGATACGTTGTTCTCTTTTTAGAGTTTTTTTTAGTGTATTTTTGTAACTTTTTTGTAAGTACTTGAACTGCAATATATTACAATGGCTTAATAACTGTTAAAGTTTTCGGGCGTGTAAATAAATATTAAGTAAGACTTATGCGATAGGGTGGGTGGGGATATAATCAGGGTATCACTTTATCGTTCTTATTTGTTTTTTTCTTACCTTTGCATAAGATAAGCTTCGCCTCAGCAATTTCAAGCGGGCTTGATTGCGTTCGGCTTGCATTATCTTTGCATAAGATAAGCTTCGCCTCAGCAATTTCAAGCGGGCTTGATTGCGTTCGGCTTGCATTATCTTTGCATAAGATAAGCTTCGCCTCAGCAATTTCAAGCGAGCTTGATTGCGTTCGGCTTGCATTATCTTTGTACTATATATAATAATGTGTGCGGATGTTCCGCACTTAAAATGATAAGATATAATGATAAACTCATCGGCGTTTCAGGGCAAGAAAGCAGCATATTTTACTCTCGGATGTAAACTCAACTTTTCGGAAACATCCACTATAGGGCGCTTGCTGGGCGAAATGGGAGTTGTTACGGCTGCCAAGGGCGAGCCGGCAGATATATGTATAATAAACACATGTTCGGTGACAGACATGGCGGACCACAAGTGCAGGCAGGCGATTCACCGTATGGTACGTGAGAACAAGGGGGCATTTGTTGTCGTTACGGGATGTTATGCCCAGCTCGAACCGGAAACGATAAGCAGGATGGAAGGTGTGGATCTGGTTCTCGGTGCCAATGAGAAGGCACGTCTTATACAATATCTTTCAGAGGCATGGACGGATAAGACGGACGAAGAGAACGGGCTGCACAGGCATTTTTCTGTGGCGACAAAAGATATAAAGGACTTTGCGCCGTCGTGCTCGCGCGGCAACCGCACGCGCTATTTCCTGAAGGTTCAGGACGGCTGCAACTATTTCTGTACATACTGTACCATACCGTATGCACGCGGTTTCAGCCGCAACCCGACGATAGACTCGCTGGTAAGGCAGGCGGAACAGGCTGTTGCCGAGGGCGGAAAGGAGATTGTACTGACGGGAGTAAACATCGGAGACTTCGGCGTTTCCACCGGTGAGACATTCGTGGAGCTTGTGAAAGAGCTTGATAAGGTGGGCGGTGTGAAGCGTTACAGGATAAGCAGCATCGAACCGAACCTGCTTACCGATGAGCTGATAGACTACTGTGCGTCGAGCCGTGCTTTCATGCCTCACTTCCACATACCGTTGCAGAGCGGGTCGGATGCGGTACTTAAGCTCATGCACCGCCGTTATGACACGGCATTGTTTGCGCATAAGATAAGACTGATAAAAGAGAAAATGCCCGATGCCTTCATTGGTGTGGACGTGATGGTGGGTACTCGCGGCGAGCTGCCTGAATATTTTGAGGAGACATACCGTTTCCTTGAGTCGCTGGACGTTGCACATCTGCATGTGTTCCCTTATTCTGAACGTCCCGGTACGGCAGCCCTGAAGATACCGTATATTGTTTCAGACCGGGAGAAGAAGCTGCGCAGCAAGCGGCTTTTGAGCCTTTCGGAAGAAAAGACCGAGGCTTTTTATGCAAGGCATATTGGCACCACGGCAGAGGTTCTGCTGGAGAAAGCTGCTCGCGGAAAGGCGATGCACGGCTTTACAAGGAATTATATACGTGTGGAACTGCCGTCGTCGCAGGCTGATGAGGCACTCGACAATCAGATTGTAACCGTGCGTCTCGGAGACTTCAACAGTGACAGGTCGGCACTTAAAATAACGTTGTGATGGACAAGATAGCGATTGTAATACTGAACTGGAACGGCAGTAAGATGCTGAAGACCTATCTTCCCTCCGTTCTTGAATATTCGCGTGGCGATGCAGTTGTTTATGTTGCTGACAACGCTTCCGAAGATGACTCGTTGCAGATGCTTGCCGTGCATTTCCCCGAGGTGCGCATAATAAGGCTCGACCGCAACTATGGCTTTGCCGAAGGCTACAACAGAGCGTTGGCATCTGTGGAGGCGGAGTATTATGTCATTTTGAATTCGGATGTGGAAGTGACGCATCATTGGCTCGATCCGCTGACGGAATTTATGGATTATCATCCGGAAGCGGCGGCATGTCAGCCTAAACTGCTGTCGGTGTCAGACCGTGATTTCTTTGAATATGCCGGTGCTTGTGGCGGATATATCGACCGTTACGGCTATCCTTTCTGCCGCGGACGCATATTCGGCACGGTGGAGGAGGATAACGGACAGTATGATTATAATGCCGAAATACTGTGGGCGACAGGCGCCTGTCTCATGATACGTTCGGAAGACTACCGCAGGGCAGGCGGTTTTGACGCCCGCTTCTTTGCACATAATGAGGAGATAGACCTTTGCTGGCGCCTGCGTATCATGGCGCGCAAGATATATTGCATACCGGACAGCGTGGTGTACCATGTCGGTGGCGGCACACTGCCTAAAGGCAATCCGATGAAGACATACCTTAACTTCCGCAACAATCTCACCATGCTTTATAAGAACCTTGACGGCAAAGAGCTTCGTCGTGTGATGACGGTGCGGTGGTTTCTTGATTATGTGGCGGCATTTCAGATGCTTGTTGCCAACCGCAGCATAGGCGATTTCAAGGCCGTGTTCCGTGCAAGGCGCGACTTCAGGCGGTGGCGCAATGATTTTGCAGCGGATAGGGCGGCAATACAGTCGTCCCGTTTGTTGTGGGATATTCCGGAACGCTTTGACTATTCAATTCTCCGGAAGTATTATATAAAAGGTATAAGGAAGTTTTCCGGTTTGTGATGTTCCGGCGGATCTTTCCTATGGGGCGCGGATCGATATGATTTCAAATAATATGAATTGATTTTGCAATATTATTTATAAATACTATATTTGTTGGTAAAACTTATTAAAACTATGAAAAAGATATTCTTAAGAACAGACATCATGCTGCTGATGCTCTTGATGGCACAGGCGGCTGTGGCGCAGATACCCGACGGGTATTATACGTCGCTTAAAGGAAAGAAAGGTGCGGAACTGAAAACAGCCGTGCATAACATCATAAAGGATGCAACAGTGCTGGACTATGGCTCGGGACGTGGAAGTACATGGGAGGGCTTTTATTCCACCGACCGTACGGACGACAATATGGTGATAGACCGTTACAGCAACGATGAACGCTATTTTGGCAGTAAGGGTTCGTCGGTGGGCGGTATGAACATAGAGCATTCTTTTCCGAAAAGCTGGTGGGGAGGCTCGCAAAATCAGGCATACAAGGACTTGTATAACCTTATGCCGAGCGAGCAGAAGATAAACTCTTCTAAATCCAATTATCCTATGGGTAAGGTGACAGACGTTAGAACAGACAACGGATGCACCAAGATTGGAACAGGTATAAACGGATATCAGCTGTGGGAACCGGCGGACAAGTGGAAGGGTGACTTTGCACGCGGATACATGTATATGGCAACGGCTTATCAGAACTTCACGTGGAGCGGTACGCAGGCGTTGCAGATATTGCAGCAGGGCGATTATCCCACGTTGAAACCATGGGCATATACGCTCTATATAGAGTGGGCAAGGGTTGATAAAGTGGATGAGATGGAGGTGAGACGTAACGATGCGGTTTGCAAGATACAGGGCAACCGTAACCCGTATGTAGACTTTCCAAACCTCATGGAATATGTATGGGGCGACAGTACGGATATAGCTTTCGATCCGGATAAGACCGAGAAATCGTCGGACTATGTCGGAGGCGGAGGTACTTATCCTGGTGATGAAGAGGATATATACAAGGAAGATTTTACGGGAAACAATGAAGGAAACTGTACGGTGGTTAATACGGATGTACCCAATTCAGGCTTCATCGTATGGCAGAGCGACCCTTTGTATGGCTGGAAGGGTACGGCATTTAAAGGCGGTGCTAATAAGGCAGATGCGACGTTGTACACACCTGAGATTGACTTGAACGGATACAGTACGGCAATATTGTCGTTCAGTCATGCCGTGAACTTCTGTACGACCGCCCAACCGTCAGATGTTTTGGCTGTAGAAGTTGTTTGTGACGACCGGACAACGGTGCTTCAGGGTATAAAGTGGCCTAAGGGAACATCTTGGACATTTAATGATTCGGGTGATATTCCGCTTGATGACTTTGTCGGAAAGAAGATAAAGATTGCATTCCATTATACAAGTACAGCGGCTGAGGCTTCTACATGGGAGATAAAGACCATGAGTGTAAGAGGAAAGAAGATACCTACTGATGTTGCACTGCCGTCGGTATCGTCTCCGTCAAAGCCCGACTTTACACGTCCTTATGAGATGTATACAACTGCCGGATGCCGTATAAGCAGTATCACAAGCCGTGGCATCGTTATTATAAGACAGGACGGCAAGACATGGAAGTTTGTTGTTAACAAGTAATTTCCGCTACGATTTATAGAGGGGAGACAGTAGAAGCTGTGTGGCTGATGCCACGAACGATAAAAGACAATGGGTTTGTACCGAGCACCGATGCAACGTCTTTTATCTTCCTTGCTTCTCCTGTCTCCCTCTATTTTTCCTTTTTCTTTCGGTCTGACATCACTCCCTTTTATGCCGGCTGATTTATAATGTTAGTTTGAATGACTATAGATATTTGTTGCACGCAACAAATATTGAATTTTGATACATTCATAATAGGTGTTATATAATAAGGTATATGAATTCGACAAGCTCACGCTAAATTAGCAATCCAACATTCTTAACCTCAAGACCTGATACCTTAAACATATCACCTTATAACCTTCCACCTCTAACCTTATAAAAAAATGCAGCCCGACAATCAAGCCGGGCTGCATTTTTTTATAAAGTTCAAATATTTCCTTAGAAGATTAGAAGAACAGATAGCGGTTGTCCTTTACATTTGCCTTTGCATACAACTCTGACATGAAGTTGCCTGCATACTGCAGGGCTTTCTGTTTCAGACGCTGCTCGTATTCTTTTGCATCAAATTTAACGGGACGCATCTTCTTGCTGTTAACTTGGAAGAGGTATACACCGGCATTTCCCTTAACGGCATGTGAAGAGAACTTGCCCTGTGCTGTTGCTGCAACGGCACCGCTAAGAGCGGGTTCGCTTGCTCCGGTTGCCTGAACAAATACGGGAGCAGCAAAAGTAACCTGTTCTACAGTTGCAATCTTTCCACCCTTTGCCTTTGCCTCTGCCATGTTCTTGACACCGTTCAGCTTGCCGATGAGCAACTCTGCTTTCTTGTCGTTCATCACTTCCTGCTTGATATAGTCTTTTACATTAGTGTCATCGAGCGGACGATATCCTGTCTTGTGAACCTTTGTCATGGCAAGAACAAGCAAATGGTCGTTTTCACCGCACTCATACAAAGGAGAAATCTCACCTTCCTCTGCCTCGAATATCCACTTCATGGCATCGCGTGTGCCGTTTATGCCTACGACATAGTGCTCAGAGTTGCGTATGTCGTTGCGCTCCTGAACTTTCAGACCGTACTTGGCTGCATTTTTCTCCATTGCTTCCAACGACTGGTTTTCACTTACGAACTGGCTGAACTTGTTATATGCAGCAGAGTAAGTGTCTTTAGAAAACTCTATAGGCTTCTTTACTACAGCTACCGTATACTTGTCTGTCATTGCCTTACGGTCTGTAACCTGAAGAATAAGGTTGAACTGTGCCATCTGCAAGTTCTTTGTTTCATTGACAGCCGATGTGTTCAATGCCGAGATATAAGCCTTGGTATCCTTATCCATTGAAGGAGCATTCTGATACTGGGCAGATGTTATCCAAGTCTTTTCGCCTGTCTGACCGTATTTCTTTGCAAGTGCTTCAAAGTCGGCACCGCCCTGAAGAGCCGTGTATATGCTGTCTGCTGTCTTGCGTGCAGCCTCAGGTGTGGCACCGCCAACCTGTATTGCGCGGAACTGTACAGAGTCGGGCAATTGAGTCTTTGACATGAGGCGTACAATATTAAGCGTATTATCTGCCTTATTCTCAAACGGTCCTACCATAGAACCAACTGCTATTGAATCAAGACGTGCTGCGATGTCAGACGGGAACGCATTCTTTGTCTGCGGTATTCCTAAATAAGCCACGTATGAAGCGCTCTTACGTACAACCTCTGAAGGGTCTTCGGCACTCTGCAAGTCCTGTGCATAAGACTTGAATGTCTTGTCCAAAGCTGCGCGGTCTGCCTGTGACGGAAGAACCTGCAACTCGACATACTTGACGTCACGGCTCTCTTCATATTGCTTGAAACGTGGTTTCAACTCATCGTATTTTGCCTTAAGGTCGCTGTCTGAAACCTTAACGTCGTCGTCTTTTACAGAAGTATAAGGATATGCTGCCAACTGTATGTTGCTTTCCTGATTTTCATCATTATATGCAATCTTTGCAGAAACCGGGTTTGACAGAATGCATCCGGCAAACAAAGTCTGATATTTCTGTGCAAGTATCTGCTGACGGAGAGACTTTTCTACGAAAATCCAGAAATTGTAAATGCTGCGATACTGTTCTGCCATCTGCGGGTTTACAGTCTGTGCCTGTTTGTATTCGGCAAGGAACTTCTGCAATGCGTTTACATCAAAGCGTCCGGTCTGCTGGTTGACAAAGGGTGTCTGCATCAGCATGGGGTTTGTACCTTCTGTAAGAACGTTCTGCAACTCCTTGGCTGTTACAGTGAGACCAAGCTCTTTGGCTTCTTTCTCTATAAGTTTGTTCTGTACGTAAGTGTTCCACACAACGTCCTTTATCTGGTTCAGTTCTCTGTCTGTAAGATTTTCACGTCCTTGTGTAACTTTCATGACATTAGTGTACTCGTCTACTAATTTTTGGAAATCCTGTACATTGACTTTCTCTCCAAAGACTTCACCTACCTGCTGTCTGCTTTCATTGCGCATGGAATCGCAAGAGCGGAACATCTCTTCTGCAATAAAAGCAAAAAGGGCAAAACCTATCACAGTGATAAGAATTACGCCCCTACTTCTGATTTTTCCTAAAGCTGCCATTTATTATTTGTTTGTTTTTAATTATTATTCGTGTTATAATATGTATATTTAGCGCACAAAATTACAAAAAAGATAATACAAAACGGTATGTTTCAAATAAAAAGTTATGCTATTCCATGACTTTTAGCTTGACCAACTCTATTTTTGTCATTGTTTTCCGCAATATTTTAAATTCAAAGTTACCTATCTTTATTATTTCGTTTAATTTCGGGAAACTTTGATATTCGTGCAGGATAAGTCCTCCCAATGTCTTATAGTCTTCACTTTCGGGCAAGTCGAGTCCGAACTGTTCGTTCACATTATCTATTTCAAGACGAGCGGACAGCAGATAATCGCCGTCCGAAGTCTTTACGGCAGTATAATTAGAATTGTCATGTTCGTCTTCTATCTCACCGAATATCTCTTCTACAATGTCTTCCAAAGAAACAAGTCCGCTCGTACCGCCGAATTCATCCACTACAACCCCGATGCTCTTTTTCTGCTGTAAGAACATCTGCATCAGTTTATGGGCAGTCATAGTCTCCGGCACAAACAGCATTGAATGTATATGCTCCTGCCAGTCATCCGGATTGCGGAACAGTTCAAGCGAATGTATATATCCCACAATATGGTCTATATCCTCTTTATATACGATAATCTTAGACTTGCCGCTTTCGATGAACATATTCCGAAGGTCGTTTATGGAACTGCCGCATTCCACTGCACACATCTCCGTACGAGGTACCATGCAGTCGCGCACTTTTGTATCAGAAAAATCAAGGGCGTTCTGAAATATACGCACCTCATCATCGATCTTGTTGTCACGGGCATTGTCTATGCTTGTCTGAACCAGGTAATCAAGGTCAACGCGGGAGAAACCTTCGTCATTGCCGTCCTGTTCTATGTTCATGCCCAACATGCGCAGCAACATACGCGACACCATCGTCGTGAACCGCGAAATGGGCCATAAGATAATGTAACATAGATATGCCGGTATGGCAAAAATTGTGAGCAGGCGGTTGGGATTGCTTTTGAACAATGTCTTGGGAAGAAATTCTCCGGTAAATAAAACGATGATTGTTGATAGGATTGTATCAGCCGGAACCGTAAAGCCTGCATCCAAACCGGCAAATATAGTATTGTCGAAGAACGATGCTATAAGTATGCCGTATACAACAAGTGCTATATTATTTCCGACGAGCATTGTGCTGACGAAATTATTAGGATGACGGTAGAACTTTGCCAACAAACTGCTGGACACTCCCGTCTTGTCGCGATCCATTTCTGCCAGCATGCGGTTACTTGAAACAAATGCTATCTCCATTCCTGAAAAGAATGCAGAAAAGCACATTGTTATAATTATACCCGATATAAGGGATAGACTGACTTGTTCCATAAAATTATAATGGTGAAGTTCTTGCAGACGGAGAAACCGGTAAGCGTTTCTTTGCCTTTGTCGTATCAGGGGCAGTTAAAATACTGTCCTTTTCGCTGTTTCCCATACCGCCTTTAACAAAAGAACCTTTGGAATTACTTATAGAATAACGTGTCATACGCTCATCGCTGACAAAATAACTGCCTTGCATCTCGCGCTCAGGAGTCACGAGACGTGAAAACTTATTACTGTACAACTCGTGTGAACTTTGATCCCAATACAGTTCTTCGCTGGAAAACCGCAGACCGTCGGTCGTACGTACACGTACTCTTCCACGCAGTTCCCACAATTTCTTCTGGTCGAAATAGTAAGCGGTATCACATTGTATATATGCTTCTACATGGAATTTCTCATCAAACTGTTCCATAAAAAGCCCTTTGTCGAAAATCCAACGCGACGGGTTACGCGCCTGATTTACCTCCCAACGTTCTGTTACGATACGGTATTTTATAACTCCCGAGTCTGATATAAGCGTATTTACTCCGTAGGATGTCATCATTGCCACTGAATCACGTGGATATATGGCAGGGGCTATGTGTTCCTTTTCCTCTGTACAAGCAAAGGAACACAAACATAATAACAATATATACAGTAAATATTTCAACGATTTTCGCAAAATGAGGTTTTACAAATCGGAGCGCATGTCATTCGACTTTCCATTTCATAAACCAGCGTTCATTGAATGTCAGTCCGATGTTGATACGGAAAGTGTTTTCTTTAATAAGTCCCGTTGCTTCTGAACGAACCCATTGACCGGATATGTTCAATATAGACCGGTTGTTATACCCGTTCATTATAGGTATACCGAAACCGGCACTTACACTTATCTCTTTCGGACCATCCTGTCCGTTTACCTTATAATAAGGTGTGGCGTAAGAAGCACCGGCACGGAAACGGACTCTGTTAAAGAAGTTGCGGCTGTAAGCGTTCTTGCAGAATTCACCGCCGACTGTGATTTTATGACGGTCGTCATAATAATCATCGGACAACTGATAAACGGGAGTATTTCCGACAGTTGTATAAACAGGATATTCAATGCTGCCCCATTTCTGATAATTATAGTCTATACCTAATTTCCATTGATTTTTGTGTTTCCACATCAAGCCCACGCCTAACGTTGTAGGTATGGCTAATCCTTTCTTGACAGAATATGATGTTGTGTCGGGAGTAGACGTAGAAGGATCCGTGGATACTACATCGCATCGTGGTGTTGCATTCAACTTATGACCGAGACCGTAAGTCACGCCTAAAGTTAATTCATTGTTCTTGTCGAATGCATGTACATATTGAGCACCCAAATCTATCTTATAACTGTTCACTGTTGCCGTATAATACTTTGACAGAGTCTTAGCCCAACTGTCGCTATAGCTGTTGATAACGGCACGCTCATAGTCACCCCATAAATAGGAAACGTTGGCACCTACGGACATTCCTTTTAGAAATTCCCAGCCCAATCCGAAATAAACCTGATGAATACCGCCACTACCGGAATAAGAGTTTGTATAAACCATGTTGCGATCTCCGTCAAGATAGTCGCTCACAGAATAGTTATATCCTATATTTGTATATGGTAAGATACCGAAACTCACACCTACATGCTTAAAAGCCCTGAAACCGGCGACCACATATTCAAAATCAGCATTGTTTGCATTTAGTGTCTTTTCGTTTTCAGTGAAGCTTGTTATTTGTCCGGATAGTCCTGCATCGAAAAGAAACATCAATGAATCCATAGAGGAATATGATGCAGGATTAATGAAGTTCACTTGATTGCTTTCGCGGAAACCTAATCCCAATCCGTTCATACCTCTGTTGAAACCACTCGTCTGGTCACTTAATACTCCTAATCCATATTGACTATAAGGTGAATTTGTGCCACTTTGGGCAAAAACGGACATAGCTGCAAATGCAACTGACAACAAGCTTAAAAATTTTCTATAACAAACCATTATTATACTCCAATATACGGTTAAGCCCCTTGGGGACTATAAAATTATCTGCAAATATGGGCATTTTTTCTGAAAAATGCAAATTTAGATGCACGCCTCCCGTTAAATAAACGAAAAGTTCTGGATATTCTTTCATAAAATGATTGATATAACCCTCTATTTCATATTTAACGCCATTAACAACTCCATTACGTATTGCTGTTTCTGTTGTATCGCCGATAAGGCTCATGTTTCCTTTCCTGTCTACCAAGGGCAGACGGTCTGTATAGGCATTCAACGCTTTCAGACGCATTGAAAGTCCGGGGGAAATGTTTCCGCCAAGATACTCTCTTTTAGATGAAACCATGTCAAAAGTAACACATGTTCCAATGTCAATGATGAGCACATCATTATCCGGTCGCAGGTAATTGGCACCTACGGCAGCGGCAAGTCGGTCTGTACCTAAAGTTTTTGGAGTGGCATATCTATTAATAATAGGTATAGGAGTTTCATCGCTGACAAAATGTAACATGGGAAAAGGCAATGAATTAATTGCATCGCAAAACTCTGTATCCAAATCCGAAACATTGGAATAGATGCCCTTTTCAAACCTATACTTGCTACAGAAATCAAGCAAACATGTGCTTTCATTTTTATCTGCACGTACCTCCTCAACAACGTTGTCGCCGTCGAAGCATACCATCTTTACACAAGTATTGCCTATATCTATTATTATATTCACGTAACTAAATTAGCTTACGGGGTGCAAAATTATTAAAAAAAAAAGAAACGACAGCACGGTAAGTGGAAAATATAAGTTATTTTTGCATCGTGGAAAAAATCAAGAGAATATATATAGTACTGACTTTATTGACATTATGTCGTGGATTGGCTTTTGCAAACAACGATAATGTTGTTCTTAATGAGAATAACGACTCCACAAAACGCATAAGTCTGCTGACATGTCAGCCGGGGGATGAAGTGTATTCTCTATACGGTCATACGGCCATAAGATATCAGGATTCCGAGAATGACATAGACATTGCGATAAACTATGGAATGTTTTCTTTTGACAAGCCTTATTTCATAATAAGGTTCATATTGGGGCTGACCGACTATGAAATGGGGATTATTCCTTTTGACAGGTTTATGCAGGAATACGGCTTTACCAGAAGAGGTGTCTTTGAACAGGAACTGAACCTTTCTCCGGAAGACAAAGAAAGATTTATAGCAGCCGTAGAAAAGAATTATCTTCCCGAAAACAGAACATACAGATACAATTACTTTTATGACAACTGTACGACACGTGCAAGAGACATTATAGAACAATCTGTAGGCGGTAGCAGGCAAATAACATTCGTTAAAGAAACGTCTGAACAGAAAAGTATGTCGTATCGTGACTTTATACATTTGTATAATGAAAATCACCCTTGGGCACGATTGGGCAATGATCTGCTGCTTGGATTAAAAGCAGACAGACCTATTGACAACCGGCAGAAACAGTTTCTTCCGGAAAATCTGAAAGATGATTTTCAAAAGGCAACAGTTGTCGGTGATGACAAAAAGAGTGGAATTCCACTTGTCAAAACATCAGGGTGGATAATCGGTCCGTTTGAAAAAAACGTAGGCGACAGCTTTATGATACGACCCATACATTGTGCTTTAGCTATACTTATAATATCTGTAATGTCTGTAATCATTGAGATAAAAACAAGAAAAACGATGTGGGGACTTGACTTGTTCTTTATGTTGACAACAGGTCTGGCTGGTATTATAATCTTCGTTATGTTGTTCTCGCAGCATCCTACTACAACATTAAACTTGCAGATACTCTTGTTAAATCCCATAACTTTATTCTTTGTATATAGAACCACCAAACATTCAAGAAGGAAAATAAAGGATAAATACTGGATGTATGCATTGGTCTGTATTATTGTCTTTCTTTTGGGAAGTTTCATACAATGTTATGCAGAGGGTATGTGTGTGTTGGCACTTGCATTACTGGCAAGATGTTTAAGTCATATATATAATAAGCAAATTGTATGAAACACAAGTATATAGGAATAACACTACTGGTTGCCATGCAGGTAATAAACATGCAGGCACTTGCTGTAAAACAGCCTCCCAAACTTGTGGTAAGTATTGCAATAGAGCAGTTGCGTACGGATTATCTGGAGAAATTTGCACATTTATACGGAGAATATGGCTTTAAACAACTGTTGGAAAAAGGTACGGTCTATACATCTGCACAGATTCCTTTTCATCCTGTAGACCGGGCATCTGCCATTGCATCCATATCTACGGGAACATCACCTTATTATAATAGTATTGTTGGCATCGAGTGGTTGAACCGTAACACGCTTAAGCCTACATATTGTATAAGCAACGAGCAATACGACTGTTATTCTCCGGCAAACATTGCGACGTCTACAATTGGCGACGAACTGAAAATAGCGACCAATGGTAATGCCATTGTGTACGGCATTGCCCGGAAACCAGATGCAGCGATATTATCTGCCGGACATGCGGCAGACGGTGCATACTGGATTGATAACGACAATCTTTGGTGCTCGTCGAAATATTATAACAAGAAACTGCCGCAATGGCTGGATACATATAATAAAACATACAATTCTGCAATAAACAGCACAAACGACCGTGTCACGGAAATGGCATTAAAGTGCATGAATTTCAATTCCATGGGCAGGGATGATATAACGGACATGCTGTTTGTTTCTTACGATGCCACAGGTATCGACAATAAAGAAACGAAAGAACTGAATATACAGAAAACATACACACAGCTTGACTACACCTTAGGCAGGCTGATATCCAATATCGAAAAATCGATAGGCACGGAAAACGTTTTGTTTGTCATATCCGGAACAGGATACAACGAAGAACCGTGTACGGATTATTCCAAATATAAAGTCCCTTCAGGAACATTCTATATAAACAGGACTTCAAACCTGTTAAACATGTATCTGAGTGCTATATACGGACGCGACCAATATATTGACGGATGTTTTTACAACCAGATTTATCTTAATGTAAAGCTGATAGACCAGAAACGTCTTAATATAAGCGAGATACTGAACCGTTCTCAGATATTTCTTATGCAGAACTCGGGTGTACAGAATGTATACACCAACGAGAACCTTCTGACGGAAGAAAAATCGGGGAGCGAGAAGATACGTAACGGATACAATATTTTCAACTGCGGAGACATCATCATAGAGACGGCTCCGGGGTGGAAACTGATTAATGAAGACAATAAGCAGGAAACTGTATCAAATATGAGTTACACACCTTTTCCCATAATATTCTACGGTTCGGGAAAAGTTCCGCAACATATAGATGAGCCGGTGACAATAGACCGAATTGCACCTTCTGTTGCCAGAGCAATTCAAATAAGGGCGCCTAACGCATGCTCATCTTTACCGCTGTTTTAATGAAAATGCCTTATAATAAGGTCTATAGAACGTCAAATAATCATATTGTTCGTGCTCTTTAACAAATAAAATTTGTAAATTTGCACGGTTTTATAAGTTGTATAAATAATAATAAACATAAAAAATGGGTTTTAATAGTTTTTTAAAATCATTGTTCGGTGACAAATCGACACGTGACATGAAACTTATTCAGCCTTTAGTTGAAAAAGTTAAAGTAGCATATCCTGAAATAAAAGCACTCGACAACAACGCCCTCCGAGCACGTACAGAAGAGATAAAGATGTACGTACAGGACTCGGCAAAGGAACAGAAGGCTCAGATAAACGAACTTAAAGCAAAGATAGAAGATACTCCAATTGACGAGCGTGAAGAAATATTCAATCAAATAGACAAACTTGAGAAAGAGGTTCTTGAAGAATACGAAAAGGCTCTTAACGAGGTTATGCCCTTTGCTTTCAGCATTGTAAAAGAAACGGCACGTAGGTTTGCGGAAAACGAAGAGATTGTCGTTACTGCAAACGACTTCGACCGGGAGTTGGCAATAACAAAAGATTTTGTACGCATTGAGGGCGAGAACGCCATATACAGCAATCATTGGATTGCCGGCGGCAACGACATGAAGTGGGACATGGTGCACTATGATGTGCAGCTGTTCGGCGGTGCCGTGCTTCATCAAGGTAAAATCGCAGAAATGGCAACAGGTGAAGGAAAGACTCTTGTTGCCACATTGCCGGTATTTCTCAATGCGCTTACAGGCAACGGTGTGCATGTCGTTACAGTTAACGACTATCTTGCCAAGCGTGACTCAGAGTGGATGGGACCGCTTTACGAGTTCAACGGTCTGTCCGTAGACTGCATTGACAAGCACCGCCCCAACTCTCCAGAACGCCGCAAGGCTTATCAGGCAGACATCACATTCGGTACAAACAATGAATTCGGTTTTGACTATCTGCGCGACAACATGGCAATTTCGCCTGCCGACCTCGTACAGCGCGCTCATAACTATGCGATTGTCGATGAGGTAGACTCTGTTCTTATCGATGATGCACGTACACCGCTTATTATTTCCGGTCCGGTTCCCAACGGTGACGACCAGATGTTCGAAGAATATCAGCCGCTTGTCGAGCGTCTTGTTGATGTTCAGCGCAAACTTGCCACACAGTATCTTGCCGATGCAAAGCAGAAGATTGCGGAGGGAAGAGAAAAGAACGATCAGAAACTTATGGATGAAGGTTTCCTAAGCTTATACCGTTCTCACAAGTCGCTCCCGAAGAACAAGCCTCTTATCAAGTATCTTTCTGAGGAAGGAATAAAAGCGGGAATGTTGAAGACCGAAGAGATATACATGGAAAACAACAACCGCCGCATGCCGGAGGCTGTTGAACCGTTATATTTTGTGGTTGATGAGAAACTTAATTCCGCAGACCTTACCGATAAGGGAACAGAATGGCTGGCAAAACAGGTAAATGATAAAGAGTTGTTTGTACTGCCCGACATCACAACTGAACTGTCAAATCTTGAAAACGAAAAAGAACTCGATGCGCAGCAGCGTCTCGACAAGAAGGATGAACTGCTCAACCACTATGCCGTACAGAGCGAGCGTGTACACACCATACAGCAGCTTCTCAAAGCATACACGATGTTCAACAAGGACGATGAATACGTTGTTATGGACGGTGAAGTCAAGATTGTTGACGAGCAGACCGGTCGTATCATGGAAGGACGTCAGTGGAGCGACGGATTGCATCAGGCAATAGAGGCAAAGGAACATGTAAAGGTTAAGGAAGCAACACAGACATTCGCAACGATTACATTGCAGAACTACTTCCGTATGTACCACAAACTGTCGGGTATGACAGGTACTGCAAGTACAGAGGCAGGCGAGTTCTGGGATATATACAAGTTGGATGTTGTGGAGATTCCGACCAACAAGCCCATTGCCCGTAATGACATGGACGACCGCATCTATAAGACTTCACGTGAGAAGTACAATGCCGTGATAGATGAAATCATCGAGATGCGCAACTCCGGAAGACCGACACTTGTAGGTACAACATCGGTTGAAATATCCGAACTGTTGTCGAAAATGCTCAACATGCGCAAGATTCCTCACCAAGTGCTGAACGCCAAGCTCCACCAGAAGGAGGCAGACATCGTTGCACTTGCCGGTCAGAGCCGTCCGGGAATGGTGACAATAAAGGACGAAAATGGAAATACACATGAAGAGGAAAGACTGCTCGGAGCGGTAACCATTGCCACCAACATGGCGGGTCGTGGTACCGACATCAAGCTCTCTCAGGAAGTCAAGGCTGCCGGTGGTCTTGCCATTATCGGTAC
Source organism: Xylanibacter caecicola (assembly GCF_013166515.1). Classification (GTDB taxonomy): domain Bacteria; phylum Bacteroidota; class Bacteroidia; order Bacteroidales; family Bacteroidaceae; genus Prevotella; species Prevotella caecicola. The sequence goes on along the minus strand of NZ_JABKKJ010000012.1, from coordinate 2,737 downwards.
CGAGCGTCACGAGAGCCGTCGTGTGGACAGACAGTTGCGCGGTCGTGCCGGTCGTCAGGGCGACCCGGGAAGCTCTGTTTTCTATGTTTCCCTTGAAGACAAGCTCATGCGTCTGTTTGCAAGCGAACGCATAGCACGCGTAATGGACAAACTCGGATTTAAGGAAGGCGACCGTATTGAAAGCCCGATGATTTCGCGAAGCATAGAGCATGCACAGAAGAAGGTCGAGGAAAACAACTTCGGTATACGTAAGCGTCTTCTCGAATATGACGATGTGATGAACAAGCAACGTACCGTTGTGTACGAGAAACGCAAACACGCACTTATGGGCGAGCGTATCGGCATGGACATTACCAACATCATTTGGGACCGTGTTGTAAGCATTATAGAAAAGAACGACTACGAAGGGTGCCAGGACGAGTTCATGAAAGTACTCGCAATGGAATGTCCGTTCAGCAACGAGGAGTTTGTAAACGAGAGCAAGGACACCATTGCAGAGAAGTCTTTCCAGATGGCAATGGCAGATTTCAAGCGCAAGACCGACCGCATACAGTCTGTTGGATATCCCGTAATAAAGCAGGTTTATGAAAACCAAGGCAGCATGTACGAGCGTATTATGGTTCCTATCACGGACGGTAAGCGCGTATACAACATACCATGCGACCTTAAAGAGGCTTATGAGACTGAGGGCAAGAGCGTTGTGAAGCAGTTCGAGAAAACAATACTGCTGCATATCATCGACGATTGTTGGAAAGAGAACCTCCGTTCGCTCGACGAGCTTAAGCACAGTGTTCAGAACGCATCATACGAGCAGAAAGACCCGCTTGTAATATTCAAACTGGAAAGTGTCAAGCTGTTCGACGACATGGTAGACCAGATGAACAACCGCATCGTTGGCATACTTATGCGCGGTCAGATACCGGAGATACAGCAGAATGAGGTTCAGGAGGCTGCTCCAGAACAGCGCACACAGCGTTACAACGAACAGAAAGACGACCTTACCGACCCGGGACAGAAAGCAGCGGCAAGTCATGACACGCGCGAAAGCGCCGCTCCACAGCGCCAGATGCCGATACGCAAGGACAAAATGCCGGGACGTAACGACCTGTGTCCGTGTGGCAGTGGCAAGAAATTCAAGAACTGCCACGGCAAAGGAATTGTTTAATAAATAGTTTACGAATTACGAATGTTGAGTTATGAGTTACGAATTGTTCTTGCTTCGCTGCGATGATGAATTAACAATTTGTAAATTTGTAACTCAACATTTTTTCGTACCCCGGCATTCGTAATCTATACCCCGGTGCATTCGTGATTCAAAAACTCTTAATCGCAGCGCAGCGAGAACAATTCATAACTCCTAATTCATAATTCGTAATCGCAGCATAGCGAGAACAATTCGTAATTCATAACTCAAAACTCGTAATTCAAAACTCATGCTCCTTGAAATAAGCAACCTTACAAAAGTCTTCGGTGACAAAACCGTACTTGATATACATAGTTTTAATATAGGCAACGGCGAGATTGTAGGACTTGTCGGCAACAACGGTGCAGGAAAAACCACATTGTTCCGTTCCTTACTTGACCTTATTAAATGCGACAGCGGAGAAATCGCCATGTGTCCTCAAACAGAGAACGAACACGAAGGTAATGAACCTGCAATAAATCCGGCACAGTCCGAAGAATGGAAGAAGTTTACCGGTGCATACATAGACGACGGTTTTCTTATAGACTTCCTCACGCCCGAAGAATATTTCCACTTTATTGGTAAGGTTAACGGTATTAGCAAAGAAGAGACGGACAGCCGTCTTGAAGAATTCAGCCAGTTTATGGGTGGCGAAATACTCGGACAAAAGAAGCTCATCCGCAACCTTTCTGCCGGCAACAAGCAGAAAGTGGGTATCATATCAACAATGCTGCACCGCCCCCAACTGATAATACTCGACGAGCCGTTCAACTTCCTAGACCCCTCAAGTCAGAACTATCTTAAGAAACTTCTTGTGAGATATAACGAAGAAACAGGAGCAACTATCATTATAAGTAGCCACAACCTTGCACACACCGAGGACATCTCCACACGCATCGCTCTGCTTGAGCATGGCGTGATAATAAAAGATCTTGACAATAGGAATAGAGCGGTGAATAAGGAATTGGAAAGCTATTTCAGTATTGATTGATATGTAAGGTTCTACCGCTTACAATGTTAGGGATAGATAACATTACTTGATATTTTTATAGATAAACAATTATAAATAAAGTAGGCATTTTGCAAATAATATTTTTTATTGTAACTTTGCCGCAAACTTAAAACATTGATGCCTATGACATAAAACTTATCGCCGAGCGCGAAAAGACATATTTAAAATAAGAGCGTTAGCTTTTGTTCTTTTTATTCAAGAATCTGGACAATTCTAAATCAACAAAGAGCAAGAGGTCATAACGCCCGCACCCCTCAGGTGTGGGCTTGACTGTATTCTGTTGATTGGGTAGTCCAGAACCTTTGAATAAAGAATAATAGATAGTCAACTCCACGCCTTTTTTGTATGCCTGTGCCAACTCATTTATTACTTCTTTTATTATAAACATGTCCGTGGAGTTGGGACACAACAGATAATCACTAGTGTCCCATTAAAATTGGGACGTTGTTAAAAATCAAATAAACTTGGTCCATCAGGTCCAAATCGTTCTTTGTCATTTTGAAATTTAGTTTTGTCAAAGAGGTCTCGAAGAGGCGTTTTAT
>NZ_JABKKJ010000011.1 GCF_013166515.1 Xylanibacter caecicola | reverse complement strand
GCATTGATGATGTTGTAGATGCTTTGTATGGAAATGCTTATGCCTTCTTTGGACAGCACGCCGCGGATCTGTTCAGGTGACCATTGGTTATTGAGAATCATCTGCTTGATGCGCCAGACGAGAAGACTGTCAAGACGTTTGTTCGTTGTGGTTCGTTTACGACGCTCCAAGGCCTTTGCGTGGGCCTTGTCCCACAGATAGTTACCCGTGGCCGTGGAATTACGTCTGATTTCACGTGAGAGCGTTGATTGACTGCACCCTACTATCAGGGCGATTTCTTTTTTCGATGTTTTTCTTTGCAGTAAGGCGAAAATTTGCGACCTTTGCTGCGAGGTTAATTGTTTATACTTCATATGACAAAACAAAGATAGTTAATCTCGGGGAGACTTCGGTCTCCTTTTTTTGTTTTGTCAGTTAAAAACTTTGGCTCCGTCCTCTCTTGGGGGCGCGCCCCCAAGAGAGGACGGACAATACTCTGAAAGAGGTAATTCCTAAATCAAAATTTTGCACTTCGATTTGGAATCTTCACATTTTATGTATCTTGTTTTTGAAAACTCCACACATGAAACACACATACAGTCAAAGGGATAAAAAACGAAGCTATGGAGGGTTGCAAGTTTTATAAAGGTTCCACACAAGGTTCCACACAAAAGACTGCATGTTGCAAAAACTTGTGTTACAGAGATTTACAAAATATACAAACGTGGCAAAATTGCAAGTGTGGAGGGTGTGGAACCTTTTTTACAAAACTTTTTTTATATATACATACAAAAACACAACGTCACCTCCCGTCGTGATAAATATGCGTATTTTCTCGCGTATGTTTTAGAGAAAAAGGCTCCACACCCTCCACACTTGCTGTTTTGCCGCATCTATGTGTTTCATAAGCATCTGTAACACAAGTCGTTGCAACATGCAGTCTTTTGTGTGGAACCTTTATAAAACCGACAACCCTCCACACATCTTCGTGCAATATGTCCGACCGCACACCGCGGCATCTTAAATTGCGGTTTGCAGAGCATTGACTGTCATAACCCATAGCTTTACGACACGTAACCCATAGCTTTATGAGACGTAAACATAAGGGTTATGAATTACGAATAAGGAATGTATCATTCGGATGTCCTCACTCCGAATACATCCACCCATGTAGTTATTAAAAATACAAATTAAAAACACGAAATATCAAAGCATCAAATTATTGTTTAATAATTTTCTTATTTTACAAAAAAACACTATCTTTGTAGCAATGAACTTTTAAAACAAATAGAAATAAGAAAGGAGAGCATCATGGCAAACAAAAGAGAACTGAAGAAACGTATAAACTATATCTGCAGCGATCTCTTCGCTGAGTGTATAGCGGCATCCCTATACGGCGTTCCGGCGGACAAGCAGACGCTCGATGCCCTTTTATATTCGATAATAAAAACACACAGTAATTATATCGCGCGTGTTTCTCATCCGGAGCCGGGAATGAAAGCTGAGACTTATTATAAAGACCTTACGGAGAATTTCTCCAAACAGATTAACGAGATTGTAGATCAAATCAGCAATCTCAACTAAACTCCACAACAACAAATAAACATGATCAGAAAAATATGTGCCCGGGTGCTCTACGGAATTCTCGGGTGGAAAAAGAATGTAACTGTACAACACCCTGAGAAATGTATAATATGCCTTGCACCACACACCAGCAACCGGGACTTTGTCATTGGGCAGCTATATATGCGGGCGGAAGGCATGAGAATAAACTTCATGATGAAGAAAGAATGGTTCTTCTTTCCTCTCGGACCAATCTTCAGGCATATCGGAGGTATACCCGTATGGCGCTCCAAACACACAAGCATGACTGATAATCTGGCAGCAGAAGCGAAGAAGGCTTCAGACTTTCAATTGTGCATAACACCCGAAGGAACACGCTCGCTGAATCCGAATTGGAAAATGGGATTCTATTATATAGCTCTAAAAGCAGGTATACCTATCTTATTATATGGCGTAGACTACAGTCGCAAACTTATACAATGCACCAAGACAATCGTGCCAACCGGCGATGCAGACCGTGACATGCACGAGATAAAACAATATTTCAAGGACTTCAAAGGAAGATATCCGGATAAGTTCACTACAGGAGAATAAGAATGCCCGGTATACTAAGAAAATCATTATTCATAGCTGTTCTGTGTGCACTCGCGGCATGTGGCAGTCACCGTTCGATACAAAAGAACGGTGGAACGGTTTCATCACCGACACAAACAAAAGACAGGAACAGCCATAAACGTGATACAAGACAACAAACATCACCGATATACACCGGTACGCCGTGGGTACAAAGTCTCTCACAACCATACACAATCACCGAAGGCTTGCAAAATCGTCATCTCTCAATTTGGGCAAGTCACGGACGATACTACAACAATAAAAAGAGACGTTGGGAGTGGCAACGCCCTTATCTGTTCTGCACCACGGAAGACCTCTTCACGCAAACAATTGTCGTGCCATACCTCATACCGATGCTTGAGAAATCAGGGGCTAATGTTTTCACTCCACGAGAACGTGACTGGCAACGCAATGAAATAATAGTGGACAATGATGACATTAATCCTCTGCCATACTACACAGAGATAAATATCGGCGAGAAATGGCATGATGCAGGCACACCGGGCTTTGCATATAAGAAAAGAATTGAGAACGAGAACCCGTTTACAACGGGAACGGCACGCATGGCAAAAGCCGCACAACACGGAGGATGTGAAATATCATACCAGCCGCGCATAGTAAAACCGGGGCGCTATGCTGTTTATGTAAGCTACCCGACCGTGCATAAAAGCATACCGGATGCAAGGTACACCGTATGGCATAAAGGGATAAAGACAACGTTCAGCATAAACCAGCGTATGGGCGGAGGCACTTGGGTGTATCTCGGAACATTCGACTTTGACGCCGGTTGCAATTCCAATAACAGGGTGGTGCTGTCAAATGTTTCCGGACATAAAGGAGTTGTCACTGCCGATGCCGTACGCTTTGGCGGAGGCATGGGCAACGTCTCAAGGGAAGGAACGGTAAGCGGTATGCCACGCTGTTTTGAAGGAGCAAGATACTATGCCCAATGGGCAGGGGCACCGGACAGTGTCTACAACGGTAAAGGAGGAGCCGATGACTATGCCGATGACATCAACACCCGGTCTTATATGACAAACTGGCTCGCAGGCGGCTCATGCTTTGTACCTGACAGAAAAGGAAAGAACATCCCCATCGAGCTGTCACTTGCCGTGCACAGCGATGCCGGTTTCGCAAGGGATAACAAGTCTATTATAGGCTCACTTGCCATTTGTACTACGGGCTTTAACGGAGGCAAACTTGGTGCGGGGCAACCGAGAAGTCTTTCAAAAGACTTTGCCGGCAGCCTGCTTGAAAACATCCGGCGTGACATTACAGCCCAATATGGAAAATGGAACATACGCGAACTTTATGACCGCAACTATTCCGAAACGCGCTGTCCGGAAATGCCATCGGCAATAATCGAGACTCTCTCACACCAGAACTTCCCCGACATGCTATTGGCACAGGATCCGTCATTTCGTTTTACAATGGCAAGAAGCATATATAAGACCATACTGCGTTTTATATCCAAACAAAACAACAAGCCATATACTGTAGCGCCATTGGCACCAACGGCACCATGTATAACATTCACTGCACCGGGAGAAATATTGATAAAATGGAATGCTACACACGATAAGCTCGAGCCGACAGCTGCACCGCAGTCATTCGTTGTATATACATCCGCCGGTAATGCGGGATTTGACAACGGAAATGTCGTTAAAGGCAATGCCTGTCGCATAAAACTTAATCCGGGAATGGTGTATCGTTTCAAGATAACGGCTTTAAATAAAGGCGGCGAGAGTTTCCCATCGGAAGTGGTATCGGCGGTATACGAACCAAAAGCATCTAAAACCGTAATGATAATCAACGGTTTCCAAAGGCTGTCACCTCCGGCTGTTGTGGAAAACGATTCATTACAGGGCTTTGATATTTCCGAAGATGTAGGAGTAACATACGGAACCACTGCAGCATGGAGTGGCAGACAACTGTCATTCAACAAATCACAGACAGGAGTCGAGACAACTGCAGGATTGGGATACAGCAGCAACGAAATGGAAGGAACATTCATTGCCGGAAACAACTTTGACTACACTGCCACACATGCAGAAGCCATAGCTGCAACAAAAAAATATAACGTTGTCAGCTGTTCCTCCAAGGCTATAGAAAACGGTATGGCTGATATTGCCGGATATGACTGTGTAGATCTCATCCTCGGACAGGAAAAACAAAGCCCGTCAACAACGACATCTTACAAGACGTTTTCCAAAATCATGCAGGAAAAGCTACGGCAATATATATCATCCGGTGGCAGACTGTTAGTATCCGGTTCATATATAGCCGGTGACATGTTGTCTGTAAATGACAAAGCATTTATGGCGGATGTACTGCATACCGTATACAACGGGACTTACCGTGACACAGATAACGAGAATATAACCGGTATGGGTACGACATTCGACATATACCGTAAACTTAATGAAACACATTATGCCTCAACATCATCAGACATCCTGCATCCGCTGGCACCGGCATTCTGTGCACTGACATACGAAAACGGAACATCTGCATGCGTGGCATATGCCGGCAATGACTTCCGTACAATGGCATTGGGCTTTCCATTCGAATGCATAAAGTCGGCACGGAAAAGGGAAACAATAATGCGGGGCATAATGACATTTCTACTTGAACAATAAAATATACATTTATTATGTACAAGATTCAAACAAACCTTTCAGGAACAAGGACAATAATCGTCAGTGACGAACATTTGCGTACAATAAAAGACTATGCGCTTTTGAAAGATCTCATAGACAGCAACGGAATAATAGACGAGGCTGTACTGGAAAAGCTGAGACTCAACATACGCTCGCTTCTCGGCTCAGAAGCAGGCAGAGACAAGCGTCTTATAGACTTGTGTCTCGATGTGGTGTACAACAGCAACATGAAAGCAACAGGATTGCAAAAGCTTGCGGAGCTGTTCATTAAATGGGAAAACGACAATGACGAAGAAACGGAAGGTTGTGACAAGGAACAAAAAGAATAATATTATATACGTCAGCAGCGTAATAAGTAGATGTTCAAAATTAAACGTATATATATTAATAGGTATATGAAATATTTACTTTAATAATAATTAATTTCAAACATCTACATAGCAAAATGAATAACTACAAACTGACCGACTGGCTGCCAACTACAAAAAAAGAAGTTGAATTAAGAGGGTGGGACACACCGGATGTAATACTGTTTTCCGGTGATGCCTATGTAGACCATCCGTCTTTCGGTTGCGCAGTGATAGGGCGTACGATAGAGTCTATGGGACTGAAAGTCGCCATCGTGCCGCAACCGGACTGGCACGGTGATTTCCGAGACTTCAAGAAACTCGGACGTCCACGCCTGTTCTTCGGTATATCACCCGGCTGCATGGACTCCATGGTAAACAAATATACGGCAAACAAACGTCTCCGTTCTGAAGATGCCTATAGTCCGGACGGCAGACACGATTGCCGTCCCGAATACCCTACAATAGTATACAGCCGCATCCTTCGCAACCTCTATCCGGACACTCCCATTGTTCTTGGAGGCATAGAAGCATCGCTCCGCCGCCTTACACACTACGACTATTGGCAAGACCGCCTGAAGCCTTGCATATTATTCGACTCCGGCGCAGACTTGATAATATACGGCATGGGAGAGGCACCTATAAAGAAATTGTGCCACGAATTGCAAAAAGGAAGAGACATAAAGGATATAAAGGACATTCCGCAAACCGTATACGTCACCGAAGAGAAAGATATTCCCACATACAATGATGAGAACGGTGATATCATACTGCATTCACACGAAGAATGTCTGCAAAACAAGAAAGCACAAGCGGAAAACATAAGACATATCGAGGAAGAATCAAACAAGCTGCACGCACAGAGATTGATACAACACACAGGCAAATCCTGCGTCGTAGTAAATCCTCCCTACCCTCCAATTTCAACGGATGAATTGGATGCATCTCATGAGCTGCCGTATACACGGTTGCCGCACCCTAAATACAAAAACAAGCGTATCCCCGCCTATGAAATGATAAAACACTCGGTAAACATTCACAGGGGATGTTTTGGCGGTTGCGCTTTCTGCACAATCAGTGCCCATCAGGGAAAGTTTATCGTGTGCAGAAGCAAAGAGAGCATATTGAGAGAGGTAAGGAAGGTTATGGAACTGCCGGACTTCAAAGGATACCTGAGCGACCTTGGAGGACCGTCTGCAAATATGTACGGAATGGAAGGTAAGAATAAAGACATCTGCGGAAAATGCAAACGCCCCTCGTGCATACATCCACAGATCTGCCCCAACCTGAATACAGACCATTCAAAACTTATCGATGTATATAAGGCAGTGGATGCCATACCGGGAATAAAGAAAAGTTTTATTGGCAGCGGAGTACGCTACGATTTGTTATTGCACAAAAGCAAAGACGATAAAACAAACCGTGCCGCACATCAATACATTCACGAACTTATCTGCAACCATGTAAGCGGACGGCTGAAAGTGGCACCGGAACATGTTACCGATCGTGTTCTCAATCTGATGCGAAAACCGTCGTTCAAACTATTCGAAGAATTCAAGCGGATATTCGACCGCATAAATAAGGAAGAAAATCTTAAACAACAGATTATACCTTACTTTATCAGCAGTCATCCGGGATGTCGCGAAGAAGACATGGCAGAGCTGGCTGTATTGACAAAGGGCATGGACTTTCACCTTGAACAGGTACAGGACTTTACTCCTACCCCTATGACAATCAGCACCGAAACATGGTATACCGGTTACGATCCGTATACACTTGAACCGATAACATCGGCAAAGACGCAGCGCGAGAAACTGGCACAACGCATGTTCTTCTTTTGGTATAAACCCGAAGAAAGAAATAATATAGAAAATGAGTTGAGGCGCATCGGACGTCCTGACATTATCAAACGACTGTATCCTTTCATGCCCAAAGCACCGTATAATGGAAATCATAGAGAAAACAATAATAGGAAAAAGGACACAACAAGAGTGCGAAGACGGAATAACGGTAAACGATAGATTTGTAGCCGTAATAGACGGAAGCACAAGTAAAACTGCCGCACGCATCGACAGCAGTATGAGCAACGGACGCTTCTGCATGGAAACAATCAAGGCATTCATTGACAGCATGCCGGCAAAGACAAGCATGGAAGAATTCTGCAAAGGTATAACAAATGCCATATACAGGATATATGCAGAATACGGTTATGATATAAACAGGCTGCGTGCCATGCCAACAGAACGCGCCACGGCAAGTGCCGTGATTTACAGCCGACACCACAGACAGGTTTGGCTCGTAGGCGACTGTCACTGCACGGTGGACGGAACATATTACGATAATCCCAAGCCATACGAAGAGACCATTGCCGCTAAACGCTCGGCTTTCATCAAGAACGAATTGCATAAATGCAAAGACGCCTATGACTTGCAAAAGAGCATTGATTGTCTGCGTATAAAAGACACGGGCAGAATTCATATCCTGCCCGAACTTATAGCTGCATGCTCACATCAGAACAAGAACTATGCCGTAATAGACGGTTTTGACATGCCTGTAAACTTGATAAAAGTAATAAACGTACCTCCACAAAAGACTGAAATCATATTGGCAAGCGACGGTTATCCGTTTATAAAAAGTAATTTGAAACAGAGTGATGAGGCTCTAATGCAACTTATAAACACCGACCCGCTTTTAATAGACAAATACCAAGCGACAAAAGGAGTGATGAAAGGGTACAACTCGTTTGATGACAGAAGTTATGTAAGGTTTAGGGATTAGTATTAAACCTTACATCCATTTAGTTCTCATCTAAACTCATTCACGCACTTTATACGCTCATACAGTGCATCTGTCCAATCCTCACCATTCTTAGGACATAGCGTGTTTATTCCGAGGTTACTCGCCATGGCTGTATTCCGTGGACCGTCATCGACAAACAATGTCTCTTCCGGCGTGATACCTTCCTTCTCGAGTATAAGGTTGAAGATTTCTTCACATGGCTTCATCATCTTCAATTTATAGCTGAGATACAATGAATCGAAATAATACTCGAGCGAATGCCCTTCACCGTCGAAATCATCACTCAGCGCCCAACTCATCATATACGGATTGGTATTGGAAAGCAATATGAGACGATAACCGTCAGCTTTAAGTCTCTTCAAGGCATCGAGTGCCCGGCGCGGCACCTCCTTGCAATATCCACGCCAGCCGTAACAACACTGTTCAAAAGTAAGTTCCTTGCCAACAAGAGAACTAAGTTCACGACGGAAGTCCTCCGCCGTTATTTTTCCTTCTTCCAGGTCACCGAATATGCCGCTCTGCGTATAAGGATCAAGACGCTTCTCAGCATCCTCCAGTCCCAAAGACCTAAAACGCCTTACGGCTTCACTCTGGTCAATGGTCATTATAACACCACCCAAATCGAATACGATATTCTTTATCATAACCTTCTGTTCTTAAAAGTGTTTTACAGCACGATCCATCTCACGACGGTCTTCTTTTTCTTTCAATGTCTGACGCTTGTCATATTCCTTCTTTCCTCGCGCAAGAGCAATATCAACCTTTGCCCTACCCTTGTCATCTATAAACACAAGTATAGGCACAATCGTATATCCGGGCTGCTTAGAAGCCTCCTGCAATTTGTATATCTCCCGCTTTGTAAGCAGCAGTTTTCTGTCGCGTTTACTTTCGTGATTGTTGTATGAGCCATAAAAATAGGGCGAAACATTCATTCCCTTTACCCACACCTCACCATTGTGAATGTAGCAAAACGCATCCACAAGCGACGCCTTGCCCATACGTATTGATTTTATCTCCGTTCCGGTAAGAACGATTCCGGCAGTAAAAGTATCGATAAAGAAGAATTCGAACGAAGCCTTCTTGTTACGTATATTCACCGGACTCTTCTTTCGGAGCAGTTCGTCTTCTTTTCTCATTGTTTTATCAGTCGTTCGTTATTTCTGCAAATAACCCGATATTATCATCTATATAATGAGCGACCATGGCAGTCCACTCTTCTTCATTCTCTACAAAGATGTCGTCATATTGGTCAAACTCAGGATATTTCTCAAACATAGCCATGAACTCATCGTCGGTACAATCCTGTTCTATTTCGTCACGATACTTCTTATACAAGCTATGCACTTTGCGCACCAGGCGTCCAAGTTCCGTCAGCCCCCATTCTTTCACGGCACGTGCAAAAGGGTTCAGGAAAATAAAACCTCCATAACCGTTGTGGATGAGCTGCACAAAACCTCCGTCCATTACCTCGTCCCGCAAAATCTTATAAGCCAGAAGAGTTATCTGCGATGCATTCAGCCGGGACATTGTCTCCACATCCAGCTTTCCGCCAACATACTCATAAAGGGCATTGACAAACACATCAATAAAAGCGTCCATTCCCCCGGTTGCAGCCTGTTGCAGGTCAGCATCCCTCACAACCACTTTTGTAATATCCATTTTCTTAATTTTTTACTCATGCAAAGATAATGCAAGCCGAGTGCAATCAAACTTTTGTTTGAAATTGCTGAGGCGCCGCTTATCTTATTCAAAGATAATGCAAGCCGAGTGCAATCAAACTTGTTTGTAATTGCCGAGGCGCCGCTTATCTTATGCAAAGATACTACAAAAAAGCCAATAACAGAAAAAATCGGCATAAAGTATCAATATATCAGCATCAAACCTCTATGAGCTTGCCTTCACTTTCAAGAGCATTCCACACCGAATAGCGCGCCTCCGGATTCATTTCTTCTATCCGTCCGAATATATCGCGGATATCAGAACGGTGAGAATTTGTTTCGTACGGACATAGCTTCACCTGTTTCTCATACCCTCTGTATCGGGCATATCTGTAAATATCACTTTCCTCAACCATACACAAAGGGCGTATTATCGTCAATGGCATCTTGCGCATTTTGAGCATTGCCGGCATTGTTGAGAAATGTCCTTGGAAAAACTCATTCATCATGGCAGTATGAATGATATCGTCCATGTGATGCCCCAACGCTATCTTGTTGCACCCCAACTCCTGCGCCTTCATGAACATTTGCTTGCGCCTGTTCCATGAACAAAGAAAACATGGAGACTTGCGTGTATCCGTATGGGCATTGAACCCTGTTGTCAGACAGTGCATCTTTATGCCATACTGCGCGGCAAACTCCTCAAGATATCCGGTGTCCGTCTCATACTTTATGTTTTCCATACGTATATGAACGGCTTCCACTGTAAAGTGCGGCTTGTCGATTTTCATTCTGCGACCGAGCATTTCAAGCAGGCACAACGAATCTTTACCGCCTGATATCCCGGCAAGGATACGGTCGCCTTCTTCTATAAGATTATACTTGGAAATGCCTTTGTGAAAACGACTTACAATCCTTCTCTCTATTTTCTGTTCATCTGTCGGTATTGCCATTGATATACATCCGGAGTTATTTCATGAAAACAAGATATACGGCACAAATGATGAAGAAGAAAGCCAGAATATGATTCCAATGCAGGTTCTGTCCTTGGAACATTATATTGGCTATCACCGCAAATACTCCCAGACTGATACATTCCTGCACCACCTTAAGCTGTACAAGTGTAAACGGACCGCCATTGCCGACAAAGCCCATGCGATTGGCAGGCACCTGGCAGCAATATTCAAAAAAAGCTATTGCCCATGAAAATGCAATGACACCCAGCAGAGACCAGTTGTTGCTGATACCCGACTGCTGCAATTTAAGATGCCCATACCAGGCAATAGTCATAAAGACATTGCTCAGTATGAGCAATATGATAGTATAGAGACCGTTCATTTATTTACCGTTTCTCAGTTGTCTGTCCATATTCTCTGCCGCACGCCGTCCATCGCCCATGGCAAGTATCACAGTCGCGCCGCCACGCACAATATCTCCTCCTGCATATATTTCATGGCGTGAACTCTGCATGCCGTCGTTTACGGCTATCGTGTTCTTCCGTCCGAGTTCAAGTCCCTGTATAGAGCTTGGCACAAGCGGATTTGGCGAAACGCCTATGGCAACGATTACCTGATCCACATCCAGCGTTACGGTCTTTCCTTCCACTGCCACCGGACTGCGGCGTCCGCTCTCGTCCGGTTCTCCCAGCTCCATCACCTGCAACACAGCCTTGCATACGGCTCCGTTTTCATCGGCTTCATATCTTATGGGGTTGTGAAGTGTAAGGAAGTTTATGCCCTCTTCCTTTGCATGCTTCACCTCTTCGAGACGTGCGGGCATTTCTTTTTCCGAACGACGATATACAATCGTAACATCGGCTCCGAGCCTTTTCGCCGTGCGACATGAGTCCATGGCAGTGTTTCCACCTCCTACGACAAGCACTTTCTTACCGATATTTATCGGCGTATCGGTTGTAGGGTCGGCGGCATCCATAAGGTTTACGCGCGTCAGATACTCGTTTGAAGACATTATGTTTATCGAGTTCTCTCCTGGAATACCCATGAAGTTTGGCAGACCTGCGCCCGACGCAACAAATATACCCTTAAATCCGTCTTCTTCAAGTTCCTCCACCTGTATTGTCTTGCCTATTATACAGTCTGTATGGAACTCTACTCCCAACTTCTTAAGATTGTCTATTTCCACGTCTACGATGCGGTTGGGCAGACGGAACTCAGGTATTCCATATTTCAACACGCCGCCTATCTCGTGCAATGCTTCAAAGACATGCACTTCGTATCCCTTCTTCACCATGTCACCGGCAAAGCTAAGACCGGCAGGACCCGAACCTACCACAGCCACCTTCATGCCGTTGGCAGCAACCTTGTCGGGCAATGAAACGTTTCCGCTTTCGCGTTCATAGTCTGCGGCAAATCGTTCAAGATAACCGATAGCCACCGCCTGTCCGTTCATCTTGAGGTGTATACAACGGCTTTCACATTGCTTTTCCTGCGGACATACACGACCGCACACGGCAGGCAGCGCCGAAGTGTTTTTCAACACCTTTGCCGCAGCAAGTATCTCACCGCGCTCAATGTTCTTTATAAACGACGGTATGTCTATGTTCACGGGGCATCCCTCCACACACGACGGCTTGGCACAGTCGAGACACCGCTTTGCCTCTGTCATCGCCATCTCCTTGGTAAGCCCCGTGTTGACTTCTTCCTTACGTGTTGTGGAACGATATCCCGGTTCAAGTTCCGGCATTACGACACGCTCTATGGCAGCACGTTCTTTAGGTTTAATGGCAACACGTAACTCCTTGCGCCACTCTTCGTTACGGTTTGTCAATGTCTCTATAGGACATTCAACGTTCTGCGCGTCAGAAGCAGCATGAGCTTCTTCGGCTACGTTCTCTGTATTATCATCAACAACAGCGGCAAGATGTTCCTCGAAGTGTTCAAGTTCGTCCTGTTCCACACGACGGAACGTTCCCATACGTCTGAACATTTCATCCCAATCCACAAGGGCACCGTCGAACTCCGGACCGTCGATGCACACAAATTTTGTCTTTCCGCCTATCGTAAGGCGGCATGCGCCGCACATACCCGTACCGTCCACCATTATGGTATTCAGTGAGACATCTGTCGGAATATTGTATTTTTGCGTCAGCATACAACTGAACTTCATCATGACAGGAGGACCGATGGCAAAGACCTTGTCTATGTGCTCCTGTTTGATAAAACGCTCTATGCCCACGGTAACGACACCTTTCTCGCCGTATGAGCCGTCATCGGTCATAACGATTGTCTCGTCGCTGCTGTCGCGTATCTCGTCCTCCAATATTATCAGTTCTCTGTTGCGTCCCGCAATGACCGACAACACACGGTTGCCGGCGGCTTTCAACGCCCTTACAATAGGAAGCATGGGTGCTACTCCCACTCCACCTCCGGCACAAACCACCGTACCGAAGTTTTCTATATGGGTGGGATTGCCCAACGGTCCCACGATGTCGGCAATGAAATCGCCTCCATTGAGCCTGCACAACTTTATCGATGACAGTCCCACTTCCTGTACCACAAGAGTTATGGTTCCTTTCCTTGTGTCGGCATCGGCAATGGTGAGCGGCATGCGCTCACCTTTATTGTCAACACGCACAATTACAAAGTTGCCTGCCTTGCGGCTCTTTGCAATCAACGGAGCTTCTATCTCGAAAAGAAAAACTTTCTCCGAGAACTGTTTTTTACGGACGATTTTGAACATCAAGCCTTGGTTTTAAATACTGAAATTATTGTCATCGAGCATATCGAAACCGCAATACGGCACAAGACACTTGGGCACGCGTATGCCTTCAGGTGTCTGGTTGTTCTCGATTATGGCGGCAACAATGCGCGGCAATGCAAGAGCCGAGCCGTTAAGAGTGTGGCACAATTCGGGCTTCTTTGTCTCGCTGTTGCGGTAACGGCACTTCAGACGGTTTGCCTGATAGCTCTCGAAATTGGATACGGAACTTACTTCCAGCCAACGCTTTTGTGCTGCGCTCCATACCTCGAAGTCATAACATATCGCCGATGTGAAACTCATGTCACCTCCGCAAAGACGAAGTATTCTGTACGGAAGTTCCAACTTCTTCATAAGTCCCTCTACATGTTCCAACATCTCGTCCAGGCTCTGATACGAGTGTTCCGGTTTGTCAATGCGTACAATCTCCACCTTGTCAAACTGATGCAGGCGGTTCAGTCCGCGCACGTCCTTGCCATACGACCCTGCTTCGCGACGGAAACATGCCGAGTAGGCACAACGCTTTATAGGCAGGTCCTTTTCATCGAGAATGACATCGCGGAAGATGTTTGTAACCGGAACTTCTGCCGTAGGTATAAGATACAGGTTGTCAAGATTACAGTGGTACATCTGTCCCTCTTTGTCGGGAAGCTGTCCCGTGCCATAACCCGACGCTTCGTTCACCACGTATGGCGGCTGCACCTCGAGATATCCGCTCTTGCGTGCCTCTTCAAGGAAGAAAGCCTCAAGCGCACGCTGCAAACGTGCCATTTTTCCGATATATACAGGGAAACCCGCACCGGTTATTTTCACACCAAGATCAAAGTCTATCAAATTGTATTTCTTGCAAAGGTCCCAATGACACAACGGCTCTCCGTCAAACTCTGGTACATTACCGCCGGTTTTCACAACAACGTTGTCCTCTGCTCCGGCACCTTCGGGCACATCATCATTAGGAATATTGGGTATCGAGCAGAGCAACGTCTCCACTTCTTTCTCGGCAGTTGCCATCTCTTCACTCAACGTCTTGTCCGATTGTTTCAGAACGGCAACCTTTGCCTTTATCTCTTCAGCCTCGTCCTTCTTGCCCTCTTTCATAAGAGAACCTATCATTGCCGACAGCTGTTTTACCTCCTGCTTGTTCTTGTCCGATTTCTGCTGCGCCTCGCGTCTGCGTCTGTCCACAGCCAACACATTCTCTACGGCTTCTCTCGCACCCTTAAAGTGTTTCTTTTCCAAGCCTTTAATCACACGTTCAGTTTCCTCACTGATGAGTTTGATTGTAAGCATTTGCTGATATATTTTATTAAAAATACGTATTAATTCTGCAAAGTTAAGTATTTTAATTGAAAATGAGGACTACAGTAAAAAAAGTTTTACACAATCCCGTTTCATGCACCGGATACAAGAGGGTGTGTCAAAATAAGTCATCATTGATTTTTCACACACCCTATTCATGAAAATTAAAAGCGGCATCAAAGGTTTTTCTGCCTTTGATGCCGCTTTTATATTATACCAAATACTCTCAATAAGTATTAGTCAATCCACTTTACATAACAGAAATCAAGGCGGTGAGGAAGGTTCTCGTTCTTCGGATACATTCTGACACAGCTCTTATATGAACCGGCTTCATCGGGTTCAAATTCTGCTTCGAATGTATAAAGGTTGCCTTCATTGTTTGTCATATTGAACGGACGTACATTGAAGATGCTGTCTTCTCTGTTCTTGTCTGTCTTGATAGTAACAAGTTCAAGTCCGACAGCATTGTCAAGTCCCTGCTCGTCGATAACATACTTTATCTTGTATGATACACCTGTCTCTGCACCTGTAGCCGGTATGTTGTGCTCTTTTGAAACAACATTTATAGAATCCCAACGCTCTGCCACTGTCTCTTTCCACTGTGCGATCTCTTTTGCCAGACGGTTGTTGTCGGCAGAAATCTTCTTAAAGCGCGCAGCTTCTTTGGTATAGAACTTGCTATAATAGTCGTCAAGCTGACGTTTCATCGTATAGTTTGGAGCTATCTGTGCAATAGAGTTCTTTATTACCTTTATCCAGCCTTCGCTGTATCCCTTCTTGTTCTTCTTGTAATAAAGAGGAACAATCTCATTTTCAAGGAGACTGTAGATTGTAGCTGCGTCTAACTGATCCTGATAGCCCTGGTTCTTGTATGTACGTTTCTCGGTAAGTGCCCATCCTGCACCCTCGCGGTAACCTTCAAGCCACCATCCGTCAAGCACAGAAAGGTTTACAACACCATTCATCTCGGCCTTTTCACCGGATGTACCCGATGCTTCAAGAGGACGTGTCGGAGTGTTCATCCAAATATCTACACCGGAAACAAGACGGCGTGCAAGCTGCATGTCATAGTCTTCGAGGAAGATAATCTTGCCAAGGAACTCGGGACGCTGGCTTATCTCAAAGATCTTCTTGATGAGACCCTGACCGGCACCGTCGGCAGGGTGAGCTTTTCCTGAGAAAAGGAACTGTACGGGATGCTCCGGATTATTGACAATCTTGGAAAGACGGTCGAGGTCAGTAAACAAAAGATGTGCTCTCTTATATGTTGCAAAGCGACGGCAGAAACCTATCATCAGTGCATTGGGGTTAATCTTCTCAAGCAAAGAAACGACACGTGAAGGATCTCTCTGGTTCTTAAGCCATGTTTCACGGAACTTAGCGCGTATGTAGTCGGTAAGTTTCTTCTTCAATGTCATGCGTGTTTCCCATACAACGTCATCAGGTACATTGTATATTGCATGCCAGATGCTCTCGTTGCTCTGATCGGACATGAATGTCTCGTCAAAGTACTGAGCGTAGAGCTTACGCCATTCAGTTGCTGTCCATGTGGGGAAGTGAACACCGTTTGTAACATATCCCACATGATTTTCTTCGGGGTAGTAACCTTTCCAGATGCTTGCGAACATCTTCTGGCTCACCCATCCGTGAAGTTTGCTGACACCGTTTACTTCCTGACATGTGTTACATGCGAATGTAGACATGCAGAACTTTTCTCCATGGTCTTCCGGATTTGTACGTCCCATACCGATAAACTCATCCCACGATATGCCAAGCATCTGTGGATAGCCGCTCATATACTTGCCAAACAGAGCCTCGTCGAAATAGTCATGACCGGCAGGCACAGGCGTATGCACCGTATATAGAGAAGATGCACGCACCAACTCCATAGCCTGGTTGAATGTCAGTCCGCTCTGCACATAGTCGCAAAGGCGCTGCAGGTTGCAAAGAGCCGCATGTCCCTCATTGCAGTGATATATTTCCTTTGTTATACCAAGAGCCTTCAATGTCAGTATACCACCGATACCCAGAAGTATCTCCTGCTTTAGACGGTTTTCCCAATCGCCACCGTAAAGAGAGTGCGTGATAGGTTTGTCGAACTCTGAGTTCATTTCGTTGTCCGTATCAAGCAAGTAAAGTGATATACGACCTACGTTTACTCTCCATACATAGGCATGTACGTGATAGTTCATGTAAGGAACGGCTACAACAAGCGGTTTGCCGTCTTTGTCCAGCTGGCGTTCTATGGGCAGTGAGTTGAAGTTCTGCGCATCGTAATTGGCAATCTGCTGACCGTCCATGCTCAGAGACTGCTTGAAATAACCGTAACGATAGAGGAAACCTACGGCACACATGTCGACGTTACTGTCCGACGCTTCTTTCAGATAGTCGCCGGCAAGCATTCCAAGACCTCCGGAATATATTTTCAGTACCTGATTGATACCATATTCCATACTGAAGTATGCAACGGAAGGACGCTCGCTGTTGGGTTTCACATCCATATAGTTGCGGAACAAAGAGTAAACTTCCTTTACTCTCTTTATTATAGTCTTGTTCTTGACAATCTCTTCTTTTCTGTCATAGCTGAGACGTTCCAGCAACATTACAGGATTGTGTCCTACCTCCTCATAGAGGTCTTCATCAAGACTTCTCCACAAGTCTCTTGCTTCGTAGTTCCAAGCCCACCACATGTTGTGTGCAAGTTCATCCAAGCACTTGAGCTGCTCGGGCAATCTTGATTTTACGGTCAATTCCTTCCACTGGGGAGCATTGACATAATCAGCTTTTATCTTCATAATCAATTTTAATGTATTATATGTTCGAATTTATTCATTTTAATAATCTCATACACCGTGTACAGGTGTCATTTCCTGCCTTCCAACCTCATGTCTCTTTGCCTCAGGGCATGGTCGTATGCCTGATAATAGTACTTTATGAAGTTTGTCCAAAGTGCTTTCTTTGATAGTTTTCCGGCGTTGTCCCGGCATTTCTTTACTTTTGCGGGCGTGAAATTGGAGTATTCGGCTATGGTATTCTTTATAATATCCGCCACTTCCGAATAATTATAGTCTGTACGGTGTATTACCTTCACGCCGTCTTCAATCTCACCTTCGTGCCCTGCTTCCGTGTTTACCCACAGTCCGAAGCCGGCAAGGTCCGTTGTTATACACGGCACCTTGAATGCAATTGCTTCAAGAGGAGTATACCCCCAAGGTTCATAGTATGAAGGATAGACACAAAGGTCGTTGCCAAGCACCAGGTCGTAATACTTCATATCAAGAATACCGTCGTCACCGGTAAGATAACATGGCAGGAATATCAGCTTGACATTGTCGTCCGCCCTATTCTGCATATCCAGATATTTAAGCATGTTCAATACGCTGTCGTGACTCATGTTATGCAGCCAGTGGGTTATCATCGGTACTTCAAGCGGAGTATCGTATTTCTTTCCGGACTCGATACGTTCTTTCAGGTCACGACGCGGCTCACCCACCCAACCGGGAACTTCTATGAAAGCAAGAACCTTTCTTGACAGACTCTTTTCGCGGAGCAGACGGTTCATCGCTTCGATATACACGTCCACGCCTTTATTGCGGAACTCATAACGTCCGCTTGTCGATACGATAAGAGTGTCATCCCCAAGGTCTGTACCCATAAGTGCGTTCGCCATCTGCAATACACGCTTTCTTGCCTGCTTGCGTTTGCGTGTGAACTCTGCGCCACGCGGTACAAAATCGTCCTCAAATCCGTTGGGCAGAACAAAGTGAACAGGCTCGTCGAGCAGCTCACGGCATTCGTTTGCCGTTATATCGCTTACCGTAGTGAAGCAGTCTACATTCTTTGCCGTCTGTTTTTCTATCGAATGCTTGCTCTGCATGTTGAGTTCGCCCGCCATCTGGTCGCCGTTGTATGCAAACAGATAATCATATAGCGGCTTGTTGTTGCCGGCGATGCTGCGTCCGATGCTTGTGGCATGCGTGGTGAAGACAGTCGCTATCTCGGGCATATACCTTTTTATATATAGCAGTCCGAAACCGGTCATCCATTCGTTGCCGTGATATATGACTTTCTTCGACTCGTCCAGGTAGAATTTATAGAAACTCTCCACAACCTTGGCGGCAGCATAGGAGAACATCGAAGCCTCGTCGTAATCTCCGTAAGCATGAAGGCTGTCCACACGGAAATCTTCCCACAACCGGGCATATATCTCATTCTTGCGCTTATAGAAAGGAGTGAAATCCACAAGTACGGCAATAGGATTGCCCGGAATGTTCCACCGCCCTACCTTCAATGTCAAGCCGTCTTCCACGGCAGAGGCTGCCCATTCACCGAACAGGCTCTTATCTTCCGTAAAATAAGGATTGTCTTTTTCCGACCAACAATCGGGTCCGATAAATATTATACGGTCTTTCATCGCATTCTGCAATGTATTGGCGCGCGTTGAAAGAACAGTGTAGATACCACCAACTTTATTACAAACTTCCCAACTCGACTCGAATATATAGTCTGGAAACAATAATTCTTTTCCCATTTAAAAACAAAATAATCGGTGCAAAGGTAATAAAATTGTTATATATAAGGTGTATATATGATGCTTTTAGGTTTTATAACATATAAAATATTGACTTATGTCATGTCCAAATAATGTGATTATCAGACGTATAAATGCCTTATCTTATATGACAAACTGTCAATTAGTTAACATGATTAAGGTGTTTTCATTACCGTCGAACCTGTATCCGATATGTAAGGATATTGTATGGAATTCCATCTCATATGAGTTACGTTTCTATCTCATATGAGTTACATTTCTATCTCATATGCGTTACATTTCTATCTCATATGCGATACAAATCTATCTCATATGAGATAGAAAACCGTACAGCATGTTTAAGGATTTCATACACCTTCCGTGGGTGTCAAAATGAGCATCCATACACGTTGTAGGGACATATTCTTGTATTTGTCCGCTTGTATAACAGCTTGATAACGTGTCTGTTACAGGCGGACAAATACAAACATATGTCCCTACAACGCGCATGGTTGCTTACTTTAATACACCCTTATACGCAGAAAGTTCTATATTAAAAAGATGTCGGCTAATATAAACAGGCATATTATATTAGCCGAACTCACATTGAAAATGACTTAGAACATTCCGCCCCTCTGCGGTCTTCCGCCTCCGAAACCCCTGTCCGGCGGCATCATACCCCCTCTTTCCACCTCCGGTCGTCTCTTTTCATTGCGCGAAGCCTTGCCGCCGAACAGGTTCAGGCGATATACTACATGCAGCATGGCATAGCTGTTGATGCTGTTATACTGCGTATCGCTGCGCTGCATGGCATTTATGGTACGGCTGAAGTTGCTTTGGTTGTGAAGGATATCGTAGAACTGCAGTGAAACGTTCAGGGCATTTCCCTTAAGGAACGGCTGGTTTATCTGCGCATTCCATATCAGTTCGTTGGTGTTCATCGAGTTGTCGTTGTATCCGCGACGGCTGTTCTCGTGCATATTCGTGGCGATGCTCATTCCCCACGGCATGTATACGGTCACCGAACCGCCGTATGAGAACTGCCATGTGTCAAGGTTGCTCTGGCTTTGCAGCAGGTTGCGCGTGTGAGTATAGTTGAGAGTGCCGTCGAGTTCTACCTCCAGCCAACTGTTGCGATAGCTTCCGCTCAGGCGTTCCGACATGGTTGTCGTGCGTGTCGTGTTCTTCTGCGAGTCCGCATTCTTGTCAATGCTCAGATATCCCACATAATTGTTATATCCAACGCTCGTAAACGTGTTCACGTTCCAATATCCCGTGGAGTCTATCGCGGTGTTGAACATCAGCATTCCCGACATGTTCCAGTTGCCGTTGATGTTCTCCGGGCGTGTTGTCCGCCCTCCGGTCTTCTCGTCATAAGTAACCATGTTGCTGATACTGTTGCGCGTATTGCTGTAGTTCAACGCTGCCATGACGGCTCTCTGGTGCTTTTGTATGTAGTTGTTATAGTTGATGCGCAGCATATTGGTGAACGAGGGCTTCAGTCCCGGGTTACCTTTCTTGATGTTAAGCGGGTCGCTGTCGTCGGTGATGTCGAGAAGATCGGACATAGAAGGCTGCGATGTCGAGCCTCTGTAGTTGATACGCAGGTTGTGGACCTTGGAGAAACGGTATCTGAAATCGAACGTAGGCGTCACATTGACCACGTTTTTCGTCATATCCGTCTGCACTCCCTGATAGTCCTGCACGAAGTGCGTCTTCTGCGGCTGCACCATCACGCCCACGTTCATCCTGTACTTCTGGCGTATGACGCGCAGCATCATCTGCATCTCGTGTATATAGTTCGTATATTCGGAGAAACGGCTCAGCTTCGTGTCGAGATAGTCTTCAAGCGGATTGTCGAGTCGCGAGAAATAGCCGTCCCAGCCTCTGTATTCCGGCGATATGCCGTTGAAGAAGTCCTCTCCCATGTTGCTGAAGTCGTATGTCGAGCGGTCGCTCTTGTTATATTTATATGTGAACTTATAGCTGAACTGCAGGAACATCGCCCTGAATATAGGTTCGCTGTACGTAGCCTGCACGGCATAGCTTGTCGATGTCGTCGGCGTATAGTTGAATCTGTTTGTCTGATATGTGGAGTCGTTGCCGTATTTGTCCATTATCTGATACAGATGGACATCGGTTGTCGACAGATCCTTATTGTCGGCGTCCTTGTATTTGACGTCCGCGCGCAATGTCAAGTTACGCCCTTTGTTGCCCAGCTTCCTGTTATACTGCAACATAGCGCCGAGAGACTTGTTGTTTCCGTATGATATAGCCCTGTTCTTTCTGGTGTTTACCATAAGGTCGCGGTCGGCAAGCTCGCCTATCGCCTCTTCCGAAAGCGGGTCGTCGACATACATGTACGGGTCTTCGTTGTACGATGCCGACGTTCCCATGGTTATTCCGTCACTTGTAGAATAGCTCATCGTCGGACGGAACAGTATGTTTGTCATCGTGTCCGGCTTCCATTCCAGGCGGAAACTCGAGTTCCAGCTGTTGTCCCGCGTATAGCGTTGGTTGAGACTGTTGGAGAAAGAACCTGCACTGCTCACGAAATTCTCCGTAGACTGTGCCGTGCGCACATCACCGTTGCCGTGGTTCCACCTCACATTGCCGTTCAGATTAAACTTCTTTCCTTGGGTATAGTTCATGTTCACGCCAAGCATCTTGCTCGCATTGAGCCCCTGTCTGCCGCCTCCGAAGCGTCCGCCGCCACCGCCGGGGAACCCTGCGTCATTGGTATTGTTGGCATTTCCAAAGAGCATCAGCTTCATGTTGTCCTTGAAATAGCCGCCCATAAGCCGCTCGGCATATCTCCCGTGTGTGCCTATAGCCGCATCGGCGTTTGCCATATAGCCCTTATTCATGCCCTTCTTTGTGCCGAAGTCGAGCACAGTCTCCTCCTCTCCGTCGTCAATGCCGGTCACTTTGGCAAGGTCGCTCTTCTCCTCGTATGTCTTTATCTTGTCTATAATGCTTGTGGGCAGGTTTTTCATCGCCGTCTTTGTGTCGCCCGTCATGAATTCCTTTCCGTCCACAAGTATCTTCTTCACTTCCTTTCCGTTTATGGTTATCTTGCCGTCATCATCGACCTGCGCTCCCGGAAGCTTCTTCACAAGTTCCTCGACAACCGAACCTTCGGGCGTGCGATATGCCGAAGCGTTGTACACAATGGTATCCTCCTGTACCGTCACCTTTGCCGCCTGTCCTACCACCGTTGCACCTTTCAGCATTATCGCATCGGCGGAGAAAACAATGTTTCCCATGTCTTTGTCCTTGTTTTCCGATATTACGACGGGCTTTACAATGCTCGTATAGCCCACACTTGTAAATCTTAACAGATATTTTCCGTTGTCGGGAGCCGCAATACTGAACTCTCCGCTCCCGTTTGTCAGCGTGCCTTTCACAAACGTACTGTCTGTCTTTAGCATCTGTACCGTTGCCATCATCACGCCTTCTTTAGTGTCACGGTCTGTCAACTTGCCCGTTATGGTTCTGCCCTGGGCGCACACTAACATTGGGAAAACTGCCATCAAAGACAGCAAGATAAGCTTTTTCATCGTTAAAACTAATATATGTTTATTGTTAAAATACGTCCTTTTAGACACCGAACTGCAAATATAGTTTAATCATTTCATAACGAAAAGCACACAAAAAGCACATTCTCTCAATAAAAATACGTATTTTTGCATCACATTTATCACATTTATCGCATTATGGAACAGAGGGTTATTATTTCCAAAGACTTGCAGACAGAACTTGAATATGCCGTATCACAATGTCGCCATGACAGGCTTTTCGTATTGACAGACGACGTTACCGTGAACAAATGCTGGAATATAATAAAGGATTACAAGTGCCTTGAAAGCGCAAGGATGATAACAATTCCCTCGTCCGACGTAAACAAGAACATCAGTTCGGTACAGCATGTATGGACAGAACTGAGCCGTCTCGGGGCAACAAGGCACTCGTGTCTCATAAATCTCGGCGGCGGTATGGTTACAGACCTCGGCGGCTTTGCGGCATCTACATTCAAACGCGGAATAGACTTTATCAACATTCCCACCACCCTGCTGTCCATTATCGACGCATCGGTAGGCGGCAAGACGGGATTTAACTTCAACGGACTTAAGAACGAGATTGGTGTCTTCAACGATTCAAGGTTCGTCATTCTGAGCACCGTATTCCTTAACACCCTCGACATCAACAACATTCTTTCCGGATATGCGGAGATGCTTAAGCACGGGCTGATAAGCGACACCGATACATGGGCAAGGCTTGTCTCGTTCGACTTGTCCGCGCCCGACATGGCGGAACTTGGTGCAATGATTGCCGACAACGTGAAGGTGAAAGAGCGCATAGTTGAAGCCGACCACGAGGAAAAGGGCATTCGCAAGGCGCTTAACTTAGGACATACCGCCGGTCATGCGTTCGAATCCATGGCGATAAAGCGCGGCAAACCGATGCTTCACGGATATGCCGTGGCATACGGAATGGTATGCGAACTGTATCTTTGTGCCACAAAGATGAACTTCCCTCTTGACAAAATGAGACAGACAGTGAGCTTTATCAGGCAGCATTACGGCATGTTTGACTTTACATGCAACGACTATAACGAACTCCTGGAACTTATGTCGCACGACAAGAAGAACGTGAACGGCATCATAAACTTCACACTGCTTGGCGACATAGGCGACATACACATAGACCAGACAGCAACAAAGAAAGAAATTTTCGAGGCGTTTGACTTCTGCCGGGAGGGATAAATACCGTACTTAATGTGAATTCAACGAATTCATATTCCTTATTATACAACAAACCACCCCTGCCCATCCTTTGGAAAAGGAGGAGACATGCAAGATGTATTCTGTTAAAGAATGTCGTGGATTATATCAATAGGCATGTTATAATATGTATGCAGTACATGCTCAATGTCCCCTCCTTTTCCAAAGGAGGGGCAGGGGTGGTTTGTGTAAATTGCCGAACTCACGTTATTCAGAACTACATCTTTATCGTCATACACCCTCGGCAATGAGCTGTGCTTCGCGGCGTGCCGGCTTTCCCGTTTCCGTCATCGGCAGACGCTCCACCTTTATATATATACGCGGCTGCCGGTACTTGGGAAGAACATTCCTGCATATCTCCCGGGCGTCAGACACACGGTCGCCCTCTACAAGCATGACGACAGCCTCTCCCAACCTGCCGTCTTTCTTCTTCGTTATGAGAAATTTGAAGTCGGCAAACGGTCTTATCGCCTCTTCCACCTCTTCAATCCGTATCTTTATTCCACCGCTGCATATAGTGTTGTCCATACGTCCGAGCACCCTGAAACGTCTGCCGTCGGGTGCCATCTCACCGATGTCGTTGGTTATAAGAACTTCATTGCATACATGCGGGGCATCGATAACAATACGCGACTGACAGTCTACTTTAACGCCGACACCGTCAAACGGTGTGTACCAGTCACTTGCTCCGTCTCCGTTAAGACGCCTTAAAGCGATGTGAGACAATGTCTCCGTCATACCGTAAGTGCTCCATACGGCATTGGGAAAATCCTTTAACGCAGCGGAAAGTTCGCTGTCTATGGCTCCGCCTCCGATTATAAGATGTTTTATTCCGCGCAACATCTCACGCTCTTCATCTACCTGCATACTGTTATATACCTGCATCGGAACCATTGCGGCAAACGATATCGGAGTATTTCCGTTTGCCTGCAATCTTGCAAGCGGGTGTCCCGACGGCTCCACGGCAATGAGTCGCAATCCGCATACCAACGATCGCACCACCATCATCTTGCCGGCTATATAGTCGAGCGGCATGCACAGCAGTGCCGTGTCTCCCCGTTTCAGTCCGAGAAACGAACAGGTTATGCGCGCACTTGCCGCCATGCGTTCCTTTTCAACAAGCATTTCCTTGGGCTTTCCCGTAGAACCGCTTGTGCGGACCCTCACGGTGCCGCCGTCATCGTTCCACTCTTTTATAAACTCTTCAAGCACCATAGCATGTCTTTCCTTATCTCTATCGGCATCGGAATGTTGTCCGTAAACAACTGTCCCGTACCAAGTCCCTGCGGCATTGATATGTTCCTGCCATATATATCAGCCGTAAGCTGGGCGACGGCGTTAAGTCCCACGTTGCTTTCCAGCGCACTTGTAATCCAACTTCCTATACCTCGCATATCGGCAAACCTCACCCACTCGCGCGTTCCCTGCATTCCACCGTGCAGAGAAGGCTTAAGTATTATATATGCAGGGCGTATCGTGTCTAACAAATCCTTCTTCATGGCATTGTCGTTTACGCCTATCAACTCCTCGTCCAGCGCTATCGGCAACGGAGACAGGCGGCACAAGTCTGCCATTCTGTCCCACTGACCTGCCTTTATCGGCTGCTCTATGGAATGAATGTCGTAACGTGCCAGCATCTCAAGCCTCTTTTGTGCCTCCTCAAACGTGAATGCACCGTTGGCATCCACCCTCAGTTCTATCTCTTCCTTGCCAAATCTGCCGCGTATCTGCCTTATCAGTTCTATCTCGCGGTCAAAGTCTATGCTGCCTATTTTCAGCTTTATGCAACCGAAACCGTTCCTTATCTTTTCCTCTATCCGCGCACTCATCTCCTCGAACGTGCCCATCCACACAAGCCCGTTTATAGGTATTCCCTCCTCGCCACGACCGAAAGGCGTGTCAAAGAGCATGGGACTCCCGGCATTAAAGTGTGCTAAAGCCGTTTCAAGACCGAACAACATCGACGGATAATGCCGCATGGCATCATAGTCGACGACGCCCGTACGCTCGAAACCGTCACAGAACTCTCTAAGTATGCTGCCGTAGTCTTCCACATCGTCACAGCTCAACGCCGACAACGGAGCGCATTCTCCTATCCCTTTACGCTGGGGAATGCTGTCGGAAGTAAGTTCCAAAAACCACGAACGGCGTGTGTTATACACTCCGCGCGACGTTCCGGCAGGACTCTTAAAGTGCAGTATGCGCTCCTTTATCTCTATTCTGTATCTCATAAACCGGTATATTCGTGAACATCAAGGCAACTTGGGATACTTCTTGAAGTCCGGTTTCCGCTTCTCAAGGAACGCCTTTCCGCCTTCCTGGGCTTCATCAAGGAAATAATAAAGCATGGTGGCATCACCTGCCAGTTCCTGTATTCCCGCCTGTCCGTCAAGCTCTGCGTTAAGTCCAGCCTTTATCATGCGCAGTGCAAGGGGCGAATGCTGCATCATCGTCTCAGCCCACTCCACACACTCGTCTTCAAGTCTGTCGAGCGGAACAACCTTGTTTACAAGTCCCATACGCTCTGCTTCGGCGGCAGAATACTTGCGGCAGAGGAACCATATCTCACGTGCTTTCTTCTGTCCCACTATGCGTGCGAGGTATGAAGCGCCGAAACCGGCATCGAAAGAACCCACCTTCGGTCCCGTCTGTCCGAATATCGCGTTCTCGCTCGCTATGGTAAGGTCGCACATAAGATGAAGCACATGTCCGCCGCCTATGGCAAATCCGTTGACCATTGCAATCACCGGCTTGGGCAAACGGCGTATCTGCATCTGCACATCAAGCACGCTAAGGCGCGGCACACCTTCGCCATCGATATATCCTCCGCGCCCTTTGACGTTCATGTCACCGCCGGAACAGAATGCCATATCTCCCGCTCCCGTGAGAAGAACCACGCTTATGTCCTGCATTTCCCTGCACAACGAGAATGCTTGGGACAGCTCCCACGTTGTCTTGGGGGTAAAGGCGTTGCGGTAGCGCGGACGGTTAATGGTTATCTTTGCTATGCCGTTATATTCTTCAAACAATATCTCTTCAAACTCTCTGATGGTTTTCCATTCTCTCTTGTTCATATCTCAATGTTTTTAATTTTAATAACTAAAAGTATATTTCGTCAACCGAGGGTGTTGCAATACTCCATTCTTTAAGTTAGAGTAAGGACATATTCTTGTATTTGTCCGCTTATAACATATTGATATTCAATGCTTATTTGGCGGACAAATACAAGACGTGTTGTTGAACGAAGTGAAAAATATGTCCCTACCGTGGAATAAATTCAGGTTTTGCAACACCCTCCCGAATTGTCCCGACTATCTTTCTGTAATACTCATCCAATGCCTTCTTGTCCTCAAAGGCATCGGTAAACACTTCGAGAACCATGGGACGCGAAGTTTCCGATGTAAGAAGCGTAACGATGCCTATCTGCATTTCACTCATGTCGGTCGCCTTAAGATAACCTATATCGTTCTGCGCGCATACGCCTTGTGCGCTTGCCGCGTGCTTGCCGGCAACCATATTGTCGAGCGACGGACTTTTCTCAAGTCCTTTTAGACCGTAGAATATGCCACCGCAACCGTTGTTCAACAGTATTATACGCAGATTACCGTGCAAACAGACGTTCCAAAGGGCATTACTGTCGTACATGAAACTGAGGTCGCCTATGACACAGAACACCATTCTTCTGCATACAACGGAGTGCCCGGCGGCAACTGAAAGGCTGCCTTCTATGCCGTTTACGCCCCGGTTGCAGAAGACATGATGGTCGGCATAGATATTTGCCAGTCTCACGGAAGAACTGTTGCCATAGTACACATCATAGTCATAGTCCATGTCTTCAAGCTGTTCTTCAAAATATTTCACCACAGCCATCTGTGAAAAGGCAGGCTCATAGTCGGCGGCACACTGCGCGGCGGTATTCAGAATGCCGTTCCATTGCCCTGCATAAGCACACTCCCGTGTGTCACCGCACGCATCTGCCAACAGCGCAAGCGCATCCTCGTGCCTGCCTTGCACCACGGTTCTAAGGTTCATGAACGTATCATGAATGTCTCCGTCATCGTCTATCCGCCACACATCGGCATCCTGTGCCTTGCGCAAGAAAGCCTTGATACGCTTGGAAACCAACGTTCCGCCTATGTAAAGTATGAAGTCCGGCAAGTATTCATCAATGTCTTTCAGCGAACTTATCGCTTCGTCGAAATGCATTATGTGCAAAGTGTAGGCAAGCGACTCGCTTATAATCACGGCGCGTTTTGACAACGTTTCGATAATGTCATGCGGCATTCTGTCCCGCTTCATCTGCCCTATCACTATCATCGGTCTGCGTGCCCTGATGAACGACGCAACGAGAGTATCTTCCAAAGACACCGTGTCAGCGACCGGCTCAATCCGCCTTATAACCCTTTCTACAGGCAGAGAGGGAGTGGTGAAGTTGAAAAGCGGCTCTGAAACGGGCACGTTTATATGGACCGGACCGCCGCCGTTGCGCACACATTCGAGCAGCGTTTCGTTTATCATACGGTTGCAGTGCCAGCGACCGGTGTCGTCGCAAGGTTCCTGAACGCTTATCGACTTTCTTGAAAAACAGCCTAAAGCGTTGTCCTGAGGCAGCGTCTGACCGTCGAGTTGGTCTATGAAAGCTGCGGGACGGTCGGCAGAAACGACCACCAACGGCAACTTAAGATAAAAGGCTTCAGCCACTGCAGGGGCAAGATTTAGCAATGCCGTGCCCGATGTGACGCACACCGCCACGGGGCTACCCGATGCCTGTGCCATGCCGAGGGCATAAAATCCCGCACTCCTTTCATCGGTTACGGGGTGGCACTGCAGTGCATCGCACTCGTTGAAATTGTGTATCAGAGGAGCGTTACGGCTGCCCGGACAGACAACGACATGGCGTATGCCATGCGCTACGAGCAGCGTTGTGAGCATGTTAATGTTTTCTTTATTGCTGAACATTGGTGTATTATGCCATTCGTTTTTTAAGGTTTCCGTCTGTATATATAATATAATGTGTAAGCTAATATATAGGAAATGTCATCCGAAAACACCCTTCATCGTCTCTAATTTTGCTTCCGTCTCATCCCATTCCTGCTGCTCTATGCTGTCGGCAAGCAGTCCTCCTCCTGCATACATACGATACCTGCGGTCTTCTATTTGCATACATCTCAGCGACACGTACAAATGACTTCGTGAACTTTTAAGCCACGGTCCGGCGAAACCGCTGTAATAGTTGCGGTCGCCATGCTCGTTTTTCACGATGAAACCGTATGTTTCCGCCTTGGGCAGTCCGCACACGGCAGGAGTGGGATGCAGGTCGTTTATGAGATTTCCTATGCACTCTCCATTGCGAAGAACAAAGCTGAAATCACTGCGAAGGTGCACAATGTTGCCCGCCCTTGACTTATAAGGACCGTTTTCAACCATTTCATCGGAGTATTTCCCGAGGCATTCTGCAATATATTTTGCAACGATACGCTGCTCGCATCTGTTCTTTTCACTCCATTCTATGCTACCATTATCATTGCGACTTCCTGCAGGAATGTCGAAAAGCAACTGCTGTCCTTCCAGTTTCATTGTGCCGGCAAGAGCCATTGTATGCCAATGTCTGCCCTCGCCTTCGAGCAGTATTTCGGGCGTAGCCATGAGCCATGTGCCTGAAACAGGTGTGGATACCAGTGCCACAAACATACGGGGATACATGTTGCATGCCCTCCTGAAAAGTCTTTCGGGAGATATCTGACTGTCGCAAAGCATGTCGTGACGGCGCGCAAGCACTATCTTGCCGAAGTCGCCACACACCAGACGGCGGTGGAAAATATCAAAATCCCGGCTGTATGAAAGCCTTTCTTCCTCATCGCAGTCGCATGAAAGCATGGCGCCTATAACTTGCTCTTCTTCCGAAAGTTGCACGTCTTCGATAACGTCAGGCTTCAATACAAGGATGGGATTGCGTGCGGATATCTCGAAAGGAGCCATGACAAAGCCTTCGACACCGGCAAGTTCGGCGCACGACTGCAGTTGCAACGGCTCTCCCGACGTCTGCCTTATAACGGTGAACTGGTCTGCATGAGGCAGACGATACATTGCATAACTCTCTCTCATTGCTGCTTTTTGGGCGTTATGACATAGTTCGTAACGTGAACGGTAGAAATAAGATCGCCTGCCGAGTCGGTGATGTTCACATCCCACACATGCAGCTTCCGCCCTTTGCTCACAAGATGTGCCAGCGCCGTAACGGTGTCTCCCTCTGCCACAGCTTTGACATGTTCGCCGCTCACACTTATGCCCACGCATATCTTTCCGGGGCACAATGCGGTGGAACCAACGCCTGCCACATTCTCTGCAAGTGCCAATGAGGCACCGCCACTGAGAAATCCGAAAGGCTGACGGTTGCGCTCGTCGACCTTCATTGTTGCCATACACATGTCGTCATCGGGTGTGGAAATGAACTCCATGCCGAGAGCCGTCGACAGATTGGGACGCGTTTCTATTATTTTCTTTATATCGTCTATATTCATAAACACCTGTTTATATATATGCAAAATTACTACAAACACGCCATAACGCAAAATAAAAATATGACAAACATGATATATGGCATTTCAAGACGTGACCTTTTACACTCCCAAATGCCACCTTTAGCACTCTTAAAGGTGGCATTTGGGAGTGCTAAAGCTATGCTTTTCAATCCGAAAGAATAACGCTTTGTAAAATTAAAGTTTAAAACCGAACTGTATAGAACCTGCATAAAATGTTACTAAAACAGTATGTTTACTTTCAATTTTCAGCCCCTTTCCCGTTTAAAATAATGTTAAATGAAAAATAATAGTGTCACAAAACTATCCACTCTGCGTAAAGAGGATGTACTGAACATTGAAAAACGCCGTTTTATCGGCTATATAATGATATTCATACATAAAAATATGGAAAACGTAAACATCTGTGATCCACCCCGATGGATTTACCTTTCGCAATATGTTAATAAAACATAAATCGGGGGGGGTGGCGAGTTTATAATAATAATTACATACATTTGCATAAGATAAGCTGCACCTCAGCAATTTCAAGCAAGTTTGATTGCATTCGGTTTGCATTATCTTTGCATAAGATAAGCTGCACCTCAGCAATTTCAAGCAAGTTTGATTGCATTCGGTTTGCATTATCTTTGCATAAGATAAGCTGCACCTCAGCAATTTCAAGCAAGTTTGATTGCATTCGGTTTGCGTTATATTTGCATCATGAGAACCAAAAACATAATGATAATGAATAGATACTTTACACTTTTGTTACTTTCGCTTTCCGTAGTCTGTGCATCGGCACAGACTGCGGAAAACACCGTCAAGACACCGGTCGATTCGCTTTCAACGGACACGGCAAGAATACAGGAAAAGATGATAGGTATAGGTGAAGTGACCGTGACGGCACAGCGTTCGCTGATAAAGAACGAGGCGGACAAGGTGACATACGACGTGAAAAACGACGAGGACGCCAAGACAAGCACTATCATAGAGATATTAAGAAAGGTGCCGTTTGTAACGGTAGACGGCGATAACAATATAAAAGTGAAAGGCAACAGCAACTTCAAGATATACAAGAACGGGCGTCCTAACCAGAGCTTTTCAAAGAATCCCAAAGAGGTACTGTCGTCTATCCCGGCAAGCATGATAAAGAAAATAGAGGTTATAACCGAACCGGGAGCAAAGTATGACGGTGAGGGACTGGACGGAATACTGAACATCGTAATGGAAGACAACACCTCCATGAAGGGCATTGTGGGAAACATAAACACCGGAATAAGCCGCAGTAACGGGTACTCATCGATATGGAGCACGGTGCAGACCGGCAAGTTTACGGCATCGGGATATTATTCGTATAACAGGCAATTGGCAGCCGGTACAACTTACGACTTCAGATCTGAAAAGACATATATAAAGAGCGGCAACAAGGAAGTGTCAAGAAGCAGGTCGTCAAATGCCGGAAACATACATCCTTTCGGGCTCGACGCAAGTTACGAGGCAGACAGCCTTAATCTGATAACGCTGTCGCTCAATGCCTTTTCATACAAGATCGGCATCCCGAGCAGCAACGAATATATGCTGACAGACAATGAAGGAAACATAATAAACTCATACAACTCCAAGTTTGAAGGCTCTTATCAGAAGTATCTCGATCTTGACGGGCACATAGACTATCAGCGCCTTACGCACAGAAAGGGCGAGTCTTTGAACCTGTCGTACATGCTGTCAACAACCAACATGAGACGTGCCAACGACATATATTATAATAATGTACTGAACTATCCTGCATATTCCAACAGGAAAGACCTTACGAAAAACATTTATATGGAGCACACCGTCCAGTTTGACTGGACAAGACCTGTGACAAAAGGACAGACTTTAAACCTCGGTGCAAAGTACATCTACCGTGACAATCACAGCAAATCGGAACAAAGCACCGACGGAAAAGAGTTGCCGGCATCCGACTTTTCGCATGTAACACAGGTGGCGGCGGCATACGGAGAATACAACATGAAGATAAGCAAGTGGACATTTATTGCAGGACTTCGCTATGAACATGCTTTCATGAAGGCGGAATACAGGGACGGAAGTGCGGATGATTTCAAACGGGACATAGGCGACTTCATACCGGGCATTACGACAAACTACCGCATAAACGACTATAACAGCATCAAGCTGAAGTACAACATGCGAATAAACCGACCGGGCATTTCATATCTGAACCCTGCCGTTTACAGATATCCTAACAGCGTTTCGTTCGGCAATTCGGAGCTTGAAAGCGCCAATATGCACACGCTAATCCTGTCATACAGTCTGACAAAACAGGATTTTATGATGAACATCGACTGCACCTATGCATGGTCAGACAACCAGATAAGCGGATATAATTATGTGGAAGACGACATCGTATACTCGACATACGGCAACATAGGATGTATGGACGGACTGAAGATGAACGCGTATGTCAAATGGAAACTGTCAAAGACAACAAGCTTCATGATAAACGGGGCTGTGATGAACATGAAGTATTACAACGATAATCTGGGACTGAACAACAGGAAATGGGTGTGCTACTTTTATTCACAGATAACCCAGCAGCTGCCTTGGAAACTGAGAATGGAACTGGCAGGAGGTAGAAACGATAGTGGTATAAGCGGACTGTACGGTCATTCCAAGGGGACATACTTCTATTACCCTACGCTACAGCGCTCGTTCTTGAAACAAGACAGGCTTACCGTAAGACTTTATGCATTCAATCCGATAGGACGTAAATATACGGAATACAAGTCGTATACAACAGCCGGCGACTATATAGGCAGGGATGTCAGCAGAACCTATGCACGTAATTTCGGTATAAGTGTATCTTACCGCTTCGGTTCTCTTAACGCAAGCGTGAAAAAGACCAACAAGTCGATAGACAACAGTGACCTTATAGGACGCAAATAGACAGTATAAGACAGAGAAAACGAACGGAAATATCATTTCCGGACGCTTTAAATCATTGAGGGTGTTTCAAAAAGGAGATAAAGGGAGATAATAGAAGATATGTTGCCAAGGCAACAGAAGATAAAGGACAATAGTCATATATGAAACAACAAAACATTTGTCTTTTATCTTCCCTTATCTCCTTTTATCTTCCTATATCTCCTTATTTTGACACACCTTTTCGTTATCAGATATATCCCACACCAAGCCCTGCAGCCGCAGACAGCTCTGTTACTCAATAGAAATAAAGCATGAAAATACAATGCGCTTTCAGATTTATTTATTAAATTTGCACCCAAGAAGTGAATATTTTCAAAGTAAAAGATGAACATATTAGAACTGAGTGAACAGGAAATAGGCAGACGCCAAAGCCTACAGGAGCTGCGTGACATGGGGATAGACCCGTATCCGGCAGCCGAGTTTCCAACAGATGCTTTTTCTACCGATATAAAAGACGGCTTCAAAGATGAGGACGACAAGCGCGAAGTGTGCATCGCCGGACGACTTATGAGCCGCCGTGTAATGGGAAAGGCATCGTTTGCGGAAATACAGGACTCGAAAGGAAGAATACAGGTATACATCACCAGGGACGATATTTGCCCCGGCGAAGACAAGGATATATATAATAAGGTGTTCAAACGTCTGCTCGACATTGGAGACTTTATAGGTATAAAAGGTTTTGTGTTCAGAACACAGACAGGCGAGATATCGGTTCACGCCAACAGTCTTACGGTTTTGTCCAAGAGTCTTAAGCCGCTGCCTATCGTCAAGTATAAGGACGGTGTGGCATACGACAAGTTCGACGACCCGGAACTGCGTTATCGTCGGAGATATGTGGACTTGGTTGTAAACGACGGCGTCAAGGATACGTTCTTGAAACGTGCCACAGTAGTAAGGACACTGCGCCGCGTTCTTGACGAGGCAGGATACACCGAAGTGGAGACACCCACACTGCAGAGCATCGCAGGCGGCGCGAGCGCGCGCCCGTTCATAACGCATTTCAATGCGCTTAACACCGATATGTACATGCGTATCGCAACGGAACTGTATCTGAAGCGTCTTATCGTGGGAGGCTTCGAGGGCGTTTACGAGATAGGAAAGAACTTCCGCAACGAGGGAATGGACAGAAATCATAATCCGGAGTTCACATGTATGGAACTTTATGTGCAGTACAAGGATTATAACTGGATGATGTCGTTCACGGAAAAGCTTCTTGAAACGATATGTATTGCCGTAAACGGCAGTACCGAGCGTGAAATCGATGGCAACATAGTGAGCTTCAAGGCTCCGTACAGACGTCTTCCGATACTCGATGCCATAAAGGAAAAGACCGGATATGACCTCAACGGCATGGACGAAAGCGAAATAAGGGAAGTGTGCAAGAAGCTCGATATGGAGATAGACGACACCATGGGCAAAGGCAAACTCATAGACGAGATATTCGGAGAGTTCTGCGAAGGCACATTCATACAGCCTACATTCATCACCGATTACCCCGTTGAAATGTCGCCATTGACAAAGATGCACCGCAGCAAGCCGGGACTTACGGAACGTTTTGAACTGATGGTGAACGGCAAAGAGCTTGCAAACGCATATTCGGAGCTTAACGACCCTATAGATCAGGAGGAGCGTTTCAAGGAACAGATGAAACTTGCAGACAAAGGAGACGATGAGGCTATGATAATAGATCAGGACTTCTTGCGCGCCCTTCAGTACGGTATGCCGCCAACATCCGGTATAGGAATAGGCATAGACCGCCTCGTTATGCTCATGACAGGCAAGACGTATATACAGGAAGTACTGTTCTTCCCGCAGATGAGACCGGAGAAGAAAGCACCGAAAAGCACAGTTGCCGAATGGGAAGCCATAGGCGTTCCGGAATGCTGGATACCGGTGTTCAACAAGTGTGGGTACTATCTTGTGAGCGACATAAAGGACATTAACCCGCAGAAACTGCAGCAGGACGTGTGCGGAGTGAACAAGAAATACAAGCTGGGATATGACAATCCTAAAGTTGACATGTTTGCTTCGTGGATTGAAGCCGCAGGAAAATAATGGCATAAGGCTAAACCGCAGTTCATCGGAAGATGCACGGACTTGCGGTTTAGCCTTAGTTTAATTAATCGTAAGTATGGCATTATCATTCCTAATTATAATCTAAGTGCCAATGTTTGATTGTGGAAAGATAGCGGTTATCGGCGGTGGTAGTTGGGCTACAGCTATCGCCAAGATCATCGTAAGGCATACACATCATATAGGCTGGTATATGCGTCGCGATGACCAGATAGCCGATTTCAAGCGACTGGGGCACAATCCTACTTATCTTATGGGGGTGCGCTTCGACACAGACGAGATTTTTTTCTCAAGCGACATCAACAAAATTGTACAGGAATACGACACACTTGTGTTCGTGACACCGTCGCCTTACCTTAAGAATCACTTAAAGAAACTTAAGACCCGCATAAAGGATAAGTTCGTAATAACAGCCATCAAGGGCATCGTACCCGATGAAAACCTTGTGTGTTCGGAATATTTTCACCATGTATATGATGTTCCTTACGAGAATTTGGCATGCCTCGGAGGACCGTCGCATGCAGAGGAAGTGGCTTTGGAACGCCTCTCCTACCTCACCGTAGGATGCTGTGATCAGGAAAAGGCGCAGGCTTTTACCGACGTGCTTACAGGAGAATACATAAAAACCAAAATCAGTAGCGATGTCATAGGCATAGAGTATGCGTCCGTATTGAAGAACGTCTATGCCATCGCATCGGGCATCTGCAACGGATTGAAGTATGGAGACAACTTCCAGGCTGTACTCATTTCCAATGCCGTACAAGAGATGTCGAGATTTCTTACAGCCGTACATGGCATTGAACGCAACATAACAGACTCTGTCTATCTTGGCGATCTGCTTGTCACAGGCTATTCCAATTTCTCGCGAAACCATACATTCGGCACGATGATAGGCAAAGGATACAGCATCAAGAGTGCCCAAATTGAAATGGAAATGATAGCCGAAGGTTTCTTCGGAACAAAATGTATGAAGGAAATAAACCGTCACTGGCACGTAAATATGCCCATTCTTGATGCGGTATATAACATACTTTACAAAAGGATATCACCTCAAATCGAAATAAAACTATTAACAGATTCCTTCCGATAAGAAAGGATCATAAAAACACATCAACAATGAAAAATATCAGCTTAGACATCACTAAGGCAGCTATGTTCCTCGAACAGGGAGCGGTAAAGGCGTATGAAACAAAAGTAAAAGAGGCACAAGAGGCTCTTGAAAACGGCACTTGCCCGGGAAACGACTTCCTTGGCTGGCTTCATTTGCCGTCATCCGTTACTCCGGAGTTCATAGATGAGATACAGGCAGTTGCCGATACGCTGCGCGAGAAATGCGAAGTAGTGGTTGTTGCCGGCATCGGCGGAAGCTATCTTGGCGCACGTGCGGTAATCGAAGCACTCGGAAATTCGTTTGCATGGCTTGTGAACGACAAGAAGAACCCTACTATTATGTTTGCCGGAAACAACATAGGAGAAGACTATCTTGCTGAACTTACCGACTATTTGAAGGACAAGAAGTTCGGCGTTATCAATATTTCAAAATCCGGAACAACAACGGAAACGGCTCTCACATTCCGCCTTTTGAAGAAACAATGCGAAACACAGCGCGGCAAGGAAGAGGCAAAAGACGTTATCGTTGCCGTGACCGACGCCTGCAAAGGTGCTGCCCGTGCAGCCGCAGACAAGGAAGGTTACAAGACATTTGTTATCCCTGACAACGTAGGAGGACGCTTCTCCGTACTCACACCCGTAGGACTTCTGCCTATAGCATGTGCCGGTTTCGATATCAAACAGCTTGTTGCCGGAGCTGCCGCAATGGAGGTTGCATGTGGCAAAGACGTGGCTTTTGAAGAAAATCCGGCTGCCATATATGCAGCCGTACGTAACGGTCTGTATGCCCGGGCAGGCAAGAAGATAGAGATAATGGTGAACTATCAGCCCAAACTTCACTTCATGAGCGAGTGGTGGAAGCAGCTTTACGGAGAGAGCGAGGGCAAGGACGGCAAGGGTATATTCCCCGCTTCTTGCGACTTTACGACCGACCTGCACTCCATGGGACAGTGGATTCAGGAAGGCGAGCGTACCATTTTCGAGACCGTAATCAGCGTGGAAGAGACAAACAACAAGCTGTATTTCCCCGAAGATGAGGAAAATCTGGACGGTCTGAACTTCCTTGCAGGCAAGCGTGTAGACGAGGTTAACAAGATGGCAGAGCTTGGAACACGCCTTGCACATGTGGACGGTGGCGTTCCAAACATACGCATCAGCGTGCCTGCACTCAATGAGTACTATATCGGACAGCTCATCTACTTCTTCGAAATAGCATGCGGTATAAGCGGAAACATACTTGGTGTAAATCCGTTCAACCAGCCGGGTGTAGAGGCATACAAGAAGAATATGTTCGCTCTTCTCGACAAACCGGGATACGAAGCTGATAGTAAGGCTATTAAAGAGCGCCTTGCAAAGGAAGCTTAAACATACTTTATGGCTAATAATAAGGGGCTGTGGCAAAATGCTGCAGCCCTCTTTATAAAATAAATATATGTACATAGAAGAGATAAAAGAATACTTGAAAAAGCACGGTTTTAAGGCATTTACACCTAAAGCCGTGCTTTTTGATATGGACGGAGTGATATACGACAGCATGCCCAACCACGCCGTCAGCTGGCACAAGGCAATGGCCGAATATGGTCTGGACATGCCTCTTACGGGGGCATACCAATACGAAGGCATGCGCGGAGTAGAGACAATAAAGCTTCTTACCGGGCAACAACGCGGCAAGATGGTGTCTGACGAAGAGGCGAAAGTGATGTATGCGGAGAAGTCGAGGATATATGCCGAGTGTCCTGAAGCAAGTAAAATGCCTGGCATATATGAGCTTATGTGCAAGATAAAGAATATGGGCATGAAGATTGTCGTAGTGACGGGAAGCGGTCAGAAGACACTTCTCGACAGGCTTCAGAACGACTTCCGCGGGCTTGTCACACCCGAACTGATGGTTACAGCCAAGGATGTGGAGCACGGAAAACCCAACCCCGAACCTTATATAGCAGGCATGAAGAAAGCCGGAATACAGCCTTGGGAAGGCATAGTTGTTGAGAACGCACCTCTCGGGGTACGTGCCGGCGTGGCTGCAAGACTGTTTACAATAGCCGTAAACACCGGTCCTCTACCCGACAGCATGCTTACCGACGAAGGCGCAAACCTGCTGTTCCACCGCATGACCGACCTTGAAAGAGAATGGGAAGTATGCCATTTTAGCTTGTAAAGTGGCATACTCCAATGCGAATTCTACGAATTTATTTTCCTTGTTACAGGTGTATGAGATCTTTAAACATACTGTACGAGTTTCTCCGGCATATAGTACAGATTTCTGTGGCATATAGTACAGATTTCTGTGGCATATAGTAGAGAAAGCTGTAGCATATAGTACAGAAAACTGTACTATATAGTAGAGAAAGCTGTAGCATATAGTACAGAAAACTGTACTATATAGTAGAGAAAGTTGTAGCATATAGTACAGAAATCTATCTCATATGAGATAGAAACATAACGCATATGAGATAGAAACGTAACGCATATGAGATACAAACGTAACGCATATGAGATAGAAACGTAACGCATATAAGATGGAAATCAGTAATATCTGTTTAAGGATGCGTTCACACTATCTTTGCGTTGCAAAGTGCGCCACTTTAGCCTGCAAAGTGCGTAACTTTAGCCCGTGAAATGCGTAGAGTTACAGTGCAAAGTGCGTGGGGTTACGACGTGAAGTGGCGCACTTTACGAGTCAGGTGCCGTTTGCATGCGAATTAGTAGCACTTACGTTAAAATAAAAAGACATGCCTTTGTTTGTTTTCCGGTTCTTATAGAAACAAACAAAGGCATGCGTCTTTTATTGATATGACGGAGTTTTATCCTATCCGCCGAAGTTATCGTACATGATACTGTCCGGTTCTACACCCAGACTGTCAAGCATTTTCACCACGGCAGCACTCATCGGACCGGGTCCGCACATGTAATACTCGATGTCTTCCGGTGCTTCATGGTCTTTCAAATACGTATCATACATCACCTGATGAACAAATCCGGCAGTATAAGCAACGCCCTTTTCATCGGCTTCAGGGTCGGGACGGTCGAGCGCAAGGTGGAAATGGAAGTTCGGGAAGTCCTTTTCGAGCTTCAGGAAATCATCAAGATAGAACACTTCGACAAGCGAACGGGCACCATAAAAATAGTGCATTTCACGGTCGCGTGTGTCCAATGTCCTTGTCATATGCATTATCTGAGCACGCAAAGGAGCCATTCCGGCACCACCGCCAACCCATATCATCTCTTTCTTTGAGTCGAATATAGGATGGAAATCACCGTAAGGACCGCTCATTATAACCTTGTCTCCTGGCTTGCGACTGAATATATACGAAGATGCAATGCCTGTAGGCACATCCTGAAAACCTACCTGCGGTCTGGGCTTGAACGGTGTTGTTGCAATGCGTACTGTCAGCATTATGCGGTCGCCCTCAGCCGGATAGTTAGCCATGGAGTATGCCCTTGTGGTATCTTCGGGGTTGTGAGCCTTCAACGAGAAGATGTTAAAGCGCTCCCACATGCCGATATACTTGTCACCTATATCAGCCTTGTCAAAGTCCTTGTCGTAATCGATCGTATCGTATGCCGGTATCTTTATCTGCGCATACGAACCCGGAACAAAGTCCATGTGCTCGCCCGGAGGCAGTGCAACGATAAACTCCTTTATAAAAGAACTCACGTTCTTGTTGCTTATCACGGTACACTCCCACTCCTTTACTCCGAGCACACTCTCGGGAACCT
Source organism: Xylanibacter caecicola (assembly GCF_013166515.1). Taxonomy (GTDB): domain Bacteria; phylum Bacteroidota; class Bacteroidia; order Bacteroidales; family Bacteroidaceae; genus Prevotella; species Prevotella caecicola. Next base: position 48,637 of record NZ_JABKKJ010000011.1, on the reverse strand, counting down.
TTATCTTAAGGTCGCCCTTAACCTTGCACTGACAGCCGAGACGCCAGTGGTCTTTAATCTGTTTGCGTGTGAAGTGAGGACGCTCGGAGTCGAGTATCTCGCCCCCTCCTTCAAGCACCTGCACCTTGCACTGACCGCAACTGCCCTTGCCACCGCATGCAGAAGAAAGGTGAATGCCGTTCTCTGCAAGCGTGCTCATCAGTGATGCGCCCTGCCCCACCTCTATGTTCCGGTCTCCGTTTATGTCTATTGTCACATTTCCGCTTGGCGAAAGATACCTCTTTGCCACAAGAAGTATCACCACAAGGAGAAGGATTGTGACAAGAAAAACTCCTATACTTATAATAATAAACTGTGTCATAACCTCATAAAATTATATGTTAAGCCCCGAAAAGCACATCATTGCCATTGCCATAAGACCAACCGTTATAAACGTAATGCCAAGTCCCTGCAACGGACGGGGCACATCGCTGTATTGCAATTTCTCGCGTATCGCACCCATTGCCACTATCGCCAGCGTCCACCCGATGCCACTTCCTACGGCATAGATCACGGCATCCCATACATTTCCAATATACTGTGTGTTCGAAGGATCAAGCCCTATACGCTGCTGCATGAACAGCGATGCACCCATGATGGCGCAGTTTACGGCTATCAGAGGCAGAAATATACCCAGCGCAGAGTACAGTGAAGGAGAATATCTCTCTACTATCATCTCCACCAACTGCACTATTCCGGCAATGACAGCTATAAACAGTATAAAGCTGAGATACGACAGGTCCACGCCTTCCATAAGGCAGTCGGGACCGAGAACATACACCTGCAACAGATAGTCCACGGGCACTGTCACCAGCAAAACGAACGTTACAGCCAGACCAAGCCCCAGCGAAGTCTTTACGTTCTTCGACACCGCGAGGAACGAACACATGCCGAGAAAAAAGGCAAATATCATGTTGTCGACGAATATCGACCTGAAAAACAAACTTATAATATGCTCCATTTTATAATATTCTTTAATTTATCCTATGTTTAAAGACCAATAAGAACGCCGCGCAGAATACACTCTGCGCATGCCTGTCCGTCATTTGTCCTCATTGCAGAAGTATGCCCTGTGAATCCATATTATACATCCGAGCAGTATAAGCGCCATTGCGGGCATCGTCATCATGCCGTTGTTAATATACCCGGCATCGTAGACACACTGCGGAACCACCTGATATCCAAGCAGCGTTCCACGACCGAACAACTCGCGTATGCCGCCCACGGCAACAAGAATATACGCATATCCTATGCCGTTGGACAGTCCGTCGAGGAAACTTGGACCAACCTTGTTCGTCATGGCAAACGCCTCAAGACGCCCCATAAGGATGCAGTTGGTTATTATAAGTCCCACATAAACCGACAGCTGCACACTGACATCATATACATAAGCCTTAAGTATCTGGCTGACAACCGTCACAAGTGCCGCCACCACAACAAGCTGCACGATGATGCGTATGCGGTTGGGAATGGTGTTGCGCAGTAAGGATATTATCACGTTTGCGAATGCCGTAATGATCGTTACGGCAAGTCCCATGACAATTGAAGGCTTGAGTTGCGAAGTAACGGCAAGTGCCGAACAGATGCCAAGCACCTGTACAAGCACGGGATTATCCTTACTAAGAGGACTTCTGAACACCTCTTTATTCTCTTTTGAAAACAGTTTACTCATTGTTTTTGCCCTCATTATTTTGTTCTAAAAACTTAGTGTATTTACCAAGACAGTCCTTCAGCATAAGGCTTACACCGTCAGACGTAAGCGTGGCACCGGTAATTCCGTCACACTGAACCGACCTATCTCTAAGCTCGCTCTTCTTTACAACGGCAAGAGCTATGCCCTCCGTGCCCTCTTTCATTATCTTCTTTCCACGGAACTGCTGCTGCCATGCCTTGTTGTCCTTTATCTCCGCACCCAGTCCGGCTGTCTCACTCTCATGCGTAAAGTATGCACCGTACACGGTATTCCTGTCGCTGTCTATACCTATATATCCGCTTATCGGTCCCCAAAGTCCCATGCCATACACCGGCACAACATACTTCACGCCACCGTCCACACGACATACGTACACGGCAAGACGTCCTTTCTTGAAGTCAGAGCTGTTCAAGGCAAAGCCGTCACGCTCTCCTCCTTTCTCTCCCTGCCGCACAACGTTGTTGTCACTGTCTATTATCATGTCAGCTTCCACCACGTCCGCATATCTCGCCGCAACGTCCTTGTCCTCAAGACCGTTGATGTTCAGCGCCGCCAATATCTGCTTTTTCTTGTCAAGCATCACGTTTGTGTCCTGAACCGGCTTAAGATAACTGGAGACAAAAGCCAGTATAAAGGCAACGGCTATGACCATTACCGTCGCGTACATTATTATATATGTATTGGAATTTGTGTTCAAACTCCTCTTACCTTTATCTTCCATATCCCTTATTCCTTATTTTCAGTTAAACGTTTCTTCCTCTTCGATATGTTACGGCTTACAACACAATAGTCTATTGTAGGAGCAAACATGTTCATAAGCAATATAGCCAGCATCATACCCTCCGGATAACCGGGATTCATCACGCGGATTACGATCGCCACCGCACCGACAAGAAAACCGAATATGTATTTTCCGGTCTCCGTTCTTGCCGAAGTCACCGGGTCTGTCGCCATGAATACGGCACCGAAACAGAAACCTCCGAGAATAATATGCTCATACCATGCCAGCGGAGTGCTGCCCGTGGCACTGAAAACCATTGCCGTCAGTATGCCTCCTGCAAACACTCCCGCCATTGTCTTCCAGCTTGCAATGCCCGTCCAAAGCAGTATCACGGCACCCAAAGCAATCGCCACCACACTTGTTTCTCCAATAGAACCGGGTATAAAGCCCAGCACCATGTCACTGATACTATACGGTATGTCCGCGCCCTGTGCCGCCATTGCAAGCGGCGTTGCCTGCGTAAACGAGTCGGGAAGGTCGTATCCGAAGCCCAGCAGATAATCCCGGGCTATCCAAACCCCGTCTCCACTCATCACGGAAGGATAAGAGAAGAAGAGGAACGCACGCGTAACAAGCGCCACATTGAATATATTCATACCCGTTCCGCCGAATATCTCCTTTGCAAATATCACGGCAAAGGCAACGGCAACGGCAAGCGCCCACAGCGGACAGGTGACCGGAATTATCATCGGTATGAGTATTCCGCTCACAAGATAGCCCTCTTGTATCTCCTCGCCCTTCATCTGCGCCCATGCAAACTCTATGCCCAGTCCCACTATATAGCTGACAAGTATCTTGGGCATCACGGCAAACAAACCGTACAAGAACAAATCCAAGAATGAAGAACCGTCAAGTTGTCCGGCTGCAAGATAGTGCTGATAGCCCGTATTGTACATGCCGAAGAGCAGTGCGGGCAACAGCGATATGACGACAATGCTCATTATTCTCTTCGAATCTATGGCGTCGTGTATGTGCACTCCGGTCTTTGGCGTGGTGTTGGGGACAAAAAGAAATGTCTCCATGCCGTCATACAGACTGCGGAAAGCGTGCAGCTTTCCACCCTTGTCGAACAACGGCCTGATTTTGTCCATATAATCTTTCAACTCATTCATAATATAATCTTTCTGTAAAATCAAGCGTTTTCTTTCCTTAACATGTCAAGTCCGGAACGTACAATGTGCTGCAGCTCCAGCTTTGACGAATCCACAAACTCGGCAAGTGCAAAGTCTTCGGGAGCTACCTCGTATATTCCCAACTCTTCCATTCTGTCTATATCTCCGGATATTATAGCCTTTATAAGATATTCGGCACAGATGTCCATCGGTATCACACGATCATACTCTCCGCTCATTATCATATGGCGCTCGCCACCCTTTACACGGGCATCGAGAGTGTATGCCTTTTTGCCGAGAAGCCAGCTAAAATAGCTGCGGTTTACAGAGAACTGGTTCAGGCGAGGCATCATCCACCCCATGAATTCGCATTCTTCTTCACCCTCGGATATCACGGTTATCTCGGATGTGTGCGCCCCTATATATCCGTCAATGGTAGTTCTCCTGCCCGTAAGCACATTACCGTCGATTATGCGCAGACACTCGGCAAAGTCTCCAAGCCTGCATTCAAGCAACGGGGCAATCTGTCCGCCGACGATAACATCGTGGTATGAAGGATTTTCCACCATGCTTCCCACCACGGCAACAATGCGTCGCAAGTCCACCTTACCTGTGTTGAAAAGTCTTCCGATGAATATTACGACCATGGGATCTGCCGTCCACACTGTCTCACCCTTGTTTACAGGAGATATATGATTTATCTGCACGCCAACGTTTCCTGCCGGACAAGGTCCGGAGAACACGTTTATCTCTACGTCTTTTGCCCCGGTAAGCGCCGCAGAAGTCTGTTTTGCACCTATACCGAGATACACTTTGGCTATTTTAGACAATGCGGTAAGTCCGGTCTGGAAGTCAGCTTCGTTTCCCTCAAGCTCGAACTCAAAGTCAGCCGCAAGCGGCTTGTCGCGCAGCGCGCTCACGAATATCGCCTTGGGCTCGTTGCAAGGAAGGGCGGATATGGCATACGGAAGCTGATCCATAAAACCAAACAACCCTGCCTTTAAAAGCATATCCTTGACATCTTCTCCCGACATACGGCTTACATCATGTATGCCATAATCAACATACTTCTGCTCCGTATCCGGCGAAATCTTTACATGAAGAACTTTTCTGCGCTCTCCTCTTGCTATCTCCGTAACCGTACCTGATACAGGAGAGGCAAAGCCTACTTCGGGATATTGCTTGTTGACAAACAACGCCTGACCGGCATCCACGTGCTCTCCCTCACGGACAATCACCTTGGGAACAACACCTTCAAAAAAAGCCGGAGACAGGACAAAATCTTCGGAAGCGTCTTTCTGAACCTTTATCCGTTCAGCCTTTCCCTCCAAGTTTATATCCAATCCCTTCTTAATCTTAAAAACATTTACCATATTATTTATGTTATAGAAGTTTTGCCATTCAATCTATTCGGCAGAACAAGTGCACCGCAAAAATAGCTGACGGCACCACAAAAGTAGTAAAAATAAGATAAAAACAATTGCTGTAAGATGCAATATAGCTGTTTTTTATAATAAAAAAATGTCATGCCTCTATTATATACCCATTCTGACAAACCCGGATTGCAGTTTTATTGCACAAAAGAAGGTGTTTCAAAAATATGAAGTCAGAAGAAGTCATGGGAGTTATGTGGCTCGTGCCACGGAGGATAAAGGACAACAACTGTTTAGATATTATTAACAAACACACAAATTCGTTTAACATTAATACGCCCGTTTTTCCGGGCAAAACGCAACAAGCACGAATACGAAGCCAAAAACATACGTTTTCACAAGACATCAGACAAGAGGCAAAAGAATATTTATGCAGAAAGCGTATAATTATAGTATATAGACAGACAAAACCGCACTAAGAAGCGTAAAGCTATGCTTTTAACCTCCCAAAGCATAGCTTTAGCAGTGCTATATGCCACCTTTAGCAACACGATATGCCATGTTTTAAATGTATAAAAACTGCATATATCCATGTTTCATAGCATCTTTTCATGCAAAAAAGAGGTATATTCCACCGGTTTGCGGGGCATGAAATTCTATAAAAACATCAAAACAGGAAGCCGAAATGCCAATCTTGGCATAGCAAGAATGCACATTCCGGCATATTTTGTGCACAAACGCACGCCTTAACACCATATTTTTTACATCGAAAACTATACCGTAACACCATTTACAACCGTCGGTCTCTCTATTTCACATGTTTTACCTTATAAAAACAAGCAGTTCGGTTTTAACACGAGTATATATATATTAACACTATCATAAACTCCTTTCACGTCTAAGTTTGGTAAGAAAAAAAAATGTTGTACCTTTGTAAAAGAAACAGAAAACACTTATTTTTACAGTTTTATACATTGAAGACTATCAAGCGCATTGTTACAGGTGCGGTATGGACATTGTTCGTTACCTATAGCCTGTTAATGGTGTTGTTACATATACCGTGCATACAAAACTTTATCGGGACGGAGGTTGCCTCTGCCCTGCAGCATGCTTTAGGCACCAAAGTAACGGTTGGAAGGGTCGATTTGGGGTTCCTCAACCGTCTGATAATAGACGATGTGACGATATACGACAAGGCAGACAAGGTGATGATGCGTGCAAGCCGCCTGTCGGCAAACATCGACTATTATCCGCTTACACGCGGAAGAATATCGGTTTCATCGGCACAATTGTTCGGTCTTAAAGGCATCTTCTACAAAAAAGACTCTGTGACGGCAGCCAATTATCAGTTTGTCATAGACTCGTTAAGTTCCAAAGACAACGGTCAGAAGAAAGCATTGAACCTGCGTATAAACTCGCTTGTCATACGGCATGCCGCCATAAAATACGACAGATACGACATTGCGAAGACACCGCATAGGTTCAATCCGGCACATATAGATGTAAAAGACATCAGTGCACATGTGATATTGCCTGTGATAACAGACGACAACATAAACATCACGTTAAAGAAACTGTCGTTCAAAGAAGCATCCGGACTTGACGTGAGGAATGTATCTTTCGGCGCATACGCCGACAAACAGCACGCATACATCAAGGCTCTGAACATCAGACTGCCGCAAAGCAGTATCGCCATAGACTCAGTCGGAGCTGCATACAAAAGCATAGGAGGCAGCCCTGACATCACTTCCGCAAGATTTTCAGGAAGTATTGAACGTTCTTTCATAACTCCTTGTGATTTAACTTGTTTTATTCCACAGACCAAAGCATTTATACAGAAGATATACATCCATGCATCGTTCTCCGGAAACAGCAGACAGCTGAATGTTTCCCGTCTGGGTATGCACTCTCAAGACGGCAATATGGCATTGTCGGCATCGGGCTTTATAAATTACGACAAAAAGGGAAAGGGAGCCTTCCGTGCAGACATAACCGACATGAAGACAGACGGTGCAACAATAAAGACCATAGTCGGAAACGGAAAGCAGGGAAACGGCATCGCAGACATTGCGGAAAAACTCGGCAGAATAAGCTTTAAAGGCATTGTAAAGGGCGAAGGAAAGCAGTTGTCGGCAACAGGGACAGTGGGCACGGATGCCGGAAACGCAAGGTTCGATGCAGGCATGGACGGCAATGGTTTCAATGTCAAGGCAGCAGCCGAGAATATAGACCTTGGGCGGATATTAGACGACGGCAATTTCGGAAAGCTGTCTGCCGACATGGCAATAAACGGAACGACAGGCAACGGCATAGAGACTGTCGGGGCGACAGGCACCATATCGGCACTTGACTACAACAGATACCGCTACGGCAACATAACCCTTGACGGCAAATACGACAGGGGCAAGGTGGAAGGGAAGATTGCTATGAACGATGCCAACGGAACCGTTGACATACAGGGAAGCATAGACCTTAAAGACCGGAAACATCCTACGGACATAACAGCAGTCATAAAAAACCTGTCTCCCGCGGCACTCAACATTACGGAAAGATGGAACAATGCACGCTTCAGCGCAGACATATCGGCACAGACATACGGCACAAACATAGACGACATCACGGGAAAACTCGCACTATGCAACTTCCTCATGACGGCAAACGACGGTGTATACAGCATGGAAAGGCTTGACATCACGGCAGAAGAGCGTGCCATGCATATACGAAGCGACTTCGGAAGCATAGACATAGAAGGAAAGATAAAATATAAGGAACTTGCACAGAGTCTGACAAACATCATAGGCGCCAAGCTGCCTACACTACCTGCCCTGCCGCAAATAAAGGGTACGACGGGAAACAACTTTACTTTGAGAGCAGACATAACCGACACCAAGTTGCTCGATGCAGTGTTCGGGGTGCCGTTGGACATACAGTCGCCGGCAAGTATCCGCGCCGAGATGGATGACAACGGAAAGAGTATCAACATCAAAGGCAGCGCCACACGCTTCTTATATGACGACAAGATGTTCAAAGACTTCAGTCTTGACGTATGCACATCCGGCGACACCCTGTCGGCAAACGCAAGAATAAAGAAAATCATGGACGACGGCAAAAGTATGGCGATTAACGTCTTTGCCGCGGCGGCAAACAACAAACTGAGCACGACGGCAGGCATACAGCTGAACCAAAAACGCCCTATAACGGGTGTGATAAATGCCGAGACAGAATTTTTCAAGACGGAAAACGGCATACCGGCGGCACACATACACGTGCGCCCGTCGCACATAATGGTCAATGACACGGCATGGAACGTACTGCCGTCGGATGTGGTATACAGCAAGAACAACATCATCTTTGACAATCTTGCTATAGAACATAATAACCAGCACATAAGGATAAACGGACTTGCAACGGAAAATGAGACGGACTCCGTGATGCTTGACATAAAGGAAGTGGACGTGAGCTATATACTTGATCTTGTGAATTTCCACTCCGTAGAGTTCAGCGGACTTGCCTCCGGACGTGCCTGTGTAAGGTCGGCATTCGGAAATCCTGACGCCGAGGCACAACTTACGGTAGACAAATTCCATTTTCAGGACGGAAGAATGGGAACATTGCAGGCCGGTGTAACATGGAACAAGACAGACAAACAGATTGACATAGACGCAAAGGCGACCGAGACGGAGAGCGCATATACTGTCATCAAGGGATATGTATCGCCGGAAAGAAACTATATAGACCTTGGCATTGCAGCGCACAACACAAACATAGAGTTTCTTGAAAGTTTCTGCGGAAGCTTCATGGACAACGTGTCTGCACATGCCAACGGCAGTGTCAGACTGTACGGAGACCTGAGCGCGATAAACCTTACCGGAACGCTTGTTGCCGACGGAAAGGTGGACATAACACCGCTGAACACGACATATAGGCTTGAAAACGACACTATAAGGCTGATACCGGACAATATCGTTTTCAATGCAGACACGATAAGAGATCGCAACGGAAACATAGGTGTCGTTACAGGAAAACTGAGGCACAAGAACCTTACAAGGCTTACATACGACCTGGACATAGATGCAAGAAATCTGTTGTGCTATGACTTCAGGACATATAACAACAGTACATTCTACGGCACCGTGTTCGGTACGGGCAGTTGCAGGATAAAGGGTGGATACGGAAAAACAGTAATGGACGTGAACTTAACGCCCGAAAAGGGATCGTTCATAGAATACAACGCGGCAAGCCCCGATGCAATAACCAACCGCAGTTTCATAACATGGAACGACAGGTCTGCCACAAACGAAACCGACACCGTGAAGGCAAGACAACATAATGACATACATGAAACGGAAAAAGAGGAAATGGAATACGCATCGGACATGTACATAAATTTCCTTTTCAACACAACAGAGGATTTCACACTGAGAGTTCTGATGGACCAGGCAAGCGGAGACCACATCGCACTGAACGGTTCCGGCAGCATACATGCCGCATATTACAACAAGGGGGCATTCAACATGTTCGGCAACTATAACATAAACCATGGCATATACAAGCTGACAATGCAGAATATCATCAAGAAAGACTTTATATTCCAGCCGGGAAGCAGCATCGTCTTCGGCGGTGATCCGTATCATGCCGCACTGAATCTGAAGGCGGTATACACCATTAACGGTGTGTCGTTGTCTGACTTGCAGATAGGAAAGAGTTTTTCGGGAAACAACATACGCGTGGACTGTATAATGAACATAGGCGGTACACCGGAGACACCGCATGTGGACTTTGACATAGACCTGCCAACCGTAAACAGCGATGCCAAGCAAATGGTGCGCTCACTGATAAACAGCGAAGAGGAAATGAACCAGCAGGTGATATATCTGTTGGGCATCGGACGCTTCTATACGCAAAACACAAACAACGCAGGCGAGGACGACACGCAGCCAAGTCAGACGAGTCTGGCAATGCAAAGCCTCCTGAGCGGCACCATAAGCCAACAGATAAACAGTCTGCTAAGCAGCTTCGTCAACACCGGCAACTGGAACTTCGGGGCAAACATAAGCACAGGGAACGAAGGATTTAACAACGCCGAGTATGAAGGACTGCTGACCGGACGGTTGCTGAACAACCGTCTTGTCATCAACGGACAGTTCGGATACCGCGACAATGCCAATGCCACCACATCATTTATCGGTGACTTTGACATACGTTATCTGTTATATCCAAACGGAAACCTTGCAATTAAAGTATACAATCAGACCAACGACCGTTATTTTACCAAGTCATCGCTCAACACGCAGGGCATAGGTATAATAATGAAAAAAGACTTCGGGTCTTGGAAAGAACTGTTTAAAATAAGGAAGAAATAAGGCATGCTGCTTCATTGACGCCCGTATAACGATGTCATCTCACCGTTATATGGAAACAGCCCTGCTTGACCTCATACTTTACATAGCAACGTTTTTGCTGCCTCATATCGCGCAGCACTTCACTAAGTATCCACTTAAGAGTGTCGTTGCGCACCGCACGCCTTTCCGGACCACCCGGTTCCTGTACAGTGATATAACGGTTGTAACATATATCGAACGTCGTGCCATAAAGATGACATGAGTTTTCGGTGGCATTACCGTTATGATTACGCAGTTTCTTGATGTCCTCACGGGTTCTCAACACGCTTGTAACTATCACTTTATGCAGCGGAACGCCCTTAATCTGCAGACTGTCGAAATATGCCCTGCCTATGTCATTGAGCAGCACGGCAGCCCTCGGAACAAGATAAGGAATGCTCTGCTTGAGAGGATCTACATGATAAAACGGATTGGAAGCGATGTAGACAAGTTCGCTTTTACGGTGTTCGGCATCGGCACGGTTGTCAACGGGCGACACTCCATGCCTGTTGGCACACTCAAGCTGCACGCTGTTGCTGTCGGGAAAAGCATCGGAATATCTCGGAACACTCATGATGCGATGCTTGACGACATTACCTTCTTTATCGAAAAAACGCGAAATGGGAGCAGGCAAAGATACAATTTCCGGCTCTTTTTCAGCCTTCACTTTATTACTGTCACAAGCCGCAGACATTGACATAACATTCTTTTCCTCTGCCACAGACGGAAACACACAACGCACCAAAGCCAGGATCATAACAATCAAACCAAATCCTGCCAGATATCTGTTTTTAGTAACTTTCATTCAAAAAAAATCGTTTTGATGCACAAAGATAGACAAAAGTAGCGTAATATCGAAAGCTTTTTGTAATTTTGCACGAAATTATTTAAAGGATAAAGGCGTTGATAGAAAAGCATATAGTACTTGAAGATATAGATCCCGTATTGTTTTACGGGATAAACAACACCCACCTCCAGATGCTGAAAGCCCTTTTCCCGAAACTTAGAATTGTTGCAAGGGATAATGTAATACGTGTGTTGGGCGACGAGGAGCAAATGGCTGTGTTTGAGGAAACGGTGGAAAACATGCGCAGGCATGTGCTTATGTACAACTCTATCAACGAAGAAAATATACTGGACATCGCTAAAGGACGGAAAACAAAAGAAGATTCTGTCAAAGGAGTAATCGTATACAACATATCGGGCAAACCTATAAAAAGCCGGAGCGCCAATCAGCAGGAACTTGTCGATGCATATGACAAGACAGACATGATATTTGCAACCGGTCCGGCAGGCACCGGCAAGACATATCTCAGCATTGCACTGGCAGTAAAGGCTCTGAAAGAGAAACAGGCAAAGAAGATTATACTGAGCCGTCCGGCAGTGGAAGCCGGAGAGAAGCTCGGTTTCCTGCCCGGAGATATGAAGGAAAAGATTGACCCGTACCTGCAACCGCTATATGATGCGTTGGAAGATATGATACCGGCGGTTAAGCTACAGGATATGATGGAAAAGCATATCATACAGATAGCCCCACTTGCATTCATGAGAGGCAGAACTCTAAGCGATGCCGTTGTAATACTTGACGAGGCACAGAACACCACTTCCGCACAGATACGCATGTTCCTGACACGTATGGGATGGAATACGAAAATGATTATAACAGGAGATCTGACCCAGGTAGACCTGCCCCGCGGAACGGAAAGTGGATTGAGAGAGGCGCTGAGAGTACTGAAAGGAGTTGAAGGCATATCTTTTGTGGCAATGAACGCAAAGGATATTGTGCGGCACAAGCTTGTTACAAATATAGTAAAGGCATTTGACAAAGCAGACAAGAAAGAAAAACAAACAACATAACAACAATGAAAGCATTAACAAAGACTGACTTCCATTTTAATGGACAAAAGAGTGTTTATCATGGTAAAGTGCGTGATGTATACAACATTGACGACGATCTTATCGTAATGGTGGCAACAGACAGAATATCCGCATTTGACGTAATTCTGCCCAAAGGCATACCTTTCAAGGGACAAGTGCTTAATCAGATAGCCGCAAAGTTTCTAGACAGCGTAAGCGACATATGTCCTAACTGGAAACTGGCAACCCCCGACTCCATGGTAACCGTCGGTCTGAAATGCGAAGGCTTCAGGGTAGAGATGATAATACGCTCTATACTTACTGGTTCGGCATGGCGTGAGTATCAGAAAGGATGCCGCGAGATTTGCGGAGTGAAGCTTCCTGAAGGAATGAAGGAAAACGAGCGTTTCCCGGAACCTATCATTACACCGACAACAAAGGCGGATGAAGGTCACGACATGAACATCTCAAAGGAGGAAATCATTGCACAGGGAATCGTAAGCAAAGAGGATTATGAAATAATGGAGGACTATACGCGCAAAATATTCAACAGAGGACAGGAAATTGCTGCAAAGCAAGGACTTATACTGGTTGATACAAAGTACGAATTCGGCAAGCGTGACGGCAAGGTATATCTGATTGACGAGATTCATACACCTGACAGCAGCCGTTATTTCTATGCGGACAATTATGAAGAAAAGCTGAGAAACGGCGAACCGCAGCGACAATTGTCAAAGGAGTTTGTACGTCAATGGCTCATCGAACACAACTTCATGAACGAGCCGGGACAGCAGATGCCCGAAATAACCGATGAATATGCGGAAAGCGTAAGCGAAAGATATATAGAGCTATACGAGCACATAACAGGAGAAAAGTTCGACAAGGCAAGCACAACGGACGACATTGCGGCACGTATAGAAAAGAATGTGGATGAATATCTGAAAAACAGATAACCGGAAAAGCGATGGTCTTCACTCCGCATAACGCCACACCTTATTATATATAATATATAACGGCATCAGGAATGTACAGACAAGAAAGCATCACACCATACGGAAACGGGCAGGAAAAGGGCAAGCAGGTTGAAAAGATGTTTGACTCCATTGCCCATTCATACGATATGCTGAACCATCGTCTGTCATGGGGGATAGACAAAGGGTGGAGAAATTATGCAATAAAACAGCTGAAGGCATTCGGTCCAAAATCAATATTGGATATAGCTACAGGCACAGGAGACTTTGCCATATTGGCTGCACGCATGTTGCATCCGGAACGTATAACGGGAGTGGACATATCGGAGGGGATGATGAATATCGGAAGGAAAAAGGTTGAAGAAGCCGGACTTGACAATATTATATCCTTCAAAAAAGAAGACTGCATGCGTATGTCGTTTGCCGGAAACAGTTTCGATGCCATAACTGTAGCATTCGGTATAAGGAACTTTCAGGATCTTGACAACGGTCTGAAGGAAATGTGCAGGGTTCTGAAAAAAGGCGGATGTCTCAGCATTGTCGAGCTGAGCCAACCTTTAAAGTTCCCGATGAAACAACTTTTCAAGGTTTACTCTCACACAATATTACCCATATATGGAAAGCTGGTCTCTAAAGATACATCCGCATACAAATATCTCACGGAAACGATTGAGGCATTTCCACAAGGCGAAAGAATGGTAGGTATATTGGAAAAAGCAGGATTTTCGCATGTAAGATTCAAACGTCTGACTTGCGGAATATGTACATGTTATATTGCAACTAAATGATAAAATCATGGATAAATACGGACTTATCGGATTTCCTCTTGAACACTCTTTTTCCAGGAGTTTCTTCAATGAGAAATTCAACAGCGAAAAGATAGATGCCCAATATATAAACTTTGAGATTCCGGCTATTGAAACATTGCCGGAAATAATTGCATCAAATCCTGAATTAAAAGGGCTGAATGTGACTATTCCTTACAAGCAGAAAGTAATAAGTTATTTGGATTCTGTAAGTCCGGAAGCAAGAGCAATAGGTGCAGTAAACGTGATACGTGTTGAACAAAACGGAAACGAAACACTGCTGAAAGGTTATAACAGTGACGTCATAGGGTTTACAAAAAGCATGGAACCGCTGTTAAAAGATTACCATAAGAAGGCTCTGATACTTGGTACGGGAGGTGCATCGAAAGCCGTAGACTACGGTCTGCGTTCACTCGGACTTGAGACAGTATTCGTAAGTCGGTATGAACGTCCCGGCACAATACAATATAACAAAATAACACCGGATGTCATAAGCGAGTATAATGTCATAATAAACTGCACGCCATGTGGAATGTTCCCGCACATAGACGAATGTCCGCAACTTCCGTATGAGGCAATGAATGAGAAAAACATTCTATACGACCTTATCTATAATCCGGATCAAACACTGTTCATGCAAAAGGGAGAGAAACAAGGTGCCACAGTTAAGAACGGATTGGAAATGCTATTGCTTCAGGCATTTGCCAGTTGGGATTTTTGGAACGGGCAGGAATAAAAGACCTACATAATACGGATAAAATAAAACTCACATAAACATGGATTCATCAAATCGTTATATGTTACGTGGCGTCTCTGCAGCAAAAGAAGACGTACACAATGCAATCAAAAATATAGACAAAGGTATTTTTCCACAGGCTTTCTGCAAAATCATACCGGATATATTGGGTGGAGATCCCGAATACTGCAACATAATGCATGCCGACGGAGCCGGAACAAAGTCAAGTCTTGCATACATGTACTGGAAAGAAACGGGGAATCTGGATATATGGAAAGGCATCGCTCAGGATGCGATTGTAATGAACACCGACGACCTTCTATGTGTTGGAGCTGTTGACAATATTCTTGTGTCAAGTACAATAGGACGAAACAAGATGTTAATTCCGGGCGAAGTTATCACAGCCATTATAAACGGAACAGACGAGTTGCTGTCAGAAATGCGTGAAATGGGAATAGGCATATATCCTACAGGAGGCGAAACAGCAGATGTAGGCGACCTTGTACGTACAATAATCGTAGACTCTACGGTGACATGCCGTATGAAACGCAGCGATGTGATAGACAATGCCAATATAAGACCGGGAGATGTGATAGTGGGATTGTCGTCCACAGGACAGGCTACATACGAGAAACAATACAACGGTGGTATGGGTAGCAACGGTTTGACAAGTGCCCGCCATGATGTATTCTCCAAATATCTTGCCAAGAAATATCCGGAAAGCTTTGACCATGCCGTACCTGAAGAACTGGTATACAGCGGGAAAAAGACACTTACGGAAAGCATTGAAGATCTGGACATTGACGCCGGAAAACTTGTTTTGTCACCGACACGTACATTTGCTCCTGTAATAAAGAAGATGCTGGATGAGTTCAGACCGGAAATACACGGCATGGTACATTGTACGGGAGGCGCACAGACAAAAGTGTTACATTTTGTCGGCGAGAACTGTCGCGTAATAAAAGACAACATGTTCCCTGTCCCGCCGTTGTTTAAGATAATCCAGGAAGAGAGCAAAACCGACTGGAAAGAGATGTATCAGGTATTCAACATGGGGCACCGAATGGAAATATACGTCAGCAAAGACATTGCAGACAAGATTATATCAATAAGCAAGAGTTTCAACATCGATGCCCAAATCATAGGACACGTAACGGAAGGCGCACGTTCGCTTACAATCAAATCAGAATTTGGAGAATTCAACTATTAATAATATATGGCTGAACAAAACAATATACTTGAGAAACTTGAAGGATTAGAATCGAGATTTGAAGAAGTTTCCACTCTTATAACAGACCCCGATGTAATCGCAGATCAGGAACGATATGTCAAACTGACACGCGAATACAAGGAACTTGGAGGAATTATGGATGCACGCAAACGTTATATAGCGTGTATCAATTCCATAAAAGAGGCAAAGGACATTATTGCAAATGAAACCGATGCAGACCTTAAAGAAATGGCAAGAGAGGAACTTCAGACCAATGAAGCCCTTCAGCCAAAAATTGAAGAAGAAATAAAGATTGCATTGGTTCCGAAAGATCCGGAAGATGCAAAAAATGTACAAATGGAAGTACGAGCCGGGACAGGCGGTGATGAAGCGGCATTGTTTGCAGGAGATTTATTCCAAATGTACAAGAAGTATTGTGACAGCAAAGGCTGGAGTCTCAGTGTTACAAGCGTGAGTGAAGGTGCTGTAGGAGGTTTTAAGGAGATTGATTTTGCCGTAAGTGGAGACAATGTCTACGGCACATTGAAATACGAATCGGGAGTCCACCGTGTCCAGCGTGTACCTGCAACAGAGACACAAGGACGCATGCACACATCTGCTGCTACTGTTGCCGTATTGCCTGAAGCAGATAAATTCGAGGTTAACATCAATGAAGGAGACATCAAATGGGATACATTCAGAAGTTCAGGAGCTGGAGGACAGAATGTCAATAAAGTGGAATCGGGTGTACGTCTACGATATCCGTGGAAAAATCCCAACACCGGAGAGACGGAAGAGATCCTTATAGAATGTACGGAAACACGTGACCAGCCCAAGAATAAGGAACGTGCATTATCACGCCTACGTACATTTATATATGACAGAGAACATCAGAAGTATGTGGACGATATAGCAAACCGCAGAAAAAGCCTTGTATCCACAGGCGACCGCTCTGCCAAGATACGTACATATAATTTCCCACAAGGACGCGTCACCGACCATCGCATCGGATTTACGACACACGATCTTACCGGATTTCTTTCCGGCAATATACAGGAAATGATAGATGCACTTACCGTTGCCGAGAACGCAGAAAAGATGAAAGAGAACGAATTATAAACAAAAGACATGAACAAGGAACAATTAATAAAACAGATATTTGCAAAGAAAAGTTTTCTTTGTGTAGGTCTTGATACGGACATAAAGAAAATACCAGAACACCTAAAAGAGTCGGAAAATCCCATATTCGACTTCAACAAAGCCATAATAGACGCCACGGCTCCTTATTGTGTTGCTTACAAACCCAATCTGGCTTTTTACGAAAGTCTCGGTGTGAAGGGGCTTATTGCTTTTGAACAAACAGTTGAATATCTGAAAAAAGAATATCCGGAACATTTCATCATCGCTGATGCAAAGCGCGGAGACATTGGAAATACTTCAAAGATGTATGCACGCACGTTCTTTGAGGAATATGACATAGACGCGCTTACCGTTGCCCCGTATATGGGTGAAGACAGCGTCAAGCCGTTTCTTGAGTATGAGGACAAATGGGTTATACTGCTCGCACTGACAAGCAATAAAGGTTCTAATGACTTTCAAATGACCGAAGACAAGAACGGGAAACGCTTGTTTGAAAAAGTTCTTGAAAAGTCACAGGAATGGGGAAACGAAGATAATATGATGTATGTGGTAGGTGCAACTCAAGGTAGTATGTTTGAAAATATACGCACCCATGTCCCCCATCATTTTCTTCTTGTTCCAGGAGTCGGCGCCCAAGGAGGGAGCCTGCAAGAGGTTTGCAAGTATGGAATGAACAATGAATGCGGACTTTTGGTAAACAGCAGCCGCGGAATAATATATGCAAGCAACGGTAAGGATTTTGCAGAAACAGCTGCCACAAAGGCAAAAGAACTGCAGGAAGAAATGGCTGTTGAACTGGAAAAGATTAAATGAATGACGAAAAAATAATAAACGACCCGGTTTTCGGATTCATAAAAATTCCGCGCGGTCCACTGCTTGACATCATCAAGCACCCGTGGATGCAAAGACTTACTCGCATTAAACAGTTGGGTCTGACGTCGATAGTATACCCGTCGGCCCAACATGCTCGTTTTTTACACTCCATCGGCTCATTCCATCTCATGAGTGAAGCGATAAATTCGCTTACCAATAAAGGGGTATTCATATTCGACAGCGAGGCGGAAGCCGTCGAGGCAGCTATATTGATGCACGACATCGGTCACGGACCTTTCTCGCATGTGTTGGAAAACACACTGATAAACGGTATCAGTCACGAAGACATCTCACTGATTATGATGGAGCAGATGAACAGGGAGATGAAAGGTGCACTGACGCTTGCACTGAAAATATTCAAGAACGAATATCCAAAAAGATTTCTTCATCAGTTGATAAGCAGCCAACTGGATATGGACAGGCTGGACTATCTCAGACGTGACTGTTTCTTTACCGGTCTGACAGAAGGAAACATAGGCAGTGCAAGGATAATAAAAATGCTTAATGTTGCCAACGACAGACTTGTTGTAGACTATAAAGGGATATATTCCATAGAAAACTATCTTATATCAAGGCGTCTTATGTATTGGCAGGTTTACTTGCACAAAACAACCGTTGCAAGTGAAAAGATGTTGCTGAACGTTCTGAACAGGGCTAAAGGACTTGTAAGAAACGGACATGAAGTATTTGCTCCACCATGCTTGAAATATTTCCTGTCAAACGATGTCAACGCCGAGTTGTTCAAATGTGACAGCAAAGCTTTGTATTACTATACACTTTTGGACGACACTGACATTTGGAGCGCACTTAAAGAATGGACGGAAAACAATGACAATATTCTCTCCATACTGGCATCAGACATAATAAACCGTAATTTGTTCAAGGTAGAAGTAAGCGATAAACCATTTGATGAAGAATATATTGAAAACATACGGAAAAGTTTATCGGACAGATACAATATAACAAAAGAAGAAACATGCTATTTCATGAGCATTGATTTCATACAGAAAGATATGTATGATTTTAATGACGACCACATATCCATACTGTACAAAGACGGTACAATCAAGGATATATCCGAAGCTTCGGACATACTCGACATTGTATTGCTTTCCAAAAAAAATCGCAAATATTACCTTTGTTATAAGCGCTTCTAAATAAAAATTGTTATATTTGCAAAATAAATTAAGATATTTTGTATATATGGAATTCACAGCGAAACAAATTTCAGAGTTTGTTCAAGGCAGTATAGAGGGTAATGAGAATGCTTCGGTAAATACTTTTGCCAAAATAGAAGAGAGCAAGCCGGGAGCCATTTCTTTCTTATCCAATCCTAAATACACACATTTTATTTACGAAACAAAATCCAGCATTGTACTTATAGACGAGAGTGTGAAACTTGACAGACCTGTAAGCGCCACGCTTATACGTGTAAAAAGTGCATACGAAGCCATTGCCAAGTTGCTACAACTGTATGAGTCGATGAAACCAAAGAAAACAGGTATTGATTCTCTGGCTTTTGTTTCGTCAACAGCGAATATCGGAAAAGATTGTTATATAGGTGCATTTGCCTACATCGGAGACAACGTTGAAATAGGCGACGGGTGTAGAATACATCCTCATGCAACGATAGAAGACAACACCAAGTTGGGCTGCAACTGCAATATATATCCCAATGTAACAATATATCATAATTGCCGCATTGGGAATAATGTTACAATACATTCTGGCTCTGTAATAGGTGCCGACGGTTTTGGCTTTGCCCCTAATACGGAAGGTTATGATAAGATACCACAAATAGGTATTGTAACAATTGAAGACAATGTTGAAATCGGTGCAAATACATGTGTTGACCGTTCAACAATGGGAAGCACTTATCTGAGAAAGGGTGTAAAACTTGACAATCTTGTACAGATTGCCCACAACACAGACATCGGTGAAAACACAGTTATGTCTGCCCAAGTAGGTGTGGCTGGAAGCTCAAAGGTAGGTGCATGGTGCATGTTTGGCGGACAAGTAGGCATAGCCGGTCACAGCAGTATAGGTGACAAAGTGTTTCTTGGAGCACAATCCGGTGTTCCCGGGAGTTTGAAAGATAACCAGACGCTTATAGGCACTCCCCCTATGGAACCCAAACAGTATTTCAAGTCACAGGCAATATTCCGCAAACTTCCTGACTTATACAGACAAATCAATGCCCTTCAGAAAGAAGTGGAACAATTAAAAGAATTGCATAAACAATAAAATAACGAAAGCATGCTAAAGCAAAATACACTAAAAGGTAGTTTTGCCCTTTGTGGAAAAGGACTTCATACAGGATTAAGCCTTACCGTCACATTCAATCCCGCAAAGGAAAACACCGGATATAAAATCCAAAGAATAGACATTGAGGGACAACCTGTAATCGATGCCATAGCTGAAAACGTAATTGATACACAACGTGGAACCGTTCTTGGAAAAGGAGATATAAGAGTTTCGACCGTAGAGCACGGGCTCGCAGCCCTTTACGCATTAGGTATAGACAACTGTCTTATACAGGTAAACGGACCGGAATTTCCTATTTTGGACGGTTCGGCTGCACCATATATTGAAAAAATAAATGAAATTGGAATAGAAGAACTAAACTCTCCCAAAGATTTCTATGTGATACGTCACAAGATTGAAGTTAAGGATGAAGAGACCGGTTCGTGTATAACAATTCTTCCGGATGAAGAATTCAGCTTGACTGTGATGTGCTCGTTCCAGTCCAAGTTTATCAACAGCCAGTTTGCCACACTCGATAAAATTGAAGAATTTCCTACAGAAATAGCACCGGCACGCACATTTGTATTTGTACGTGATATAGAACCGTTGCTGAACGCCAACCTTATAAAGGGAGGAGACATGGACAATGCTATCGTTATATACGAACGCCAAACCACCCAGGAACGTCTTGACCAACTGGCTGATCTGCTTGAGGTGCCTCACATGGATGCTACAAAATTAGGATATATCCAACATAAGCCATTGGTATGGGAGAATGAGTGTACACGTCATAAGCTTCTTGACCTCATTGGCGATATGGCTCTAATAGGCAAACCTATAAAAGGACGTATCATAGCCACACGACCGGGACACACTATAAATAACAAATTTGCACGTCTCATGAGAAAAGAGATACGCAAACATGAGATACAGGCTCCTATATATAATTGTTGCGACACACCGATAATGGATGTTAACCGCATTCGGGAACTTCTCCCCCACCGATATCCCATGCAATTGGTGGACAAAGTTATTGAAATTGGAGCAAGCAGCATTGTTGGTGTAAAGAATGTAACGAGCAATGAGCCTTATTTCGTAGGGCATTTCCCTCAAGAACCTGTAATGCCCGGTGTATTGCAAATAGAAGCGATGGCACAATGTGGCGGTCTGTTGGTACTGAACACATTGGAGGAACCTGAGCGCTGGTCTACTTATTTCATGAAGATAGACGATGTAAAATTCAGGCACAAAGTTGTTCCTGGCGATACACTGATATTCAAAGTAGATTTGCTTGCCCCGGTACGCCACGGTGTATCATCAATGAAAGGATATGTATTTGTAGGAGATAAAGTGGTATCGGAAGCAACATTCACCGCACAGATTGTAAAAAACAAATAACAGCAAAATTGCTTTAATCATTATATAACCATTATGAATCAGATAAGTCCATTAGCATACGTTCATCCGGAGGCAAAACTTGGGGACAACAATATTATCGGTCCTTTCTGTTTTATTGACAAGGATACGGTTATTGGTGACAACAATACTTTCCAGAATAGCGTGACAGTTCATGTGGGCGCACGAATAGGAAACAACAACGAAATATTTCCTGGTGCAAGCATAAGCACCAAACCACAGGATTTAAAGTTTAAAGGCGAGCATACTACATGTGAAATCGGTGACAACAACAGCATACGTGAAAACGTGACAATATCACGTGGAACGGCATCTCGCGGAACAACAAAGGTGGGAAGCAACAATCTTCTCATGGAATGTGTACATATTGCACACGACTGCATTATCGGCAACCAAACAATCATAGGCAACTCGACAAAGTTTGCAGGTGAGGTTATTGTTGACGATTGCGCAGTTATCAGTGCCAATGTACTTTGTCACCAGTTCTGTCACATAGGCAGCTATGTGATGATACAAGGAGGTTGCAAATTCAGTCAGGACATACCACCTTATATTATTGTAGGCAAAGAACCGGCAAGATACTTCGGTCTAAACCTTGTAGGTCTGCGTCGCAGAGGTTTCAGCAACGATACAATAGAAAATATACACAACGCATATCGCCTGATATATTCAAAAGGACTTAAGTCGGAGGCTATAAAGGAGATACAGGAGAAACTGCCGAAATGCAAGGAAATTGACTACATAATAGATTTTATCACGTCTTCTCAACGAGGCATCATTAGATAAGAACCATACATTACAATAATGATATTTAGTGCTTGGTGCGTTTCAACAAAAAGAAACACCAAGCACTAACTTTTACCCCTCAGACGACAAAAGACAAGAACAACATGAACAATCTTATCGTAATATCAGGTCCCACTGGAGTCGGAAAGACAGAGCTTTCCATCAATATAGCCAGACACTTCAACACATTTATCATAAACGCTGATTCAAGACAGTTGTTCAGGGAACTGCCTATAGGTACCTCTGCACCAACGGAGGACCAACTGAAAAAGATTAGACACTTCTTTGTCGGAACGCTCAGCATACACGATTATTATAGTGCAGCCATGTTTGAAATGGATGTAATGAAATGTCTAAGTGAACATTTCGCATCGGACAACCACAACGGCATAGCACTAATGACAGGCGGGAGCATGATGTACATAGATGCCGTATGCTATGGTATAGACGATATTCCTACCGTTGATGATGTCACACGCAATACAATGAAAGAACGATATGAGCGAGAGGGACTTGACGCTTTATGCCATGAACTTGAGATATTGGATCCGGAATATTACGATATAGTGGATAAAAACAATCCCAAACGTGTTATCCATGCACTCGAAATATGCCACATGACCGGAAAGACATATACTTCATTCAGAAAGAACAAAATAAAGAAAAGACCTTTTAATATAATAAAGATAGGACTTAACCGTGAGCGAGACGAACTTTATGACCGTATCAACAGACGTGTTGTTGAAATGATAAACAGCGGATTGGTGGACGAGGCACAAAAAGTGTATGCCATGAAAGGACTAAACTCGCTTAATACAGTTGGTTATAAAGAACTGTTCGAGTTTTTTGCAGGTAACTGTAAGCTCGATGAAGCCGTATTCAGGATACAATGCAATACACGCAGGTATTGCAGGAAACAGCTTACATGGTTCAAAAGAGATGAAAAAACAGCATGGTTTCATCCCGATAACTTTGAAGAAATCATAAATTATATTGAAAGTAAGTTACAATAGATAAGTTTTTTATTACTTTTGTAAATCTATTATTCAAAGAAACATAAAACAATATCATACATTATGTTTGAGAAAGTAAAGGTGGCAGCAGAACTATGCCGCAGAAAAATTGCCGGTCTATGGTCATGGTACAAAAATCTGTACAAAGGTCGCGCATGGTACACAAAAACAATAATAGTCATATGTTCACTGATAATATCGCTTATCATTTATCTTGTAATGGTGGACATAAACTTTCTTTGGCTGTTCGGAAAGTCCCCCGGCTTCTCACAGATTAAAAATCCACAGACCAATGAAGCGTCAGAAATATACAGTTCCGACGGAGTTCTCATCGGAAAATATTTCAATCAGAACCGTACACCGGTAAAATATGAAGATGTAAACCCCATATTTTGGAAAACCCTCATTGACACTGAAGACGAACGTTTCTACAGTCATTTCGGCATAGACATAACAGGATTGTTTGCTGCAGTAAAGGACATGATAGTACACCACGATGCACGTGGTGCCTCAACTATCACACAACAGCTTGCAAAAAACATGTTCCGCGTCAGGACACAATACTCCACAGGACTGTTGGGACACATCCCCGGTGTGAGAATGCTGATAATGAAGAGCAAGGAATGGATTATCGCAACAAAGCTGGAACTTATATATGACAAGAAAGACATCATTACAATGTACGCCAACACCGTAGACTTCAGTTCCAATGCCTACGGAATAAAAACTGCGTGCAAGACATATTTCGGCATTACACCGGCAGAAATGACAGCGGAACAGGCTGCCGTATTGGTGGGAATGTTGAAAGCAACAACTGCATATAACCCTATCTCCAATCCGAAAAACAGTCTGAAACGCCGCAATGTCGTATTGCACAACATGCTTAAGCATAATGATCTCACACGAGCCGAGTACGACTCAATAATACAAATACCCATAAAACTGAACTTCAGTATAGAAAGCAACTACGACGGGCAGGCACAATACTTCCGCGAGGCTGTTGCAGACGAACTTAAAGACTGGTGCAACGATAACGGATACGACCTATACACAAGCGGTCTGAAAATATATACAACCATTGACACACGCATGCAGAAATATGCTGAAGAAGCAGCAATAAAGCAGATGAAGCAGGTGCAACGTAACTTCAACAATCATTGGAGCGGACAGGATCCATGGCGCGACGAGAAAGGACAGGTCATTCCCAACTTCATCGAGAACATAGCAAAACGGCAACCTGTATATAAGGCATTGCAACTGAAATACGATGGCAATGAAGACTCCATAAAATATTACATGAACAAACCGCACACGGTGAAACTGTTCGACTACGAAAATGGAGTCATTGAGAAAGAAATGAGCACAATGGACTCCATACGCTACATGGTGCACTTCATGCATTGCTCATTCCTCGCAATGGAGCCACAGACAGGCGAAGTGAAAGCATGGGTTGGCGACCTTGACTTCAAGTCATGGAAATATGACAAGGTAACGGCAATGAGACAGCCAGGATCTACGTTCAAGCTTTTTGTCTATACCGAGGCAATGAACCAAGGACTTACACCGTGCGACAAACGTCGGGATGAATATATACGCATGGAGGTTTACGACAAGAAAAAAGGAGAGACAACAATATGGACGCCAACCAATGCCAACGGACGTTTCTCCGGCGACTCCATTCCGTTACGCAGTGCATTCGCAAGGAGTATCAACTCCGTGGCTGTACGCCTTGGTCAGGAAATGGGAATAAAGAATATCATCAATACAGCCCATGAAATGGGAATAAAAAGCCCATTGGACGAAGCTCCGTCACTTGCATTAGGAGCATCAGATGTCAATCTGCTTGAAATGGTAAATGCCTATTGTACGATAGCCAACAATGGAAAACATGTATCACCCGTACTTGTAACAAGAATAATAGACAAAGACGGAAAAGAGATATACAAGGCGCAACGTGAAGAAAAGCAAGCCATACCATACAAAAGCGCCTTCTTCATGCAGCAACTGCTCATGGGCGGCATGCGCGAACCGGGCGGTACGTCGCAAAGCCTGTGGTCGTACATCGGCTCTGCCCCTGATACCGACTTTGGAGGAAAGACCGGAACAACAAACAATCATTCTGACGCATGGTTCATGTGTGTAAGTCCAAACCTTGTGGCAGGAGCATGGGTTGGCGGAGAATACAGGAGCATACACTTCCGTACGGGAGCCTTGGGACAAGGAAGCCGCACAGCCCTGCCTATATGCGGAAACTTCATACAGGCAGTTATGAGCGACGCCGCATTTGCAAAATATCATGGCAAATTCCGTACGCCGGATGATACCGATATAAAGTATGGCATGTACTCGTGCGCAAGCTATGTACCGGTGCGCAACGACACTGTAAGTACCGATACAACCGATGTTGTGACTGAAAATGAATCAAATGTTGTTGAAGATGAAAATGCTCCGGAAACGGATGAGAATACTCCATTGGACGATTGGGATTTATAAATGATCTGATATAACATCTTTATCATAATGAAAGGGATGTGTCAGAATTCAATATTTGTTGTATGTATGGACATATGCTTGTATTTGTCCGGTGCACAAGCCACCGATATTAAGGCTGTTATGAGCGGACAAATACAAGCATATATCCATATAACATGAATAATCCACTTATTTTGACACATCCTTTTCATTTCTCAACTAAATTCGTTTTTTCCTTTCTTTTTGATTTTCCATAACCCCGAAATACTGCGATCTTCTGAAAAAGAAAGCTTGTCGATGCGAAATATCGCCTAAATTCGCGTGCAGGCATAACACGTTAGACATCAGCATGTTACACACAAAAGCAATAAAGTGTGCATTATCGGAATAAGAAAGTTGCCTGATTTCTATGCGAAAGTTGCCTTATTACGTTGCCAAAGCAGCCCTTTTACCCTGCAAAGTGCGACATTTCTGCCCCTAAAAGCACGTGCTTTCCACTCTTTTGCACGTACTATTCCTATGAAAAGCACGTTCGTTTATAACAAAACGCATGCCCTTTTATCATTTACGACCGCCCTTGAAAACTTTTAACACGTAGAACGCGACTTTCAGACGATGATTTTGAAATGACAAAATGACACAAGAATACAATTTATAATTGACAATTGATAATTTATAATGGACACTTAAAGTTGTAGCAAAAATATATTTGCCTATTTTATGATATTCTTTTATTAATGTATCTTTCTATCATCTTATAGCCATAACAGCAAGAAACAACAGGCAGTATGGCACACAATACATAGCAACCGGCGGCATCCCAATAGGCAGAAGATGAAAACGGCACCCCATATATCGGATACAAGATGAGGTGAAACAGATTGTACACTATGGCGGAGAAAAGCAGATTATTACCTGCCAGCCGCCAAACGCCATCCTCTTTAGCTATTTTCCATGTCGCAATTCCGCCAATGCAGAAACATAGAGGATAAACGAACAAATGCCCTATGAGATAAAACAAGCTTATTCCATAGTTCAGAGCTTCCACACAAGTGGTTGCCACACCACAAAGCAACATCATTGTCTCGAATATCCAAAATCGTTTATCGGTCAGTTTCATGATTTATAGGAGAAAAGACTTAAAAGGATATAGTTTGCGAGCAATAATGGCAATATGCTGCCTCCCCATGATATGATAGAAATCATAAGATAGGCTAAACCGCTGAAACCATCATGTATTCTTATTCCAGCCCATATAAAAGTTGAAACTGCAATTAGGGGGCAGGCAATTCCCCAACCAATAAAGGAACTTGCAACCCAACTACTTGATTTTACCTTCCTATATGACAATACACCTGCCAACAAATAGGTTATCTCCCATATTACAAATATTTCAATATTTGCAGGATAAAGCAATTCTGAAAACTCGAAGCTCATGTTACCGGATATTAAGACTATGATTGCAAATAATCCCATGATGAATGGTATTGTGGCAAGCATACCTTCCAAAATCCAAAACCGTTTATCTTTCAGCCGCATTTTTTACCCCCGTTCTTACATAGACAGATAAACAACAATACTATAATAAGATAATTAGCCAATACGAGATACCCAACATTCAATAAAGCATCATGAGAATCGGACAGGACTCTTTCGACAGAAGGATATTTTTTAATATACATAGTTTGCATATATGACAACTCATATATTACGAAATTTATTATCGCCAAGATTGCCAGCGTCACTATGTCTGATATTTTCTGCCACTTCTTCATACGTTTCTCATATTGTTCTAACATCCACAAAGTTACTGTATTTTCCGCAAAAAGCCTTGTACTGCTATAAACAAAGTTCCTAACCTAAATGAAAAGAAGCTATTTGGTTGTAATTTCACTCCCCTATCCTTTCCTTTGCAGTGATATTCCATACTCTTTTAACGGTTATTACAGAGATTTTCGTTAACTTTGTGCCCGGAAAAATTATCTAAAGACATAATAAAGATAATGAGCAGAAAGAAGAAACCGTTACCGATATTGGAAAATATAACCATCACCGACTGCGCTGCAGAAGGAAAATCGCTCGTAAGAGTAGACGACAAAGTAATCTTCGTACCGTTCTGTGTACCGGGCGACGTGGTGGATTTACAGATACGCAAGAAAAAACATAGCTACTGCGAGGCAGAAGTCATCAGATTTATAAAATACAGCGATGTGAGAGAGACACCGATGTGCAGTCACTTTGGCATTTGCGGAGGATGCAAGTGGCAGAATTTGCCATACGAAGAGCAGTTGAAGATGAAACAAAAACAAGTGATGGACCAGCTCACACGCATCGGTAAAATAGAACTTCCCGAACCCCACCCCATTCTCGGCTCCGTAAAAACACGCGAATACAGGAACAAGTTGGAGTTCGGATGTTCAAACAAACGTTGGCTTACACGCGAAGAGGTTGCTGCAGGAACGGTATACGACAACATGAACGCAATAGGTTTCCATATTACAGGTGCATTCGACAAGATACTTCCCATCGAAACCTGCCACCTTATGGACAACCTGCACAATAACATCAGAAACGAAATACGCGATTTCGCATACAACAACGGCATGTCGTTCTTCGACCTGCGACAGCAACACGGTCTGTTGCGCGACATAATGATAAGAAACTCCAATACCGGAGAGTGGATGTTGCTGATACAATTCCACTTTGAAAATGACAACGACCACGAACTGGCAGAAAGACTGTTATGCCATATAGCAGACAAGTTCCCGCAGATAACGTCATTGCTATATGTAGACAATCAGAAGTGCAACGATACGTTCAACGACCTTGAAATAAAGACCTTTAAAGGTAATGACTTTATCTTCGAGACAATGGAGGATCTTAAATTCAAGGTTGGTCCGAAAAGCTTCTATCAGACTAACACCGAACAGGCATTGCATCTATACACCGTGGCACGCAACTTTGCCGGACTGACGGGCAACGAACTTGTGTACGACCTGTACACCGGAACCGGAACCATTGCAAACTTTGTGGCAAAGCAGGCACGACAGGTAATCGGCATAGAATATGTGCCGGAGGCAATAGAAGATGCAAAAGTGAACTCAAGCATCAACGGTATAGACAACACCATATTCTATGCCGGTGACATGAAAGATATTCTTAATGACGAGTTCATAGCCAAACACGGCAGACCGGACGTAATAATAACCGATCCGCCACGTGCAGGAATGCATCAGGACGTAACGGATACCATTCTGCGCGCCGCGCCGCGCCGCATTGTGTACGTAAGCTGTAACCCGGCGACACAGGCACGCGACCTTGCCGCACTTGACTGTCACTATCGTGTGACGGCTGTCCAACCCGTAGACATGTTCCCGCATACGCCACATGTAGAAAACGTGGTGTTGCTCGAGAAAAGAGAGCAACCGAAAACGCCGACCGTGGAAATACAATGATTGTCTGATTTTATCAAGACACCGTTTCATAACGATAAAACACATAATAAAGAACATAATTATCATTCTGTAAAATCACATTATACCTTTAAAAATATTATGAAAAGAACACACAACATCAAGGGCATGGACAGTGCCGATTATTTCAAGACAAGAAGTCTGCTTTCATACAAACGCAGAAGAAAGATATCATTGATACTTTTCAGAACAATGATATTTATTGCCATAATAATCGTAATCATGTCCGTAATATCAACATTCGTAGAAATCTGAACCGGCAAGACATACCATATCCCCACCGATGACACTACACAAGAACACAGCCTGTATGGCACTTGCAATGATAATGATTGTCGCATGCACGCATAAGAAATCCGAGACAATCGTCACGCCGTGGGGAGAAGTAAGTACAGACTCGACAAACGAGGCTTTTGCGATAAAAGACATAATGACAAACGGTGAAATGATTGTGCTGACCATTTCCGGTCCGGATACATACTACGACTATCACGGGCACGGCATGGGAACACAATATCTGCTATGCGAAAAGTTTGCCGCACACCTTGGAGTATCCGTGCGTGTGGAATTATGCAAAGACACAGCAGAGATGATAACACGCCTCTGCAACGGAGACGGAGACTTGATTGCCGTAATGCTTCCACGCAAGTTAGGCAAGACATACCCGATACAGTTCTGTGGCGCTGCCATAGACTCTCTCGGTGTTCAATGGGCGGTATCCGATGAAAACCGGGAACTGGCAGACACGCTAAACAACTGGTATCGCCCGTCTATGCTTGCAGAGATAAACAGGGAGCAACGCATGATGTTCTCGAAAAAGAGTGTCAGACGGCGCACGTATTCGCCATTCCTCAACAAATCTGCCGGTATTATATCCTCTTACGACCCGTTATTCCGCAAATACGCACCCGTTGCACGCTGGGACTGGAGACTCATTGCAGCACAATGCTATCAGGAATCATGCTTCGACCCAAACGCACGTTCATGGGCAGGGGCATGCGGTCTGATGCAGATAATGCCGTCTACGGCCACACACCTCGGCTTGCCGCTATCCAAGATATACGACCCGGAACAGAACATATCCGCCGCCACGAAGTTCATATCCCAACTTATGAATTCTTTCCGCGACATTCCCAACACGGAACAGCGACACCTTTTTGTGCTTGCCGCCTATAACGCCGGTCCGTTGCACATACGCGACGCCATGGCGCTGGCACGCAAAAACGGACGTAATCCGCATCTTTGGAACAACGTGGCACCGTTTGTTCTTGCTTTGCAGACGCCTGCCTACTACAACGACCCTGTGGTGAAATACGGTTATATGAGAGGAAGCGAGACCGTTGACTACGTGGAACGCATAAGGCAGCGCTATGCACAATACCGCGGTGTGCCATACAAATCATCGGGAATACATGAACCGGATATAAAAACGGAGGAAATGATTCCGTATAATCCGATGACGCCGAGAAAGGCACGGAAGAAACATAGGTTTAAGATTTGATTTAAGGAGATAAGGAGGAGATAAAAGGAGATAAAAGGGAGATAAGGGACGTATGCTTTATCGCTTCGTACATGACATGACAATAATAAAATGATGGCGGGTCGACATAAGCAATCATCCGCGTTGTAGGGACATATTTTTCACTTCGTTCAACAACACGTCTTGTATTTGTCCGTCTGTAACAGACACATTATCAAATCATTATACAAGCGGACAAATACAAGACGTGTTGTTGAACGAAGTGAAAAATATGTCCCTACAACGTGGATGGCACCTCAATACAAATCAGACTCATTTGGAATACTTTTCAATAAGTTTCTCTGCCTGCTCATTGCCAAGCTCCTGCGCCTTTTTCATATTTTCCAGTCCTTCTGCCTTATTTCCTTTCTGCACTTGAGCCAGTCCGAGCAACAGATAGCCGTCGGCATAGTCCGGAGCAAGCTCCACACAGTGTTGCGCAGTCTTCATAGCCTCGTCAATCATGTTTACTCTTAATTCAAGCGAAGCTTTCTCCGCCCAATATAAAGGTTCTTTGGGGGCAAGCATCACTGCCATATTTATATCGATGAGCGCCTGTTTGAACAATTTGCCTTTTACCTCTGCCTGCTCACGCACATAATAGAAGTCTGCGCCAAGCTGACGGCGACCCTTCAGCAGTTCGTAACGTGTATAATCAAATACCGCCTGACGGTAGTTTCCCTCCTCTACATACACATCGGCGCGGGCAAGGAAATAGGGAGCCGCCTCAACGATGCGAAGAGTGTCGGTGTTGTTCACCGCACTGTCGAGCAGAGCCAACACTTCCGTATTGGGAGCTTTCATCATCTGCTTGCAACGTGCCGCCTCATAATAAAGTTCAGAGTTGTGCAGTGATGTCGCGGTCAGTGCCATAAACATGTCATACGCCTGCCGGTATTCGCCCTTGGAAAACTTCACCAATGCCTGCTGATGCCTGTAAACAGGCAGAGGATTTATGCTGTACGCCTTCTCCGCCTCATCGAGAGCCTTGTCAAGCGACCACGATGAATACGGTGCAGGGTTGTAAAGCTCCTTGTCGTATATTATCTTACTGTAATTGAAATGCGCATCATCCTTGTTTGCGACGCTGCTTATCGCCTTTTCCATGCTCTTTGCAGCATCGTCAAACTTATTTGCCCTTACGGCTATCTGCGCCTTTGCCACATATCCGTCCAACAATGCAGGATATGCCTTCAGGAAATCGTCCACTGCCGCAGCATGCTTCAACGAGTCACCGTTCTGACCTATTATCATCAGTGCAAGCACAGCCTGTTCCCTGTCATCGGGAAGAGCCGTGGGGATAGATATTTTGCGGAAGACATCCTCATTTGCCGAGAGGGCGCTCATCTTCAAATCCGCAACATAGCGCGCATCGGTTGCATGGATGTCGCTGTTTGTCGTCGAAGGCTGCATCAGTCCTATCACCTCGCCACCGGCATTTACAAACGGGCACGCCACTGTGTTGTCCGAAGCATCGAGGGTAAAGATATAGTACGAATACTTGTCCATGAATGTCTCCACGTTTCTCACCGTGGCTGACTTCGGCGACGGTGACTTCACCGAATACGGAACAAGCCACACCTGTGCGCCCGCCTTTGCAGCCGACGACGCCAGAGGAGCGGGCGTCGTCTTGCCGTCGACCTTGAACTTTGCCACATCGTATATGCTGTTTGCGCCAAGCATACGCGTCACATCCATCTTGTTGCCGCGGGCATCTATCACCACCGCACGCGCAGCGCCGATAAAAGGCGCAAGGTTGCTTATCGCCTCGCCGTCCGTTCCGACGAACACACCGTGTCCGGATGCCAGCAGACTGCCGTCTTCCTTGAATGTAGTAAGTGTGAATACAGACTTCGCCACGTTCTTTACTGCTGCCGGCTGGGCTTTCAAGGCGCCGCAGACAGCTATCAACACTATTATTATAGTTACAATCCTTTTCATATCGTCAAATAAAATTAAACCTATACATTATATATATTATATCATCCCAAGCAGTTCTTTCGCGTTGCTGACCGCCGCTTCGCTGACATCCGAGCCGCTGAGCATCTGAGCAATCTCACGCACGCGGTCATCGGGCGACAGAACATCCATGCGGCTTTCCGTTCCGCCGGAAGTGTCGATTTTATATACCTTGTAATGCGTCGTGCCGCGCGCGGCAATCTGCGGCAGATGCGTGATGCTGATGACCTGTCTGTCTTTCAACGCCATTTCCTGCATTATCATCGCCATGCGCTCTGCCGCCTTACCGCTCACGCCGGTGTCTATCTCGTCAAAGATGATTGTCGGCAACTTCACCGCACCGCTTATCATAGCCTTCAGCGACAGCATCACACGCGCGATCTCTCCGCCCGACGCCACCTCCGAGACAGGTTGCAGGGGCATGTTCTTGTTGGCGCTGAACATGAACACCACACGGTCGGCACCGTCGGCTGCCAAGTCCTTATGCTCCAGAGTAACTGAAAAGCGCACATTTGGCATGCCGAGAGCCACGAGCCTCTTCTGCATCTCCCCCTCTATCACGCCCGCCGCCTTACGCCTAAGCCCGGACATGCGCGCCGCCTTCTCCTCACACAACTTGAATATCCGCTGCTTCTCAGCCTCAAGTTCCTTAAGATGCGCGTCGCTGTTGTCTATGTTTTCCAACAATTCGCCGTGGTGCCGCCGTATCTTCAACAGCTCGTCCACCGTAGACACATGATGTTTCTGCTGCAAGGAATAGATACGGTCGAGCTTTGAATTGATAACCTCCAGACGCTGCGGGTCGAAACTTATGCTTTCTGCATTGCCGCTCACCTCGTCGGCTATATCCTTCAGTTCGATATAACAACTGTCGAGCCTTTCCGCCGCATCCTTTATGTCCGGACAGATGCCGCCGATGCCGCCGAGCGTGCGTGCAACTTCCTTCAGACGCTCCACCACGCCCTCGCCGTCGCCGCCTGCAAGTATGCTGTCGGCGGCAAACAAGGCTGTCTTTATCTCCTCCACATGGTTCAGCGTCTCGCTCTCCTGCTCGAGAGCCTCCTGTATGTCCGGTTCAAGTTGGGCATCGCACAGTTCGTTATACTGAAAACGTATGAAGTCCTCGTTGCGCATACCGTCTTCTATCTCACGTCGCACGCGGTCCGCCTCTTTTACGGCGGCGATGTATCCGGCAAACTCACGCCTGTAGTCGTCGAGCGCGTCCTTGTCCTGCGCAATGACGTCCACTACGTTCAACTGGAAGTCCTCATCGCTCAGCAACAGGTTCTGATGCTGGCTGTGTATGTCTATCAGCTGCTCGCCGAGCCGGCGCATCGTCGTGAGCGGCACGGGCGTGTCGTTTATAAACGCGCGGCTCTTCCCGGCGCTCGTCAGTTCGCGCCTCAGTATACAGTCGTCGGCATCGTAGTCTATGTCGTTTTCTGTGAAAAACGCCTCCATGTCATAGCGGCTGAGGTCGAAATGCGCCTCTATCACGCAGCGGCTGCATCCCGTCTTTATCAGTTTCATGTCCGCCCGCTGCCCCAGCAACAGGTTTATCGCACCGAGTATAATGCTCTTTCCCGCGCCCGTCTCGCCCGTTATCACGGAGAAACCGGGGAAGAAACGCATGTCGAGCGTGTCAATAAGGGTAAAATCCTTTATATATAGTTGTTTCAGCATTTCAGTTTCACGTTATATGCTTCTTATTCCTTTATCTTCTCCCAATAATTGTTCTGCGACGCGTTTATGGAAAAGAGGATATCATAAACGCTTTCCTTCTCCTTCGGCGTGCCTTTGCCCTTGTATATGCTCGCCAGCTCGTCCTTCTTGTAGTCCGTCCATATCTGCGGCAGGAGACTCAAAGGCTTGTCTTCGTGCACCTTCTTTAGATTTGTCTCTATCGTCGTCGTTATGTTGGTGCGTCCGCGCTCCGCATTGTTCGCCATCTCGTCCAGTCCCGTGCGGTAGTAGTCGTACTGCAACTGTCTGAACGGTCGCATGGCGCCCTCCATATAGTCGTTGATGATGGCAAAGCGGTTACGGTCGTTCTCAAAAGCCTTCCAACCGGGATACGACAGGTTCTGCGCATTGTTCGTAAGGTTGAGACAACGCTGCAGAAGGTCCTCGCCGCCCATGGGAGAGAAGCTGTCGAGGTCGAGACCGATTATAAGATAGGCGTAATAGGCGATGAGCGCCGTCAGCTGGTTGTCTATCTGCTCTTCGTTGTAGTTGAGCTGGTCGAACTGTGCGAACTCGAAATTGAACTCATCGTCCTTATTATTATATAAGGTGGTGGTGTACGAGGAGTTGTACACCGGTCGGTTTGCCTGTATCAGCGCGTTGCACGTGAAGATATTCGACGACTGGTCGTATTTTGTCACGGTGATATTGAAGTTGCAGACGATGCGTTCGTTCTTCTGAAACTGCAACGACGTCCACTGCATGTCGTTTATAAACTGCTCCAACGTCTGCTGCAGGTTGTCAAACACGCTCGCATCCGTTCCCTGTATCTGGTTATGATTTATCGTGACGCGCGCCTGAAGCTCCTGCGCATCCGTCTTTATCGCCGCAACCACGGCAAATAATATCATCAATATGTATTTCATGATTGCAAATGTACGAATAAGTTGAGAGCAAAACAACAAATTCATTTGTTTTTTGCCGAGACGGAGTACATTGGACGTAGCCGAAGGCGAAGTCAAATGTACGAAGAATATTCGATAAAACAAAGGAGATAAGAGGAGATAAAGGGGAGATATGGGGGAGATAAAGGGACGTATGCCTTCAAGATGTGTTCTCCAACAGGAGAAGATAGCGTAAGGAGATAGAGAAGATAAGAGATATGGGGAGATAGAGGACGTATGCCTTGTCGCTTCATATATACATGATATATACCCTGCGCTTCGGGAAGGTGTCAAAATGCGATATCTGCTGTTGTAGGGACATATTCTTGTATTTGTCCGCCCATAACAATTTGAAAATCAGTGGATCTGTACCGGACAAATACAAGAATATGTCCCTACAACGCAGGTGACTGCTTGTTCTGACACACCCTCCTACACGGCACAAAAGACGTCCTCTCCAATTATAAATCACCTTCGTGGGCTTTTCATTTGTCAACTGTTTTCCTTTTTTACCTATCACTTTGTCATTTCAAAACTATCGTCTGCAAGTCGCGTTCTACGTATTAAGAGACGTTAAAAGCGGTCGTAAAAGGCGAGAAAACATGCTTTTGAGGATGAAAGGACGGGCATTTTACGTCTGAAACGCCGCCTTTTGCAGGGTAAAAAGGGTATTTAGGAACTCTTTAAAGAGGTGCTACAGAGTTCTGTACTATATGCTACAGATTTCCATACTATATGCTACAGATTTCTCTACTATATGCCACAGATTTCTCTACTATATGCCACAGATTTCTCTACTATATGCCACAGCTTTCTCTACTATATGCTACAGAGTTCTCTACTATATGCCACAGAGTTCTCTACTATATGCTACAGATTTCCATCTCATATGCGATACATTTCTATCTCATATGCGATACGTTTACATCTCATATGCGATAGAACCCCGAAAAGCATATTTAAACAGGGCAAAAATACTGTTTATGGGACATTATAAGGCGCTTTCCAGCCCTAAACGATGCACACTTTCCTGCTTCCTGACGTAATTTACTGATATCAAACACGTTATACCAGCACGCGTATTTTGGCGTTCTTTCGCCCCGACATGCTTCTTTTTTCTGAATATCGCCGTATTTCGGGGTTATGGAAAATCAAAAAGAAAGGAAAAACGCCATTATAATTAATAATTGATAATTCATAATTTATACCTGCGCCGTGTAGGGATGCTCCCCGGAGCATCCGAAACCGCATAGCTTGCGTCATTCGCAATCACATCGGCTTATCATTCAAATCTATTCGGGTAATTATCCATATTCTTTTCGGCTGCACCATGGTACAGCTCTACCCGTTGGAGAATACGCAACCCGTTGGAGAACACGCATCGGAGGCATACGTCCTCTATCTCCCCCATATCTCCCCTCTTATCTTCCTTTATCTCCTTCCCTTATCTCCTCCCTCTCGACAAAAAACAAATAAATTTGTTGTTTTATTATCGACTTATTCGTATCTTTGCAGCCGCTGTAGGTTTGCAACCAATACGTGGGTTCGGGATAAGCAACAATCGCTTCAGTCGTGTTCTCCTCATGTAGGGACATATTCTTGTATCTGTCCGCACGCCTCATAGAGGCGTTCTTTATACTGTTCACACAGATAAAAGCGACAAAACGACAAGGCATTTGTATTGAAGACATTGACTTCTTATCTGAACGCCTCTTCGATGCGTGCGGACAAATACAAGAATATGTCCCTACATGAGGAGGATATGTTCGGATTTCCGTTATCTCGAACTCGCGTAACCAGTGCAATTAAAAGGGAATCAGGTGAGAGTCCTGAACAGTCCCGCTGCTGTAAGCTGCCGTTTGCGAGACAAACACAAAGCCACTGATACTATCGGGAAGGCGTTTGTCTACGGGCAACAAAGTCAGAAGACCTGCCTCCGGCATGTGTATATATTTTCTGCGTGCTCGAGGAAAGCTGCAGAACAACAACATCATTATGAGAAAGATTCTAACAATCGCAGCACTGTTGTGCACATCCGGGGTAGCTGTCTGCGGTCAGACGGCAGGAAACGACTCTGTCTG
Organism: Xylanibacter caecicola; assembly: GCF_013166515.1. Taxonomy (GTDB): domain Bacteria; phylum Bacteroidota; class Bacteroidia; order Bacteroidales; family Bacteroidaceae; genus Prevotella; species Prevotella caecicola. The sequence goes on along the minus strand of NZ_JABKKJ010000011.1, from coordinate 11,075 downwards.
CGGCAAGACGAAAGCCATCGACGGCGTTGAAGTGTCGGCAAAACGCACATCGGGCAACATACTGTCGGACAAGCCGTTGCAGACGATAGATAAAGAGACTGTCGACATCATGGGTTTTCACACCGTGGCAGACATCGCCAAGAAGTTCGCCGGGGCGAGCGTGAAGGACTACGGGGGCATAGGCGGAATGAAAACCGTATCGGCGAGGAACATCGGCGCGCACCACACCGCCATAAGCTACGACGGCGTGACGATAAACAACACACAAGCCGGGCAGGTGGACATCGGACATTTCATGAGCGACAACATAGCGCGCCTGTCGCTCGCATTGGGCGAAGGCAGCGACCCTATGCAGACGGCGCGCCACTATGCCTCGGCGGCACTGCTGTCGATAGAAACCGAGCTGCCGCGGTTCGACGCCAAGGATTGGACGTTCAAGAGCAAGCTCCGCGGCGGTTCCTTCGGTATGGTAAGCCCCACGATGTCGTTATGGAAAAAGCTGTCGGAGAAGACGGTGGTATCCGCCAACGCCACATTCATGCGCGCCGACGGCGCATACCCGTTCGAACTGAAGAACGGCAGGCTTACGACAACCGAGAAGCGCAGGAACAGCGACATATACTCGTGGCAGGGCGAGGTGAACATGCACAACACGTTCGACAACGGCGCCACTCTTCACTCAAAGGCATACTACTATTATTCGGAAAGGGGGCTGCCGGGCGTCGTAATCCTATACAACAACGATGCAAAGGAGCGTCTTTGGGACGAGAACTTCTTTGCACAAAGCGTTTATAAAAGGAGTTTCGGCAACAGACTGAAGCTCAACGCCATACTGAAATACACGCATTCGTGGAACAGATACGAGGACATCAACGTGAAATACCCCGACGGCAGGCTGACAGACATAAACCGGCAGAACGAATACTACGCCTCGTCGACGCTCATGTGGCTCCCCGTAAAGAACGTCTCGGTGGCTTTTGCACAGGACTTCTTCATCAACACCCTCGGCAACAACATCGAGACGCAGCCCGATCCCAAGCGTTACACATCGTTGAGCGCCCTGTCCGCCCGATACAGTGGCAAGCGGCTGACCGTAAACGGCAACATCGTAGGGACATACGCCGCCGAGCATGTGGACAAGGGCGACAAGCCCGCCGACCGCAAGCGGCTCTCCCCCTCGCTGTCGGCATCCTACCGCCTCATCGCCGACCGCTCTTTGTTTGTGCGCGCGATGATAAAGAGCACGTTCCGCATACCTACGTTCACAGACCTGTACTACATGCACATAGGCAACACCGGACTGAAGCCGGAAAAGGCTGTCGAGTACAACGCCGGCATGACATGGGCGGGGAAAACAGGCAGGACGCTCTCCATGCAGATTACCGTCGACGGCTATTTCAACAACGTCAGCGACAAGATAGTCGCCTTTCCGACAACATACGTATGGAAGATGGCGAACTTCGGCAAGGTGCACATCACCGGAATAGACGCCACAATGGCTTTGGGATGGCACATCGCAAAGGGCTTCGACGCCGAACTGACGGCTGCCTATACTCTCCAGAAAGCCGTAGACAAGACCGATACGCAGCGTTCGAGCTACAACAGGCAGCTGCCCTACACGCCCGTGAACAGCGGCAACGGCACACTGACACTAAACACGCCCTGGATGAGCATCGGATACAGCGTCAATGCCTGCGGCGAACGCTACAGCATGAGTCAGTCTACGGACGAGTACAGGCTCGAACCGTATTGGGACCACTCCATAACCCTCTCGCGCAAGTTCAAACTGAGGAGCTGCGCGCTGCAGGTGGCGGGAAGCATATACAATCTCACGGACGAGCAGTACGAAATAATACAGTACTACCCCATGCAGGGGCGCAACTGGCAATTATCCGCAACTATTACATTATAAAATAAACATTAAAACAGTTATTATGAAAACAAGTAAAATGCTTCTATCGGTCCTCTGCGGACTGGTTCTCTCATTCGGTTTCTTCTCATGCAGCGACGACGACAGCGAAGACTGGTCTTGGAAAGAAGGTTCAAAAGTCGAACTGCCACGCTATCGCGCGTTCGTCCTTACCGAAGGAACATTCAAACACAACAACTCGCACCTCACATTCCTCGATCCGGCGCAGGACACCATTTACACCCGCGACATATACGAGGCACAAAACGGCATAAAGCTGGGCGACACAGCCAACGACATGATCGAACACGACGGTGACATCTACATCGTAGTGAACGTATCGAAAGTATTGCTGCGCCTTAACGGCTCGGGAGTGGAGCTTGCAAGATACACCGACTTTGCGACACTGGGCGAACCGCGCAACCTTGTGGAAGAAGACGGCAAGCTCTACGTCACATGCTACGGCGGATACGTGGCACGTTTCGACGCTAAGACGCTCAAACCGGAGAAGTCTGTGAAGGTGGGAAACACTCCGGAACAGATTATAGAGCACAACGGCAAGCTCTATTGCGTAAACTCGGGCGTGGCATCAAACACCCTGTCAATAATAGACATCAACAAGTTTGACAAGGCGGAGAGCGTGGAGATAATGAGCAACCCGTTCGGAATACAGGAAGACAACGGGCACATCTACATCATGGCATACGATGCCAACTACAAAAGATACATCTCGCTCTACAACGAAAGGACAAAGACCTGCACGAAGATTGCCGACGCCGGCAACATGTATGCGGACGGCGACAATCTGTACATGGCAAACTCCACATCACCTGACTATATCAACTATCAGACAAACTATTCGATCTATAATGCCAAGACCGGACAGACAAAAGAATGGAAGATGACCAACCTGCCTGCCGTAATGACGCAGGGCACAAACACGGTATACATGATCGAGCGCAACGAATACGACGGCAGCTTCTACATCGGTCTGACGAATTATTTCGAAGACAGCAAGCTGTATCACATCGCTGCCGACGGAAAATACATATCAAGCGTACCGGCGGGAGGCATAAGCCCCAACTCAATGATATTCATCAGATAATGAGGAGAGTATTAAAGTATATCGTTGTATGTGCAACGGTTCTGATATCTTCGTGCTCCGGCAAGACAACCGCCGGGCATGAAGATGCCGGCGACAGCATGACAATGAAGTATGCCGAGCATATAAAGATTGTGAAGCATAGAGACTACACAACCGTCACGCTCACCGACCCGTGGAACGCCGGCAAGACGCTTCATACATACATACTCGTAAAAAAAGGAACGCAACACAGCGGAAAACTGCCCCAAGGCACGGTAATCAGGATACCGCTGGAGAAATCGGTGATAAGCACGTCGGTACACAGCGTATTGCTGCTGTCGCTGAAGAGAGAGAACAGCATTGCCGGAGTTTGCGATGTTCCATACATAAAGAACGCCCGTATTTCCCTTGCCGTAAAGAACGGAAGCATTGCCGACTGCGGCAGCAGCATGGCTCCGGCGATAGAGAAGATTATCGAACTGCACCCTGACGCGATACTGCTGTCGCCCTTCCGGAACAGCGGAGGCTACGGAAAGATTGACAAGTTGGGCATCCCCGTAATAGAAGCCGCCGATTATATGGAAACGACGGCACTGGGGCGCGCCGAGTGGATGAAGTTCTACGGACTGCTTTGGGGCGCCGAAGAAAGGGCGGACAGCATATTCAATGCCGTAGAGAAAGAATATATGGAACTGAAAACGCTGGCAAAGACGTCGAGAGTAAGCAATTCCATACTCATGGATACTAAAACAGGCTCGGTGTGGTATGTTCCGGGAGGCAGAAGCACGATAGGACAGATTATAAAAGACGCCGAGATAGCATATCCGTTTGCCGACAACGACAACAGCGGAAGCCTGCAGCTGTCGTTCGAAAAGGTGCTCGAAAGCTCTTCCGATGCCGGAATATGGATGCTTAGATATGCCGGCGACAAGCCTCTCGCGCTCGACGCTCTCGGCAAGGAATACAACGGATACAGACAGTTCAAGGCATTCAAGACCGGCGAAGTATACGGATGCAACACTCTGCATTCCACTTTCTACGAAGAAACACCGTTTCATCCGGAAAGACTGTTGCGAGACTTCGTCATGATAGCCCATCCCGACCTCGGAATAAAGGGTGACACCAAATATTTCTTCAAGCTTAAATGAACAGAAAGAGCATATACATATTATCAACATCGCTGTCCGTCGTTGCACTCTTCGTCCTGAACCTTTTCGTAGGTGCGGCAGACATCCCGTTACAAGACGTGATAAAGATACTGATATGGCAGGAGCACGAGAACGAAAGCTGGAGATACATATTAATGGAGTCTCGGTTGCCCCAGGCAATAACCGCCGCATTGTGCGGAGCGTCCCTCGCGGCATGCGGACTGATGTTGCAGGTGGCTTTCCGCAACCCTCTTGCCGGTCCGTCCGTATTCGGAATAAACAGCGGTGCAAGCCTCGGTGTCGCCATAGTGATGCTCGCGCCGGGCATAGGCATGTCTGCCGGAACAATATCGGCAGGCTCGTTTGTCGCCGTGCTGACAGCGGCATTTGCCGGCGCCATGGCAGTGATGCTGATAATACTGCTGTTTTCAGTCATCGTCCGCAACAACGTGATGCTGCTTATCATAGGCATCATGACGGGATACATGGCTTCGTCCGCCATTTCACTGCTTAATTTCATCGCAACCGAAGAAGGAGTACAGTCGTATATGATATGGGGAATGGGCAACTTCGGCGGAGTGACAATGAACGGCATTCCACTGTTTGCATCCGTCACCATACTTGGACTTGTATGCTCGCTTCTTCTCATCAAGCCCCTCAACGCCCTGCTTCTTGGGGAGCAATATGCCGAGAACCTCGGCGTAAGAACCACAAGGGTTCGCAACCTGCTGCTGCTTGTAACAGGTTTGCAGACTGCCATAACCACCGCATTTTGCGGTCCTGTGTCGTTTATCGGACTTGCCGTTCCGCATATCGCGCGCATATTCCTATTGACAGACAATCACAGAATTATAATGCCGGCAACCATGATATCGGGAATGGCAGTGGCACTGCTTTGCAATTTTATATGTGTGTTGCCGTGTACGGGCGGAGTATTGCCGCTCAATGCCGTAACACCGCTCATCGGTGCACCGGTAATAATATACGTTATAACAAGACGCAGACTTGTCTGACACACATTAAATGTGGTATATGGCTTGACTTTATTATATATAAAAACATAAAAAATCACGTTTTTTATGTATCTTTGCATAAGATAAGAAGGGCAACAACACTGCCATGACCTAAAACACAAGCATAAGATGAAAAAGACAGCCATAATAATAATAACGTCAATACTGGCAATGACTGCCATAAACGAGATACATGCTTTAGACCTTAAAGCAAAACTTTCACACTATTCCACAAAAGACGGGCTTGCCAGCAATGCAATATCCGATATCATTACTGACAAGTATGGCTATATTTGGCTTGCTACTTATAACGGATTGTGCCGTTATGACGGTTATTCGTTTTACAACTACAGCACAGGACTGAGAAGCAACATCTCGGATTTTCACAACAGAATACTCCAGATACATACAGATCCGGAAGGCAATATATGGATGAGAATGTATGACAACCGTGTATTTGTGCTCGACAGAAGAACGGACAAAATCATCAGTGCCTTTCAGGGAATAAACGGTGGCTACAACTTTATAACCACTCACAAAATAACAGTTGCTCCAAACGGAGACGTGTATGTGATAGTTGACAACAACGGTCTTTATCGTATAAAACTTAAAAACAGCAAGTTTATAAGAAAAAACTATCCGTTGGTCAATATAAATGTCAATAGCGTTGTATGTGACAACTCCGGCAATGTTTGGCTGGCAACCGATAATGGTATCATGCAACTCGACAACAAGACAGGAAAAATATCCAACCGCTGTTTCGGTGGCGAAGATATAACAGCTGCTACATGCAAGGAGAACAAACTGTACGCAGGTACGATGTCGGGAAAAATATTATGTCTTGACAACAAGAGACAACGCAAACTGATAAAACAGCTCGACGAAAAACATGTTTCTTCGATATATGCGGACAATAACGGACTGTTATGGTTCTCGACGGAGAAACAGGGTGTATCGCGACTTAACCCTGCAACAGGTGATGTAAAAGACTTTACCCAGATTGTCACCATACCCGACATAGATCTTAACGGTGGCATGTTCTGTGAAGAAGACGGCATTCTATGGGCAAGAATGAACCATGGTGGTTTCGGATATTATGACCGACAAGCTGATGAAATAAGATATTTTCACAACAATCCTGATAATCCCTGGAACTTGTCAAACACACTGACGGCATATCTGCCTATGCCACACGGTGTGATATGGATGTCTACGATAAGAAGAGGACTTGAGAAACTCGAACTTTTCAACAACCAAATTTCAAGATATAAACTCGAACCCAATGCCACAAACTATGATGCCAATGAAATAAGGGCAATACTACAGGATAAGAAAAGCGGAAAACTGTTCATTGGAAGCAAGGCGGGAAAGCTGTATATCTTTGACAATGGAAAAAGAACTGTAATAGACAAAAACTCCGAAGGAGAGAACATCGGCAGGATATATCATCTGATGCAGGACCACAACGGGAATATATGGATGAGCACCAAAGGGAACGGACTGTACAGAATGACTGCCGACGGAAACGGAGGATACAATATGAAACATTTCTGTCACAATGAAAAGAACAGACAAAGCATAAGTTCGGATAATGTATACTGTACCGCAGAGGACAAGAAAAGCAACATTTGGGTTGCTACATTCGGCGGAGGAATAAACATGTTGCCGGGCGGAAACGACGGCAATGGTTTTATCAATGCCAATAACACTGTCAGTGACATTCAGAACAAACTGTACAGAAGAATAAGAACTCTTGCCGTGGACAATGACGGACTTGTATGGGCAGGAACATCCGACGGAATAATACTATTCAACTATAATGCCAAGACAAAGAAAATAGGCAGCACACAACTGAAACAGACAAAAAACTACAATGGTAATCTGGGACCGTTGGAAAGTTATGATATCATACAAATAGCAAAGGCAAAAGACGGACGGATGTGGATTGCAACAAACAGCGGAGGACTCAGCCGGGCTGTGCAGAAGGATAAAGACGGAGGATGGATGTTCGAAACATACAGCGACAAGAACGGACTGCCGTCCAGTGAGATAAAAAGCATCACGTTCGACAATAAAGGGACCGTATGGTTCACCACCGAACAGACAATATGTTCTTTCAATCCAGAGAAACAGCAGTTTGCAATATTCTCGTCATTAGACGGAATAGGAGACGTTAGCTGCTCGGAGTGTGCCGCCACGCAACTCAACAACGGGCAACTGTTTTTCGGCACTCTTGACGGATATTATCTAATAGACAGAAAGAACTTCTCTATGCCTAAGAACGAAGATCTCAAACTGAAAATAACAAATTTCTATATCAACAGCGAGATTGTAAGTCCGCGTCTGAACGATTTCTACGATTACTACATCCCGGACAGCAACTACGTTAAACTTCCGAGCAGGTCGAGTGCATTTGCCTTTAGCTTCGCATCACTAAGCCATCATCTGCAGCACAGGGTACACTATCAGTATATGCTCGAAGGATATGATGACGAATGGCACAATGCCGATGCCACGCACATGGCAAGTTTCTATGACATACCTGCCGGAACATACAAATTCAAGGTAAAGGCATTTCTGCTCGAATCGCCCGATAAATATGAGATAGCGGAAATCACGGTTAAGGTTCCTCCATACTTTTGGGCTTCTACTGTGGCACTGTGGATATATATAATATTGATAGTCCTTGGCTGCGGCATATACTTCTGGATGAGAAAGAAGCGCAAGATAAACCTGGAGAACATGAAGGTCATAAAGGTCGGACCGCAGGAAGTTGCCTTCAAGCATGATGATGATTACGAGTTTGTAAAACAGCTTCTCGACTGGCTGGAGGAACACTACACCGATGCGAATATAAAGATAGAAAACATGCTTGAGAACTCGTCGTTGTCAAGAACATCATTCTATAACAAGGTGAAATCACTGACGGGATTGTCACCGAAAGAACTTATAAGTGACTTCAGATTGAAGAAGGCTATAATGTATCTGGAGAACTCCAATATCACAATACAGGAAATTGCATATAAGACAGGGTTCAATGATCCGGTTTATTTCACCCGCACATTCAAGATGAAGATGGGCATGACACCGACAAAGTATCGTGAAGATGCAAGGAGCAAGAAACCGGCAAGCACAAACAGAAACACTGTCGAGGCATCGCCGGACGAACAGGAACAGTAAACAAACGGGCGGTGGGCGTGCACCATTGGGCATTGACCGTCAGACAAAGGAATAAAAAATAATGTAATGAAAAGACTTATTGCTTTTACCGCTTTCATAATCTGCATTAACTTATCATCGATGGCTGATACAAAAACTGTAAAGTTACGGGTGCTGGGCACAAGTGACGTACACGGATGCTTCTTTCCGTACAACTTCATAGAGCGCAAGGAGACAAAAGGCTCGTTGGCAAGACTTAGTACATACGCCGGCATGATGAGAAAAGAATACGGAGACAACCTCATCATGCTGGATAACGGCGACATACTGCAGGGACAACCCACGTGCTACTACTTCAACTATGTGAAGAATGACGTTACAAACGTTGCGGCAGAGGTCATAAACTATCTTGGCTACGATGCACAGACCATAGGAAATCATGATGTGGAGACCGGACATGCGGTATATGACAAGTGGATAAACGAGGTAAAATGCCCGGTACTTGGTGCAAACATAGTAAGAACCGACAACGGCAAGCCCTATCTGCGCCCTTACAAGATGATATGCAAGGACGGAATAAAGATTGCAGTTCTGGGACTTCTTACACCGGCAATCCCCAATTGGCTTACCGAGGACCTGTGGCAGGGCATGCGCTTTGAAGAAATGACAGCATCTGCACGCCACTGGATGGAATACATAAAGAAGAACGAAAACCCCGATGTCGTCATCGGACTGTTCCACTCGGGCAAGGAAGGAGGCATAACCACCGAAACGTATTACGAGGATGCAACATTAAAAGTGGCACGCGAGGTGGCGGGGTTCGACCTTATTATATTCGGGCACGACCATTCGCGATACTGCGGACAGATAACCAACACGGAGGGCAAGCAGGTGTTATGTCTCAATCCGGCAAACAATGCACTTGCCGTTGCCGATGCGGAAATAACGCTTACACTTGACAACGGGCGTGTAAAAGAGAAGACTGTAACGGGCAGGATAACGGACATTGCGGCATGCAATGCGGACAAAGAATACATGGAAAGGTTCAGATCTGTGACGGAAGACATAAACTCGTACGTGGGCAAAAAGATAGGAACATTTGCCAAAGGCATATACACAAGGGACAGCTTCTTCGGAAGTTCCGCATTCGTTGACCTTATTCACAATCTGCAACTGCAAATAACGGGAGCGGACATATCGTTCAATGCTCCTCTTTCCGTCGATGCCGGCATAGAAGCAGGCGACATATACGTAAGCGATATGTTCAACCTTTACAAGTATGAGAACCAGCTTTACGTGATGACGCTTACGGGCGAGGAGGTAAGAAAGCATCTTGAGATGAGTTACGACCTGTGGGTAAACACCATGAAATCGGCAGACGACCATATATTGTTGTTGGATACCGCTGCATTGACCGGCGGAAGACACAGTATGTTCCGCAACATGACGTTCAACTTTGACAGCGCTGCGGGAATAGACTATGAAGTGGACGTGACACGCCCCGACGGCGAAAAGGTGCACATCTTGCGCATGAGCGATGGAAAACCATTTGATAAAGCCGCCATGTATCGCGTGGTGATGAACAGCTATCGTGGCAACGGCGGCGGCGAACTGTTGACGAAGGGTGCCGGCATTCCGCACGATGAACTGAAAAACAGGATAATATACAAAAGCGAAAGGGACCTGCGACATTATCTGATGCAGGAGATAGAGAAGAAAGGAACAATAAATCCGGGCGCCAACAACAACTGGCGTTTCGTACCGGAAGAGTGGACAACGGAAGCCATAAAGCGTGACCACCGCCTGCTGTTCGGCGATAAATGAAAATTGTTTCCATATTAATAAGGAACGTATACCTATTATATATATATGAATACATGCTGGTTTGCTTTTTACAACTCCGACCTGTTACTTGAAAAACAGGCGGACGGCACATATACAATACCGCAAGGTGAAGAATGTCCCGTGGATAACAAAGGATGCCACGTGCACGATATCGACACGGAAAGCGGTCATATTGTAAAGACATTCAGTCTGTCTTCTTCTCCCGAAGATGATTCAAAGTACGAGCTTTGTCCGCTGCGCAAGTCATACAACCTGCTGCCTCTCGAGCTATATCTCGAAGCGGGAAAGTGTGAGGAGATATTATATTGGGACACCACTACGCAATACTGCGGCACATGCGGCTCGCCCATGCGCATGAATACCGGCATATCAAAAGTCTGCGACAACTGCCATAGGGAAATATGGCCCCAACTTGCCACAGCCGTAATATGCCTTGTTCACAAGGGCGACGAGATACTATTGGTGCGTGCCCACAACTTCCGAAGCAACTTCTACGGACTTGTCGCAGGCTTTGTGGAAACAGGAGAGACACTCGAACATGCCGTTGAGCGCGAGATAGCCGAGGAAACAGGACTGACAGTAAAGAACATCGAGTATTTCGGTTCACAACCATGGCCCTACCCCAACGGACTTATGGTCGGCTTCTATGCCGAATATGCAGGCGGTGAGATACATATACAACAGGAAGAACTCAAGACCGCCGGCTGGTTTCACATAGACAGCCTTCCCGTAATCCCGGAAAAGCTCTCCATTGCCCGCAAGTTGATAGACAACTGGCTGAAACTAAAGGTGAAGCTTCCAAATCGAAGTGCAAAACTTTGATTATGGAATAGCCATTACCTCACTCCTCTCGTGAGGGGCTGCCCGAGCGGCGGGGGCGGACGAGACCGCCCCCGAGAGCGGACAACAGCAGGATA
>NZ_JABKKJ010000010.1 GCF_013166515.1 Xylanibacter caecicola | reverse complement strand
TTTGTTATAGGCGGCAAAGGTATCAAATGAAATCGTCGTGAAATCGTCGCGCTCGAAAAATCTCTGTAACTAACTAAATTTCAAACATTTCAAAGAACTATTTTGGATTTTAATGGGACAGCAATGAGTCCCGCTCAAAGGTAGCGACTAAATATGCTATATTTGGACGGGCGGCAAGAGCTGTCCGAATTTGTCCTGCGCTGTCCCGATTTGTCCGTGGCAGATGAAAATATCCAACCAACAGTTGGAGAAATAAAAACATCTTCGGCAAAATATTTGTTATGTTTTTGCAGGTGATTACATAATATACTATCTTTGCAGTATAGAAACAAAGTACATAAATATGGCTTCATTCAGGAAAGAGATACTTGGGCAGATTGAACGGATAGATACCGGGCGTATATTCACGTTCCGGGATTTGTCGTTTGAAACGGAAAAGACCGCCAATGTTGCGGTGCTGCTCTCCGAACAGAGCCGCAAAGGGGTACTGGTACGGGTTGAAAAAGGGGCGTACTACCGCCCCAAGAAATCGGTCTTAGGATTGGGGAAGCTGCCCGTCTATCAGGATGAACAGTTTCGTTATCTTACCGAAAAACTGAACGGCTATATCACGGGTGCTTACGTCTATAATAAAATGGGGCTGACCGAACAGGTCGCCACAACCATAACGATAGCCACTCCAAACCCGGTTCGCCGTTTCCGTTTCAAGAACTTGGATATAGAGTGCGTGAAAGCCTACTGCATGGATTATCCGGATGAAAGCCTTGTCCCGTACTTGCGGCTGCTCGATGCGATAAAGGACATGAAGCGCATACCCGGAACAACCGGACAGGACATCTACAACCGGGTCAAAAGCCAATATTTCAACGGGTACAGCCTGCCGGAACTGGAAAAAATCGTATCTTTGGCGAAAAGTTATCCGCCACGTGTCAGAAAGGTGGTGGCGGACATACTGGGCGACATCAGACAAACCGTATTGCAAACAGAAATGGCAAAGACCATTCTTCCCACGACACGGTTCAACATGAATTATCAAGTATATAAGACTTAAAATATTGCAAGGGCAGAGCTTTTTTACAGGATAACTACTCTTTTATGAAAGAAATGTGCTATATTTGTAATGTTGTTTATTTTAGGATTGTTATATCCATTCAATAATAGTCAACGATTGATTATGCAAAATGATAATATATATAACCAATTAGGATATACATCCGAATTTCTGACAGCCAATTCGGAAATAGCTAACTTATACCCTGATTATGGTGATTTAGTGAAACTTGAAGCTGATAAGTTCTACTTTTCGGGAAATCATCCAGCGGTCTTATTTGTAAATATAAAGTCATTTAGTAACAATGACGAATTAAGACGTATTGCTGCTATTCAGCATAAAGCATGGAATTATCGAAAGGTTATTTTATTATTTGCATTATCTGAAACAGAAATAAGAATCTATAACTGCTATGAAAAGCCAACCTATATAAAGGAAAATGACGATATTAATTTAAAATTAAATCCAGCAGAATTATTACGTTATGATACGACATCTTCGGATGTTGACACCCTTAATATCCTTGTGGAGATTTTTTCCCGTATAGGAGTAGATAACGGGTTACTATGGACAGAACAGCCGGAAATACGAAAAAAGATAGATTTACAAAACCGAATAGATGCTTATTTGGTAAAAAGTCTTATTGAAACAGCTAACGCATTAGAAAAAGATGGTTTAAACAAGAAAGTAATCCATAGTCTTTTAATGCGGTCACTCTTTATTTTATTTTTGGAAGATAAGGGAGCGGCCAACGAAGCTGGTTTATATACAAAAATCAAAAGCGACTGTTCAAGTTATTTCGATATTCTTGACAGTAAAGAGGCAACATATAAGCTATTTGAAGAAGTGCAGATTCACTTCAATGGAAATGTTACTCCCGTTTTACCTAATGAGAAAGAATTAGTAACCGACAATCACCTTAAACTTATTAAGAGATGTTTTATAGATGGAAATATATCAGATGATGAAACATTATTTAAGAATTGGAGATTGTTTAATTTTGAAATTATACAAATTGAATTATTAAGTGAAATTTACGAGAACTTCTTAGGGGAATTAAGACATCAGCGAGGTCAGTTTTACACACCATATAATTTGGTCGAACTTATCCTTTCAGATAAACTTCCTATTAGTAATAGTAACTACAATGTGAAAATCTTAGACCCTGCTTGCGGTTCGGGTATTTTCTTGGTTGAAAGTTACAAACGTCTTATAAAAAGATGGAAAAAAGCTAATAACACTAACAAAATCGGTTTTGAAAATTTAAAGAATTTACTAGTAGACAACATATATGGAATAGAAATAGATGAAACTGCTATTAAAGTAGCTGCATTTAGTTTATATTTAGCATTGATAGATGAATTAGACCCTAAAACCCTTTGGATTGAAACGAACTATCAATTGCCTTATCTGATTTTTGATTCTGAAGATACAAATATCAAAAATCAAGGGCGCAATTTATGGAGAAAAGACACAATTGGAGAAGTGGACACGCATCTTTTCCCAAAAGTTGATTTAATTATTGGGAATCCTCCTTTTGGGACTAAAAACTTACCGCAAATAATCAAAGAATACTGTTCCAAATATAAATTTTCAAATGAGTATGTACTTCCATTCATTCATAAATCGGTTGAATTTTGTCCAACAGGAGAGATTGCTTTAATTTTTAATTCAAAAGTATTGACAAATACGCAAAAAACATATCAAAATTTCAGAAAATGGTTATTCAATGCTAATTATGTTGAAAAAGTATATAATCTTTCTATATTCCGTAAAACACCAAAGCATTTCGGCGGACAATTATTTGCGTCCGCAGTAGGACCTGTAAGTATTGTCTATTTTCAACATATTGCTCCTGAAACCATTTCTGAGACAATAGAATATTGGGCTCCTAAAACTTACATAAAATCGAGTATTGTTGATGGAGTTGTCATTGACAATAGCGATATTAAAAAATTACCTAGGATTGAATGTCAGAATCCAAATTCTAAAATTTGGAAAGTTGCATTGTGGGGTAATTTCAATAATTTTAGGCTTTTGAAAAAACTTCAAAAAACTACTTTAAAAGACTATTTTGACAAAACTGATAATTGGATTTATGGAAGAGGATTAAATGCAGATAGTAACAATCCTGATTTTGTTCCCAAGCAAATGATAAAAACAGAATGTATTGAAAGATATTTCACAGACCCCGATACATCTACACAACCCAACACAAAATTTTACAGAAAAAACAATGAACAATTGTTTTCTCCTCCATTTGTAATATTCAAGGAGGGACAACACGATACAGAAATTGCATGTTCTCTTTTTGAGAAAAAAATATACTGCACCACTGGTGCTTTCGTTATAAATACAACAGATGAAAAGTTAGATGAAAAAAAGTTTTTAGTTTCATATTTAAATTCGAATATTGCTAAATACATATTATTTCTAACTGCATCATCGTGGGGAATTGAACGAGAACGTGTTTTGCTAAATGAACTACTAGAGCTACCGTCTCCATTTTCCTCAATAGATTCTGATATATTAAAAAATATAGCAACAGCTTTTGATAAAATTGCTTCACTCAAGGAAAGTGTAATTTGTGATGATGCAAAAGTAAAAGAGCTAGAACAATATATATTCAATGAGTTTATCAAGCATTTCTCATTATCTGATAGAGAAGTTGCTCTAATAGAAGATACAATGTTGTTTGGCTTAGGACTATTTAGAGATGGACATAACTCTATTGGTTTTAGGCGAACTCAATTGTCCGAAAACATAATGTATGCAGAAACTTTATATAATGATATAAATTCATTTTTATTATCATCGAACACAAAGGTTTCAGCAACTATATATGATGTACAATTAAATGACCCGTTAAATTTAGTCATTCTACATTTCGGCAAAGAAGTAAAAGAAATTGAAATAAAAAACATTACCGAACTTAGGAAACAGCTACAAGAAATAGACAAATATACAGTCCAGAAAAAAACGCATAGCATATATGTACAAAAACATCTAAAATATTATGATAAAGATACGGTTTATCTAATCAAACCCAATCAAAAGAGATTTTGGACTAGAACTCAAGCTATGGAAGATGCCTCTTCATTGATAGCGGATATTATTAACATGGCTAAATAATGAATATGGCAGGGATTCTTAATAATGACATTATTAGCGATTTTGAAAATAGCTTCCGAACTAATTGTTTGATTTTAATTGGAGAAGCATATAAATGGCTAAAGGATACAAAAAATATAACCGTTGATTGGAACGAGGAAACAATTTCGGCTAATATTTTTACTCATATAGATGAGAATGAAAAAGCGATAGCGTGGAATATTAATGTTTCGGATGAGTGCCGACTATATCATAAAGCTATACTCAACAATAAAGAAAGTGCTAAGTCTGCATCTCGTATAGACCTAAAACTATCCACTAATTGGATTGACGCAACTAAACGAGTATGCTATTTTGTTGAAGCAAAAAACTTAATAGAGAATAATTGTACCAAACAGGGACGAAAATCAAAATTAAGCGCAAAAAAAATACAAGAAAGATACATATCCACAGGTATAGACCATTTTATTTCGGGAGAATATCCATCTAATGGTTGTATGCTTGGCTATATAATAGAGGGAACACCAACAAGAATAGTAGAGAATATAAATGAAATATTACTTCAGGCAACGAGAAGTGATGAAACCTTGAAAAAGAAAAAGTTGGATATTCCATATTTAGAAGAAGCCTATATATCAGTGCATCTAAATAATTATGTATTACATCATTATTTTTTACAATTTTCAAAGTCTCAAAACAGTTAATAATTGTTCTTTCCGCAACCATTAGTTGCAGAAGGAACAATATACTAAAGTCCCCCAATTCTCCAGTTATCAGTTGGGAAATGGGGGTATATATGTTAGTTCTCATTCTTTATCAAATACCGTAACTCCGGGTCGTTCTTAATCCGGGTTATTTCGTCCTCGACTATCTGCCGGACTTCCTGACGGATGCGGTCATAGTTGGCTTGTATCTCCTCCTGCATCCGGTCGTTGCCGTCCTTGTCGGTGAAGTCGATAATCTGCGGCAACTTCACGTAACGGGCGGTTTCCCGCTTCACCTGTTCATTGTCCACCACGATTTCACAATGGAAAATCTTCTGCTCTATCCGTTCATCGAAGTTATCCGCTACTGCCCCCACGAACATACCTTGCGTGAGGTTGGATATTTTGCTGGCAGGTATCAGGCTGTCCATTTGGGTGCTTATCGAGGTGGACTTCTCCCGCTGGTTGATTGTCATGCTCTGTCGTTTCTGCAACACCTTTCCGAAACGCTCCGACAGGATTTTCGCCGTTTCACCGACTACCTGACCGCTGAACACGTTACCCACAGTATTTTGGATTACACGGCTTTCCTTGTCCCCATAGTCACGGGTAAGCTGGCTGTAATCCTGAAAGCCCAACAGAACCGCAACCTTGTTGCTTCGGGCGGTTGCAATCAAATTGTCAAGACCACGAAAATAAATCGTTGGCAACTCGTCTATTATCACCGAACTTTTAAGCTGACCTTTCTTGTTTATCAGCTTCACGATACGGGAATTATATAATCCCAGTGCTGCCGAGTAGATATTTTGGCGGTCAGGATTGTTGCCAACAACCAGTATTTTAGGCTCTTTCGGGTTGTTGATGTCCAGTGAAAAATCATCACCCGTCATTACCCAGTAAAGGGCGGGTGAAATCATTCTTGAAAGCGGGATTTTCGCACTGGCAATCTGCCCCTGCAACTGTTCTTGGGCATCTGATTCCCAAGCATCTACAAACGGAGAAAGATAGTTTTCCAGTTCGGGATAGCTGCGCAAAATGGTGAAAACATCGGCGTATTTCTTGTTCAACAACTCTATGGCGTGCGGGAACGTGCAATACCTGCCGCCCTGATAAATGCGCAAGTACCAAATAATGGCTGCAAGTAGGATAATCGGGCTTTCCACAAAAAAATCGCCCTGCTTGCTTATCCAAGAGCGATTGAGGTTAAGCATAATCGTATAGCTGGCTTCATAGGCATCCGCAATGTCCGACATGAAGCTGGCGTTTATCGGGTTGCATCGGTGGCTCTTGCGTGGGTCGTCAAAATTGATAACGTAAAACTTAGGCTTTACCTTGTAGCCGTCCAAGTGGTTAAGCAGATGATTGTAAGCGATTTCTGAAAGGTCAGGAAATTTGTAATCATAACAATAGAGCGCAAAGCCTTTCTCGATTTGCTGTTTTATGTAACTGTTTACCACCGCATACGACTTACCGCTGCCCGGTGTTCCCAATACAAGGCTGGCACGGAACGGGTTTACAACATTTATCCAGCCATTATTCCATTTCTTCTTATAGTAGAACCGGGTAGGTAAGTTTACGGAGTATTCATTTTCGATAAGCCTTGTTTCCTGCTGGAAACTCTCGTTCTCGGTATTAAAAACATCATCCATGAGGTTGTTTTTCAACAACCGGGACATCCACGTACCCGCCATGAGCATACAGATATAGCCCGCCGACAGCGTGGCGATATAAAACACGGCATCCGCCGTGTGTGGCAGCGGAAGTTCCAGCAACCACCAGTTCAGAAAAAACAACACGACACCCGCCGCAAGGCTGCAATGTATCTTCGTCCACGTTATCTTTTCCTCTTTCACTCCCTTAGTGCCGATACACGACAGGGCGAGGAACACCACCGAAAAAAGTTTCGTCCAAAGAACGGACGAGAACAGCCCGGTGGTACGCTGGAAGTTCCACAGTATCTTGTCTATCACTTCAAAGGTCACTCCCCACTCTTTCAGGGTGGAGTAACAGAACCAGTACACGTTTATTCCCACGAATAGAATACTGACAGCCCGCATAAAGTCCATGACCCTTGCAAGCCCTCTCAAATCATCTTCCTGTTGCATGATTGTAATGTTTTTTAGTTAGTCGATGCGCCTTGTGCGCTTCTTTTTCTTCTTTCTCTTTTGGCGGGCGGTGTCCTGCGGCTCGTCACCGCCTGATGCACCGCCGCCCAGCAAACCGCCGAAAGCACCCAGCACGGAAGCCACGCCCGAAACGATGTCGGCTTTCGGCATGAAGCCCGGCTGTTCCTGATGCGTGGATTGGTCTTGCTGCGGTGCTGACACTTCGGGCTGGTGCATCTTTCCGGTTTCGCCCGAAAAGCGTTCGTTGAACACGTTCGCCGAAAACTCCTTGCCCAAGCGTGAACCATTCAGTACCACCTGGCTGTCGTGGTCGATGAACGTAACGCCATAGATGCGCCCGCTGTCGTTCTGACGGAATACCACGTCAATGCCCTGCTTCTTTAGCTGCTGTTCCAGTTCCTTGCGGCTGCGGGCGGTCTGCATGGCAGTGGCTACAATCTTCCGGGTGCGCTCTTTCAGCTTTCCGTTCTTAATCAGCTCGCCCGATTTCTCCATTCTGCGCTGCACTGCTTCATAGCCCACCGACTTGCCGATGCGGGAAGCCTTTACCGGGTTGCCCACCTTTTCGCCCTTGTCATTCGTGGCGGAATAGACAATGCCCTGATAGGGCTTGCCGTTCACTTCACCCTTGACTTCCTCGGCGCATACGTTGTAAGCGGCAAGCAAAGCCTTGTACTCCCCGAACGACTGGAAGCGGTAGCCATAGCAAGCCGCTTTCACGGTGTTGCCGACTTGGTGCTTCACGTCCCCGGCTGCATAATCCACCTTTTTCAGTTCGGGGCGTTCGGCACGTTCCTTTCGCTCTGCCGGGTGCAGGTTGTATTTCTTTTCCAGTTCACGGGTGATTTGCTTGCTGCGCCGATGCTCGAACCTGTCATTCAGCGGTCTGCCGTTCTCGTCCACCCGCAACCCCACGATGTGGATATGGTGGCGGTCGATGTCGGTATGCTTGTACACCAGATAAGGCTGGTCGCCATAACCCAACTTTTGCATATACTCCCTTGCAATGTCGGAAAGCTGCTGGTCGGACAGCACGTCTTCCGGGTGCGGGTTTATGGAAATATGAAGTATCGGCTTCTTGGTGGATAGCTGGACTGGCATCTGCATCTCAAAGCTGCGCATACACTCGCCGATAGAGAAATTCCCGTCCTCGCTTAACAGCATCCGGTTGGAGAAAAGCACCTTTGCTTCCTCGCTGTCCACCTTGTTTTGGTTGTACGCCAGTGCGCCGAACATATTGCCGCCCGTGCTTATTTTAGCAACCATAGTTCCTTGCACTCGTTTGTCAGGTCGATAACCTGACGGTTCAACACAGCCAGTTCGGTGGTCGCTTTCTCCAGTTTATAGAGAAAAGCCAGTGCCTTTTTCTCCGAAAAATTACTGTGCAACGCCTTTACGACTTGGTTGTAATTGACCGCAACCGCCCGGAACTGGGCGTAAAATTCGGTCAGCTTGGCGCAATACTCGACCGCTGTTTTCTCCACTTTCACCACCCGGAACGGCTCGCCGAACAGCCGGGCGGCGATGAAACGGGACTTGCTCGTAACGCCCGACTGCTCCCATTGCAAGAGGAAGCGGGCGTTCTCCCGGTCGTTCAGGTAAAGGACATGGCGATGCTTCGCCGGGTCTGCGAGGGCGGGGCGACCGCCCTTGTTGGTTCTTCTTGTTTCCATACTTCTTTGGATTAAAAAATTACGACTTCGGAGTGATTTTTACCCCCGCAAGGGGCAAGGCGTTTTCAGGCACGGAAAACGGTTTTGTATGCTACAAAACACACCTTGCTATTTTCTATAAATTCCTCACGTTCGGCAAAACAAGCAAGCTCGCTTTGCTCTCACTCAATCGGAATTTTCTGACGAAAATCGAAATCCGTCACGGACGGATTGGGGTTAGCGAGAAGCGGTAAGCACTGCCGTTTACCAGCCCGGTTTTACACCTCTGCCCCCTGCGGTTCGTTACTCCGCTGCAAAGTAACGGTGATTTATAATGCTGTAAAATAGGCAGTTGGTGGACAAATCAGGACAGCGCAGGACAAATCGGGACACATCTGAAAACGGACGTTTTTTCTCCTTTTATTTGCATCGGATTTCAAGATTGAAAGAAATATTCCAATCAGGAAAGAATGATTGAAAGCATGATTTCAAGAAAACGTGATTGCAGGATTTCAATATTTCAAGAAAGGATGAAAGCAGGAAAACAAGATTGAAATAAAACAGTCTTTCAATATTTCAAGATTGCAATATAGAAAGGATGAAAGCAATAAATAAATAAATCTATCAACCAATAATGAACGAAAGCAATATGGAAAACGAGAAAACACCCCTTTATGTCGCCTTTTCCACCCAAAAGGGCGGGGTCGGCAAAACCACCTTTACCGTGCTGGCGGCAAGTTACCTCTATTACCTCAAAGGCTACGATGTGGCGGTGGTCGATTGCGACTACCCGCAACACTCCATTGCCGGGATGCGAAAGCGGGATGCCGAACAGGTCGGGGCTGATGAAGATTACAAGCGCATGGCGTATGAACAGTTTACCCGGCTGGGGAAGAAAGCCTACCCGGTATTGTGCAGTTCACCCGAAAAGGCGATTGCAACGGCTGACGAACATATAGCCGCCGGACACGTGCCGGATATTGTCTTTTTCGACCTGCCCGGCACGGTGAACAGCGAGGGCGTGATAAACTCCCTTGCGGGCATGGACTACATCTTCACCCCCATTTCAGCCGACAAGGTGGTGCTGGAAAGCAGCCTGTCGTTCGCAATGGCTATTCAAAAACTACTGGTGAGGAATGAAGCCTGCCGACTTGCCGGGCTGTACCTCTTTTGGAACATGGTGGACGGGCGGGAAAAAACAGACCTCTACACCGCCTATGACAAGACCATTAAGGAATTGGAACTGCCGCTGATGAAAACCTTTATCCCCGATACCAAACGCTACAAAAAGGAACTGGTGGCAGATAAAAAGGCGGTGTTCCGCTCCACGCTCTTTCCCGCCAGCCGCCCGCTGGTAAGGGGAAGCAACTTGGAAGAACTGATAACTGAAATAGTGTACTACATCAAATTACAATGATATGGCAAAGCAAAGCGGCGGGATGCCGAAGATAGACGAGGAGTTCATGAAAGAACTTATCTCGCAAGGTGTCCCCAGTAAACAAGATAATAATAAAACGAATGATGTACCGCAAGAAACACAAACAGAAACGATGCAAGTAGAGAAACCGACACCCCGCAAGCGCAAGGGCGGTTCGGGCGACTACCGGGAAACCTACTTTCAGAAAGTGGAACTAGCAGACCGACAGCCCTTGTACGTGAGCCGTACCACGCACGAGAAGCTGATGCGTATCGTGACGGTGATAGGCGGGCGCAAGGTGACGGTAAGCAGCTACGTGGAAAACATCCTGCTGCGCCACTTCGAGCAGTACCAAGACGAGATAAACGCCTTGTATGAAAGCCACTTCCAAAAGCCCTTTTAGCTATGGTAGCCTATTGCATATTAACCGGGCTTTTGGTGTACTACATCGCCCTGTGGCTGTGGTATCGCTACACGGACAGCCGGACATCACCGGGCAGAACGGATGATGCGCCGCTTTCACGAAACGGGGTTTCAGGCTACACGCTGATAGGTGAAAGCCGATACAAGGGTGGACTAATCGGGACAGCGCAGGACAAATCGGGACACCTCCCGCAAGCGGCTGAAAATGATACTATTTTTGCGCCGCAGGCTGACGGACTGTCGGAAGAAAACATTTCGGAAGCAACACCCGGAGCGGAAGAAACGCCCGGTTACGAGAATGACGAACCCGACTACGAGGACGATGAAATAGCCGGGTACATGGACGGTGACGATGATACCGGGCGGGCTACGGGCGTGAGCTTTGACGAACTGGGCGAAGCGGTACGCACGGCGAACGCCGACAACCCCACCGAAGCGGAACAGCGGCAAGCCGCCGGGACGCTGGCAAGCATTGAGGGGACGAACCTCTACGATGCGGTGGTGGAGAACATCAACGGCGGGCTGGCAAAGGTGGCGGAACTGCTGGGACGCAACGAAGCGGAACTGGCTACGGCTGCTGTTCCTGCCGAAGCTGGCGGTACAAGCAAGGAACATGAAGCGTTCGACATGAACGATTTCCTATAATATAATAATGTGTAACAATATGAAGCAACGTGACTACGGTTGATTGGCAACCTGAAAACCAAACAGACAAACGGGACTGCTCCCGACCACTAAAATTTCAAATTATTCACCAGCCGGGAAAGGCGGACTTCCCACCCGCCGCCCGGCATTAAAAACAAATCACAATGAGAAAGAAAATCTTTTTGTCGGCGGCTATCCTTGCCGCTGCGGTAAGTGCCTATGCACAGGGCAACGGGCAGGCGGGCATCACCGAAGCCACGAACCTAATCACAGGGTATTTCGACCCCGGAACAAAACTGGTGTACGCAATCGGGGCGGTCTGCGGCTTGATTGGCGGGGTAAAAGTATATAACAAATTTTCAAGCGGCGACCCCGACACCTCAAAGACCGCCGCCAGTTGGTTCGGGGCGTGTATCTTCCTGATTGTCGCCGCCACTATCCTGCGGTCGTTCTTCCTCTAAACCAGCGGCTATGTCTGAATATCCGGTAAACAGGGGTATCGGGAAGCCGGTGGAGTTCAAGGGGCTGAAAAGCCAGTACCTCTTTATCTTTTGCGGCGGCTTGCTTGCCGTCTTCGTGGTGTTCATCGTCCTGTTCATGGCAGGCGTGAACCAGTGGCTATGTATCGGTTTCATCGTGTCGGCTTCGCTGCTGCTCGTGTGGCAGACGTTCCGGCTCAACGCACGGTACGGCACGCACGGGCTGATGAAAGCAGCCGCACGCAAAAGACACCCACGCTTGAACCTAAATTTATTTTATATCAATCTGATACACTGTCATCACATGCTATTCTATTGTATATTTGATACCGTATAGTTCCCATAACTATATATAATATTCCCAAAAGTAATCGTCTGTATTTGTGGTGTAAAATGGTGATTGACATTCTTTAAAAAGTAGGTACTATAAAATCGCATAACCAAAATTGATGTTTTATTCATTTTCTTGCAGCTTGCTACAAAATATATCCTGTTTAATCAAATATATTCTTCAAATAATATGTATCTTTGTAAGTGTGTGGATAGAATACATATAACATGAAACGTAAATTACTGAACCGAATCAAAGTCGTTCTCGCAGAGAAAAATAAAAGCAATAAATGGCTCTCAGAACAATTGGATAAGGATCCTGCCATAATTTCCAAATGGGTTACCAATACAACACAGCCCAATGTGGAGACGCTAATTCAAATATCCAAAGTTTTGGGTGTCACTGTGGATGAATTATTGAGGACAGAATAATAAGTTTATGGGAGCAGTCAAATTATATAAATATCTTGATTTTACCGGTGGATTGATGATGCTACATTATAGTAATCTTCAATTTACCAATGCTACGCAGTTGAACGACCCGTTTGATTGCCACCCATCGTTAATTGATTTCTCCAATGTTCCGAAAGAAGCGTGTGGAGGATGGACTCCGAAAATTATCGAAGAATTAAGAAGAGATCCATTTCGTAGAACCAGAGAAGAGGTGTGGATATGTAGCCTTTCCAAGATACATGATTCAATCTTGATGTGGAGCTATTACAGCAAACACAAAGGTATTTGCATCGGTTTGGATATGGAGAAAGTCAGAAAATACCTTTCTTATATGCAGGGTGGAATTATGATAGGCTGTGCTGAAGTGGAAGTACAGTATAAGGGTATTGTGGAAAAAACTGATTATTTCAGGGATGCAAAAGATTTCTTCCATTATCAATTATCCACAAAAGCAAAGGCATGGGAGCATGAACAAGAGGTGAGGTTATTCATTTTAGACCCTTGGCCAACATATATGAGTTTATTGCCAGGTCAAAATGATGATAAGGGGCCGATTGATTGGAAAGAGGTTCGGGCTTTCCCTGAAATCGGAGGAGAGTGTTTTGAGTCTGTCTATTTGGGAATCAACATGAATGCAGATGAGAAATCAAAAATAATAAGCGTTGCACGGAAACTTAATCCTGACATTAAGATTTACCAAATGGGAATTGACGCAAACGCTTTTAGGTTAAATGCAGAGCTGATAAACACTGCATCGAGATAACAAGAAAGAAAAAATTACCCATTGGTGATATGTCTATATAGGTATATCTTCCACTATGAAATAAGGGGGATTTTTGAATAAGTTGAAAATTAGAAATACAAATAATTATGAATACAATAAGAGAACTGGTAAATCAGGGAATAAAAGTATTACAGCGAATGAAGATTAATTATAATTCCACAATAGGGCCTAATACTATGCAACTAATAAATATCTCTAAGCAATTAATACCAAACCTACAAAAAGAGCAGCCGGAAATCGCAGATATTTTAAATAATGCCCTTTCTACCATTAATTTTAATGGATTCATTTCAGCATATTCCTTCGGAGATATCAGAACTTGTTATCGGATTTTAGCAAGCCTTTATAACCACCCTAAAAAGATATTCATAAGCCATTCCTCTGAAGATAAAGATATCGTAAATGGATTTGTTAAGGAAATTCTAATGTTGGGATGTAAATTTGAGAGAACAGATATTTTTTGTACCTTAGATCATTCTGCGATTCGTACTGGTGAGGATTTTAGAAATGAGATTGTCAAAAACATGAAAGGTTGCGACTTCATTTTATGTATGATTTCTGAGAATTATAAAAGAAGTGAGGTGTGTACCAATGAGATGGGTGCCGCATGGGCAATGGACGGAAAGCGCATTCTTCCTTTTAAGTTCCCCAATCTCCCCTTCGATGATATGGGATTTCTTAATGTTGTCAAACAGGGTGCAGACATAACAGACAAGTCAAAATTAGATGAATTATATACTGAACTATGTGCGTTTTATGGTTTGTCTCCAGATTGGATAAATTATAATCAACGAACCGCAGATTTCATCCAATTGGTAAATAGTAAAACTGGATGTAAATGAAACAAGCACAAGTCTATAATTGAAAATATTATCACTCGCTATTGTCCTAGTTTTAATAGGACAATAGCGAGTTCATATCATTCTTTCAATTGTCCAATAGTTTGCCTAATGATATAGGCAACTGATGTCATATTACTTCTGACCGCAGAGAGTGCAGATGAAAGACTTGAGGCAGAAACAAACCGTGAGCCGTCCTTGGATTGTAGAAATTTGCCTCTGTCAAGAACTGATTGCCAGCGGAATTGGATAAACGAATTTTCGAGAAGCGCATCGAAAAGGATGGCCACATGGCGTAGATTGTTCACCCGGATATGAAAGCCCTCCTTGCAGGAAAAGAGAGCCTCCATATCCTCGATGCGGAGCATAGAAACGCAAAACAGATGATAAGTATTGGCACAAGACACAATACCTGTCATCTGTTCTTGAGTGAAGTTGCAGCCGAAAGAAAGCGGTGGGGCTTTTACTAAACCATCGTTACGATGCACGATTGGTGTCGGCAATGGTTCCGCCCTGTCATACTGTCTTCGCAGCTCCACACACTCCTCGAAAGAGAAATCTGATGCGGTAAAAAGAGGTTGGATAAGGTGGGTGCATTCTGTCAGCAGTCCTTTGACGATGTGAATGTTCATTTCGTGGCAGTTCCGGCAAACGGCACTATCGCAGTTGATGTACCGGTGACTGTTGATGAAGTCATCCACATAGCGGTTGTACCGTTTGCCATCCACAATCACATTTTGGAGATAAAGTTCTCTCGCTTCGGAGAGTAACTCGAATAGTTCTTTCGCTACATCCTGTTCGGTAGCAAAGTGGGTCAGGTGTTGCTTCCCTTCAAAAAAAGAGAAGACTTTTTAATTTGTTCTTTCATGTCAACTTATTTATGAATTTATATGCCTTATAATCAATAGAAAGCAAACAAGACGCAGGTCTTTGTTTTCATTTTTTTCGGCGTGTTTTCAAGGTTTGTTTTTACCCAAAATTTTATTCTTAGGATTTCGGATTACCTCTTCGTGATGAAAATAATCACTGAATAAAATGTCGTTATCATGACAGTAGGCGATGATTTCATTTTCCATTTCCGTCAGTGGCGTTTTGTCGCCTTGTATATATATCCGCTCGTATAGTGGATAGGAATCGGGATAATGTCCCTGAACATATTGCATGATAACGTTTTTATAGCCTCCGCGCAGGTTCAGGTCTTCGAACCAATATTCACTGACGAAACTACGGCTGGTTTCTATAATCGCTTTCCAGTCCGTGACCCCTATAAAAATCGGTGACATGAACAGTATGGTATAGATTCCGTTCTCGTGAAGTGTCCGAAGTGTTTCCAATCGCTCCCGCACCGTACTCGCCCTATCCATGTTCCGGCGGAAATTCTCATCCAGCGTATTGACAGACAATGCCACACTCAAACGCTTCATCTTTTTGAGTAAATCCAAATCACGGAGTATCAATTTGTTTTTGGTAGCGATTTGCAGATAGCAATCCACATCTACCAATTGCTCCAAGATGGAGTGCGTGATACCGTATTTTACCTCATACGGATTGTAACAATCCGTCACGGTTCCCATAAAGACATTTTTCTCAGTTATTTGAGAACCGTTTATTGTATGTCTTGCCCGTTTGATGTCGATGAAATCGCCCCACGATTCGGAATGCCCCGTGAAGCGTTTCATAAATGACGCATAGCAATATTTGCAGGCATGGGGACAGCCCACGTAAGGGTTGATGGCAAACTGACCGATTTTGGATTTGGTCAGATAGCTTTCGACCGTTTTTTCCGCTACAATTATTTTTTCCATTACATAGTTTCAGATGATGAAGCTCTTTTGATTTCCTTCTTTGATAATATCGGTAGGGTTCACGTGTCCTATCAAGAGCGGAGATGCCGGATCGTGGAGTTTGTAGTTCTCCATTGCCAACTCCGGTTTCTTGTTGGCATAACAATATCTGCAACCGTTCAGGCACGTGTTGTATGCTCCGATGTCGCGTGTAGGCATACAACTGCATCCGATGCGGGTTCCCTTGTGCGCCATATTTTTGAACCGACATCCTAACGCATTTCCAAGATTGGCGGTAGTCATACAACCTGAAACGGCTATTCCGTATCGGATGTAATTCTCCGATGTCCCGCAGGTTTGCAGGTGCAATCCATATTTCCGGGCGATTGCGCCCATTCCCTCTGCCAGCTTTTCCTTGTCCCTATCTGTCAGCGGAATCAGTTCCGGCATATTGTATTCGAGCCTTTTGTATATTTCCACGAAACTGAATACGCAGAAGTTCACAAACGGCGCAAGGCGTGAAGCCATGTAATCGAACATTTTCAGATGGTAATCCACCGTATATTTTTCGGTCAGCAGTACTGGATCGTAACGCCATGCAACGCGTTTACTCCCGACTTTAGCCGAGAGTTCGACAAGCGTGCCGATACTCCGGTCGATGTCCGGTACGTTCGGTTCCACGTCTTTGCCGTATGCCGTGATGGTATAGTGGCAAAATACGTTGAAACGGTCGGTAATCCGATGAAACTCCGGCAGAATCAGGCGGTAGTTTTTGGAGCAGAACACCACGCAATCCACTACCGAAGGGTCGAGCGTGTATTTTGTAATGTGATTCGGGAACAGCGGGTTGCGCGAATAGACATATCCCTCCTCGAATCGGTTCAACAGCCAATCGCTGTAATAATTGACGGTATCTGTCCGCCCTCCTGTATTTATAATCATGTCTTATGCAATATTAAATTTTTCATCTCTTCCTTTTTCTTGCTCTTTGTAACCAAATAAACACCGGCAAATACCAAAGCCGCCGACAACAGTTTCTGTATCGAGAGTATGTCCTGCCCGACAGCAATGGTGATTACGGAAGCGACAATGGGCTGCACATAATTGTACATGCTGACCGTAGTGGGACGGATGTGTTTCAATGCCATCGGGATAAGCATGAACGCAACAAACGTGGCTCCGAACAGCAGATAAAGAAGTGCGCACAGTTGCGTCATGTCAAAAGTTTCCCGATGGAATATGGGGACGTGCTGCACGTGTGGGAGACAGAACGGAGCGAGTGCCAATGCAGAGAACAGAAACATCCATTTCATCATCGTAACGGACGAGTAGCGTCGGGACAAAGGTTTGGACAAGACCAGATAGACGGAATACATCAACTGGTTCAGGAGCATCAACGTATCTCCCCAAAGGCTGGCGGTTCCATTGGAAGTATGTGCGGAGCTGAATACGAGCAACACTCCTCCGCTTACGCCAAGAAATACGCCGAATGACTTTTTTGCCGTAATAGGCTCTTTGAGGACGGCGGCAGCCAACAGTAATACGCAAATAGGCACTGCGGTAGCAATAATGGAGGCATCGACAGGCGAAGAACTTTTCAACCCGACGACAAACAGCCATTGGTTGATACCCACACCGCACAAGGCGCAGAAGAAAAGGGTTCTCAAATCTTTCGGCAGGACTTTTTCTTTCGGCATGAAGAGGGATACGAACCAAAACATCATGCAGGCGAAAATCGCCCGCATAATGGTAATTGCTTCCGGTGGTACATCCGAGGTCAGCAGGTATTTGAATACCGGCATACTGACACCGAACAGGATATTTGCCAACAATATCAGAATATGTCCTTTCATGTTGCTGTGTTACCAGAGGTTCGTATGTATCCGCTCCTCGACGTTGATTTCTTTCTGTTTGGGCAGGAAAGCATTTTCTGTGGGATACCCCATCGTCAGCAGACAGGTGAACTCGTAGTCTTCGGGAGCACCGACAATCTCCTTGATTTTTTCCGCTTCGTCGGCAACGGGAATGTGGAACACGGTTCCCAATCCTTCGGCAGTGGCGGCGAGTAGCATATTTTCCAACGAGCACCATGCAGAAGCGAAGTAGTTGAGCGAGCTTTGCTCTTTGGGTTGTAGCAGCGGACTTTGTTTCTGGCGGAAGAATGGCAGGATCAGCAGACCGCTCTGCATCAGCATACGCTGTTGCTTGGGCAGGGCATCGGCAAACATATCCATCTTATCCTTGTCGCCCGATTCATCCACTTCATGCACCAAATTTTTGAACGCTTCCATGTTTTTGGCAAGCGGCTCTATCACTTTGGCAATATTCTCACGCCCACGCACCACGATGAATTCAAGTTGGCGCAGGTGATCGTTTGTCGGGGCTTTGAATGCCGCAGCGATTACTCTTTTGAGGATTTCATCACTCACTTTACGGTCGGAGTAGTCGCGGTATGTGCGGCGTTTCTCCAATACTTCATATAATTCCATAACAATACATTTTTAAGTTACATTTCTTGTTTCCGGTTGCAAAGTTACGTCGCCTTATTGTTCTGAATTTGTTTTATCGTTTCATATAATTGTTGTAAATTTGCAATCGCATAAATTAAAGCAATTATTTATGGAAGATACAGCCATACCATACGAACTGCCCGAAGCGGAAAATCATTCGTTTTTCTTCATAGACCAACGTGTGGAGCCGAGCCTCGAAGCTAAGCTGCACCGTCACGATGCGTGGGAATTGTATTATGTCGTTCATGGACAGGGTAACCGAATGGCAGGCGACACATTACAGCCTTTTGCAGCGGGCGATGTGGTGTTGATTCCGCCGTCGATGCTTCATCGCTGGGAATACGCAGCCGACAGTGTGGACGAGGACGGTTGTGTCCGTTATCTGATGGTGGCTTTCAGCCATTCGTTGGTGGAGCGGTGCATGGAAGTATTTCCTGAATTGCGGAACAGACTGGCAGGCGTGATGTTTCCGACTGATGCGTTGAAGTTCGGACCGGAAAGTTCGCGGGTTATCCGTAGAGCGTTATCCGAAATAAACGACATGGACGAACTGGGGCGTTTGAGTGCGATGTTCCGTCTGCTTCCTGTCATTTTTACCTCGTCCGACCATATATTTGCAGGGAAACCTATGCGTATCGAGAAGGACGTTCGGCGTATGCAGCAGATTTGCGTATACGTGATGAAGCATTACGTTCATTCCATTGCGCTGGATGATATTGCGGCAGAAGTGGGCATGAACCGTTCGGCGTTCTGTTCCTATTTTAAGCGGTGCAAAGGGATGACCTTTTCGCAGTTTGTCACGCAATACCGTCTGAACACGGCTTGCGATTTGCTGAAACATTCGCAAAAAGGAGTGTCGGAAATATGTTATCTTGTAGGCTTCAACGACCTGCCGCATTTCGTGAGGGTGTTTACAAGTACAATGGGAATGTCGCCATCCAAGTATAGAAAGCAATTCAAGGCCGGAAACGGTTGAATACAGTTTGTTCAAAAGCCATTGAAAAAACGCCATCTACTTTTATTCAATCTATTATTCCTCAAATATATGGCTAAAAAACTCTCCATTTCGATATATCCGCATAATGTATTTTGGAATGTAATAGATCTCGTATTGCTTTAATAAATGGTAATCATCAATATATGATTTCCTAAAAACGCAAAATAATTATCTTATAAGAGATATTTTCATCTTTATATCTCTAAATATTTGAATTATGCGTATCTTTGTAGTCACGATAAATTTATGACGCATGAATAAAGATATGAATCGTCTAAAAGTGGTGTTGGCGGAGACAAAACGCACGAATAGATGGTTGGCAGAACAATTGGGAAAGGATCAAGCTACGGTTTCTAAATGGTGTACTAATACTAGTCAACCGAGCCTTGAAACGCTATTCCAAATAGCAGAATGTTTAGGTGTCAAAGTTCAAGATTTGATAAGTAAAGATACCTCTAAAGACCATGAGTAAAATACAAAATATAGATAGCCACATCATTGCAGATATTGCGGAACGTATCGAGCGATTGATTACGAATGCACGAGCAAATGTTGCACAAGTAGTTAATATTACCGAAGTCATCACCAAATATGAAATAGGGCGCATTATTGTAAATGTCGTACAAGAAGGTGAAGAACGTGCAACATACGGTAAACAGTTATTGAAAGGTGTATCAGAGGTATTGACAGAAAGACTTGGCGATGGATGGTCGGTAGAAACCTTGAAAAGATGCCGTAAGTTTTTCACGATATATTCGGTAAAACAGATCGGCGCAACAGTGTTGACCGAATCGTCGGATGGCAATTTGGTCAACACTGTTGACCAAATTCAAAAAACGGTAAAAAGCTCAACAAAATTGACTGGCACATACCCGTTTACGCTTTCTTGGTCTCATTATTTGATGCTAATGCGTATCGAATCCGAAGCAGAACGGAGTTTCTATGAGATCGAATGCCAAAAGCAGAATTGGAGTGTTCGGCAACTGCAAAGACAATATAATTCAAGCCTGTATGAACGATTGGCTCTCAGCAGAGACAAAGAGGCAGTCATGCGTTTGGCACAAGAGGGACAAACTATTAATAATCCTCATGACATCATCAAAAATCCGTTGACATTAGAATTTTTAGGACTTAAATCTGATGTATCATATTCTGAGACCAAGTTGGAAAATGCGATAATAGGAAAGATGCAGAATTTCTTATTAGAACTAGGGAAAGGTTTCCTGTTTGAAGCACGTCAGAAGCGATTTACTTTTGATGAAGAAAATTTCTATGTCGACTTGATTTTCTATAACCGACTTTTACAATGCTATGTGCTGATTGACCTGAAAGTAGATAAACTGGCTCATCAAGATTTGGGACAAATGCAGATGTATGTCAACTACTATGACCGTTATGTCAAACAGGATTTTGAAAAACCAACAATCGGCATTCTACTTTGCAAAGAAAAGAAAGATGCGTTGGTAGAACTTACTCTGCCAAAAGATTCCAATATCTATGCACAGCAATATGCCCTTTACCTTCCTGATAAGCAGTTGCTACGAGCAAAATTGAGAGAGTGGATAGAGGAGCAGGATGAATAAATTTATAGTCTTTTCCTATTCGAGAATTTCGACAAAGCAATTAGATGTTAAACGATAAACAAAAAGATTTATTCGAATATGTTTGACCAATCATTTTCAGTTGAGAATTACCTGTCTATCTTTCACGAGGAGAATCGTAAGGGGCATATTGCATTTGATGATATGCCCGAATCTTATAGAGATATTGTCGTGGAGATGAAAATGATGAAAAGTAAGGTCAATGAAATAACAAAAAAGAAAAAGAATAATCGAACAGAAGAAGAGGCAATAGCATTGGAAAGTCTTAAGTCCTTAATAAAAGCCAAACAAGCAGACAGAGATAAAGAATTATATAAAGAATTAAGCGAATATGCTCAAATTGCTAATAATAAAGGATTTGTATTCCCTATAACAAATTATATAGATGATGATAAACAGATCTTTACAATCGATACCTGTCAATGGGAATATTTTTATGCCATTAAGAATCTACAGCGAACACTGAGAGGATTATTTAATGTAAAACAGGCAAATAAACATCAGATTATGTCTAATGTTAAATTGCTTCTGGATACAACAATGCCATTCTATCTTATTCGTACAGATATTACTGGTTTCTTTGAGTCTATTCCGCAACAAACGTTATTGGATAAAATAAATGCCAACAACTTAGTGAACAACAAGACGAAGGGAATGATTAAAGGGATATTATCAGAATATAATAAACAGAAAGACCTCAATAAAGTCAAAACTGATTATGGTGTACCTAGAGGGGTTGGTATAAGTTCGTATCTTTCGGAAATATATATGCATGATATTGATCAGCATATTAAAAATAGAGAAGAGGTTGTATTTTATGCTCGTTATGTGGATGATATTTTGATAATATTAGCTGGACTTCCTAATAATCAACGCATATCGGAATATTATAAGGGCTTAAAGAATCTATTTCAAAACTATGGGTTAGAGCTTAAAAAGAATGACCCTAAAGAAAATAAGTGTAAGCTTATTGATTTCTACAATAGTACAGCTAAACAACAATTTACATATTTAGGCTATAATATTACTATTACCAAAACTAGTAATGTTAGTAATGTGGAATTTGGGATGACAGATAAAAAAGTGGCAAAAATTAAACATAAGATAGATGCAGCCTTTACACATTTTGAACAAACAAGTGCGATAGATATTAAACGGGCCAAAAGAGATTTATTAGACTCGCTTGATTTTATATCAGGTAATTATAGATTAACCAAGTCTAAAGAACGAGTAAAGGCGGGGTTATTCTTTGGAAATGATCTTTTGACAGACTTAAAGAGTTTAGAGGATTTAACTACTTATCTATCTGGCAAGGTCATAATACCGTATGTAAACGTATTAAAGGGGTCAAACGATAGACAAAAATACATAGCATCAATCCAACGAAAGATAAGCAAAATAGACTTTAAACAATGTTGGCGTGACCATATTATGTTTAAATTCAGCCCACAAAGATTGGCAGAAATAAGTGATTGGTTGTCATGAAAAAAAGAAGAAAAATACGTCTAAAATACAAGAAAGAACGTGTGTTGCTATCCGATGTTCTTCCATATGAACTACCTGTAATATTTACTAACCGTTACTTTTATAGATTTCTTGTTAGTAATGGAGTTAAGTTTGACGGTACCGAATTGTCATGGAAAGAAGGCATCAAGAAAGATGCTTTAGCTGTGTTAAATTTTATATTCTCGCCGTATTTAAAAAGAGCTCTAATAACATTAGCAAATAATCGGATTGTATTTAAAGATAAGATAGTAAGTATTCCGTTTTTATATAAGATTAAACATAAGCCACACAAACTCCGTAGACTTGCATTGATCCATCCTGTGAACCAAATGGAAATAGTATCATTCTATGAGAAATATAAGAGCTTGATATTATATTATTGTGGTCAGGATGAGTTTTCATTGCGGCATCCAGAACGAGTGGCTTGCTATTTTTATTATAAAGATAGATTACATCACACATTACTTGGTCAAAAGATGGATAAATTGGAGTTATTCTTCAATGAGTATGAAAATCTCAGAACATACTTTAGTTATAAAGAATACTCTAATATATATAAGTTCTATGAGGATTATAGGTATCAAAATGCAGAAAAACGATTTGAGCATTTGCATAAATTTGATATTCAAAGTTGCTTTGATAGCATATACACCCATTCTATCGCTTGGGCTGTTAGTGGAGGAAAGGAAGAATATAAAAAACATTTTAAGGGGAAAAGTTGGTCTTTCGGAGATGATTGGGATGGTATTATGCAGAGAATGAACTACAATGAAACTAATGGCATTGTTATAGGTCCAGAATTTTCCAGGATATTTGCGGAAATAATACTCCAATATATTGATAAAAAAGTAAAGCAAACACTTTTGAATGCGGGTTATATAAACAACGAACACTATAGTTGTTATAGATATGTTGATGATGTGTTCTTTTATTACAATGATGATAAAGTTCTTGAACGGGCTATGTCTGCTTTTGAGCACTTATTGCATGAATATAAACTGTGCATTAGTAAAGAAAAAAGTATTGATTGGGAAAGACCTTTCATTACACCTATCTCAATGTCTAAAATCAAGATTGACGCACTGTTATCAGACTTTATAAGGATGCGTAAATCTCATCAGTGTATAGAGATGCTGGAAGATGAAATCGCTGGAGATGAGGAAATAGATGATATTGATGATAGAAAAATTGAGGAAGCATTAGAATGTAAAGACTTTGTTTACATCAATTCTAAAGAGGTTAATAGATCGTTCAAATCATTAATGGTAGAAAATGATGTAAAAAGCAAAGATATTATGAACTATACTCTTGCCGTAATCTCTACAAAGCTTGAGTCTCTTTTAAAGAAATTTGATAAAAATTTTTATATATTAAGCAAAGCCGTTACACAGCAGAAACGCAAAGACGAATGTCAAAAGAAAATTCACCAAATGGAGAAAATGTTGCATCAATATCTTGATGGTATGATAAATGTAATATTCTTTTTGTATTCTGACTGCAAACGAGTGAATACTACTCTTAAAATGATGAACATATTAAACAATATGATTATCTATTTGGGGAGTAATTATAAAGAGAAAGATGGTAAGATTATCAAAAGATTCTCGTCCACATTGAAAGATGAAATCTTCAAAAAGATACAAAATGAGATAACGATAGTATTAAAAACAACTTCATTTGATATTAATGCACAAATAGAGACATTATACTTTTTAATAACTTTGAAATCTATGCCAAGACATTATGGTATAGATTCTAACTCTCTAAATAACTATTTATCTGGTAGAGGGAATGATAAATTTGATACATCCAAACTCAATGCTCTCTCAATCATTATTCTAATGTATTATTATGGCAACACAAAAGCATTTGTAAACGACAAAAAATATCTAATAGAAGGAATAAACAATAAATATAAATCTGTAAATTTGCCCGATAAAAGGAAAGATGCTGAATTGATAATTCTTGCTTTAGACTTATTAGCATGCCCGTATATAACCCATAACGATAGAAAAGTTATGTGTAAGGCTTTGCAAATAGATGAAGCTAAACAAACTTTGATAGAACGGTATTTTCATAAACATAAATTTATGTTTACAAAATGGACTAATGTTGATTTAACAAAAGAATTAGGCGCGAAAGTTTCGCAGGAAGTGTACACTTGATGCGGATTTCGGAAACAATGTAGTAGCAAGGCTCGCAATAACTTCACACACATAGCTCTGCATACGACCTTAATAGGTTTTGCCTAAAAGAATGAAATCTCGTGAGTCGGATTTCATTCTTTTTATATGGCACTATCCAAAGTTTTGTGTAAATGATGAATACGGGATTCAGCAATGAGTTCCGTATTTTTATTATTTCTAACTTTGCAAAATGCCGAAGAAAATGACAGTAAAGAATCAAGCAGTGCCCGATGAATTTCTGAGTAAAGAATTTCTGAGCCAATTTAAAACAGAAGCCGATGTAAGCAAGTTCCTCAAACAGCTCCATGCACAAGTATTGGAGAAGATGCTTGAGGGTGAAATGGATGTTCACTTAGGTTATGCAAAGAACTCCGTAAGTGGCAACAACAGTGGCAACTCGCGTAACGGCAAATATCCCAAGAAGATCCAGACCGAACACGGTGAATCCGTCATCTCTGTTCCCCGTGACCGTAACGGCGAGTTAGATCCTATAGTCGTCCCCAAACATGAGAGCCGTGGCTTATCCATCGAAAAACTCGTCATCTCACTCTATGCCAAAGGAATGAGTGTGTCAGACATCGAGGAAGAGATGCGAGAGATTTATGAAATCGAACTTTCCACTTCTGCCATATCCGTTATCACCAACAAGGTAAACCAGGCGGCACTGGAGTGGCAGAACCGTCCTCTTGACCCTGTATATCTGATAGTATGGATGGACGGTATCGTTTTCAAGGTACGTGACAACGGAAAGATTATCAACAAGACGGTGTACCTTTGTGTCGGACTTAAACAGAACGGTTTGAAGGAAGTCTTGGGTATGTGGGTAGGCAAAACGGAAAGTTCCGCTTTCTGGATGGGTGTCCTTACCGACCTGAAGGCACGTGGAGTACTATTACCTGCACGGACAATCTGAACGGATTTACCGACACCATACGTGGCGTGTTCCCTCAATCCTCCACACAAATCTGCGTTGTGCATCAAATCAGAAACTCCTGCAAATACGTCGTTTACAAGGACAAGAAGGAGTTTACCGCTGACATGAAGAATATCTACAACGCACCCAACAAGGAAGCTGCTGCCCTTGAACTGGACAATCTGGAAAAGAAATGGGGAGGGAAATATCCTTATGCCATACTTTCATGGAGAAATAACTGGGATGACCTGACCGTGTTTTTCCAATTCCCTTTGGAAATCAGGAAAATAATCTACACTACCAATCTCATTGAAAATCTGAACGGGAAAATCAGAAAGTACACGAAATCAAAACTTTCCTTTCCTTCTGATGATGCCGTGAAGAAAACGGTCTATCTGTCTCTGATGGAGATTGAGAAGAAATGGACGATGCCTATTTCTAATTGGGGATTGATTATGAATCAATTTATGCTTATATTTGAGCACAGAATTCAGATATAAGGGAATATATACCTGAATCCTGTTTTCTCATTTACACAAAATTGTGGACACTGCCTTTTATATCAAGCAATGATACTAACTACTATTTTCTTGATAAATTAAGAATCATTATCAAGATTCCACCTGCATAACATGCCATATTATTGTCCAACGGTTATCTTAAATTTGTTGAGTTTGCATATGAAAGAATGCCGAGGTCGTTCACTTACTCAGTTCAATGAAAGAGTATATGTTGTCATAACATCCATACCCCCCCGAAGAACACGCTATTAGTGCTTTATCGGAAGATTACGAAATCTAACATGGGGGTTATGTTATCTTTTTCTACACATAGTTTGTTTTTGAGAATTGCGTACAACCTGGACTGCGTATGATAGACATCTGCGCCTATATGCCTTTTCATCTTCATCCGGTCTTCGTCCATCCCAAGGCAGATCGGATGTAGATCCACCGCCACCAGAAGAAATAGGTACTGGTTGCCCTCCGATAAGTGCATCGGCAACGGCAAAAATTAAATTGCGAACTGATGGTATTGCCAACTGTTCAAGTAACGTATTCAGTTCGGATTCCAATTCTTGATTGATGCCGGAAAGAGATTGGTTCTCTCTTTTCAGTTGATAAAACTCGCCATAATCTGTCAACACATTGAGCTGGGCTGCTTCGACTTGCCGTGCCGCATCATTTCTGTATAGGGATTCTATCTTGCGGACAATCTCGGTAAACTGTTTGGCGATATGCTGGTTCTGACGTTCAACCCACTTATCCGTACCAAACAAGGGAACTTTCTCGGTAATTCGAGGTGGCGTGAAATCCACTTTGTGATTGCGGAACGACTTGACAACCGAACGTGCTTTTGCCGCATCAGCGGTCAGTCGCTCCAATTCCTGCTCCTTTGCGTGTAGTTTGTCTGCCTTGTCTTCAAGTTTGGCCTGATATTCGGCAATGAGTTTCTGTATATCCGCTTTCTGTTCTTCATATCTGTCAAGTGTAATCCTGCCGGAAGCCAACTCCTTTTCAGCCTTTTCAAGTTGCAGCTTATAACTAAAAACCTTTGATTCCAGATTCCGTATCATGGATTGAAGCCCCTTGACCGCTATCTCAGCCTGTTTCGCCTCTTTGGCCAACTTGCGAATATAATCGCGCTTGTGAAGATGTTGCACATTGCGTCCGTCAATACTGTCCCCACGTTCAAGGCCGTATTTG
This sequence comes from Xylanibacter caecicola, assembly GCF_013166515.1. Classification (GTDB taxonomy): domain Bacteria; phylum Bacteroidota; class Bacteroidia; order Bacteroidales; family Bacteroidaceae; genus Prevotella; species Prevotella caecicola. The sequence goes on along the minus strand of NZ_JABKKJ010000010.1, from coordinate 65,868 downwards.
CTACCAACATCTTCATACAAAGAAGTGTGCATATCTTTTAAAATCTTTCCATACTCAAATCGGTCTTTCCCGAACTTTGCCGACCACATCACACATTCACGACCGCTTTTGGGGCGAATACCTACCGGAACAATCAAGGCATGTATATGCGGGCTGCTCTCGTCAAGGTGTACCTGAAATCCTACAATGTTTTCCTGTCCGTATCTTCGGACACACCAATCATAAACGTCTTTCGCCCAATTTTCGATTTCCTCGCAACGACGCAGATGACTGTTGTCCGCACCTTTCTCCAAATTGATATTTTGGTTTCCGAACGCCATTTCAAGTGTCCGGTCATGATTTCCTCCAAAGACGAATTTCGCACAACAGTTCGGCTGGATTTTACTGTCCGGTTTGAACGGCTTCCAATCCAAAGCGGCCAACCGTTCCTGTAAACGTACTTCGAGTGACTTCTCCTGATAACCCAACGGATGGATTTTACCGTCAGGACCGATCTCGAAATTCAGTTTCATTCTGGTCTTGTCGTAGTGGTTGGTCGAATCCTGATTCTTTCTGTCAATCTTGTCATCATTCCAACGCCGTTCGTTCTCGTTAGCCTCTGCCGTACTGAATGATTTGCAGGCGTCAACATGCATGGCCTGTTTTCTATCTACTGTCATAACGAATGTTCTTTTGATAAATAATTGATATTTGTTTTGAGCTTGCTCACTCCGATTCAGATTCTGCCGGATTCAGACTGGACTTTATTGCTGTCAGACAAAAAGTCCTTATTGCGTTATGGACTTTCCTGTAAACTCCATAAGCAAGCCTTCAGATTACTCCGCCAGTGCCAGATCCAATTCGTCAATAAGCAACTGCAACGCAGGATTGCGTTCCACCATCCTTGCAAGAATCATTTGCGGTGTGTCTTCCATCAGAAGTAAATCTGCAATGTCCAACCCTGCTTCGTGCTGTTCATCGGTAGCCATCGTTTCCAACAGGTCGGAACAAGTGGCACGCTTGCAAATGGAGTGAAGCATCGCTGTCTTACGTTTCCATTCCTCTGTTGCTTTCAGGTCGGGGAACAAAATCACCTCACGCCCACACAACACCTGCATGGCTTTGCTGTTGAAACATCCGTGCATTCCTCCGGTGGCTAACCAAATGAAATCGGGAATAAAGAGAGCGGCAATCAAGGCTGTCTTCTCGCTTTCAACAATGGCAATGGTCTTTATGGATTGCTCGGCAGAGTTGCCAGACAGCATATGCTCACCGAACAGGCATTGCTTCATATGGAAGTCATGAATTTTCTTTACCGAATGTACCCAGCTGACTTGACTGAACGGTTCTTTAATCCGATGCCCGGTTTCGGGGTCGTACCCCATAATCTTGCCAGCACGTACATTGCCGTGGATGTCAATCTGCCAGAACACGGTTGCCCCATTCCACATTTTGGAAGTGCCGATCTTGTAAAGATCGAACAGCCTGTCAGTCTTCTCCTTGCCTGCCACTTTGGTTAGGTATCGGTATAACGGGTTGATGTCAAACTTCTGCATGGACTGGCTAACCCAATCAGAGGGAAGATAAGAAGTCTGTGGTGCAGAACTAGATAATGGCTTCGCTATTGGCTTGACGGCTCTTGATGGGGTGTCGCTTCTGTTGTTTTGTTCAATCATGGTTTCTTTGATGGTTGGATTATCCTGAAAATACTTCTTCGGGGTATAATGGTAGCCACAGCTGTTGATATGATCACATTTGCCCACATGGTTAGGGAATGTAATTTGCGCATTCCCGTCAACATATCGGGTAAAACAGGACTTTCTGCCGCACTTTGGGCAAACTGTTTTACTGCCCGGTCTGTATTTTTGAAGATGGAATCTGTACTCACTCATAATGCTTTCGTTTTTGATTACTGCAAATCCGAAAGACCATTTGCAGTCTGCAGTCCTTGCAGCTTTGCAGGAAAACATCGTTTTCAGAGCCCCCAACTGCAAGACTGAAGAAACTGCAAGCTGCAACGCGGGGTCATTCATTGCAGTTTTGGGTTGATGGTTCATTTTCGTTTATGGAATATTTACCGGATTCATACACCATTTTCTCGTAATGCCCGGCTTTGGACTTTTTCAAGAGCCTGCTGTGACACAACTCCCTGAGATAGTTCATCACCGTGCGCTTGCTGATGTTCTGCAGTTCCTTACCGACCGCTATGGCCGTTTTCGTATCGAAGGTATCGGGTAACAACGACAACAATACTTTGGGAGGCTCTTCACAGGTATTGTCTGCCACGAAGGAACGGATGCGTATGTATGAATCCTCGAAATAGTCATTCAGCCGGATAGCGGCTTTCACCGACACCGGATCCACAAACTGCAGGTGGCTTTCATCGGAAGCATACCGCAGGACTTGGATAATCAGAGCCAACCGTGCCACATGAGACGGATGTTTCATCTCCCGGCTATCAACGTCGGCATCATCCTCTATCCGATTGATACGTTCCACTTTTTCGTTCCACCAGGAGAAGAAATACTCTTTGGCTTCACTGTTCATGGAAAGCACATGGGCAGCGTGTTCTTCCATTCCGTCTCCTTCCGTTTCTGTATCATAATCCAAAGCAAGCACCTTGTCCAGTATCTTTTCCCAACGTTTTGCAGCCAAAGAGGTCTTTTCTCCGTCATCATCCCGGTTTGTCCATTTTGATACTTCCCTGGATTTGGGAAGCACGAACAGGATACGGTCAAGCAGTCCGTTTTCCTCGAATCCTTTTTTGAGAAGTTCGTGAATACGTTTGGTCTGTGCAGTTCCGATGATGTTGATGCACGGGCGTTCTATATGTACAGGAGTGGAATTGCTTACCCTTATTACATCCAAGGCTCCGCCACTCCATGCGGTCAGCAATTGCTCTATGAGCTGCCCGTTCGTGTAGCGGTTGGCGGAATTGAACATGCCCATGATCTCATCCACCAAAATGGCAACGCTTCGAGGATTGCTGTTATGTGTCTGTAGAAGCGATTCGGGTGTGAAGTCGGATACGATAGTACGGTGAAGAACAGGTTTCTTTCCGTTTTCTCCTGCCGCTTTCCATGCTTCCACTTCTGCCTCATACGCCTTGAAAAGGGCATAGTCATGTTTACGGATTGGACGGTATGCGGCTTCTAGCGGTGGGGTCTTGCCTAGTCCGGGACGGCCCACCAGAATGATGTACAGTGCGCTGTTACTCTGCCAGTCGCTTTTGATGCGGATACGGTAAGTACCGCCCAAGGCTGTCGATGCTGCCGACAGCATGGACGTCGCAATGAACTCAATCATGTAGTTCTCGTATTTGGTCATGTCAAGTATAACGGACTGTACGGCCTGAGGGAATGCGTCCAAAGGAAAACCTGTGTCTTCGGTATGCTCCGCCTCCATGCGGATTCGGTTGCACAGTTCAAGCCGGCTGTTTTTCATGTCAGCCATTTTTCCTCTTGCAATAGGATGTTACACTTTCGGACTTGCCCCCTGTCTGCACGCGGCGTACATCGGACTTGGCATACATGTTCTTGTTGCCTACCTTGACAGGCACGAGGTAGCCGCGCTTCGCCCACAGGTTGAGCGTGCCTTCGCATACGTCCAGCAGTTCCCGGACTTGCTTCGTGTTGAGATAGACTTCTTCCGCTTCACGCTGCATTACTGCCTTCTGCTCTTCCTGCTGTGCCAGGATGGTACGCTGTACGATGGATTCGGCAAACATCTTGAGGTCCGAGGGAGTAATTTCCAGTTTTACATTAGCTCCCTGTTCGACCAGAGTTTCTATGGTAATCATAAATGTCAGTTTTGAAATTTATCACGACCATCTGTAAAAGTTCCCTGATGCCTCACTCCCGATGGCTTGTAAAAGAGAAGCACCGCCAACCTTCGGGGAAAGGATTGACGGTGCAAAAGTATGTATGAATTAAAACTAATTGATATATAATACTTTGTCTTAAATCGTCATGACAATTTAAGACTGCATGACAATATAAAACAGCCTTATTTTACCTTATTCTGCAATATCTGTTTCTTCATCTGTTCTGATAATGCCACTGATTTCCTCTGTCAATGTCCGGAATAGTTCCCGGTTTTCGTCACTTTCTATAAGTAGTGCGGACTGGTCTTTCCCGTCCTTGATTATGTGCCTTGCCGTTTTCAGGGATCCGACGGCCTGTCGTATGGCACTTTCGCTCTTCAAAGACGGCAAATCCGGAAATTGCAGGGTCAATCCAACGCTGTATTCTTTGGCGGTATGCATACCGTCCACCAGTCGCAATTCTTTCAGTACATAGTACGGCAATGCCTGATGGACGGCACTCCTGTTAATGGAAACAAAACTGCGGAGACATTGTAGGACCTCCGTTTTGTTCTTGCAATTAAGATAATCTATAAGAGGTCGTTCCTGTATCTTTTTCTTTCCGGCTGTACGCTGTATCTTTGATACTGCATCAATGCCGGAATCTGTTGATTCCGCGCCACCAACGTTCCTGTCTGTATCGGATTCCATTTCGGCTGTTGCGGATTGCAACGCCCATTCACCGATGCGATTTTCTTTAATGGCTTCGTTCATGGCGAAGTATTCGTCCCAGTCGGCACGGGTACGGAAACCACTTTTGATGGATACGCTAATGATTTGTCGGGTAACAAAAGAACAGCTTTGTCTGTCCGCTTCGTCTGCTTCCGGACTCCCTGCCTGTTTGCTGACCATGCTGACCATCGCCTCGAAACTCTTTCCGTAGTACAGCCAACTCAACACAAGAGGTGCTGAAAGGATAATGCGCGGTTCTTCGGGCTTGCTGCTGAAAATGGATTTTATCCTGTCCCATAATGTGGCCGGAGCTGTATCATGCAAAGGATTACTCTCCTCCCTCTGTTCATGGTATAACTCCACTATTCGCTTGGGTACTGCATCCTCTTTGAACATGAGGTCTATATTCTCAAAATTCCCCTTACTGTCATCATCCCAACATAACTCCCATTCAGTCTTGATTCTGGGCAGTTGTCTGAATATGGCCTTACAGATGTCAAGGTACTGCCTCTCGTCCCCGTTTGTCATCAGTCGCGCGAAACGGTTGTATTCCTCTCTGTGCGTGTTCTTCCAATGAAGGATATCCGCCTTGAACTGGTCGTATGTCAATTTTCGTTCATCCATATTCATAGTGTATTATATTATTGGCAAGTATAAAAGGGGATATTAGAAAAGAGGGAAACGGTCAATCCAATAGGTTTACCAGTTCCTTTTTCATATCGTCATCAATCTTGCGGTATCGTACAAAAGCCCGGCTGCCTTCCGAATGCCCCGACATGGAGGCGATCAGGTTCGGGTCTTTGACCTGCTTATATAAGTTGCCTATAAAAGTCTTTCGTGCCGTATGGGTGGTTGCCACCTCGTATAGAGGCCGTGCCACATCCTCGCGTGTTTTCGAGTCGAGGACTCTCACCATGCGGTCTATGCCCACATATTTGAGAATCTCCTTTATCTTCTTGTTGTAACCGAAATGAGAGAACCGGGGAAGTAATGCGTCTTCCAAGTCCTTATATCTCTCCAGTATGTCCAAAGCCTTTTGGTTGAGCGGAACTCTGACTGTATTGGTGTGTTCCATTTTGGTCTTCTGTGGAATATATTCCACACATCCGTCCACGACATTGGCTTTGGTCAGTCTGTTCAGGTCGCTGACGCGGCAACCGATCAGGCACTGGAACATGAATATGTCCCGATAGACCGGATGGGTGGCCCCCAGACCGCTCAGGTCGGCATAGTAAACCCTGTCCCTCTCTTCGAGGGTCAGATAAAACGGGTCGCCGTACATAGGTTGGGCTATCTGGTACTGGTCAAACGGATTGTTTCTTGTCAGCCCGCGCTTGATGCACCACTTGACAACCGTCCTTATCCGGTAAAAATAGCCTGTAATGCTGTTCTCGGAGCGGATTTGCTCGTATTTCTGCTTTTCCACATCCTTATAGAACAATGGATATTGTCCGGCAAGATTATGTTCCTCCTGTAGCCAGCTCTTGAACTCCCGCAAATCATCGGCGGTAATCGTGTCAATACACAACTTAAAGCCTCTACGGTGCAGTACTTCATGCTGGAAACGCTCGTAACGGCTTATCTTGTCTATATTGCCAAGATGGTGCTTGTAGCTGTCGTCCGCCAAAGTGTTTTCTGCGATATACCGTCTGATCTGATAGACGAGATGGTATTCTTCGGCTTTGTTGCCGCCCCTTGCGTTGATGTCGGGATGGTGGTATTCCTCTATCAGTCTTTTCAGCCAGTTCCCGTCCACACCACGGTGGTACTCCTTTGTGATAAGGTGGGTGATTTGCTGGATGTCCCTGTCAAAGTTCATCCGCTTCTCTTCCGATACCAGAGCCACACGTGGCTTGTAACCCTGTTTCTCCGCGCTCCAGTGATTGGGGCTGATGGAAAGCTCGCTTGCCGCTTTTATATCGACTCCGCCAATATCCCGGACACGGAAATAGACACGTGCCAGATCCGTCACATTGTTCTTGGCCGATGTCTTTCTGATGAATGCCGTTACTTTCATATATATTTCCTCCTTAGTTTATCATTTCTACCAGTTTCCGCTTCATGTCATCGTCTATGGTGCGGTATCGCCTGAACGCCCGGCTTCCTTCCACGTGTCCCGACAGGGAAGCGATCAGATTCGGATCGGGGACCTGTTTGTACAGGTTGCCTACAAAGGTCTTGCGTGCCGTATGGCTGCTGGCGATTTCATACAATGGTTTTTGTACGGTATTATAGCCGTGCGTGTCAAGGATGGTGACCATACGGTCAATGCCACAATACTTCAAAAGTTCTCGTATGCCAAGATTATAGGTATGTATGGGCTTGAAAGGAAACAGCCTGTCCGCGTTTACATCATAGCGTTCCAGTATCTTCAAGGCCTTTTCGTGCAAGGGGACTCTGACTGTCTTTGCCTGACACTTTTTCGTTTTCTGTGGCATATATTCCAGAAAGCCGTCCTTGATGTTTTCCCTTGTCAGCCGGTAAAGGTCTCCGACGCGACAGCCGATATAGCAGTGGAACACGAATATATCCCGGATGACCGCCAGTTTAGGATTGTCACTCAAATCCGCATCGTACAGGACATTCCTTTCCTCCGAAGTAAGGTAGAACGGGTCCCCGTATGTCGGTTCCTTGCAGCCGTAAAGTGCATACACCTCGTTGTCGGAATACTTCATCCTCTTGCACCAGTGCAGGAATGTACAGAAGAAGTTCATGATGTTGATGACGGTCGTGTTGGAAAGCGGCTTGGGTTTGTGGTTGATAAGCATACGGGGAACATAGAACTCAGGATGCTCCAGACGCAGCAGGTACTCATTCGCGACATAATCCCGGAAACCGTTCATCTGTTCCAGTGTGACAGTCTCCACAAAGAGCGTGAAGTCACGATTGCCCAGTATTTCACGTTGGTAGTCGTGATAGCGGGACATCTTGCGCTCGAAACGTATGATATGCTCTTTGGTTCTATCAGCCCCTTCGTACTTCTCCAGATATTCATGAACACGGTAGAGCAGGTTCGGATGGTTGCGTTCGAAGGCACGGGCAGGATACAGCACATCTTCGATAACCTGCTTCAGCCATTTGCTGTCCGCCTTGTCCGAAAAGGTCTTCTCCACTTTCTCGATAATGGCGGCAATCTGTTCGGGCAGGCGTTTCTGGTCGGTGGCAGGTACGGCTGTCGTGCGTTTATAACTTAGGGTATCTGCATCCCAGTACTTGTCATGGACTGTAAGAGGCGAAACCACCTTTATATCAACATTCTTCTCACGGACACGGAAACAGATGTTCGAGGTCGTAGAGGAACACTTTTTCAGATAGACGGAAACTTTCATCGGCAATGCGTTTTTGGTTTACATCGCAAAGGTATATAAATTCCCGTATATGTTCCCATATATCCCGAAGAAACTTGAAACGGATTAAAACAAATTAAGAAGTCAATCCCGAAATTGATACCACATAAAGCGCTGTAAATTAGTGGTTATATTTGCTTTTGTTATGCTTTTCTTTTCAATTCTTACTTCTTTTTCCTCTTTTTAAAACATATATTGCAGTTCCACGCTTCATTATCAGCCGAAAGGCGATACCCCGGCTGTTCAACTACAAAAGAAGAAAGGAAGAAAGAACATGAGGAATACATTAAAGGCTACCACGCTGGAACGAAAATTTCCACTTTTGGCGGTGGAGAACGGCTGCATCATTTCAAAGGATGCGGACATAACGGTGGCTTTCAGGGTGGAACTGCCCGAACTGTTCACCGTCACCAGTGCCGAGTACGAAGCCATACATTCGGCATGGTACAAGGCAATCAAGGTGTTGCCCGACTACTCCATAGTACACAAGCAGGACTTCTTCATCAAGGAGAACTACCAGCCCGACACCGAAAGGGACGAACTTAGTTTTTTAAGCCGCTCCTTTGAACGGCATTTCAATGAACGCCCGTTCCTGAACCATTACTGCTACCTGTTCCTGACAAAGACGACAAGGGAGAGAAGCCGCCGACAGAGCGACTTCTCCACCCTCTGCCGGGGCAGGATTGTCCCGCAGGAGATAGCCGACAAGGAAGCGGCGGCAAAGTTCATCGAAGCGGTCGGGCAGTTTGAAAGGATTATGAACGACAGCGGGTTTGTCACGCTTACCCGGCTGGCGGCATCGGAAATCACCGGGCAGGACGGAAAGGCGGGCATCATCGAGAAATACTTCTCGCTCTCGCAAACCGACACTACTTGCCTGAAAGACATCGGGCTGTACCCGGAAGAAATGCGTATCGGGGACGATATACTGTGCCTGCACACGCTCTCGGACGTGGAAGATTTGCCCGGAAAGGTCGGGACGGACTGCCGATTTGAGAAACTGTCCACCGACAGAAGCGACTGCCGACTGTCATTCGCCGCCCCTGTGGGCGTGCTGTTGTCGTGTAATCACGTCTATAACCAGTTCATCTTCATAGACGACCACGCCGAAAACCTGAAGAATTTCGAGCAGACCGCCCGGAATATGCAATCGCTCTCCCGCTACTCCCGTGCCAACCAAGTGAACAAGGAGTGGATAGACGAGTACCTGAACGAAGCCCACAGCAAGGGGCTTGTCTCGGTGCGTTGCCACTGCAACGTCATGGCATGGAGTGACGACAGGGACGAACTCAAACGCATACGCAACGATGTGGGAAGCCAGCTTGCGCTAATGGAGTGCAAGCCACGCCACAACACCACCGACACGCCCACGCTCTTTTGGGCGGGTATACCCGGCAACGAAGCCGACTTCCCGGCAGAGGAAAGTTTCTACACGTTCTTGGGGCAGGCTCTCTGCCTGTTCGTGGAAGAAACGAACTACAAGAGTTCGCTTTCCCCGTTCGGTATCAAAATGGTGGACAGGGTGAGCGGTCGCCCGCTGCACATCGACATATCGGATTTGCCCATGAAGAAAGGCATCACCACCAACCGCAACAAGTTCATACTTGGGCCGAGCGGTAGCGGGAAGTCTTTCTTCACCAACCACATGGTGCGCCAGTATTACGAGCAGGGGGCGCACGTGCTGCTGGTCGATACGGGTAACAGCTACTTGGGACTGTCCCAGCTTATCCACAACCGCACGCACGGCGAGGACGGGATTTATTTCACCTACACCAACGAGAACCCGATAGCGTTCAACCCGTTCTATGTCGAGGACGGGGTATTTGACATCGAAAAGAAAGAGAGTATAAAAACACTTATACTCACCCTGTGGAAGCGGGACGATGAAGCCCCCAAGCGGTCGGAAGAAGTGGCGTTGTCCAATGCGGTAAGTGCCTATATCGAACGTATCACGGGCGACAGGTCGGTAACGCCCTGCTTCAACACGTTCTACGAGTTTGTCCGGGATGATTACCGCCGACAGCTTGAACAGAAGAACGTCAGGGAAAAGGATTTCGACATAGACAACTTCCTGAACGTACTTGAACCCTATTACAAGGGTGGCGAGTATGACTATTTGCTGAACTCCGACAAGGAGCTGGATTTGCTGCATAAACGTTTCATTGTCTTTGAATTGGATAACATCAAAGACCACAAGATTTTATTCCCGATAACGACTATCATCATCATGGAAGCGTTCATCAACAAGATGCGCAAGTTAAAGGGAATAAGGAAATTAATACTAATCGAGGAAGCGTGGAAAGCGATTGCATCGGCGAACATGGCGGACTACATAAAATATCTGTACAAAACCGTCAGGAAGTATTTCGGGGAAGCGATTGTGGTAACGCAGGAAGTGGAAGATATTATTTCCTCGCCCATAGTGAAAGAGAGTATCATCAATAACTCGGACTGCAAGATTTTGTTAGACCAGCGAAAACATCTCAACAAGTTTGACAGCATACAAAACCTGCTTGGACTGACCGACAAGGAGCGTTCGCAGATATTGTCTATCAACATGGCGAACCATCCCGGACGGAAGTACAAGGAAGTTTTCTTCTCACTGGGCGGCACGCAGTCGGCGGTATATGCCACGGAAGTTTCGTTGGAAGAATATTTCACGTTCACGACAGAGGAAAGCGAGAAAATGGAACTGTTCGCCCTCGCCGAGAAGCTGGGCGGCAACCTTGAACTGGCTATCAAGCGGCTTGCGGAAAGCAAACGCAGTCCCCAATCATCAACAACTTAAAAATCAGGAACATGAAGAAAACAATTCTCCTTATGGCGGTATGCCTTTGCTTCATCGGCAAGGCATCCGCCCAGTGGGTGGTGTCAGACCCCGGCAACTTGGCACAGGGTATCATCAACACCACCAAGCAGATAGTGCAGACTTCCACCACAGCCAAGAACACGCTGGACGGCTTCATGGAAGCGCAGAAGATTTTCCAGCAGGGTAAAAAATATTACGATGCGCTCAAAGCGGTGCATGACGTGGTCAAGGGCGGTGTCAAGGTGAAGAAGTCCATTGAACTGGTGGCGGAAATATCCGAAATCTACGTGCGCAACTTCCAAAGTATGCTGGCAGACCCGAATTTCACGCCTGACGAACTATCCGCAATATCGTTCGGCTATGCCAAACTGATGTCGGAAAGCTCGGACGTGTTGCAGGACTTGAAGAATGTAGTGAACATCACGGGTATGTCGCTGACGGATGCCGAACGGTTGGCTATTATTGATAATGCCTACCGAAGCCTATTGAATTACCGCAACCTCGTGAACTACTACACCCGCAAGAACATATCCGTGTCCTACCTGCGGGCAAAGAAGAAGAACGACACCGACCGGGTGCTGGCTCTCTACGGCTCGGCGGATGAACGCTACTGGTAACATATAAATCGGTATGCCTATGTTATTAGCAGCAGTGGATTTTGACAACCTGCACCAAGTGTTGCGGGTTCTTTACGATGAAATGATGCCCTTGTGCAGCAACATGACGGGGGTAGCGAAAGGGATAGCCGGGCTGGGTGCGCTGTTCTATGTAGCCGCCAAAGTATGGCAGTCGCTCGCACGTGCCGAACCCATAGACGTGTACCCGCTCCTGCGTCCCTTTGCGCTGGGGCTGTGTATCATGTTTTTTCCCACGTTCGTGCTGGGGACTATCAACACGGTGCTGTCGCCTGTGGTGAAAGGGTGCAACCAGCTTATGGAAACGCAGACTTTCGACATGAACGAGTACCGGGCGCAAAAAGACCGACTGGAATATGAAGCCCTGATGCGAAGCCCCGAAACGGCTTACCTCGCATCGGACGAGGAATTTGACAGGCAACTGGAAGAACTGGGCTGGTCGCCCTCCGACATGGTGACTATGACGGGTATGTACATGGACAGGGCGGCTTACAATATCAAGAAGTCCGTCCGGGACTGGTTCAGGGAACTGTTGGAAATGCTCTTTCAGGCGGCGGGGCTGATTATAGACACGCTGCGCACGTTCTTCCTGATTGTGCTTTCAATACTGGGTCCGCTGGCGTTTGCAATTTCCGTCTATGACGGTTTCCAAAGCACGCTGACCCAGTGGATTTCACGCTATATCTCCATTTACCTGTGGTTGCCCGTGTCTGACTTGTTCAGCAGCGTGCTGGCACGCATACAAACGCTGATGCTCCAAAAGGACATTCAGGAACTTTCAGACCCGAATTTCATTCCTGACGGGAGCAGCACCGTGTATGTAATCTTTATGATTATAGGTATCGTGGGCTACTTCACCATTCCTACGGTGGCAAGCTGGATTGTGTCGGCTGGCGGCACGTCTGCCTATAACCGCAACGTGGCACGGGCGGGGTCAATCGCCGGGGCTGCGGTCGGTGCGGCAAGCGGGAAAGTAACCGGGAAACTACTCAAATAACCAACATCAAAATTTAGTATATGGAATTTAAATCATTAACGAACATCGAAACGAGTTTCCGGCAAATCCGGCTCTTCGCGCTGGTATTCATCTGCCTGTGCGCACTGGTGACGGGCTTTGCCGTGTGGAACTCGTACAGCTTCGCCGAAAAGCAGCGGCAGAAGATATACGTCCTCGACAACGGCAAAAGCCTGATGCTGGCACTCTCGCAGGATATGGCACAGAACAGACCCGTGGAAGCCAAATCGCACGTGCGGCGTTTCCACGAGCTTTTCTTCACGCTCTCGCCCGACAAGGGGGCTATCGAAAGCAACATCAAACGCTCGCTGTTCCTTGCCGACAAGACCGCTTTCAACTATTACAAGGACTTGGCGGAAAAGGGGTACTACAACCGGGTGATTTCCGGAAACGTCACGCAGACGGTGGAGATTGACAGCGTGAAGTGCGACTTCGACCAGTACCCCTACAAGGTGAACACGTATGCCCGCCAGTTGATTGTCCGGGAAAGCAGCCTGACGGTACGAAGCCTTGTGACTTCGTGCCGCCTGCTCAACGCCACACGGAGCGACAACAACCCGCACGGCTTCATCATCGAAGCGTTCACCATTACCGAAAACAAGGATTTGCAAACCGTTAAGAGGTAGCCTTATGGAGAATTACATCGAAAAGGTGCAGTACTGGGCGGACGACTGCCTGCGCCGAATGTGCGGACGGATTACGCCGGGCAAAAGGCTGGCGGTTATCCTCCTGATGTTCTTCTTTTTCGGCGGCTTGTCTATCTACATCACCGTTTCATCAATCTACAATATCGGGAAACGGGACGGCAGGCGGCTGCAAATAGAACATATCAAACAACTGCCATTGCAAGGCAATGACACAATCAACAGTATCAACCCCTTAAACAGACCGGAATATGGAAGAAGTACAGAAGAATGAGAACGGCACGACCGTACCACAGACGGACGGGAAGCCTGAAAAGGAAAAGAAGCCCAAACGGGAACTGACACCCCAACAGGTACAGCAGCGCAGGAAAATGATAGTCTTCCCGCTGATGTTCCTTGCCTTTGCCGGGTGCATGTACCTGATATTCGCCCCCTCCGGCAAAGAGGACGTGAATATGGAGAGCGTGGGCGGCTTCAATGCCGACATACCCCTGCCCGCAGAGGACGGGATTATAGCCGATAAGCAAAAGGCATACGAGCAGGCGATGCTGAACCGCAAACAGCAGGACAAGATACAATCCTTGCAGGACTTCGGTTTCACGGGGGACGATGAAACGGAAGAACCGCAAGCGGAAATCGACCTGATGCCGGAAGAAGATGTGCAGCCCCAAAGGGGCGGCGGTGCTTCTTATTCGGCAAACGCTTACCGGGACATCAACCGCCAGTTAAGCACGTTCTACGAAACCCCGGCTGTGGACGAGGAAAAAGAGGACTTGAAGCGGCAGGTGGCGGAACTGACCGACAGACTGCAACAACAGCAGAACGCCACGCCTACGGCTGACGACCAAATGGCACTCTTGGAAAAGTCCTACGAACTGGCGGCAAAATACATGAACGGGCAGGACGGACAAAGGGGGCAGATTGCCCAAATACCGACAGCCGGGCAGAACGGCGGCGGTATCGGCACTCCGGCTATCCCGGTGAAGGCTATCCGGGAAACGACCGTGTCGGGATTGCAGCAACCCGTGAGCGATGCCGACTTCATCCGGGCTTATAGTCAGCCACGAAACTACGGCTTCAACACGGCGGTAGGCACGAGCTACGCTATCGGCAGGAACACGATAGCCGCCTGCATCCACCAAGACCAAACCCTGACGGACGGGCAGGCGGTGAAACTCCGGCTGCTTGAACCCGTGCAAGCCGGGAACATAGTCGTGCCGAAGAATACCCTTGTGGCGGGGACGGCAAAGGTGCAGGGCGAACGGCTCGACATACTGGTGTCCTCGATTGAGTATGCGGGCAACATCATCCCGGTGGAACTCGCCGTGTTCGACACGGACGGACAAAAAGGGCTGTCTGTTCCGTCCTCAATGGAGCAGGAAGCGTTCAACGAAGCTATGGCGAATATCGGCAGCGGGCTGGGTACAAGTATTTCCTTTGCACGGAGTGCCGGGCAGCAGGTGGCAATGGACGTGACAAGGGGCTTGCTGCAAGGAACGTCCGGCTACCTCGCCAAGAAGTTCCGAACCGTGAAAGTGAAGCTGAAAGCAGGCTATAAAGTCATGCTGTATGCCAAACAACAATAACCATTTTATCAACCACTAAAATTTTAATTAACGATGAAACAGATTTTTGTATTTTTCGCCCTCTTGCTGGGCGTGTGTGCGGCAAACGCACAGGAAACCGACACCGTGAAGTATGCGGCTGGCAACGACTTGTACCGGGGTATCACCCGGAAACTCCCGTACCGCCAAATGGTAACGCCCTACGGCGTGGAAGTGACCTTTGCCAAGACGGTGCATATCATCTTCCCCGCCGCCGTCCGCTACGTGGATTTGGGAAGCAACCACATCATAGCGGGCAAGGCGGACGGTGCGGAGAACGTTATCCGGGTGAAAGCCACGACAGAGGGCTTTCCGGGCGAAACGAACTTCTCCGTTATCTGCGAGGACGGGAGTTTCTTTTCATTCAACGCCAAGTACGCCCGTGAGCCGGAAATGCTCAACATCGAAATGAAAGACTTCTTGGAGAATGAAGATACGTCCGATTTTTCGCATACCCGCATGAACATCTATTTCCGGGAATTAGGTAATGAAAGCCCGCTGCTGGTGAAGCTGATAATGCAGAGCATCTACAAGAACAATGACCGGAAAGTGCGCCACTTGGGTAGCAAGCGTTTCGGCATCCAGTTCTTAATCAAGGGGATTTACACCTATAACGGGATGCTCTACGTGCATACGCAGACAAAGAACAGTTCCAACGTGCCTTTCGATACCGACTTCATCAAGTTTAAGATAGTCGATAAGAAAGTACCCAAGCGCACGGCTATTCAGGAAACGGTGCTGGATGCGGTACGCAGCTACAATGAGGTGATAGAGATTGCCGGGAAATCGACCGTGCGCACGGTGTACGCCCTGCCGAAGTTCACCATTCCTGACGATAAACTGCTGGTGGTGGAACTCTACGAGAAGAACGGCGGGCGGCATCAGACCATACGGGTGGAGAACGCCGACATCGTGAACGCAGAAGTGATTAACGAACTCAAAATCAAATAGGGAATGAAGAAACACATCTTTATAATGATGCTCTTTGCGCTGTGCCTGACCTCGTTTCAGGCACACGCACAAAGATACCTGCCGGGAATGAAAGGCTTGCAGGTCACAGCGGGCATGGCGGACGGGGTGCATTGGAACGCTGGCAGTGATTTCGCCTACCATATCGGGGCGGCGTACAGCGTTTACACCAAGAACGCCAACCGCTGGGTGATTGGCGGGGAGTACCTGCACAAAAAGTATGACTACAAGGATATGAGAATACCAGTCGAACAGTTCACCGCAGAGGGCGGCTATTACCTGAAATTCCTATCGGACAGACGAAAGACCTTTTTCCTGTCGCTGGGACTGTCGGCACTCGCCGGGTATGAAACAAGCAACCGAAGCGAAAAGCTCTTGCCGGACGGCTCTACCTTGCTGGATAAGGACTGTTTTGTGTACGGCGGGGCTTTAACGCTGGAACTGGAAGCCTACCTGACCGACCGGGTGGCTCTGCTACTGAACGCAAGGGAACGGGCGTTGTTCGGCTCGGACATAGGCAAGTTCCACTCGCAGGTATCTGTGGGACTGAAATTCATTATCAATTAGCCTATGGTACTGCTTGAATTATTTTCAGGTATCGGCGGTTTCAGCAAAGGGCTGGAAACCGCCGGATATACTTTCGACAAGGTATATTTTTCAGAGATAGACAAACACGCAATCGCTAACTTCAAATACAATTTTCCTTATGCGGAACACATCGGAACGGTTACAAACATCGGGGAAGTCGGCATCGAACGTCCCCACATTGTCACTTTCGGAAGCCCTTGCCAAAATTTTAGCGCAATCGGGGACGGAAAGGGACTGCAAGGGGGAGAAAGCCACCTTGTCAGATATGCAGTCGAAGCCGTTAGGCGTTTCAGACCTGACGTTTTTATCTGGGAGAATGTTAAGGGGATATTCTTCGCAAGACATCGCCCGGATTTTTGGGGCATTGTCAAAGCGTTTGCCGACATTGGCGGTTATAGACTTGAATGGCAACTGTGTAATACGGCATGGTTTCTACCCCAAAACCGGGAGCGGATGTACCTTGTCGGACGTGTTGCAGACAGATGTACCGCAGACCTATTTCCTCTCCCTACGCCGGGCGGAGTGCATGGTAAGGTCGGGGGTGATGAACCCGCTGCTCGTCCAAGTGGTACGATAACAAGGAACTACGGCAGGCAACCTAACATCGGGAACTATGTGCTGTGCCTGAAGTCGGGTGAAGCGTACAACGGAACGCCTACACCCGAACAACTGAAGCACGTGCGGATGCTGACCGAAGTAGAGTGCGAAAGGCTGCAAGGCTTTCCCGACAACTATACCCGATACGGGATATATGACGGAGAGAAAAAAGAGATAGCGAAGATACACCGTTATGCCTTACTCGGAAATGCGGTCAGTGTTCCTGTTGTCAGGGAAGTTGCCGCCCGGATTAGGCAAACGACTACTTTATTTTGATAACCCTTATATAATAATGTATATGAAGAATGTAATGTATAAAATCATCATGGGTTGCTACATCGTGGCCGCCCTCGTGCTTGTCACCGCCTGTAATGACAACTTGGATATTCAGCAGGCGTACCCGTTCAGCATCGAAACGATGCCAGTACCCAAAAGGCTGAAAGTCGGGGAAACCGCCGAAATACGCTGCCGACTGGTGCGTGGCGGCTATTACCAGCCGACTACCTATCAAATCAGGTACTTCCAGCCGGACGGCAAAGGGAAGCTGGAAATGGATAACGGTACGGTGTTCCTGCCCAATGACCTTTACCCGCTGGAGAAAGAAACGTTCCGGCTCTACTACACATCGGCATCGACAGACCAGCAGACGATAGACATTTATGTGATTGACAGCTTTGGACAGGTGCGGCAACTTTCGCTATCGTTCAATAATGACAACGGCAAGGAAGAAACGGAAACAATAACGACCCCTAAACAATAAAATGACATGGTAAAAATAGAATTGGATATAAAAGGTATCTCGTGGTACATAGAAACCACGTTGGAAACAGATACAGTTCCGGCAGTAGGTGACATCATTATCGTGGATAAGGACTGCATTTCCGCACGTGACAGGGCTGAATTGTGGAAAACGCCGTCCAATCAGGTTTTCAAATGGGCGGACGAAGAAGATGATGCGCCTGTAATGGAATGGTTCGACTGCGACACGGAAATGCTTGTCTATAAACGAACATGGAAATACGACATCGAGGAAGAAGAAACCGTGTGCATACTTGGTGTAAAATTCTTCCAACATGAAGATTTATAGGTTTTATTTCCTTATCGGTTGCATATATACGTGAAAAGCAACGATAGACAGGGAACACCAAATAGGGAATGATACGCAAGGCGTATGTTATGGTAATCCACCCGCTGACAGTTCGGCGGGTGGACTTTTCATGTTAGGGAACAGGGCGGGTTTCTTTGCCACTTTATTTCCCGGCACTCACGAAAGAAAGTGGCGGCGGCAAACAGCCGCCGTTCTCTATCAACTGGTTTTAAGGCTCTTTATGGACGTGTATTTCTCTAACCACACCTTTACCTGTTCCATGTTGTATTCGCCCGTGATAATTGCCGTATGGTCGTCTATGGCTACAAACCGGACACTCTCGTAGCTGTTTACCCAGCCTTGCAGGGAACAGACACCCCACGTTTCCACATCTTCAAAAACACTGCGGTCTATCCGGCTGATTGGCTCGCCGAAAACTACCGTCATTATCTGAAAGTCTGGTTTGTCCTCCAACAGTTGCAAATGGTGCAGCGTGCCGAACTCGTCAGTTTTACGCCCCCACGCCCACACATCATTATACAAATCATCGCCCCACTGGTGCGGGTGGTCGAAACGGACTTTTACCTCTATGGTGTGTTCGTTTTCTTCTGTGTCCTCGATAACGCCCGTTACCATTAAGCCCGTAAAAATACACTCGCAACGCCTGCCGATAAGCTCCTTGTTTACTTCTGTCGTTTTCATGTCCCTAAAATTTACTTATTTATTACTCCGTTCTTCTTCGCTATCCACCCGTCACGCCTGCGGCGGCACTCGTCCAGCGTTTTGGCTACCGTGCTGAAAAGTTCGCCGTCCGTGTGGCGGTAGTCATATTGAAAATAAATCTGTCCCCTGAAAGCCCCTAAACAGCATTTCACGAACTTTTCTTCTCCCGGTGTTTGGGTAATGCTTACCCCGTTTTTGTTAAGTGACTGCATGATGTCTTATTTTTTATGGTTATAAACTTGGTTGTTTTAAGCGGGCAGGGCTTTGACACCCCGCCCGGATTAGTATTTGGTTATGCCGCACGGAACACAAAACCGTCATCAAACCAGTAATCGCACATAAACAGGTCACGGGCGAACTTTTCATAATCGAAATAGGTCTTTGCGAACTCAGGCAGGTTGTAACATTCCTCTATGATTTCATAGGCGAAATCTTCTTCATCATCATATTGTCCCTGATACTCGTCTTGAAAGTCCCTTATAAGGTCGTCCACATCTTCCTCGCTCAAATCATGGCTTTTGTAGTTGCACCACACGAAAAAGGCTTCCTGCTCGGTGTCGTCCAAATCCTCTACCGCATCACGCAAGGAAAAGAAGTTTTCAGAAATCCAGCTTTCGCCGATTAAGCCCTCCGGCACGTTCTCCCAGTCTTGAAACATATATTCCGCATCTTCCTCGTCCTTGTGAAGTTCCCGGCAGGCTTCGTAAAATTCTTCCTTGTCCGAATAGTCCGAAAGGTCGAGCCATGCCCCAAACAATGAACCGTTGTTGTACTTGGCGTAAGTGCCTACATAAACTTTTGCTTCCGATAATACCTTTGCTTCCATATTGCTGTAATTTTTAAGTTTTTGATTTTATGCGGATTTGAGAGGTGAGGGAGTTGAAGTTTCACTGAACTTTTTTCCTGTTTCCCGTAAATCCGACTTTTTTTTTTATGCGTCTTCCGGTCGGGTCGGTCGTTTTCGTTTCACATAGGCTTAAAAGGGTAGTGTTTAGAGTTTGCAAGGTTTTGGGCAAAAAATACCTCGCAAGGAGGGAAGATTTTTTCGCCAAACCGGAACGGCTCGACCTTGAAAAATCGTGAAGAACACGTAACTACCTTTGCCTATTGAAATGATTAAAACGACTGTCCCGGCTGGGGGACTGCGTGAGAGGAAGATTTACATTTAGGGAAACAGGGGAAAAGTGCCTGTCCTCTTTCGTCTTTTAGGGAACACTCCATGCGGGCGGGAAAGGCAAGGGTGTTGTGAGCTTGCTTGCAATACGCTTGTGCGGGTTTCCAACGGCTCTTTTCACGAAATACAGTCAGCCATGCCACGCACGGCTGGCGTTTCGGGGAATGTGCCAGTGGAAAAGGGAATAAAAAATGCGGGTAGTCGGTGGACTGCCCGCAAGGCGAAAGAGTGTACTTTGTTGGGATATAGTTTATTAGGTGGAATTTCGTTACCGAAATCGTTACCAGTTCTGTTACCAACGGTATATAGGTAACTAAAAACTCACATGGCGACTTCCTTGTAAATCTTTTCGATGCCGACAAATTTCTTGTCAAGCCCCTGCATATCGCTGCCTATCTTGCTGTTGGTGATGCGGGCGTAGATTTGTGTCGTTTCGATATTGGTGTGTCCCAGCATCTTGGACACCGTTTCAATGGGTACGCCCTTTGACAGCGTGGTAGTCGTTGCGAACGTGTGCCGGGCGAGATGAAATGTCAAATTCTTTTTAATTCCACAAATATCGGCAATCTCTTTCAAGTAGGCGTTTAGCTTCTGATTGCTGATTACGGGAAGTATCTTGCCGTTCGGTAACTTGCCCTTGTACTTCTTCAAAATCATCTTGGGAATATCCAGCAGGGGAACATTAACGTCCGTATTCGTCTTTTGCCGCTTTGTCATTATCCAAAGGTTGCCGTCAAAGGATTTGCATATATTATCTTGCGTAAGCCCGGCTACATCTATATAGGCAAGCCCGGTGAAGCAGGCAAAGATGAACAAGTCCCTGACGTGTTCCAGCCGCTCGGAAACCATTTTCTTTTTAAGGATAATTTTAATCTCGTCCTCTGTCAGATAACCCCTGTCCACTTTCTCCAGCCGGATTTTGTAGCTGGCGAACGGGTCGCCCACCAGTATGCCGTTGTTGCGGGCAATGATGATGATACGCTTGAAGAACTGCATGAACTTGGCGGTGGTGTTGTAGCCGCACTTGCAGGCGGTACGCAAATACAACTCAAAATCGGTAATGAACATCGGGGTAATCTCCTTTATGGATATGTCCGATACGTTGTACTTGCTGCGGATGAACTCGGCGAGGTGGCGGCGGGTGACTTCATACTTGCGGTAGGTCGCTATCGTCTTGGATATGCCTACAAGCTGCTTCACATCGTCATTGTGCTTTTGGAACAGGGTAAGGATTGTTTCGTGGCTCTCGCTGTGTCCCAAGAACTCGTTCTTCACTTTCTCGGCGGTCACATAGTTGTCACGCCGCTGCATTTCGTGGTAAATGGTATTCAGGGAAGAACGTATGTCGTCCAAAAGGGCGTTTATTCTTCCGGCATCCCTGCCTTTGGCTTTGCCCGCAGCCGTGTTCCAGTTGTCGGGCTGGATGCTTTGTTTCGTACTGAACTGGCAAAGTTTGCCGTCTATGGTGATGCGTGCCATAATCATAACCTCGCCGTTTTTCTTTTCAGAACCTTTCTTCAAATAAAAAAGAACCTTGAATGTCGATTTCATAACTCACTTTTTTTAGTTGCAAAATTAATTTTTACCTCTCGTTTTCGAGTTATGCAGACTATGGACTAATCAAGTCATTTTCAGGTCATTTGAGGACAAATCGTTACCGTTTTTGTCCGGCAGGGAATAGGTAACGATTTAGTAACGAAACTTTGTCTTTTACCGTACTTTTGAAGTCTTGGAAGCCGGACTTTCGGGCAATAAAAAAAGCCACAAATCGTTGATTTGTAGCTTTTTGTCCGTTTGCTGACCATTTCTGTCCAGCACGTTCAGCGGAGAGAGAGGGATTCGAACCCCCGGTGCCTCTCAGCACGACGGTTTTCAAGACCGTTGTAATCGACCACTCTACCATCTCTCCTTTAGTCAGGACGACCAGCTTTGTGTTCTAAAGCGTGTGCAAAGGTAATGCTTTTAATCCATAAACAATAATTCTCCATAGGTAAAACAATTTGAATTAATGTTAATTAACAAATACACGAATTATACGGTAATGTTTGTTTTGTACCTTTGCAATATGATTTATCCCAACAGTTTTGAGCATAAAGTCGGTTTTAACGAAATAAGAAACTTGCTGCGCGAACGCTGCCTGAGCACGCTTGGTAAGGAGATGACAGACAGTATGTCTGTTTCCACAGATGCAGACACGGTGAACGAATGGCTTAGACAAGTACGTGAGTTCAAACGGTTACAAGAAGAAGCCGACGACTTTCCATTACAATACTTTCTTGATGTCCGCGAGGCTGTGGCACGCCTGCGCCTTGAAGGCACACATCTTGAAGAAAACGAGTTGTTTGACCTGCGCCGATCACTTGGCACTATCTGCGACATTGTAAGATATCTTAACCGTAACGAAAGCGACAATGACATTACCGATGAAGACGAAGAACAGGAAGAAAGGGCATACCCCTACCCTGCCCTGCACCGTCTTACTGACGGCGTAATGACGTTTCCACAACTGATACAGCATATTGACCGAATATTGGACAAGTTCGGAAAAATACGCGACAACGCCTCTACGGCACTTCTTGACATACGCAGAGAACTTGCACGTACAGAAGGAAGCATTTCACGTACATTATATAATATACTCCGAGCGGCACAGAGTGATGGGGTCGTAGAAAAAGACGTGACGCCTGCCATACGCGACGGACGCCTCGTGATACCCGTGGCACCGGGAATGAAACGAAAGATAAAAGGTATCGTGCACGACGAGTCGGCATCGGGAAAGACTGTATTCATCGAACCGACAGAGGTGGTTGAGGCAAACAACAAGATAAGAGAACTTGAAGCAGACGAACGCAGAGAGATTGTACGCATACTGACGGAAATTGCAAAAAAGATACGTCCGCACGTAACACAAATATTGGATTCATACCGTTTTCTTGCAAAAATAGACCTTATACACGCCAAGGCGGAATTGGCAAAATATACAAACAGTATCGAACCCGAAGTGGAAAAACGCCCTCATATCGATTGGATAGAGGCTGTAAATCCGCTGTTGAGACTGTCTTTGGAGAAGCAAGGCAAGAGGGTTGTGCCATTAGACATCATGCTGACAAAAGACAAGCGCATACTCATTATATCCGGTCCCAACGCCGGAGGAAAATCCGTTTGCCTCAAAACCGTCGGTCTGTTACAATATATGTTGCAGTGCGGACTGTCCATACCGGTAAGCGAACGCTCGCGTACCGGCATCTACAACAACATCTTCATAGACATCGGCGACGAGCAAAGCATGGAGAACGACCTGAGTACATACTCCAGCCACCTCACCAATATGAAACACATGATGAGGTATGCCGATGCAAAAACGCTGATACTCATTGATGAGTTCGGCACCGGAACAGAGCCGCAGATAGGCGGAGCCATAGCTGAGGCTGTACTGAAACAATTCTGCAACAAAGGAGCATACGGCATAATAACGACACACTACCAGAACCTAAAGCACTTTGCAGACAGTCATGAAGGTGTGGTAAACGGTGCCATGCTTTACGACCGGCACGAAATGAAAGCACTATTCCAGCTACAGACAGGACGCCCCGGCAGTTCGTTTGCCATAGAGATTGCCCGCAAGATAGGTTTGCCCGACGAGGTTATACGCGATGCAAGCGAGATTGTCGGCAGCGACTACATACAGAGCGACAAGTATCTTCAAGACATTGTCCGCGACAAACGCTATTGGGAAAACAAACGCCAGAACATACACCAACATGAAAGAAAACTTGAACAGATAATTGCAAAGTATGAATCTGACATCAAAGAACTGGAAAAGAACCGCCGTGAAGTACTGATACGGGCAAGGGAACAGGCAGAGGAACTGCTGAAAGAAAGCAACCGGAAAATAGAGAACACAATACGCGAGATAAAAGAAAACCAGGCTGCCAAAGAAGAGACGCGCCGCATACGTGAAGAGTTCGATGCCTTCAGAGACGAGATACACGACATCGGCAATGATTCCGATGATGAAATGATAGCCCGCAAGATAAGGCAGATACAAGAACGAAAGGAACGTCGCGAGAAACGTAAGAAGGAGAAGGCGGAGAAGAAACAGCTGCAGAGCGGCAAGCCGCAGGCACAATCAGAGCCACAAAAACAGAAGATGCTTGAGGCAGGCGACACCGTTCGCATAAAGGGATTGTCGTCCGTCGGGCACATAGAAGAGATAAAAGGCAAGAATGCCGTCGTTATCTTTGGCGACATCCGGTCTAAGATTTCACTGGAAAAGCTCGAACATGCAGAAGTGAAAAAGAGCGATGACTGCAACAGACCGATGTCCATCGGACGGCAGACACGTGAGACTATAGACAACCGCAAGCTAAACTTCAAGCAGGACATCGACGTCCGCGGTATGCGCGGTGATGAGGCTATAAACGCCGTGATGTACTTCATTGACGACGCGATACTGGTCGGAGTGAGCCGCGTACGTATCCTTCACGGCACCGGAACAGGCATACTGAAACAGCTGATACGCCAATATCTCGCCACCATCCCCAACATCACAAACTTCAAAGACGAGCACGTGCAGTTCGGAGGGGCTGGAATAACGGTTGTGGACATAGGATAAAAACATTTACTTATTATGAAAAAGATAGTAATACTTACAGGTGCGGGAATGTCTGCGGAAAGCGGTCTGAAGACATTCCGCGATGCAGACGGACTTTGGGAGAGCTATCCCGTGCAGCAGGTGGCGTCGCACGAGGGTTGGCTCAACGATCCGGAACTGGTAACGAAGTTCTACAACGAGAGGCGCAGGCAACTTCTTGACGCACAACCGAACAAGGGTCACAGGCTTGTTGCCGGACTTGAAAAACAATATGACGTGACTGTGATAACCCAAAACGTCGACAACCTCCATGAGCAGGCAGGCTCGTCAAAAGTCATCCATTTGCACGGCGAACTTATGAAAGTATGTTCCAGCCGTGACACCGAGAACCAACACTTTTGGCAGACGCTTACTGCCGACAACTACGAGGTAGCGCCCGGCACCAAGGCAGGCGACGGTTCGCTACTACGCCCTTACATCGTGTTCTTCGGCGAGAGCGTCCCCATGATAGAACCTGCAATAAAAGAAACGGAACAAGCCGACATCTTCATAATCATCGGCACTTCACTCAACGTATATCCTGCCGCCGGACTTGTGCAGTATGTATGCCCCGGCACTCCGATATACATCATCGACCCGAAAAGCGTTTCCGTCTCAGGAAACAGCAACATACGGCACATCATGAAAGGTGCGTCGGAGGGAATGGAAGAACTTTGCGGTATATTGGAGGAACGATAAATACCTCCAATGTCATCATTTCACTGCTTAAAATATTTTTAAGGAGTTACGACAGATAGTCAAGATGCTTTTTAAGAGCCTTCAGCTCGTCACGGACGTTTATCAGCATCTCCATCACACGCGCGTTGCTGTCCGCCTGTCCACGGTTCTCACGGAGCATCTTACGAGCTGCCGAAAGTTTGAAGCCCCTCACCTTCACAAGGTTATAGATTATCTTAATATTATCAATATCCGCCTGTGTGTACTGGCGGATATTGTTGCCGGTGGTCTTCGGCTTTATCGCAGGTACCTCTTTCTCCCAGAAACGGAGCGTGCTTTCAGCAACACCCACCATTTCCGCCACCTCCTTTATTGAATAATAAAGCTTCAGATTTTTATCCGTATTAAGTGCCATAACCTTGTATTAATATATAATAAGACTAAACTTAATTGCAAAAATAACACTTTTTTCCGACAGACAGACAATAAACGGCACAAATCCTGAATATGCTATTCTGCCGTGAGGCATGTCATTCGCCGTTATGCTCAGGCTTTTCCGTCTCTTTCGTAACATACCTCTGATAGTATGCTATGAGCAGGGTGGTAAGCGGAAGCGCCACTATAAGACCTATAAACCCGAGCAGCGACCCCCATACCGACAAGGACAACAGCAGTATGGCAGGGTTCAGTCCCATTGCCTTACCCATTATCTTCGGAGTGATTACCATGTCTATTATCACCTGGACTATTGCAAATATCGCCACTGCCGATGCCAGTATTATCCAAAAGTTCTGCCCCGTGTCCGCCGCTTTCATAAGGGCGAGGAATGCGGTTGGTATCAATGCGAACGTGTGCAGATAAGGCACAAGATCCATTATACCTATAAGAATGCCCAGTCCGATAGCCATCGGAAAGTCTATAAGCGTAAATCCGATACAGAACAGTATACCCATGCTAAGCGCAACAAGCGACTGTCCACGCACATAATTGTTAAGTTCGCGTTCAACATCCTTCATCAGCGACTGCCAGAAAGGGCGCACCGACTTCGGGAAAATCTTTATCCAGTTGTTTGAAAGATACTCATAGTCAAGCAGAATGAAAAACATATACATCAGCGTGATAAACGATGCCACTATGCTTATTATCACGTTTGCCGTCTGTCCGAGCACGGAGAACACCTTGGGCATGGCAGACTTCACTGCATCCGCCACATCGTTGCTGTTGAAAAAACGGCGTATCTCATGCTGGTTGTCGTGCAGCCACGCCCGTATGGCGTCCGGTGTGTTGCTTACATTCACCTCGTGCTGTATGTATTTGGTGATATATCCGCCCAGTTTCTCAAACTGTTCTATCATCGGAGGTATTATAAGATAAAATATTCCGCCCAAAACAGCAATGACAAGTATCAGAGTCACGATTATTGACAGTGCCCTCGTGGGCACCCTCATCCTGTATTGCATGAACTTCACCACCGGATACAGAAGGTATGCCAGCAGCCATGCGATAAAAAACGGCAGCAATACGCCGCTCAGCCAGTTCATAACAAACAGCACGGCAAATACCAGCAAAGCAACCAATGCCCAACGTATAAACTTGTCGAATGTTATCTTTTGCTCAAACATAATTTATCTTTTCTTCTCCTCTTCCATAGCCTTGCGATAGCAGTCGCGGCACAACGGCTCATACTCATTGGTCTCTCCGAGCAGCACGCGCTTGTCGTTCTCCACAAGACGGTGGCTCACATACGCCAGCGCACCGCACTTCACGCATATCGCATGCACCTTCGTCACCTCGTCGGCAATGGCACACAGCGCGGGAATTGGACCGAAAGGAACGCCCTTGAAATCCATATCAAGACCGGCAACGATTACCCTCACCCCCCTGTTAGCTAGCTGGTTGCAGACGTCTACCAGTCCCCCGTCAAGAAATTGCGCCTCGTCTATGCCCACTACATCGATGTCCGATGCTAACAGCAATATGCTTGACGACGAGTCTACCGGCGTGCTCGGTATAGTTGTCTTGTCATGGCTCACAACATCGACCTCCGAATATCGCGTATCAAGCGATGGCTTGAATATCTCCACTCTCTGCCGGGCGAACTTTGCCCTCTTCATACGTCTTATCAGTTCCTCTGTCTTTCCAGAAAACATTGAACCGCACACCACCTCTATTCTACCCGGGCGGTGCATCTCCCAACCTTCCGAATGTCTTTCCATTATGGCACAAATATACAAAGACGTTTTAAAAATTGCAAAGATTTAAAGTGTTTTTTTGCCATGGTGGATTAATTAAGTATATTTGTCCGAGAAAAGAGATTGAGCATCCGAACAAAGCTTATGGTCCCGTCAGGATCGTTCAGTTACATATCAATACATAGCAACAAGCACCATGGGTACATTATATATAGTGCCTACTCCGGTAGGAAATCTGGAAGACATCACCTTCCGCGCCATACGCATACTTAAAGAGGCAGACATGGTTCTGGCTGAAGACACACGTACTTCGGGCATTCTTCTGAAGCATTTCGACATAAAAAATCATCTTATATCGCATCATAAGTTCAACGAGCACGGCACCTCCGCAGGCATAGTAGAGCGTCTGAAGGGCGGTGCGGACATTGCTCTTATCAGCGACGCCGGCACACCCGGCATCAGCGATCCGGGCTTTTATCTTGTCCGCGAAGCAGCGGCAGCAGGCATTACGGTGCAGTGTCTGCCCGGTGCCACGGCTTTTGTGCCTGCCATAGTGTCTTCCGGACTGCCCTGCGACCGCTTCTGCTTCGAAGGTTTTCTACCTCAGAAGAAAGGACGTGCCACACGTCTTGAAAGTCTGAAGGACGAAGCACGCACAATGGTCTTTTACGAATCGCCCTACAGGGTATTGAAAACACTGCGGCAGTTTGCCGAATATTTCGGTGAGGACCGTCAGGCAAGTGCCTGTCGCGAGATATCAAAGATACACGAGGAAAGTGTCCGCGGTACACTGGCAGAGATAATCTCTCACTTCGAGACAACAGAACCGCGCGGCGAATTTGTGATTGTCGTCGCCGGAAAAAATACAAAAAAGGAATAAACCAAAAAACTTATAATTATGAAAAAGGTATTATTATTTGCAGCATGTGCCATGGCACTGACTGCATGCAAGAACGAAAAGGTGACTCCCGAACAGCCGTCGGTAAGCGCCACAGACTCCTTGCAGCGCATCATCGAGCAGAAAGACAATGAGATAAACGATATGATGGGATTGCTGAACGATGTCGAAGAGGGTTTCCGCGACATCAATGCTGCCGAGAACCGTGTGCTCATTGCAAAGGACGGAGAGGGTGCCAACAAAGAGAGCGAGATACGCGAGAACATCAAGTTCATACAGCAGCGCCTCATTCAGAACCGTGAACTTATAGAAAAGCTGCGCCAGCAAATGCGCGAAAGCTCGTTTAAGGGCGAACAATTGAAGCGGACTATAGAGAATCTTGTAAAGCAACTGGACAACAAAGACATACAGTTAAGGCAGTTGCGTGCCGAACTCGACGCCAAGGATATACACATTGCCGAACTTGATGCAACAATCTCCGATCTCAATACAAGCGTAAACGACCTGAAGGGAGAGAACGAAAGCAAGGCACAGACAATCAACGATCAGGACAAGCAGATAAACACGGCATGGTTCGCTTTCGGCACAAAGAAGGAGTTGAAAGAACAGAACATCCTTTTAAAGGGTAAAGTGTTGCAGGGCAACTTCAACAAGAACTACTTTACAAAAATAGACATACGCGTAGACAAAGAGATAAAACTCTATTCCAAGTCTGCCAACATACTGACCATGCACCCGTCCGGCAGCTACACGCTGCAGCGCGATGCAAAAGACCAATACGTGCTTAGGATAAACAACCCGCAGCTGTTCTGGAGCACAAGCAAGTATCTGGTGGTGCAGGTTAAGTAAAGAAATGAAGAATTAAGAGTTAAGAATGAAGAATTTGCTGCCGCACATCATTTAACAATAGGGCTTATAAGGCTTATAAGACATATAGCCCCTATAGGAACAATAGAACCTATAGGGGCTAAAATAATCCTGCTGCTGCGGCAGCAAATTCTTCATTCTTAACTCTTAATTCTTCACTTCTTACGTATCAACGTCAGCCCGTCGCGCAACGGAAGCATTACGCGCTCCACCCTATCGTCACGTGCTACGAAATCATTAAAATGCTCTATTCCCGCCGTCTGGCGGTCTTTGTCATAGGCATGGTCTACCACATGCCCATCCCAAAGCGTGTTGTCGGCGAAGATGAAGCCTCCCGGGCGCAACACCGAAAGAGCCATTTCGTAGGTGTCGAGATATGTACGCTTGTCGCCATCGATAAAGACAAGGTCGAAGGTTATGCCCAGTGCGGGAGCCTCGGAAATGGCATCGCCTATTATAAACTCTATCTTGTCTGCCACGGCAGAGCCTTCAATCCAAGGGCGCGTAAAGTCCTCCTGCTCGTCGTTTATCTCGTATGTATATACCTTGCCGCCGTCATCAAGTCCTTCGGCAAGACAAATGGCACTGTAACCGCTGAACGTTCCCACCTCGAGAATGTTCTTCGGTTTGATCATACGCACGAGCATGCGCAGAAGCCTGCCCTGCAGATGACCGCTCGCCATGCGCCCGCGCAGCAGGTGGATGTTGGTGGCACGATAGAGCCTGTACAGATAGTCGCCCTCCGGATCGGTATGGGCAAGAATATAGTCGTCTATTTCTGACATTATTATATATAAGGTAAAGATATGGGGTATATGTGCTTAACACTATCCGTCCGGCGTTCAAGCAGACATCATCCGGCTCAGCACAGAAGCGCTTCGAGTGCAAGACGGTATGAGTCGAGCCCGAAACCGCATATAACTCCCTTGCATACGGGCGATATATACGAGTGGCGGCGAAACTCCTCACGACTGTGCACGTTGGAGATATGCACCTCTATGACCGGGCACTTCAGCGAGCGTATGCAGTCGTGCAGGGCGATGCTTGTGTGCGTATATGCGCCGGCGTTCAGTATGATGCCGTCGTATGAGAAGCCCGTTTCCTGCATGATGTTTATCAGTTCGCCCTCTATGTTGCTCTGACGGTATTCTATGTCTACTGCCGGATAGCGCTCACGGAGCAGCGGCAGATAACTGTCGAAAGAACAGCTGCCGTATATACCCGGCTCACGCACTCCGAGGAGGTTCAGATTGGGTCCGTTAAGGATAAGTATCTTCATATCGGAAAAAAAATGTAATTTTGTATGCAGCGATAGTGAAAGCCTGACGCAAGCAATTTTTTTGGGAGTTGTCAGTGCGTAGCTTATCTGGGGCAAAGATACGGATAAGTCGAGAACAAAACAACAAATTTATTTGTTTTTTGTCGAGCGAGAGTATCTTGGACGCAGCCAAAGACGAAGTCAAAGATACGGATAAGTCGAGAACAAAACAACAAATTTATTTGTTTTTTTGTCAAGCGAGAGTATCTTGGACGCAGTAAGATACGAAGTCAAAGATAATAAAAATAAATGAAATACGACAGCAAAAGCAATAATGATATGGTGAGGCGATATCTGCGGTACATAAAACTGCAGCGCAACCTCACACAGAACACACAGGAGGCGTATATGCTTGACCTGCAGAAACTATTCGGTTTTCTGCACTCCGGAGGTCTGGAGCCTGCCGATGCCGGTATAGAAGACCTGCGCAGCTTTGCGGCTTCGCTTCACGACATAGGCATAAACGCCCGCTCACAGTGCCGCATTCTCAGCGGTGTGCGCTCGTTCTACAGGTTTCTGTATCTCGAGGGATATGTCTCCGCCGACCCGTCGGAACTGCTCGAGTCTCCCCGTATAGGCGAGCATCTGCCGGAGGTGCTGAGCACGGAGGAGGTCAACATGCTCGAACAGGCTATAGACCTGTCTAAATGGGAGGGGCAGCGAAACAAGGCTATCATCGAGACATTGTTCTGCTGCGGTCTCCGCGTGAGCGAGCTTGTGACTCTGAAGATGTCCAACCTTTTTCTCGAAGAACGTTTCATACGCGTAGAGGGCAAAGGGCGCAAGGAGCGGCTCGTGCCCATATCGCCTTCAGCCATAAAGGAACTGGAATACTGGTTCAGAGACCGCAACATGATGACGATAAAGGAGGGAGAAGACGATTACGTCTTTCTCAACCGCCGCGGAGCGCATCTCACGCGCACCATGATACTGATAATGATAAAGCGTTTGGCGGCGGAAGCCGGAATAAAGAAAACCATAAGCCCGCACACGCTGCGCCACAGTTTCGCCACGGCACTGCTCGAAGGAGGGGCAGACTTGCGCGCCATACAGATAATGCTCGGACACGAGCACATCGGCACGACCGAGATTTACACGCATATCGACATCCACACGCTGCGCGAGGAGGTGCTGATGTACCACCCGAGAAGAGACAAGTAGGCACGCCTCGCGGCAGGGCATTTTCCAAAAGGCGGCATATTGCATTGCGAAAGGTGGCATTTCAGGCTCTGATATGCCGCCTTTCAGCGTCTAAAAGGGCACCTTTTAGAATCCCAAAGATATCATCTTGCTTTTCAATGGTTTACAAGCCATATTCCGACACACGTTGCACCGCCGGCATTGCAACGTGTAGCACCTACGGCATCGCGCAGCCGTGCCACAGTGCAAACGTTCCTATTATCAAGCAAAAACGCTGTTTTGTCTTACATAACTCCGCCTGGCATCATTTTATTCTTTACATTTTGTCATATAAACAATTATTTTATTACCTTTGCATTGTATATATCTTATTTTACAAAACATTATAAATTATGAAAATCAAAAATCTTTTTGCCATCGCGGTACTTGCCCTTTCGGCTGTGGTTCCGTCGCTGGCACAAGGCTTCCAGATGCCTCCCATACCTGTCGACAAGGCAGTGAGAATAGGCAAGTTGCCCAACGGTCTGACCTACTACGTGCGTCAGAACGGATATCCCGAGAAGCGGGTGAACTTCTACATAGCACAGCGCGTGGGTTCGATACAGGAGAACGACGACCAGCGCGGTCTGGCTCACTTCCTGGAGCACATGGCTTTCAACGGCTCGGACAACTTCAAGGAGAACGGCGTCATCGAATATACACGCTCGTTGGGCGTGGAGTTCGGCAGCGACCTCAACGCATATACAGGTATAGACCAGACGGTATACCGCATCTGCAACGTCCCGTCGACACGCCGCGAGGCTCTCGACTCGTGTCTGCTCATACTGAAAGACTGGTCGAACGGTCTTACACTCGACGCGAAGGAGATTGACAAGGAGCGCGGAGTGATACACGAGGAGTGGCGTCTGCGCACCGACGCATCGTCGCGCATGTTCGAGCGCAATCTCGAAGCGCTCTACCCCGGCAGCAAATACGGCAAGCGCTACCCCATCGGCAAGATGGAGATTATCGACAACTTCAAGCCCGAGGCACTGCGCAAGTACTATCAGAAGTGGTATCGTCCGGACAATCAGGCGATAATAGTTGTGGGCGACATAGACGTGGACTACACCGAGAACAAGATAAAGGAGATGTTCAGCGGAATAAAGCTCATACCCAATGCCGCACCGGTGGTGGACGAGCAGGTGCCCGACAATGCCGAGCCGATAATCCTCATCGACAAGGACAAGGAACAGACAATAAACGTGGTGCAGATGTTCATCAAGCACGACGCCGTGCCCGACAGCGCCAAGGGCGACCTGTCATATCTCATGGCAGACTATCTCAAGTCTGTTGTAACGGGCATGCTGAACGCCCGACTGGGCGAGCTGGCACAGAACGCCGACTGCCCGTTTGTACAGGCTTACTGCTATGACGGCTCATATATATTCTCAAAGACAAAGGATGCATTCTCCATGGTGATTGTTCCCAAGGACGGAAAGACCGAAGAGGCGATTGCAGCCGTAATGCGCGAGGCTCTGCGTGCATCGCAGTTCGGATTTACGCCGACCGAGTTTGTGCGTGCCAAGTCCAACTACATGAGCGCGCTGGAAAAGGCATACACCAACCGCAACAAGCGCGAGAACGCTAAATACGGAGACGAGTATCGCGACCACTTCCTGTCGAACGAGCCGATACCGTCGCTCGAAGACCAGTACAACATAATGCAGCAGATCACGCCGATGATACCCGTAGAGGCTGTAAACCAGGGTATGGGCGAGATGATAAGCAGGAACGACTCTAACCTTGTTGTGTTCAGCATAAACAACGAGAAGGAAGGTGCCGTATACCCGACGGTGGACGGAATAAAGAAGGCTATAGCCGGCGTGCGCGCCGAACAGTTGACTGCATATGTGGACAACGTGAAGGACGAGCCGCTGATAAAGACGCTTCCCGCCAAAGGAACGATAAAGAGCGAGAAAGAGAACAACAAGCTGGGATACAAGGAACTGACACTGTCCAACGGTGCAAGGGTACTGCTGAAGAAGACCGACTTCAAGGACGACGAGGTGCTTATGGTAGCATCGTCGAAAGGCGGTTCGTCGCTTCTCGACGAGAAAGACTTTGCCAACATGAAGGCATTCGACGATGTCATCGAGGCGAGCGGACTGGGCGAGTTCAGCCACACGGAGCTTGAGAAAGCGCTTGCAGGCAAGCAGGTGAGTCTGTCTATGAGCCTCAACAAGCTGCACGAGACAATCTCGGGAAGGTCTACTCCCAAGGACATCGAGACACTGTTGCAGCTCAACTATCTCTACTTCACTGCCATAAAGAAGGACGAGAAATCGTACACATCGCTCATGACGATGCTCGAGACCATGCTCAAAAACCAGAGCATATCGCCCGAAAAGGCTTTCGTAGACTCAATGCAGTGCACGCTCAACAGCCACAACCCGCGCTTCACATCGATAAAGGCGGAAGACCTTAAGGACGTAAACTACGACCGCATACTCGAGATAGCAAAGGAGCGCACTGCCAACGCAGCCGACTTCACGTTCATGCTCGTGGGCAACTTCGACGAGACAACTCTGCGTCCGCTGATAGAACAGTATATCGCTTCGCTGCCGGCAAAAGGCAAGAAAGAGAACTGGCGCAAGGTTGCCACATACGCACAGGGCAACGTTGTGAACAAGTTCACGCGCAAGATGGACACGCCGAAGGCACAGGCATACATCTACTGGTATAACAACAACGTGCCGTACAGCCTTGAGAACGACATAAAGGTAGACGTGGCAGGACAGATACTGTCTATGATTTATCTCAAGAAGATACGCGAAGACGCCAGTGCCGCATACTCGGCAGGTGCCGTGGGACGCACGACGGCGGGCAGCGACGTGCCATTCACCGTTCTGTTGGGCGTATGCCCGATGAAGCCCGAGAAGGCAGACCTGGCGATAAAGATAATGAAGGACGAAGTGGCAGCCATGGCAAAGACCGTAGACGCAGACATGCTGACAAAGGTGAAGGAACTGATGTTGAAGCAGGCTGACGACAACGCAAAGAAGAACGGATACTGGCTGGGCGCGATAAGCAACTTCGACGAGTTGGGCATAGACGTAGTGACCGACTACAAGAAGATTGTCGGCGAACTCACACCGGAGAGCATCGCAGCATTCGTAAAGGATGTGATAATAGCCGGAGGCAACAGCGTAGAGATTATAATGCTCCCGCAGGAGTAGCCTTATCACGCATTACATAAAGCAGACACGGGGCAGGGGCGGAAACGCCTTTGCCCCGTATTTGTTATATAAAATGTGACAACCGAACATCCGCACCGTGTAGGGCTGTACCATGGTGCAGCCGAAATGATTATGAACAATAATCCGATGTGATTCGACGATACAAGCCATGCGTTTTCGGATGCACCATGGTGCATCCCTACCGGTAGCAGGCTCCTTATCTCCTTGCTGTGTCCCTTATCTCCTTGCCATTGTCCTTATCTCCTGCGGCATCAGCCGCATATCTTCTTTTATCTCCCCCTTATCTCCTTTTATCAGCAAAGAACTCCTGCATGAGCCTGCGGCACTCTTCTTCGAGCACCCCCGTCGCGACCGTGGTCTTGGGGTGAAGAACATCGGGAGCATAGCGCGTGTATCCGCGCTTGTCGTCCGCCGCGCCATAGACCACGCGACCTATCCTCGCCCACCCTATCGCTCCGGCGCACATGGGGCACGGCTCCACGGTGACATATAGCGTGCATTCGGGCAGAAACTTGCCGCCCATGGCGTTGGCGGCAGACGTTATCGCCAGCATCTCGGCGTGCGCCGTGACGTCGTTGAGCGTCTCCGTGAGATTGTGGGCACGCGAAATGATGCGCCCGCCGCACACAATAACCGCACCGACGGGTATCTCGCCGGCATCGCGGGCAGTCTCCGCCTCAATCAGCGCCTTGCGCATGAACTCGGCATCCTTCGCAGCCTGCTCTGCGACGGCACCGCCGGCGCATTGGTTTTTCTCTTGTTTCATAATATGCCTGTTTTTCTGCAAAAGTACTATTTTTAGGCTTAAAGACCTTTGATGTGTAACGGAAATATTGTATTTTTGTAAGTCAGGAACACTAATCTTCATGGCAACACACAACGACCTTGGACAATGGGGCGAGCAGAAAGCCGCCGAGTATCTCGAACAAAAGGGGCTGCGGATTGTCGACCGCAACTGGCGCGACGGCAGCCGCGACATAGACATAGTGGCGGTAGACGCAGACATGCTGGTGATAGTGGAAGTAAAGACAAGGCGGGACAAAATCTTCGCCGAGCCTGAAACGGCGGTAGACCGAAACAAGATACGGAACATCTGTGGCGCTGCGGGCAAATACGTGAAGATGAAACACATAGACCTGCCCGTAAGGTTCGACATCGTGACCATCGTAGGGACGGCAGACGGCAACTACAAGGCAACACACATCGAAGACGCATTCATGCCTATACCATAACCGACGATACATGAAAACAAGAATAATAGAACTCGACGTTACAGATTCAACCAACCGCTTTCTGCACGATTACCTGCCGGAGACGGACAACGATCTCGTTGTCGCCGTTGCACGGTATCAAACGGCAGGACGAGGACAGGCGTGTAACTCATGGGAGAGTGAGCCGGGGGAAAATCTGCTTTTCAGCATACTGGTGCAAAACATCTCCGTTCCGCCCGCACGCCAGTTCATCATCTCCATGGCTATGGCGGTGGCGCTGAAAGACTGTCTCACGGAGATTGCGGGCAGCGGAATAAGCGTGAAATGGCCCAACGACATATACTGGTGCAACAAGAAAATAAGCGGTACGCTGATAGAGACCGCCGTCTGCCGGCATGGCATAAGAAGATGCATCATCGGTACGGGCGTGAACATAAATCAGGAGACATTCCGCAGCGATGCGCCCAATCCCGTTTCGCTGCGCAACATACTGGGGCACGAAGTGGAACCGCGTGCCATACTCGACGACATCATCGACCGCTTCTGCCGCTACATGAATATGATAGAAAACGGTAACGGCAGTTCCGTCATAGCCATGTACCACAGCGCGCTATACCGTCGGGAGGGCTTTCACGCCTACAGCGACGCCGACGGTGGATTCGTGGCGGAAACCGTGGGAGTGGAGGAAAGCGGCAGGCTGCTCCTGCGCGACACGGAAGGCAGACTAAGAAAATATTTCTTCAAGGAAGTGAAGTTCATAATCAACAATAAATAATACGCATCATGGCAAAGTATAAAAGAATACTTCTAAAGCTCAGCGGCGAGAGCCTCATGGGCAAACAGAGCTACGGCATAGACACGGAAAGGCTCAACGAATATGCAAGGCAGATAAAGGAAGTGCACGAAAGCGGTGTGCAGATAGGCATAGTGATTGGCGGAGGCAACATCTTCCGCGGACTGAGCGGCGCCGGCAAGGGCTTCGACCGCGTCAAGGGCGACCAGATGGGCATGTGTGCCACCGTCATCAACTCGCTGGCACTCAGCTCGGCGCTCGGCGCGATCGGTGTAAAGACAAAAGTGCTCACGGCAATACGCATGGAACCGATAGGCGAGTTTTACAGCAAATGGAAAGCCATCGAGGCAATGGAGAACGGACATGTGTGCATATTCAGCGCCGGAACAGGCTCTCCATACTTCACCACCGACACGGGAAGCTCGCTACGCGGCATAGAGATAGAGGCGGACGTGATGCT
This sequence comes from Xylanibacter caecicola, assembly GCF_013166515.1. GTDB lineage: Bacteria > Bacteroidota > Bacteroidia > Bacteroidales > Bacteroidaceae > Prevotella > Prevotella caecicola. The sequence continues at coordinate 28,734 of NZ_JABKKJ010000010.1, read as the reverse complement.
GAAAGGCACGCGCGTGGACGGCATATACACCGCCGACCCCGAGAAAGACCCGCAGGCAGTGAAGTTCAGCGAGATAACATACGATGAGATTTACACGCGCGGACTGAAGGTCATGGACCTCACGGCAACGACAATGTGCAAGGAAAACAACCTGCCGATATACGTGTTCAACATGGACATCGTGGGCAATCTGAAGAGGGTGATGGACGGAGAGGACATCGGTACACTGGTTCACAACTGACCGTAAGCACGCTTATAACAAAACGTCCGGCAGCCCGGAACATGCCGGCAGGCACAGGAAACAAATACCGTTTCCCACATCTGCCGTCATGCTTCGGGCTGCCGCCGCGTTAAAGAACTTACACCTTATTATATATAAGTAGATGTTCGAAATTAATTACCATTATATTGTACGTTATTTTGGTGATGTTTTTTCATGTCCGAAGAGTGAGTGTAGCGGGCTACACGACCGATGAGGCATGGGAAAACAGCCCAAAAGAATGTGCAAGATAATGATAAAGTAAATAATAGCATCTACCGATTAATATATATACGTTTAATTTTGAACATCTACTTATGAACAGACTTTACACCATCCTACGGTATGTGGCAGCCTTTGCCTGCCTTGCCCTGTGTATAGCGGGATACATCTTCTACTGCGACACAATCATCACATGGTGGTATCCGATAGCAGCGGCACTTGTTCCGGCGGTCGTCACCACACCGCGGTTCTACAACAGGTGGCACATCGCGACAACGTCAGACAAGGCTGCAATAAACGTTATCTGTCATCTGATTGTCGTCGGCTCGGTGCTGTACGCCTCGCTCCTCGGCGCCAACTATCTCTTTGCCGACACCACGACAGACCACGTAGTACATGCCACCATACTTTCCAAGAGCAAGGAAACACACAAGAAATACCGCACCGTGGGCAGACGGCGCAGAGTGCAGAACGGCACATATGACACATTCCACCTGTATCTCGGATTTGCTGACGGAAGCAAGAAGAGCATGACAGTGACACGCAGCGAATACAACAGGGTACGCACGGGAGGCACAAAAACATTAAGTCTTCAAAAGGGGTTGTTCGGCTTCACCGTGATAAAGAACAGACAACGGCAGTCCGCCGTGCCGCAAGACACAACAGATAAACATTCCGTACAACAAGATTAAAGATATTCTCCGTCCGCCGCCTCAGCGTTCTTCTTCAAAGTCAACATATTCTCCCTCGTTGTCGGAGAATATGCGGCGCTTCGCCTTATCGCTGTCGCGGCGGTCTATTATGGTATCGCCGCTGTCGCGATGCCTGCTTCCCGCCGTGCCGGAAGCCGCATTTCCCGAGCCGGTTCCGAAGTTACGGAACTGCTGCGCGGCATCTTTCACCGAACGATATATGCGGTATGCAACAATGCCTACAAAGAAAATGCCGGAAAGAAAGACAAGAAACAGAAAACTCAACAATGCTCCCATATCAGCCGCGGATTTTATTTGTAACGACGGAAAGTATGACATACCACGCTATGATGACGGCAAATGCCGACACACGGAATATCGCCAGCAACGGTATACAGGTGATAAGGAAGATGTATTTCACCTCGTTGCCTTTCCAACCCCACATCTTGAACTTAAGCGCAAACATAGGAAGCTCTGCCACCATGACATAGCTGCTTATGCAAATCATCACCAATATTACCGGCATAATTGCCGGATTGCTTGAAAAAGAAGCACCGGAGCCTACGACAAGAGAACCCCAAAACAGGGCGTTGGCAGGTGTGGGCAAGCCTATAAACGATGTTGTCTGGCGCTCGTCCAGATTGAACTTGGCAAGACGCAGGGCTGCAAAAGCAGCCATTACAAATGCGAAATACGGAATGAAACGGCTAAAGGAAGAAAGCGCAGCAGGATATGCCATCGTGTCGAGAAAGGCATATACCATTGCGGCAGGTGCCAGTCCGAATGTTATATCGTCTGCAAGCGAGTCCAGCTCCTTGCCTATTGGCGACGAAACGTGTAACAGTCGCGCGCTCATACCGTCAAAAAAGTCGAATACGGCACCTATTATAATAAAGAGAAGCGCCAGTTCCGCTCTGTAGTCAAGCGCAAAAACAGTTGCGGCACAGCCAGAAACGAGATTGCAGCAAGTAATAGTGTTGGGTATATTCTTTGCTATAAATCCTGCCATGAGATTATTTCAGTTTAGCCAATACAGTATAATCGCCCGTGGTGGTCTGCCCCATCTTGACACACACTTCCGTGCCAAGAGGCAGATATACGTCCACTCGCGAACCGAACTTGATAAAGCCCAGATGCTCGTCAATATAGCAGTCTTCTCCCGGTTTGGCGTAAGTTACGATGCGCCGTGCCACCGCTCCGGCAATCTGGCGGCACAAAACTTCCGTACCCTCCGGTGTTTCAAGCATTATGTCGGCATGTTCGTTCTCCTCACTTGCCTTCGGCAGCCATGCCTTATGGAAGTTTCCGTCACGGTGATTGACAAACTTTACCTTGCCGTCTACGGGGAACCAATTGGCATGAACATTGAAAAGACTCATGAATATACTTATCATCAAGCGCTTGTCGTGGAAATATTCCGTCTCTTCCACTTCCTCTATAACAACAATCTTGCCGTCTGCCGGCGCCACGACAACCTTCTCTGTGTCACCTTCAAAATATCTTATAGGACAACGGAAGAAATTAAGGACAATGCAATATACTATTCCGAATACACTGACAAAGCACCAGAAAGGGATCTTATTGTCGAAAGACAGCCACAGCACGGCAGCTATAGAGGCTATTGCCACAAGCCCATAGACAAGCGTGTCTGTTCCTTCGTTATGTAATCTGACATTTTTGAGCTTACGTATTCTCTTTCCCATAGTATCAAGAAGTTACAATTTCATGCAAAGGTACTCGTTTTTTGCGTATTCAGCAAATTTTTACTACTATTCTTTTGGCTATCTCACGTTTTGACAGTAACTTTGAACCTCAAATCTTTTTACAATACATTAGGTTTATGCAGGATTTTGTTCATCTTCACGTTCACACTTATTACAGTATTCTCGACGGACAGGCAAGCATTAAAAAGCTTGTGGATAAGGCTGTGGCAGACGGCATGCGGGGCATGGCTGTGACAGACCACGGCAACATGATGGGCATAAAGGAGTTTTTCAATTATTGCAAAAAGAAGAATTCCGAGCTTAAAGAGGCGGGCAAACCGCCGTTCAAGCCCATATTGGGATGCGAGATGTATGTGGCGCGCCGCACCAAGTTCAACAAGGTAAAGGAGCAGGGTGACCAGGGCGGATACCACCTTGTGGTGCTTGCCAAGAACTATCAGGGATACAAAAACCTTATCAAGCTGGTGAGCCGTGCATGGGTAGACGGCTTCTACATGCGACCGCGAACGGATCACGAAGACCTTGAAAAGTATCACGAGGGACTTATCGTGTGTTCCGCATGTATTGCCGGAGAGGTGCCTTCGAAAATACTTAAAGGCGACATAAAAGGAGCTGAGGAGTCGCTGCTATGGCACAAAAAGCTCTTCGGAGACGACTATTATCTGGAGCTTCAGCGCCATGAAGTGAAGAATCCCACCATAAGGGCGAACCGCGAAACATACCCTCTTCAGCAACAGGCGAACAAGGTTCTCATTGAACTGGCACGCAAGCACGACGTGAAACTGGTATGTACCAACGACTGCCATTTCGTAGACGAGGAGAACGCCGAGGCTCACGACCGTCTTCTTTGCCTGTCAACCAACAAGGATCTCGACGACCCCAAGCGCATGCTGTACTCCAAACAGGAATGGTTCAAGACACAGGCAGAGATGAACGAGGTCTTCGACGACATACCCGAAGCGCTTGCCAACACCTGCGAAATACTTGACAAAATAGAACCGTACAGCATAGACCATGCGCCAATTATGCCGTTCTTCCCCATTCCGGAAGAGTTCGGCACGGAAGAAGAGTACCGCAAACGTTTCACGGAAGAAGAACTGTTCGAGGAGTTTACACGCGACGAGAACGGCAACGTGGTGATGTCTCGTGAGGAAGGAGAGAAGAAAATACAGAAACTCGGAGGGTTTGACAAGATATACAGGATAAAGTTCGAGGCCGACTATCTTGCCAAACTGGCATACGACGGGGCACGGAAGATGTACGGAGAACCGCTCAGCGACGAGGTGAAAGAACGCATAAACTTCGAGCTGTACATAATGAAGACCATGGGTTTCCCCGGCTACTTCCTCATCGTTCAGGACTTCATAAACTCCGCACGAGACGAACTCGGCGTCGTCGTAGGTCCGGGTCGTGGCAGCGCGGCAGGCTCCGTTGTGGCTTATTGTCTCGGCATAACGAAGATAGACCCTATAAAGTACGACCTTCTGTTTGAGCGTTTCCTAAACCCTGACCGTATCTCGCTGCCCGATATTGACACCGACTTCGATGACGACGGACGTGGCAAGGTGCTCGACTGGGTTACAGACAAGTACGGCGCGGACAAGGTGGCGCATATCATAACATACGGTACAATGGCGACAAAACTTGCCCTTAAGGACGTTGCACGTGTGGAAAAGCTGTCGCGCGAGATGTCGAACCACCTGTGCAAGGCGATACCCGACCGTCTGCCCGACGGCATGAAGATGAACCTGACCAATGCCATAAAGTGCGTTCCGGAGCTGCGCGAGGCTGAGATTTCTGACAATCCGCAACTGCGCGAGACCATTGCATACGCCAAAATGCTCGAAGGGAACGTGCGCAATACGGGCATTCACGCCTGCGGCACCATTATCTGCCGCGATGCCATAAGCGACTGGGTACCGGTATCGACAGCCGACGACAAAGACAACCCCGGGAAGAAACTGCTGTGCACACAGTATGAAGGGAGCGTGATAGAGGAGACCGGACTGATAAAGATGGACTTCCTCGGACTGAAAACACTGTCCATTCTAAAAGAAGCGGTGGAAAATGTGCGCCTGTCGACAGGCAAGACCGTAGACCTTGACACCATACCGATAGACGACCCTCTGACATACAAACTCTACTGCGAGGGGCGCACCATAGGCACGTTCCAGTTCGAGTCTGCCGGAATGCAGAAGTACCTGCGCGAGCTGCAACCGTCCGTATTCGAAGACCTCATAGCCATGAACGCTCTCTACCGCCCAGGACCTATGGACTACATCCCCGACTTCATCGCCCGCAAAAAAGACCCGACGCAGATAAAATACGACATTCCGTGCATGGAGAAATATCTCAAAGACACTTACGGCATCACGGTCTATCAGGAGCAGGTGATGCTTCTGAGCCGACAGCTTGCAGGCTTCACGCGCGGTCAGTCGGACACTTTGCGCAAGGCAATGGGAAAGAAACTCATCGAAAAGATGAACCACCTGGAAGGACTGTTCTATGAAGGAGGAGAGAAAAACGGACACGACAAGAAAGTGTTGCAGAAAATATGGGAAGACTGGAAGAAGTTTGCCAGCTACGCCTTCAACAAGAGTCACGCCACATGCTACTCGTGGGTGGCATACCAGACGGCATACATGAAGGCACACTATCCCGCCGAATACATGGCAGCCAACATGAGCCGAAACCTCGACAACATAAACGAAATAACAAAACTCATGGACGAATGCAAATCCATGGGTATAGAGACACTCGGTCCGGACGTGAACGAGAGCCGTCTGAAGTTCAGCGTAAACAAGGCGGGTGCCATACGTTTCGGACTTGCCGCGATAAAGGGAATGGGCGCATCGGCAGCCACAGCCATAATAAAAGAGCGCGAAAACAACGGTCCGTACAAGGACATATTTGACCTGGCACAGCGCGTGAACCTCGGGGCATGCAACCGCAAATGTTTTGAAAGCATGGCTCTGAGCGGCGGGTTTGACAGTTTCAAGATAAACCGCGAACGCTACTTCGGATGCAACCAGAAAGGAGAGAACTTCTTAGACACGCTCATACGCTACGGACAGCTTTACCAGACGGAACAGAACGAAGCGCAAAACTCGCTCTTCGGAGGGCTTGATGCCGTGGAAATAACAACGCCGCCGGTGCCCGAAGCCGAACAGTGGAGCAGCATAGAGAGGCTTAACCGCGAGCGCGACCTTGTCGGCATATATCTCTCGGCACATCCCCTTGACGAGTTTGAGGTAGTTATCAGAAACATCTGCAACACCAAATGTTCCGAACTGGACGACAAGGAAGCTCTTGCCCAGAAAGCGGAACTGACCTTCGGAGGCATCGTCACCAACGTCACCGACAAGTTTACAAAGACCGGGAAACCCTGCGGCTTCATCACGATAGAAGACTTTGACGGTTCGGGCGAGCTGGCTCTCTTCGGCGAGGAGTGGGGACAGTGGAAAGGAATGCTGGCACAGGGCTGCTCTGTATTCATCAAGGCAAGCTGTACCAAGCGGTTCCGCGACAGCAAATTCTACGAGATGAGGATTGGAAGCATAAAGTATTTGCAGACGGCAAAGAACGAAATGCTCGACAAGATTACGATAACAATGGATGCCGATGCCATAGACGATACTATCGTAACCGACCTCATGACCATTGTACGCGCCAATCCGGGCACCACACCGCTATATCTGCAACTGCGCAACGCCGAGGAACGACGCACCGTAACGCTGCGAAGCCGCAACACAAAAATCGACGTCAAGCGCAGCCTGCTGAACTTCATCAAGGAAAATCCGGCACTGGAGTACTATATCAACTGACACATGCCGGCATGTGGCATGCCGTGGCGTGGCATGATATTTGTTGTTTCGGATAAACAGAGACGCGACAATATATTATTAACAATAAAACATTTCATCATTATGGAAGTAAAGATTACAAGCGAGAACTTTGAGGAACTGAAGAACGGCAGCCTGCCGCTGATGGTTGACTTTTGGGCTACATGGTGCGGTCCGTGCCGCGCAATAGCACCCATTATCGAAGAACTGGCAAAGGAATATGACGGCAAGCTGGTTGTAGGAAAATGCGATGTGGAAGAGAACGACGACATTGCAATGGAATACGGCATACGCAACATACCCACAATATTGTTCATAAAGAACGGCGAAGTGGCAGACAGGTTTGTCGGAGCAACAACAAAAGCAGCGCTCAAAGAGAAGTTCGATGCTTTCTTAGGATAAGCATGCGGCTGACAAAAGAGAAAAAACAACGCGGGGCAGCACATTGGTGCCGCCCCGCGTTGCATATATGACAGAATGCCACAAGCCGAATACACTATGCCCGGCAGCAACTTGCAACATGCCAAATTGGCACATTTTGAAACATTAACGTATATTACTGATTATCAACATGTTATCTCTCACATTATAAAAGATACCCTTTCAGCGTCCGAAACACGGCATTTCAGGGGCTGAAAGGGCACCTTTTGCAGTGTTATATGCCACCTTTCGGAAAGTCGGAAAAAAACTGTAATTATGACATACCGCAGACATGACATGCCGAAAGGAAACGAAAAAAATCCTCAACGCTTCACAGCGGTGAGGATTTTTATTGTCTACAAAAAGACTACTAAACTAATACTACCTAAAACTTTATTTACTAAAAAATCACTTTGTATGATATATCAGCACATTACATGCCACAAATAACTTACTTGGGAAGATTGAACGCCTTTGTCATCTCTGCCATTTGTGCGTCGCTCATACCCTCGGGCTCCTCGCCCATGTTCTTCGATGCGATATAGATAAGCGCGCTTTTGTTGAGAACATCGACCTGGTCGAATGCCTGCATGATGTCCGTGTCTATTGCAAAGACACCGTGCTTCTCCCACATAGCCACGTCGTAGTCGTCAAGCTGTCTTACCGTTTCCTCTGCCAACTGTATGCTGCTCGGCAACTCGTAAGGTATTATTCCAAGTCCGCGCGGGCAGAACGCCTTTGTCTCAGGTATCATGCTCCACAACAGTTTGGTAAGCACGTCCTTGCCGAGGAACTTCCTTATATGTGTCATTGCAACCAACTCGATGGGGTGAGTGTGCAGCGACGCACGGTATGGAGAGCCTTTTTCCACAAGATGATCATGCACCATGAGGTGTGAGGGCAACTCGCTTGTTGGCTTGACGGGATTGTCTGCAATTATAACATAGCTTGCACAGTCGTCGAGAATGCGTATGATACTTCCGTTTTCCATGGGGAAACGTGCCAGATCACGCATGCGGCGGTTTGTTCCTTTGCAGTAGAAATAAGCGCCTTTGAGGTGAGGCAGGGTCACACCGATGGGCGTTACCTCGCTGATTGCAGGCATATTGCGCATCTCATCGTCAACAAACTCGGTCACATTGACCGTTATGTTTCCGCCGTTACGCTCTGCCCAGCCCTTCTGCCATAGATATCCGGCTACCTCGGCAACCTTTTCCACTTCGTTTCTTAAACCGGTACGACCGTCTAATATACTTTTCATGATGTGTTGTATTAAATTTAATATGTCGCAAAGGTAACGCAAAAAGCACTATAAAGACATTACTATTTGACATTTGAGCCGAGAGTTTTGAGAAAAAGAAACGTATACGGAGGATAAGCCACTGAATATCTGTAGGTTGGAAAAATTGCGAAATGCGGACAGTGAGTAAAGTTGTTTTTGGATAAATAAACATTGTTTTCACTTGCCTTGCCCGTTTTTTTGCGTATCTTTGCAAGTATGAACATAGATATGATTGAGGCGCGCAAGTGGAGTGAAAACGTGATACTTGCCGATGCGGACTATATAGACAATGTGGCTTTCAACTTCATCGTAAACTTTGAGCGTATGCTTGGAAGAAGAATACCGAAGGCTGACATGGCACAATGGATAGACTGCGTGGCGCTGGACGGCGGAATGCGCAACGGCGACAATGAGACACAGGTGGTTCTGATACACGACAAGAACAGTGCCGCCATGGAGAATTTCACACCGGCAGACTATGCCAAGGAACTGGACGGAAAAGCTTTCAGAGACACGCTGGGAGAGTTTGTCATAAGTTCGGTGGCGGTAGAGGACATCGTGACAAAAGAAGAACTTTTCAACGAGTCGCTGGCACTGATATGCAGCCGTGAGGAGATAAAGCGCATTATAGTGGTGCCCGACGACGAGAAATACTACGACAGGGTGCGCCACACATTGCGTTCTACCGCAACGGGCGACAAGAAGATAACAGTGTTAGGCATGCAGCCGCAACCCGGAGGAAACTTCTGTCAGGAGATACTGGGCTACTCCATAATGAGCGCTCTCGGCATAAAAGCTGAAGAAATAAAATAAAAAACAAATATAAAAAGACATCATGGGAAAAGTATTGATTATCGGAGCCGGAGGCGTAGCAACTGTTGCCGCGGTGAAAATAGCAAAGAACACCGACGTGTTCACAGAGATAATGATTGCCAGTCGTACAAAGGCAAAGTGCGACAAAATAGTGGAATATATCGGCAACCCAGACATAAAGACAGCACAGGTGGATGCCGACGATGTTGAACAGCTCAAAGTTCTGTTCAACGACTACAAGCCGGAGCTGGTTGTTAACCTTGCCCTGCCCTATCAGGACCTTACCATAATGGACGCCTGTCTGGCTTGCGGCGTGAACTATCTCGACACGGCAAACTACGAGCCCAAGGACGAGGCACACTTCGAATACTCATGGCAGTGGGCTTACAAGAAACGTTTTGAAGACGCAGGACTGACCGCCATACTCGGCTGTGGCTTCGACCCGGGAGTGAGCGGCATATTCACGGCATACGCCGCAAAGCATCATTTCGACGAGATACACTATCTCGACATCGTGGACTGCAATGCAGGCAACCACCACAAGGCATTTGCAACAAACTTCAATCCGGAAATAAACATACGCGAGATAACACAGAAAGGACGTTACTACAAGGACGGCGAATGGGTACAGACGGAAGCGTTGGAAATACACAAGCCGCTGACTTATCCCAACATCGGTCCGAGAGAGAGCTACCTCATGTATCATGAGGAACTGGAAAGTCTTACAAAAAACTTCCCGACAATCAGGCAGGCACGTTTCTGGATGACTTTCGGAGAGGAATATCTCACACACCTACGCGTAATACAGAACATCGGTATGGCACGCATAGACGAAGTTGACTACAACGGACAGAAAATTGTCCCGCTTCAATTCCTCAAGGCGGTTCTTCCCAATCCGCAGGATCTTGGAGAAAACTATGAGGGCGAAACAAGCATAGGATGCCGCATACGCGGAATAAAAGACGGCAAGGAACGCACGTATTATGTGTACAACAACTGCTCGCATCAGGAGGCATATAAGGAAACAGGCATGCAAGGTGTGAGCTACACCACGGGAGTTCCGGCAATGATAGGCGCAATGATGTTCTTCAAAGGACTGTGGCGCAAGCCCGGTGTATGGAATGTTGAGGAGTTCGATCCGGATCCGTTCATGGAACAGCTCAACTGTCAGGGACTGCCATGGCATGAGGTTTTCGACGGAGATCTGGAGCTTTAAAAATTACGAATTTGGAATTACTAATTACGACTTGTGTGATGATACGTTACTCGAAATCGTTATTCGTAATTCCAAAACCCAAATTCGTAACTCAAAAATCATAATTCGCAATTCAAAAATAATAACACATGGCAAAGAAAGAAACAGAAAATGCAGCCCTAAACATTCAGGAAGGCAAGCTGAAAGCATTGCAGGCTGCAATGGCTAAGATAGAGAAAGACTTTGGTAAAGGTGCCATAATGAAACTCGGAGACGAGAACGTGGAACAGGTTGAGGTTATCCCAACAGGAAGCATTGGGCTGAACGCGGCACTGGGCGTGGGCGGATATCCCAAGGGACGAATAATAGAAATCTACGGTCCGGAAAGTAGCGGAAAGACAACACTGGCAATCCATGCCATCGCCGAGGCACAGAAAATGGGTGGTATAGCGGCATTTATCGATGCCGAACATGCTTTCGACCGTTTCTATGCATCAAAGTTGGGTGTTGACGTAGAGAACCTTTGGATATCGCAACCGGACAACGGAGAGCAGGCTCTTGAAATAGCAGACCAGCTTATACGGTCGTCTGCCATAGACATAATCGTCATAGACTCTGTTGCGGCACTTACACCGAAATCGGAAATCGAGGGCGATATGGGCGACAACAAAGTGGGATTGCAGGCAAGACTTATGAGTCAGGCTCTGCGCAAGCTCACCGCAACGATAAGCAAGACAAACACCACATGTATCTTCATAAATCAGTTGCGCGAGAAAATCGGCGTAATGTTCGGCAATCCGGAAACAACAACCGGTGGCAATGCGCTTAAGTTCTATTCGAGCGTGCGCCTCGATATACGTCGTGTAACGAGCATAAAGGACGGCGACCAAGTGATAGGCAATCAGGTAAGAGTGAAGATTGTAAAGAACAAAGTGGCTCCTCCGTTCCGCAAGACCGAGTTTGAAATAACATTCGGTGAGGGTATTTCAAAAATCGGAGAGATACTCGACCTTGGCGTAGAATACGGCATTATACAGAAAAGCGGCTCGTGGTTCTCATACAACGGCAGCAAACTTGCACAGGGACGCGACGCCTCCAAGGCTCTGCTCAAAGACAATCCGGAACTGTGCGAGGAGCTGGAACAACTTATAATGCAGGCAATTGCCGAAAAGAAAGAATAACAACACAGGTTGCAAAGACAAACAGACAACTGACAACAACAGACGAACAGATATCTACGACTGTTGCCTATACATAAAAAAGATGTATAAACCATTTAAGATGAGCCTTAAAAGTGAAGTAAAAAACTTTTGGGGCTCATCTTATATTATAAGCCGGCATCTGAAAACAAGCTCCATATTACCATACATTTTAGTAACCGCCAGGAGTCCACTTGCAAAAAACTGGAAAAACAAAAGACACCATTCAAAAACTGAACGGTGTCTTGGTGATGTGGGCGTTGACGGATTCGAACCGCCGACCCTCTGCTTGTAAGGCAGATGCTCTAAACCAGCTGAGCTAAACGCCCTTACTTATTGTAAGCGGTTGCAAAGGTAAGAAGTTTTTCATTTATCTCCAAATTTTCAATCATCTTTTTTCATTGAGACTACAAATAAGCATAAATCGGCAGGCATTAATTGGAATTTCTTATAATAAACACATAGCGAAAAAGTAAATTTGGGCAAAGCGTAGCGAATTAGCTGATAGAGCGTTCGTTACGCTTTGTTTTTTCTATGGGGCAGAGCCAACGAAATGCCACCTCGAAGCCAAACTGTGCAGAAGTTCAGTTACCACCTCGTTACTCCCGTAACGGATGCATATTTCTTGCTAAAAGGTTCTGTTTCTGCGTTTTGCGTAGATTTACATAGCTGTCGGTAACTCACTAATAACTAATTTTGTAACCAAAAAAAGGAGTGAGTTATGCGTAGTACATTCAAGGTATTATTTTACGTGAAGAAAGGCAGCGAGAAGCCGAACGGCAACCTGCCTCTGATGTGCCGTATCACGGTGGACGGCGAGATTAAACAGTTCAGTTGCAAGATGGACGTTCCCCCACGCTTGTGGGACGTGAAGAACAGCCGTGCTTCGGGCAAGAGCGTCGAAGCGCAGAGAATCAACCTTGCGGTAGATAAAATCCGTGTGGAGGTAAACCGCCGCTATCAAGAGTTGATGCAGACGGACGGATATGTTACCGCCGCCAAACTTAAAGACGCCTATCTCGGTATCGGCGTCAAGCAGGAAACTTTACTGAAGCTGTTCGAGCAGCACAACGCCGAGTTTGAGAAGAAAGTCGGGCACAGCAGGGCGCAGGGTACATTTACCCGTTATCGGACGGTCTGTAACCATATTCGGGAGTTTTTGCCCCATACCTACAAGCGAGAGGATATTCCGTTAAAGGAACTCAACCTTACGTTTATCAACGACTTCGAGTATTTTTTGCGCACGGAGAAGAAATGCCGTACCAATACCGTGTGGGGCTACATGATTGTGTTGAAACACATCGTTTCGATAGCGAGGAACGACGGGCGTTTGCCGTTCAACCCCTTTGCCGGATATATTAACTCTCCCGAAAGCGTGGATAGGGGCTACCTCACCCAAACGGAGATACAGACGCTCATGGACGCACCGATGAAGAACGCCACCCACGAGCTTGTACGGGACTTGTTCGTCTTTTCGGTGTTCACGGGTTTGGCGTATTCGGACGTGAAGAACCTCACCGTCGACCGCCTGCAAACATTCTTCGACGGCAACCTTTGGATAATCACCCGAAGAAAGAAGACCAACACCGAATCGAACATCCGCCTTTTGGACGTTCCCAAACGTATCATGGAGAAATACAAGGGACTGGCAAGGGACGGTCATGTTTTCCCCGTTCCGAGCAACGGAAGTTGCAACAAGATACTCAAAGAGATAGGCAGACAATGCGGTTTCAAGGTACGTTTGACCTATCATGTGGCACGCCACACGAACGCCACGACCGTACTTTTATCGCACGGCGTACCCATCGAAACGGTGAGCCGTCTTTTGGGACATACCAACATAAAGACCACCCAAATTTACGCCAAAATCACCGCCCAGAAGATAAGCCAAGACATGGAAACCTTGTCGCACAAGTTGGAAGATATGGAGAAGAATATCTGCCGAGCTATTTAATTTAATTAAAACAGCATACCGATGAAAGAAGAAAGAAACATTATCACGATGGACGGGCAGGGCAATATCTCCCTGCCGACCGATATAGGTGCAACCGCCATGACCGAGCGGGAAATCTGCGAACTGTTCGGGGTTATCGCCCCGACGGTTCGGGCAGGGATAAAGACACTCTGCAAAAGCGGAGTTTTGAGTATATATGACATAAAGCGCATTATCCGCATATCGGACAGATACAGCGCGGAGGTTTACAACCTCGAAACGATAGCCGCCCTCGCTTTCCGGGTCGAATCATTCGGGGCGGCGAAAGTCCGCAGGGCATTATTGGAAAGGATTATACACGGGCGAAAAGAGAAAACGATGGTATTCGTGTCGGTTGTTTCGGATGGCAAGTCCAACAGTCGTTGGAAAGCATGATGATATATCAACATACCAACATGCAAACATACCAGCATATCAGCATACCAACATGCAAACATGCAAACCTATCACTATGGTGATATATTTTGCAGGTTCTATTCCTCTTTTCAGAGGAAAGCGGAGCAATCATTTCCGCTTACAAAGGCAAAGTAAGCACGGGGCTTTATGTCGGCTAAAAGGTCAGGCGGCTGCGCCGTTTCCCGATAAATCTTCCTCTCGCTTCGCTACGAGCGTATTTATCGGGAAAACCTTGTATCCGACCGCCCCGTGCAAAAGAGCCTTTGAAAACGGAAACGACCGCCCCGCCACCCACCGACCGAAAGGGAAAAAATAAGGTGGGGTTACGGGCAAGTAGGTGGTAGGAATAGCCACAGCCGAAAGGCATACGGCACGCCGCAGGGTATTTACGAAGAAAATACCATAGCTTATTAGGGAATTTTCCGAGCCGCAATACTACGTATCGCTGAAAATTCCCCAATAAGGCAAGGGGCAAGCCCCTCTGCACACCCCATCGGGGACGGCATTTGCCGCCCCTGAAGATACAAAAAATCATTGTTTCACAAGCCAAAAAAAGAAAGGAAGAATATATGGGTTTCGTAGTTTTACACATGGAAAAGGCGCACGGTTCCGACAGCGGGACGACCGCCCACATAGAGCGTTTCATCATACCCAAGAACGCCGACCCCACACGCACGCATCTAAACCGAAAACTCATCGAATATCCCGAAGGAGTGAAAGACCGTTCGGCGGCTATCCAAAGGAGGCTGGAAGAAGCGGGACTGACACGCAAAATCGGAAGTAACCAAGTGCGGGCAATCCGCATCAACGTGTCAGCAACACCCGAAGACATGGAACGCATCGAACGGGAGGGACGGCTGGACGAGTGGTGCGCCGACAACCTCAAATATTTTGCCGACACGTTCGGGAGGGAGAACATCGTGGCGGCTCACCTGCACTTGGACGAGAAAACGCCGCACATGCACGTCACACTTGTGCCGATAGTCAAGGGGGAACGCAAGCGGAAGAAAAGGGAGGAGCAGGCGAAGAAACGCTACCGCAAGAAGCCGACCGACACCGTGAGGCTGTGCGCAGATGACATCATGAGCCGCTTGAAACTGAAAGCCTATCAGGACAGCTACGCCGTTGCGATGAAAAAATACGGTTTACAACGGGGCGTGGACGGTTCGGAGGCGAGGCACGTTTCCACGCAGCAATATTACCGTGACATAAAGCGACAGACGGAGGAGCTGAAAACGGAAGTGGTGGAATTGCAGGAACGGAAAGAAACGGCACGGGAAGAGCTTGAACGGGCGAAAAAAGAGATACAGACCGAACGGCTGAAAGGGGCAGCCACGACCGCAGCCGCCAACATCGCCGAGAGTGTCGGTTCTCTTTTCGGGAGCAACAAGGTCAAGACGCTGGAGAGGGAGAACACCGCCCTGCATAGGGAGGTAGCCACACACGAGGAAACCATCGAAGCACTGCAAGCCGAGATACAGACCATACGGGCAGACCACAACCGTCAAGTGCTGGAAATGCAGCAACGGCACATGACGGAAATACAGATGAAAGAAGCCGAACACAAGAGAGAGGTATCAAGGCTTACACGCCTTGTGGAGAAGCTCTGCGCATGGTTTCCGTTGGCGAAAGAAGTCCTGCGGGTTGAGAAGTTATGCGCCATCGTGGGCTTTTCCACGGAACAGACCCGTACACTGATAGCCGGCAGGGAAGTAACGCACGATGGCACGCTCTATTCCGAAGAACACGGGCGAAGTTTCACGGCAAGAAACGTCACTGCAAAAATAAGGCAGGAATCCGTATCGAAACGACTTGTGCTGTATATCAATCAAACTCCCGTTGGCGAATGGTTCAAGGAGCAGTTCGAGAGGCTAAAACAAAGCATGCGACAGCCCATACAATCGCAACGGAAAAGCAAGGGGATGAAATTATAAATAACTAAGAGATACGGAGCAGCTTTTTCTGTTCCGTATCTTTTATTGCTGAATGCTAAGTAAGAATGACCGATACATTTATTTACCGTTAGGAGTTGCTTTATTTGAATTTACAGTTACCAAAAGAATATATACTCTGTTTGACGTTTGAAATATGCGGTAGCAATGTCTTTGATAGCTTTTATTTGTGCAGACTTGATACGTTCATCTGAACGCATTTTCTCTTTTTCCATTGCGATTATATCATTATACTGCTTATCCATTCCTTTTTTTATAGAATTAAGTAAAGCTTTAGCTTGTGCGGCACAGCTACTTTGTGCATCAATCATAGAAACAAGTTCTGCCGCTTCTGTATAATCATGCTTAGAATAAGCAGCTTGAGCCGATAGTAAAATCTGACTGCAATATTGTGTCTGGCATTTTTTGAATATGGATACCATTGCATTTGAAACTTTTGTATATCCGGGCAATGATTCGGGATAAGTAGAAAGTAAAGCAAGAGCCTCGTCAAACAGTTGTTGAGAAGCCAAAGTATTGGCTTTGGTTATTAAAGAGACTGTATTATTTCTATAATAATCAGATATTTTCATTTTAGTTGCTTCTACAAATCTTGAATAATCAGTATTAAGTGCATCTATTTTATTGATAGCCGAACGTTTAGCTTCATTATCAGAATAGCCTTCACCTTTAGAAGCAATTTGCATGGTATTGAATACAGTATTTGTTATCATGTTCCTAACAGTCACAGTTATACCAAGCTCTACAGACAAAATTTGTCTCATTCCACCATATACAGAATTGGAGTTGATTATATTGATTTCCGGAACTATAATGATAGCACCACATTCAGTACCTGCGACACCTTCCGTAGAAAGAATTTGTAAAAGTTTGTTTTTAAGAATTGATTTTGTATTACCGTCAAGGGTACAGTCACTTGGCATTGCTACAGATATATAGACATTATCAGTTTGAGCTTGAACAAGGCAAGAATATCCTAATAACAATAAAAGAAAAAATATTTTTTTCATCGTAAGACACTATTTAAATGTTATAACAAGTGTATTATTGGCAGTACTTCGAGTAATTTGTAGCCCGATGCTTCTTGCAAATTTCAAAAATTCGAGTCCGAATTTATTGATATTATAATTATTTCCATTGTCATCTTTTAATGGAATACGCACATCATCAAATATCATTCTTTTATCAGTTGTACCTTGTATATGATAATTGTTTTTATAAGCGTGTTCACTCATCCAAAGTTCCAACTGGTCTGACAAGGTTAAACCATCATTGCCAATTTCTGTTGACATGGAAATGGAAGCGGTTTGTTCAAAACTAAAATCCACATTAATTGAACGTCCGTTGTTAACTATATCGGTGAATTTTACTTGAATAATATCAAGGAATTCATCAGCAACTTTTTCAACAGCCTTTGCTCCAAGTTTACCAATATCTTCAGTGTAGAATTTGCCACTTTCTCCCACCTTATTTGAGAGAGAGCCACCAGTTGAAATATCATACGCTGTAAGTATTGTTTTAACACTATTCCCAGTAGATGAAAGAACTATATCCATTTCCGCTTCTACATATATATCCGCACCCGATTGCTGGATAATCATTGATTTTAAATCTGATTGACTTTCTTGAGACAATCCCGATGTACGTGATAAAGATTTAAGTTTTGCTGCAAAGTCAACGGTCGTAAATCCTCTACTATCAAAAGCTTCACGTATTTTAGCTAATACAATTCTTTTATTGACATCATTTTCTATTACTTGAGAAATGTCTTCTCCTTGTTTGGTATATGGGATAACCATTATTTTGGGTTGGACTGTAGCTGTCTGCGCCCATGCCATACTACTGAGAAATACTGCCAGTAGTAGTATCATAATTTTTTTCATACGCTCTGTTTTTATAAACCGAATTTTCTTATAATTCCATTGTTTTCAAGATAAGTTCTCAATTGGTTCACTCTTATGCAGACATCTAATGTTATACATTTTTGTTTTAATGCGTTTTTCCCGTAGGGAGTAACTATGATAGATGATTCTACAAAGTTTTGATATTCTTTACTGTAAAAAGCATCAAAGAACTTCTTGTATTTGTTTTCGACTACGGCTTTATCTTCTTGTACAAGAGGCATACTGTGTTGAGTTTTCTGCGTTCCTACAAAAAGTAAAGTCTTTATTGCGGATAACTCTGCATCCATTGAGGCAATAGTAGCCTTTTTCCCATAACCGACACAACGCATTGAAACAGCATCTTTTGTTGCGTTTAATACGCTTACTTGATATTGTGCTGAAACTTCAAGTATAGCGGTCAACATTATTAGGCATATTATCAGTATTTTCTTCATCTAAACCGTTATTTTATAATAAGAGAACATTTGATTTGCTTATTTGCATTAAAGTTTTCGTAGATTGCCTTACCTTCTTTTTTACTAACCTTACATTCTGAATAGGCTTCTCCTTTTAATGCTGTCACAGTAACAATTCCCAAAGTAGTAGGTAGAATTTCTCCATCAAGAATTTCAAGCACCTCAACATTGAATTTATCCCCTACTTTTATCCCATGCTTTTTACCCGCTTTTATCAGGATAATTTCTGCCACACCATTTTTTTCTTTCACAATCTTCATAAGTTTAGCTGTAATGGGGAAGTTTATCCTAAAATATTCAGCCATTCTATCTTGTAAAGACATCATAGCCATTGTAACGGCACTTTCCGGAGAAAGGCACTCATCGCTTGCTTTTCCTTCAAAACTGGTTGCTTCCGTACTCAACCCCGTTGCCACATCCACAATCTTCATTTGAAAAGCGACACTTGCCTTATAACCTCTTATTGTTCCATCTCCATTTTTCATACGGTAAACGGGTATCTTGACAATCTCTCCGGTAATCATTTTTTCCGCAGCAACAGCAACATCTTGCTCTACAAGATTATCACTATCAATAAACGCCTCGCTTTTTTGTAATTCCAATTCTTGTGTTATTTTTTTCCGACTGGTACGGTCAACTACTCTGAAACGTTTACTATTGGTAAGCATTTCCACAACCTTTTCTGTCACCAATCCAGTATAAGGGCTATTTTCTTTACAAGAAAATTCTGCGACACCGACTACTTGGCGGTCATCATCATTTGACTGCGCATACCCTTTAAAGATACACGCAGTCATAATGATTGTAATAATAACAAATCTCATAATCAGTTAGGGATTATAGATTTTTACCCGATTTCAGAGTTTCGATAATTGTATTAACAGCCTTTACTTGAGCTGCACTTTCTTCCACTAAAATTGGAGTTGCGGTATTTCCAAATTCTACTACGGCTGTTGCAGCCTTGGCTGTTTTTGCAGCTTTTGCAGCTTTCATGGGATTCTTTTGCTTGGATGCCTCTTCTATCATTTTCTTTGCCTCGTCAGCAGCCGCTTGAACTTTATCCGTTGCAGCTTTTATGCTTGCGGCTTCTCCTGCTACAGTCGCTGCAAATGTTACCCATTCATCAAGAGTAGGTTTAGTAATTGTAACATCTGTTACACCATCTTGAGTTTCACCAATTTCTCGTTTGTACATATTTTCCAATTGTACACTGTTGGCAATCGCCAAAACTGCGGCATTCTTCACTGCATCCCCATAGCCATCCACATTTGCACTTCCTGATGTCTTGTAATCATTACACAATGCTTGCAATTTTGCAGCGCGTTCCTTACTTTTCTGAATGTCGTCCTTGATTTGAGCGTTGGCGGAGCATACCATCATGAAAAGAGACATGAGCATTAATACATATTTTTTCATAAAAATAACTATTGTGCCTTTAGAAACCCGATAAGGCGATTTTTTTGCTTAAAAATTTTGATTACATAATAAAAAACGTGGGCTTCCACATCCACTTGTCCGCTTCTGAGGTCCTGAGAAAACCTTGTTGGTGAACGAATGGAGTGTCTGCCCACGCCAATATGTTGCACGTTCCCATAAAAGTGTGCGGAGAGCATTATATACTCTCACTGCACACTCCGGGATACAATTTAACATACCCGTAGCATTCACTTCAGACATTGTCCATGACCAACAATTCGAAATTTCTCAGGTTTCAGAAAGCCACAAGACAAAGCATCAATGACGCTTTTATATTATGTAATATCTCGCCCACCCATCGTTGTTAATTCCACGGCGTGGACGACATAATGCAAATATACTTAAATTCTATCATTCAAGCAAAAGAATATGGAAAAAGATACATCCGAATTTTGTTTTTCTCAGAAAAACTTCTTATTTTTGCTTCGTTAAAGAGTTGTTTGACAGCATAGCAACGCAAAACGCTGAAATTCGCACGGTTGCTAACTCGTTACCGCCACTTCTCAAATACTTTGCTAAAAGGTTATTTCTCAATCAGTTAAGTCTAACTGACAAAAATCTAAAATAAAAGCTGAAAAGATAAGTAGATGTCCGAAATTAATTATTATTATATTGTATGTTATTTTGGTGATGTTTTTCATGTCCGAAGAGGGAGTGTAGCGGGCTACACGACCGATGAGACATCGGGAAAACAGTCCGAAAGAACGTGCAAGATAATGATAAAGTAAATAATAGCATCTACAGATTAATATATATACGTTTAATTTTGAACATCTACTTACATAGAATAAACTTTATGTAAAGTTTCCCGGTAAATATATACTAATGTATAAACTATTGCAATAAAGACCGCAAAAAGACGCAAAATAAAATCAGGCACAAACACTATGATATAATCATGATTACGAAAATAAAACAAAATAGTTTGTAACTCTATGCTTTACAACTAAAAACCCATAGCTTTACCGGCCGTAAAGCTATGGGTTTCCAACTGTATACTTAATTCTTAGGTTTATATATAAGCAGATGTCAGAGATAAATTATTAAAGTTGGTTATGTATAAAACATATATCGGAGATATTACAACTATTAATACAAAACCTGCTCATAGCCATTTACATCACATTACAGTTTTTTTCCTATAAACCAAATCGCTTCGTCCGATTTCTGTTCTGTATTATCAACTTTTACACCTGAAAGAATCAACTGCATTGAAATATTCTTTTTCGATGTGTCAAGCGCACCAATTGAAAAACCGTATCTGCCGGAATCCGCGAACTTAACAGTTACAGGGTAAGATATATCCGTACCGTCCTCATTACGTATGATGTCGAATTTGTGTTCCTTGTTTTTTCCGTCTAACGCAAAGTAATTTGAATAGACAGTACCATCGGTATACTGTTGAGTAAACATACCCGCAATTGTAAGTTCCAAGTTGCTTTTTGTCGTAGAATTCTTTGTTGCCTCTGTTATATCGTCTCCACTCTTCATATAACGCCAGAACATTGCATCCGGAAGATCCTCTATTTCAATAGTCTTGTCCTGATATATTTCCCAACTTACATTCTTAACCGTGTCTGCATAAGCTTTCTCATTGCGATCCAAATATGTATGCACAACCATGCCGCTATATTCTCCCGCTATCTCGGTAAGATACTTGGCTTTCTCAATATCAGTCATCTCACGCGTAGTGAGATAATTCCCGTCACTGTCAAGACAAGAAGTCAATGCTGTACCGGTGATAACGCAGTAGGCTGCGAGAATAAGGATTTTCTTTAGATTTTTCATGTTTGTCTATTTGTTTATATTAATGTTATACTATCTATATAACGGCATTCTTTTAAATCATTGCACGCTGAAGATATATTTTTTCAGCATTTATCTGCATTCCCCACGAAGCAGGTTCATAAATTCCTCGCGTGTCTTCGCCTGATTGAAAGCACCGCTGAAATCGCTCGTCGTAGTTATGGCATTACGTTTCTCCACGCCACGCATCTGCATGCACATATGCTTTGCCTCGACAACCACCATCACACCAAGCGGCTTTAAGGTCTGTTGTATACATTCCTTTATCTGCAATGTCATACGTTCCTGCACCTGAAGACGGTGACTGAAAATATCCACTACACGTGCAATCTTGCTCAGTCCCGTTATATATCCGTTAGGAATGTACGCCACATGAACCTTTCCATAAAACGGCAACATGTGATGCTCGCACATGGAAAAGAAGTCTATGTCCTTTACAATGACCATCTGATTGTACTTCTCTTCAAACAAAGCATCAAGAAGTACCTTGTTTGCATCCTGATAATATCCGCGTGTAAGTATCTGCATAGCCTTTGCCACACGCATCGGAGTCTTCTCCAGTCCTTCCCTTGAAGAGTCTTCCCCTAATAAGTCGAGAATACTTTTATAATGTGAGGCAAGCTCGTCAAGCCCTTCACGAAATTCTGTTTCGGGATTCATAAATTACTTTTTTAATCTATCACCGCAACGCTCAATAGCGCACGTTTATCTTTCCTTTCACTATACAAGCCTGAGTATACCCCATACCCTTTATCTCCTTAAGCATCTTTACCGCATCCTCGTATGTTCTGAAGTTGCCGACACGACATATCCAACGTGGAGAATAAAAATGCACATATACCGGCATCTCAGGGAAACGCGACTTTATGGCACTGCTTATTCGCTCAGCCTTCTGCCTGTCTTCACGAGAATTTCCGCCCGAATATGCCTGTATGCGATATCCCACAACCTTGTGTGTGTTTGTCATCACCTTCTTTCCGTGACTCACGTTCGGGCTGTCGGCAGCATTATCAGATTTGTTAATCCCCGCTGATTGTGTGACAGAAGTATTCCGTCCGGCAGTTTCACGAGTGTCGGCAGCGGTTTTTCCCACTGTTTTTTTTTCCTCTACAGGTTTTACGGCAGGAGTATTTGGAGTCTTGCTAAGCTTGGCATTGTTAACCAACTCGTCGATACCGGCGTTCTGAATTACCGTGACAGTACCTCTACCCTGTTCCTTTTTCCTAAGACTTTCAAGAAAAGACTGGGCATGCACATGCACAAACGAGCCGGACACCAATAATAATATGACGACGAATTGTTTCATGATTATAGTATTATTAATTTATAAAGACATGGCGATCGGTGCCAAAACACCGACCACCATGAGTGTATGTATTACTTCCAAGCATCGATGATGCCCTTGAAATCAGTAGCCTTTAACGAAGCACCTCCGATAAGTCCGCCGTCGATATCTTCCTTTGCAAAAAGCTCCGGAGCATTGCTTGCCTTGCAGCTTCCACCATAAAGGATTGAAGTTTCGTTGGCTACGTCTTCGCCATACTTCTCTGCGATGATGCTGCGGATGTAAGCATGTATCTCTTCAGCCTGCTCACTTGTAGCAGTCTTACCTGTTCCGATAGCCCATATCGGCTCGTATGCTATCACAATGTTCTTGAATTCTTCTGCAGTAAGATTGAACACGCTGCCCTCAAGCTCGGCCTTCACGACCTCGTTCTGCTTATTTGCCTCACGCTCCTCCAGGCTCTCTCCTATACAGAAGATAACTTTCAGCCCGTTCTTCAGTGCAAGCAGTGTCTTTTCCTTAAGTATCTCCGATGTCTCTCCGTAGTATCCGCGACGCTCAGAGTGACCGAGGATGACATACTGAGCCCCCGTGCTCTTCACCATTTCGGCAGAAACCTCACCCGTATACGCACCCTTTTCCTTATCTGCACAGTTCTCTGCGCCCAGCCCTATAACGTCTTTATCAAGTATCTGTGCCACAGATGCCAGATGTATGAACGGCGTACAGATTATCACGTCGCAGTTTGGTTTATCGGCTGTAAGCGCCTCATTAAGTTCCTTAGCCAAAGCTACACCTTCCTGCAGGTTCATGTTCATTTTCCAGTTTCCTGCTACAATTTTCTTTCTCATGTTCTTTTTGTTTAATCGTTGATATCTTTTGTTAGAATTCTTTTTCTTCCTCAACCAGCCCGTCCATGCCCACATTCTGTCAGCAAATGTCAGCAACAGAAGGGGCAACATAAACCACAGGACAATCTCCGTAACCGTTTCGGTAAACGACTCCTGCTTTACCGTACCATAAACCGTGTCCTCCAGTCTCGGAGCATTTTCGTCAAGATCGGGCAAATCGTTGTGACTCCATTTCCACAACACCACCCCATGCTTTAAAAGCATCAGTCCGGGATTGCTCCGTATGACTGTCTTCAGTGTCGTCTCGTCAGCATGCAGAAACTCATACTCCGCTCCGGTGATGTCTCTCCACCTCTGAATGGCATCCTCGTTGCTTGCCGTAAGACAACGGAACGAATATCCATGATCCATGCAATACTCATATATCACATCTATGTCGCCGAAGTTCAAGTCGTCCGCCTGCTCTATATGAGGAGAGATTAGCAGAAATGTGTACCCCTCTTCATCAAGTATCTTGTCCGTGACATCCTCTTCACCATCCAGCGTCTGCATGTAGAAGTCATGTATTTCCGGTACATATCCGGCAGCCGTCTGCACCGTCTTGCTGTCTACAAACGTCCATGTCGAGTCCGGATAGTTGTCCACGGTAAACTCTTTGCGCGTGCCGTTCTTCTCAAGAATAAACGTTGTCTCGAACTGCGGCTGCTCCGCGCCGTCGGGAATCTCCATACCTTTCTTTATATCCGCTCCCACATGATAAGGTCGGAAGTCAAGTACCGGCAGATAATAAAGACAATATACACTCGACACAAGTATGAACAGTACCGTGTAGTTTAATATTATCCACTGGTTTGTCTTGCTTATAAAACGCACCATCATCATCGGTCGGCGGAATATCACGAACGTACAGACAAGCAACACGACATTCTTTGCAAACGTCTCCCAGTTTGTCAGCACCACGGCATCGCCGAAACAACCGCAGTCTTTCACCGGATCTGTCAGCGCAAGCCACAGTGTCAGCGGTGTCATCACAACCATAAAGGCGAGCATAAGCCTTGACACGGTTCTGCGATGTATGGCAAAAAGCAGAAAGACACCCATGCTGAACTCAACTGCCGCCAACAATACCGACAAGCCCAAAGTCACCACATCAGGTACAATGTCTGCCATGCCTGCAGCCGCAAGATAATCATGTATCTTATATTGCGTGCCGAGCGGGTCGACCGCCTTTACAAATCCGGACAGTATAAAGGTTAGCGCCACCACCATACGGCAAACGTTGACGCAAGCCCACTGTATTTTCCTGCCGGACATCATTCCCTGTAAGTAAGTTTGATAACACCGAAGACGGCATAGTTAATGATATCCATATAATTGGAATCTATGCCTTCCGAAACCAGCGTCGCACCTTCGAGATCTTCAATCTCCTTTACTCTTTGTATCTTCGTCAGTATAAAATCAGTATAGCTGCTTATGCGCATCGAGCGCCATGCCTCGTCATAGTCGTGGTTTTTCTTCAGCATCAGCTGCAGCGCCTCGCCTGCAAATGTGTCATAAAGCGCCATTGCCTCATCCACAGATAAATCCACTTCATCGGTGAATCCCCTGTCAAGCTGTATCAAGCCCACTATGCCGTAGTTTACAAGAGCTATGAACTCGGGGCGTATGCCCTCGCCTACCAACGACTCTCTTTTTATCTCAAGACTTCTTATACGCTTTGCCTTTATAAACAGTTGGTCCGTAAGCGACGACGGACGCAATATTCTCCACGATGCTCCATAGTCATGAAGTTTCTTTTCAAAAAGCGCACGGCACTCTGCCATTACGCTCCCGAACTGTTCCTCGGTATTCAAAACAAGTTTAGACATAATTTCGAAATTCGTCCGCAAAGTTAATTATTTATATCGAGACAGCAATCATAAAAGACTTATATTAATTGATAATTGACAATTTATAATTTATAATTGGGAGATAAAGAGGAGATAAAAGAAGATAGAAGAAGATAGAAGAAGATAGAAGAAGATAGAAGAAGATAGAAGACGTATGCTTTTTATATATGTAAAGGAGATATGGGAAGATAAAGGGAAGATAGAAGGAGATATAAGACAAATGCAGGGTTACATGATATAAAACTATTGTCCTTTATCTTCTGTGGCGCAAGCCACATATCTTCTTATATCTCCCTTTATCTTCTTATTCAGCCCTATTCCGTACATATAATAATATAATGTACGCGCGAGAGCTTCCGACGCATAACTTTTCTTATCGTTGAAACAAACGGCTATTCCTTCATTTTCTTCTTTATAAACCTTATTTTCGCGCATTGCACATCGAAGCGGGTCTGCAATGAGTCACGCTTCATGCGCATACGCGTGTGCCGTGTCAGCTCCTCCGCCGTCACCACGCCGTCTGTCTTATGCCGGGCAACCACCGAGTCTATAACATGAAAATCTTCACTCGCCTGCTGCAAAGCCTTGTCCATATCCTTGACATCGTCCTGCGCCTTGGCAAGTTCGGCTTTCTGATATATCACAAGCGCCTTCTTCCGCGCCCCCGACACATCCGGATAAGTGCGCCGCAACGAATCTATAAGGGACAACGCCGCATCATATCGCCCGTTGTCATACAGTTCCTCGCACTCGTCAGCCAGTTTCATGGCATCCTCTTTGACGTTCTTGCACGCACAAAACAACATTGCTATAACCGCAACGGCAAATATTTTTCTGCTCATAAACATTCTTTTTATGTAAAGACAAACTTTATTCAGACAATCGATACGCAGCTTGTCTCATGCAAAGACAATGCAAGTCGAGTGCAATCAAGCTCGCTTAGGATTGCCGAGACGCGGCTTGTCTTATGCAAAGATAGCGTTTTTAAGCCACATTGTAAAAGATTGTCTGTAAAATTCAATTTAAATGGTTATCTTTGCAAACGTTTACAGGAAATAGGCTATGAGATTACTTACGGATGCCGATTTGGCACAGTTATTGGACAAAGAGATTTTTCATAAGATTTCGGATGCAGCCGACAGCCTTGGCGTCGAATGTTATGTCGTAGGCGGATATGTACGCGACTTGTTTCTTGAAAGACCTTCAAATGATATCGACGTGGTTGTCGTTGGCAGCGGCATAGAGGTTGCCGACGCACTGCGCAAGTCGCTTGGCAGAAAGGCGCATATATCCGTTTTCCGTAATTTCGGCACAGCGCAGGTGAAATACAAGGACATCGAGGTGGAGTTTGTAGGAGCACGCAAGGAGAGCTACAGCCACGACTCGCGCAAGCCGGTGGTTGAAGACGGAACCCTCGAAGACGACCAGAACCGCCGCGACTTCACCATAAACGCCCTTGCAGTGTGTCTCAACAAGCATCGTTTCGGCGAGCTTGTCGACCCGTTCGGCGGCATAGACGACATGTACGACGGCATTATCCGCACACCGCTCGACCCCGACATAACCTTTTCCGACGACCCCCTGCGCATGCTCCGCTGCATACGCTTTGCCACACAGCTCAATTTTTTCATCGACGACGACACTTTTGCGGCTCTCGAACGCAATGCCGAACGTATACGTATCATCAGTGGCGAGCGCATACAGGAGGAACTGAACAAGATAATGATGACGCCTACGCCAAGCAAGGGTTTCGTCGACTTGCAGCGCAGCGGACTGCTACAGATAATCATTCCGGAACTGAACGTACTCGACATTGTGGAAAAACGCAACGGCAGGGCACACAAGAACAATTTCTATCACACACTGGAGGTTCTCGACAACGTATGCCGCACATCAGACAACCTTTGGCTGCGGTGGGGCGCACTGATGCACGACATCGGTAAGCCGCGGTCCAAGCGTTGGGACAACAGTGCCGGATGGACTTTCCACAACCACAATTTCATCGGTGCCAAAATGGTTCCAGACATCTTTAGACGGCTCAAACTGCCCATGGATGCGAAGATGAAATATGTGCAGAAAATGGTTGATCTGCACATGCGTCCTATAGTTATTGCCGATGAGGAGGTCACCGACAGTGCCGTGCGCCGGTTGCTTAATGATGCAGGTGACGATATCGACGACCTGATGAAGCTATGCGAGGCAGATATAACGAGCAAGAACCAAGTGCGCAAGAAATGTTTCCTTGAAAACTTCCGTATGGTGCGCGAGAAGATAACCGACCTTAAGGAGAAAGACTACAAACGCCTGTTACAGCCTTGCATAGACGGCAATGAGATAATGGAAATGTTCAACCTTAAGCCTTCGCGCGAAGTCGGCGACCTTAAACAGGCACTCAAGGATGCTGTTCTTGACAACAAAGTGCCAAACGAACGCGAACCGCTGATGCGGCTATTAATGGAAAAGGCAAAAAAAATGGGACTGAAATGCGGCAATTCCTGAGCCGTATTTCAGTCCTGTTTTCATATTATTTGTATCTCGTATAAGACACTGTATCATTATTCCACTTTACTAAAACAAGCTTTTCAGGCGAAACATAATAAATCTCTATGGCTTCTACATCGGCACGACCTCTGTACGTGGAATAAGAAATAAAATAGTCTCCGACATTTTCCTTACCAACCCTTGCCTTGTCAAAGACCCTGTCCGGAGTTTCGGATACATAATAAGGATATTTATATTCCCACGTTTTTCCCAATAAAATTTCGGTACATATATATAAAGAGTCCGTAAAGCATATGCGGTATTCATCATCCTTACAGGAATAATCAGCCACCCACTCCGTGCCTCTTAATGTCGCAGAAGAATATGCCGGTACCTTATAAGACTGTATGCCAAGCACGTTTTGGGGTGCCTCTTCAGATGTCTTCTTATTGCAAGACATTGTGCAACACAATGAAGTGATTTAAACTAATTTCAAACTGTTAAAATTCCTGCCAATATATTAAAATACAGCGTACTTCCGCAGAAATTCGCTATATTAGAGTTGCGACACTTTAATTTATCGAACCAATGCCGAAAT
>NZ_JABKKJ010000001.1 GCF_013166515.1 Xylanibacter caecicola | reverse complement strand
TTGTTTTGTCAGTTAAAAACTTTGGCTCCGTCCTCTCTTGGGGGCGCGCCCCCAAGAGAGGACGGACAATACTCTGAAAGAGGTAATTCCTAAATCAAAATTTTGCACTTCGATTTGGAATCTTCACGCATTCCAAAAGCATACCTTTAAGAGTGCTAAATGATAGCTTTAGATGTCTTAAAGGTATGCTTTTGGAATGCGAAAGATGTCGGTTTAAAATCGTAAGCCAACCACGGCTATATATTACGGATTGTAAGTATTGGTAGAAAGACAATGATTAAATCATGCAATAGGAAATATTCAAAAAGCGAGTCTTTCGATTTTTTGTTATTAAAATGTTATTGAAAAAGGCATTAGATATACAAATAAGTTGTTAAATGAAAGCTTTTTCGTATATTTGACTCACAAAATTGGCTTCGCCATCGCGAACCTGGCTAAAGCCAGACTATCGCTATTTTGTTTTGTCGAATATACTCACGCTCGACAAAAAACAAATGAATTTGTTGTTTTGTTCTCGACTTATTCGTATATTTGCACAACTTTTGATTAAAAACGTGTGCGCAAACAATGCGCCACATTGCTATGACAAACTACTAACTACTAAAATAGTATAAACAACTAAAATAACAAGAAATGCAAGATTACTTACTGCGCAAGGGGCGTGAAGTATACTCACGGCTCGGTGCCTTTGTAAGGAAAACATTGCCTGTATATCTTATTTTTGCAGGGCATTGTGTAACAAAGGCACAGACAACGGAGAGCGACTTCTCGTTCAATGAAGGTGTACGCTACTCACAATGGGTGATAAACTCGCGTATCAATGATTTTTATGCAAACACTACAAAAGTAGGTCTTGCCGTATATGATAAATCCGGCAATCAAGCTGTAGGGCGAGTTGACGGTAAAAAAACGTTGGATTATGTTCCGGGACTTGTAGCCAAAGGTATAATAGAGGCATCGCAATACTACAGTCAGTTCAACTGGGCTGGTTCGTGGGCAAAACCATGGTATCTTAGTGTCGAAGACTACGGCAACAAGTTTTATGACGGTGTTGCAACCGGTGGCGGCAGTCTTGATGACCTTAATGCAGTAAAATTATACATACCACTGCGTGAAATGTCTGCAACCAACGGATACTATCCAAACAATACTACATACTCAAACACGAAGACAGCTCTTGACAAAGCTATAACAGGACTTAATGCACATAACAGTTTATGCAGGATAAATACCGGAACAATAGCAGAAAGTGCAGGCTATGATGTCACAGGCGGATGGTGGCATAAAAAAGACTACAACAACCAAATGTGGCTTGACGGACAATACATGGGAGCGGCACTGCTTGCACAGCTTGTAAACTATAACAATTCGTATACAAATGTGGACGGCAGCAGCGACTGGGATCTCGCAACCAAACAGCTCGATATAGTGTGGAATATGTGCTGGAACCCGACGGACAAATTGCTGTACCATGCTTTCGATGCCAATGCAGGTACGAACAGCGTTTCTAATTCTGATACATGGCAAGGCATAAGTGCAACCAACCCCTATTGTTTCCATTCCTCAACCTATTGGGCCCGTGCCTGCGGCTGGTATTTCCTTGCACTTGTCGATATATTGGAAGAAATGAACAAGGCGAGAATACCCGATAGCGATGCAAGATTTACAAGGATAAAAGGATATCTCGGAAAACTCTCCGACGGATTGAAAGACAGGCAGGACAATGTAACCGGTGGCTGGTATCAAATACTTGACGAAGACGGTACATACTCGGCAAGCACATATAACAACGGAAAGAGCCATATTAAAACATACAACTATGTAGAATCGTCAGCGACAGCAATCTTCGCAGCTGCATACCTCAAAGCTATCCGGTTAGGATATATAGATAAGAACACATACGAAGAAACTGCAAAGAAAGCCTACCAGTGCCTTATAAATCAGTTCTTTGCAACAGACGGCAGTGAAGGTGTACACTTGTTCGGCAGCTGCCGCTCGGCAGGATTGGGAGGTAAAGGAACTAACTATGAGATAGGAAAAGAACGTTTCCGTGACGGTTCAAAAGAATATTATCTTTTGGGATATGATGTGGCAAAGGTTGCTAAAAGCGAGAAAGTGACCGAAGGAAAGGTCCTAGGCGCCTTTATCCTTGCCGCAACAGAATACGAGCGTCTATATCAGAAAGACAGCGAAATACTCTTTACAAAAGACCTTGCACCAAGTTATGACCTTACTTCCGGTACAACGAGTACAATATCCATAGAGGCTGCCGGTAGCGGCACACCTGCATATCAGTGGTATAAGGAAGACGGCACAAAGGTTGAAGGAGCAACTACTGCAACATTCTGTCCGGAAGAAAGTGGAACATATTATTGTGAAGCTACTTCCGGAAACACGACAATAAGGTCAAGCTCAACCAAGGTTACTGCAACGGAAAAGGTTGAGGGTGATACAGAGGTTGATAACCCATCATCATCAACTTCTAACTATTTTTCATTAAATGTAACAACCACAAGTGGATATAAATTGGAGGCAGAAGGAACCCTCAACTTGTCATCTGCTTATGCAGATATACAAGGAGGAACGGCAAGCGCATATAACGGGAAATCAAGTGAGGTAAGTATCATTGCAAGTGTAAATAAAAAAGGACATATCGTACTTACAGGAAGTTCTAAGGTTTACATTAAAATCATTTTAGACAAGGCTATCTCTGTTGGTGATATTATTAAAATCACAACTGAACAACCCGATGCATCTTTTTATATAACCAGTAGTAGTACTCGTAAGGAAGACAACTTAATAACAGACCAATACACAATTACAAATAGCAATACAACTTTAGTTGGAAAAAAAGAACTATATCTTTGGAATAACAAAAATGGAAAATTTAATTCGATAAATATAGGTTCTCCTAAAACAGATCCTTCCAAAACAAACTACAGCTATAGGGTAAAGACCAACTACAAGACCCCGGCTCTGAACACATCACGCTATATTAAGGATGTTAATAATGGTGACAAGATTCTTGTAAACATGACCTTCGGCGGTTGGAAACATAACGGTGGAAGCTATAACATGGAAGGAAGCGGAGACGTTACAGACGCATGGGAACCGGCAACGAAAAGCAATACGGATATTGACGGATTTAATACATACTTTCTTGGCAAAAACGCGGCACACGATGAAATGAAAGGAACGTTTACGGAAAACTCTCCTTTCACACTGCCCGTGCGCGGTGCATTCATGACAATGGAACCGACAAAGAGCGGAAAACTCACGGCATACGTAATGCACAACGGTGATTTTTATATAACCAACCAGCGAGGCGATGTTTTAAAGAATACAACAACCGGAACAGGCGATGTTACAAAATACGAATTTGACGTAATACCCAACGAGACATACTATCTGTTCTCCAACACATCGGCAATGGCTTTCTGCGGCGCATCGTTCATTCCGGACAAGACACAACAAACAGTCACGGCAGAACTATCTGAAACAACAAAATATAATGCAACAAACGAAGCTACGGGATATGCCAGCATAACCCTGAACCGCTCCTTAAATGCCGGTCAATGGAACACGCTGACTCTGCCGTTTAATATGACGGAAAATGAAGTAAAGACAGTTTTCGGTGAAGGTACACAGATAATAATTCTCGAGAAAGCAGAGATAAGCGGAGATGCCGCAAACCTGCACTTCAGATATCACGAGATACAGAACATTCTCGCCGGCTATCCTTATCTGATAAAGCCGACCAAAGCAGTAACATCGTTTGCCCTGAATAATAAATATATAGACCCGTCTATTGTGCAAAACGACATAGACTGCGGCAGCTACACTGCCAAAGGAACACCCGGATATTCCACCGCCAACGTTGAAAATGCTACCGGCACTGCAGGCTACAGCGTAAACTACAAGAAAGGAGACATCTTCCTCAGCGACGGCAACGGCAAACTGTATATATCGCAAGGTACATCCTACGGCAAAGGATATCGCTCGTATATAGAGAAAAAAGACGGCACACCGGCAGCAAAGTCCATAGCAATGTCGTACACGGGAGTGGAAGACAACAACGAACACGGCGGCACAACATCTATCGGCTTCACGGAACTTTCACGTGACACACTGTCAGAAATCGGATTAGGGGGGGTATATAACCTCAACGGACAAAGAATTTCCGAAACGACCAACGGACTGCCAAAGGGCATATATATCGTGAACGGACAAAAAATGATTGTAAAATAAATAAAAGACATTTCAATGAAAACGATATATATCAAACCCTGCTGTGAGATAATAAGAGTATATACAGACGGCGGCATGCTGGCAGGTTCATCCGATAAGAACATAACAGTAGACACTTCACCAGACGTTAATGAAGACATCACCGGTCCCGAATATGGCGACGGAGAGGTTCCCGACGAATCAAAACCCAACCCGGGATATAATATATGGGACGACGAAGAAGAGTTCTAACCGTTGATTTTTAACAGGCGACAACATAAAATAACGTAGGTGCGACGAAGTCAGACTTACGTTAAAATAAAAAAGGAATGTCAGGATTATTATTTCTGACATTCCTTTTTTATTCTATCCCTTGTCCGAAAGCACTGTCACAAACGTGCGACAAGAACAAGATACAGCAGCGGTTCACTTTTTGTCTTTCTCAATCACGCCGTTATCCGATATGCTTATCTTGCCGCCTTTTATATCCAATCCGGTAAGAGTTCTTATCTCTTTCACGACAACTCCTGTGGTGTCGCGCCGCGGTCCTATGCCATAACGCTGTACAAACGGGTGTATCTGTCCTGACAGAAACTCGCCACTGCGGTTCACCTTTATGCTCACCACCGGAGCATAACCGGAAATTCCCGTAGTGTTTATTCCGTATGGAGTACAGAAGTTTCCAAGACTGTAAGCAATGAAACGGTCTTTATAAACCTCCATACAGCGCACAACATGCGGTCCGTGCCCATAAACAATATCGGCACCGTTGTCTATACAGAAATGTGCAAAATCACGCAATGAGCCGCGATCTTCATTAAGAAAAGTTTCTTTGCCATATGGAAGACGGCGACAAGCCTTTCCCTCCGCTCCGCCATGAAAAGACACAACAATGATGTCCGAACATTCTTTCAAACTGTCGAGTATAGCTTTCACACCGTCAAGTTCCTGCGTACGGAATGTATATCCGTTATGTCCAAAGGCACAGAAGCCGAATCTTATACTGTCACGCTCAACAACAGCCATTGCCGTCCGCCCTCGCAGACCTGCATACTTTATGCCCTGCCCCTCTAATACTTTCTCTGTAGACATGACTCCATCTATACCGAAATCGAATGCATGATTGTTTGCCATGCTAAGAAAATCATATCCGGCATCTCTCAACAACGAGGCATAGGCAGGCGGAGTGCGGAAAGAATAGCTGTGAACCGTCTTCTTCTTTGAAGTATCTTCAACATCACACAACGTGCCCTCAAGGTTACCGACGGCAATATCGGCATTTACAAGAAACGGTCTTACATCGCGGAACAAGTCTTTTCCGCCGTTTGCAGGCAGCCTCACTTCCGGAAAAGTTGTGCCCATCATTATATCTCCTGTCAGCGATACCACAAAAGTATCACGTCTGTTCTCCATACCCACTCCTGCGGTATCGGTGTCCGCAACCACACTGTCATTAACGACAACAGGCACGGACAACTGTCTGTCCGTACCTGCCGATGTACAAGCAGCTATATTCAAAGCTGCCAATATTGCCATTATCATAATATTCTGCATTACATAACCCTCCGCGCACCAACATAACGCCGTGCGTAATAGGCATCGTTGGAGTTGCTGACCTTGACGCCCTTTATACTCGCATGAATGAAATTAAAACTGCCGTTGACATGATTGACATCCACAACTATACCTACATGACCAATGGAACGTCCCGAACGCGGACTGGTAAAAAACACGAGGTCGCCGCTCTGAAGGTCGTTCTTCACAACAGGCTCACCCTGACTGTACTGGTCGCGCGACGAACGATTGAGCTGAATGTTCAGTTTTCCATAGACATAACTTGTAAATCCGGAACAATCGAAGGCGTGTGGTCCCGACTGTCCCGAGCGGTAACGTGCCCCTATGTGAGAGAAAGCTTCATCAAGCATATTGTCTACAGCTGCAACGTCATAGTTATAATCAGCATCGCTTCCGCCATAAAGAAAGTCATAATTACCAATTTCATCATATTCGCCGTCATTGTCATTGTCGTTATCAGGCACGGCAAAGACCGGAGATATGAAAATGAAAAACAACAGTATGAAAATTCCAAATATTTTATTATTCATCACAATAGACTAAAGTATTTATTATATCTTACATAAAGGTAAGTAGTTCGAAACCTAAACAAGGCAGGTTTTTAAACAACGATTGCGAAATTAATAAAAAAATATCAAACTATACCGTGTGTTCACATCTTTTTTAAATGGTGAAAAACAAGGCAACCGCAAACCGCATATCAAATTACACATTCATTTTCAGCGACTTACAATAACACACTTATAATAAAGGTTTAAATAATATTATTTACATTGTTTAACAATCAAGTCTATTATTAGTTAAGACATTTAAACATTAACATATACTTTAGGCTACACTATATTCAGCACAACAAGCTATCAATTAATACAAAAATTTGCGTAAGTTCTATATTTACAGTAACTTTGCACGCATAACATCTTCAACAACAGAAATGAAAGAATTAGCACTAAAGTACGGATGTAATCCAAATCAGAAGCCTTCACGCATATTCATGACCGAAGGCGAACTACCCATAGAAGTCATAAACGGCAGACCGGGATACATTAACTTCCTCGATGCCTTCAACAGCTGGCAACTGGTAAAAGAACTTAAGGCTGCCACGGGACTGGCTTCGGCTGCAAGTTTCAAGCACGTGTCTCCCGCAGGGGCGGCAGTAGGTCTTCCGTTGAGCGACACACTCAAAAAGATTTACTTTGTTGACGACATCAAAGAAGAGATGTCACCGATAGCATGTGCATACGCAAGGGCACGCGGTGCCGACCGCATGAGTTCATACGGTGACTTTGTGGCACTCAGCGATACCTGCGATGCCGTTACAGCCACACTCATCAAGCGCGAGGTAAGCGACGGTGTCATCGCTCCCGACTACACACCGGAAGCAATAGAAATTCTGAAATCAAAGCGCAAAGGGACATACAACGTAATAAAAATCGACCCAAATTATATTCCCGAACCCATAGAACGCAAACAGGTGTTCGGCATAACATTCGAACAGGGACGTAACGAGATAAAACTCGATGACCCTGCATTGTTCGAAAACATACCCACACAGAACAAGACATTCAGCGAGGAAGCCAAGCGCGACCTGATAATAAGTCTCATAACACTTAAATATACTCAGAGCAACTCAGTATGTTATGTAAAGGATGGACAGGCAATAGGCATCGGCGCCGGGCAACAGAGCCGCATACACTGTACGCGTCTGGCAGGCAACAAGGCTGATATATGGTGGTTGCGCCAGCATCCCAAAGTAATGGGTCTGCCGTTTATCGACGGCATACGCCGCGCCGACCGCGATAACACGATAGACGTGTATATCAGCGAGGATCACGAAGACGTGTTGGCAGAGGGCACATGGCAGAAGTTCTTCAAGACAAAACCCGAGGTATTGACAATGGCGGAAAAGAAAGAATGGATTGCCAAGAACACGCAAGTGGCATTGGGCAGCGACGCATTCTTCCCCTTCGGCGACAACATAGAGCGTGCACACAAGAGCGGTGTTGAATACATTGCACAGGCAGGCGGCTCTGTACGTGACGACAACGTAATAGAGACGTGCGACAAATATGGCATGGCAATGGCTTTCACGGGTGTGCGTCTGTTCCATCACTAATTTTTTATTAAGGTTTTGAGGTTGTAAGGTATTGATGTTATGAGGTGATAAATGTTGTATTATGATAATACAAACTAAGGTTTTGAGGTTTTAGGTGATAAGGTTGTAAGGTGATAAATCACATTTGAAATATAACATTATCACCTCATAACTTCAAAAGTCAAAATCTTAAAATCCACACTTCACACCTAAAAACCTCATGACCTTAAAACCTCTACCCCCAGCCTTGCACTTCACACCTCAAAACCTTATAACCTAAGAACCTCAAAACCTCAAAAGACATGGACAATATAGATGAGATAATTGCAGGAGGAGGGATAGTATTCCGTCCTGCAAAGTCCGACAAGGGCAAAGACAAGAAAGTGAAGACAAAAGCCAAGAAAAAGGCATATATAACCGGTGCACACGGCAGCGGCTCCGCCCGACAGAAAGCAAAATACAGGGAACAGAGAGCCAACAGAAAGAAATAAAACAGGAACAATAAAAATCCGGAGCACAAAACGACTCCGGATTTTTATTTCTTATAGGGCTTACAAGTCTTATAGTACCTATATGTCTTATAGGATTTATAAGCCTTAAAAGAACAATCACTCAAAATAAAACGTCAATGCAATCATCTTGCTCCTTGCTTCTTTCACCGACTTGGCATACATAAGCATATTCTTATCGCGCAGCTGGTCGGGATGTTTTGTGTCGAGGCTGTTTATCAGACTGTAGCTAAACTTAAGTTCAGGACGTAACTTGAAGAAAGGAAGATAAAAGTCGCAGCCCAGACCGATCTCAAACAAGCAATCATAAGGCTTCAACTTTATATAGTCATTATCCTTTGGCGAAAGATTAAGCATGGGGTTCAGTCCCGCCACAATATACGGACGGTAATTGTTAAGACGCGGTGCTGCAAAAATAATGCTTGCTGTAGATGCAACATATATCGACTTAAGGTCCTGACTCTCCGTCACCGCCTCGCCCGTATCCATTTTGTCCGTGTGATTGTAGAAAGTAAGATGCCGCGTACCGAAATACATTGTCGGCGCAAGACGGAACGCAAAATTATCACTAAGCCTGAACTCGCCAAGCACTCCCACGGTAAATCCCGTGTCCCATCGGTCTTGATCGCATGTAACAAGTTTCTCTGCCGCCACCCCGTCTTCACCGGTAATCATCTGCGGTCCCACATTTTCAAACTCCATATCCTGTAAATGAGTACCCACCAGGACACCGAAATGGAACGGACGCAAGTCCGTATATGGACGATTCTGCACCTTTGTACCCTGCGCGCCGGCTCCCAGCACACAGAGACTTAATATAATAATGTGTATAAGTCTGCGTTTCATATATCTTTATAACGCCCTACCCCCTTCTATTATTGTATCCGCACTCCACAGCCGTTACACTTTCCCACCTCATACACAAAAACTACGGCACATCTTACGTAAACATATCAAGTTGTTAAAGAAAATAAAAAGAAATACCCTACATTAGGTATTTAGAAT
Source organism: Xylanibacter caecicola (assembly GCF_013166515.1). Taxonomy (GTDB): domain Bacteria; phylum Bacteroidota; class Bacteroidia; order Bacteroidales; family Bacteroidaceae; genus Prevotella; species Prevotella caecicola. The sequence goes on along the minus strand of NZ_JABKKJ010000001.1, from coordinate 395,986 downwards.
AAATATACTACCTTTGCATAACCTAAAAGTAGGTAATAAACATTAATTATTAACAATAAAAACTTAATATTATCATGGCATACGTAATTGGTGACGACTGTATCGCTTGCGGTACATGTATCGATGAGTGTCCGGTAGGCGCTATCTCTGAAGGCGAAAAGTATTCAATCGACCCTGAAACATGTACAGAGTGCGGTACTTGCGCTGATATTTGTCCTTCTGAGGCAATCAGCCTTCCTTAATGAAAGGAACATAAAGGAATTTAAAGGTGGCTCAATAATGAGCCACCTTTTTTAGGTGTTTAGCCTTGATTATCAAAACTTTTAATTGTAAATTCAGTAATTTGTGAGCAATCCATTCAGTAATTTGTGAGACTATTGGATTTTTTGACATACAAGAACCTGTTGGAAACAAGACTAAGATTGTATCGTTTCTAACCACATTGCAATCAAAGAGGCGGATCATCATTAAACCACCTATTTATAAAAGGCAATGCACGCCTCATCTTTTGAACACCGTAAGCCACGATCGTCAATACGTGGCATTACAGTAACCTGTCTGACGCCTAAGGTGGACGACGTGCAGTAACGCCTCTGCTTTTCAAGTCTTCTATAAACCAATTAGCATATCCTCTAAATAATTATAAAACCCATCGGTTGAAAATGCACGGGCTTAAGCCCTCAACCGGGCTGACATAATGAAACATATATCGCCATTCGTGTGTCATTGTGATTTCAAAAAAAGTGCAGAGATTTTTCTCAAACTACGCTTCACGGCAGCATGCGGATATGGGCAGGAAAACGAAACGAGCATAATGTGTGAGTGTGGGAAATGACGGGATGGCCTTTATTTATAGGAAGTTACAGAGGTTTGGAGGGTTGGACGCTGGAAAAACGAAACGTGCAAAAAGTTGAATTTGCTTTAATTCTGGTTTAATTTTGGAGGCGCACCCGTTAAATGGGGCTTTAACGCAGGTTTAATTCTGGTTTAATTTGGTTTAATCGACAGCTGGAAATGGTGGGGTTTGAGCTTTGAGCTGGACGCACCAGACGCTGGAGCTGCTGACGGCATGGAGCCGCTGGGCATGACCGCTAAAAACGGCACGCCTGGCGGCTTTTCTTTTGCCTGACGTGGGAACGGACGGAAACGGCGCGAAACGCGGCGACAGCGGGGGTTATGGGGCTTTCTGCGGTGTGTCTGGGCGTGTGGTGGGATACCATTTGCGTGTGGCCACGAAAAAGCCCCCATTTCGGAGGTTCCAGGGCATCGGACAGGGGCGCAGCTGGGTGGCATGGTGGCCGCTCATGGGCGACGAGGCAGGCGGCTGGAGGGGTGTTTACACGACCGTTAAATGACCCGTTAAATGGGCAGGGCTGGAGGCCGAAAAAATGCTGCCCAAAAGTGCCTTTTTCGTTCCATTTTCGAGGTCGCAAAAAGGGCTAAAAATGGGGTTGGGGGGGACAGTTGGGGGGGGACAAATGGGTGGACAATTCGTGCAAGCATAGACCCCTTTAAGGGAAAAAATCAAGGCAAAAACCGCGAAAATCTGGCAGAACCCCCCCTTTAATTCCATTTAACGCATAGGAAAAACACCCCTAACAAATAGGGTATTTTGCACTGAAAATAAGCAAGTTAAACGCATTTAACGGCGATTTAACGTGCAGAAAAAAGCGTTTTAGTGCCTTTTACGTTATTTCAGGGGGTCGCGGGGTGCCCATAGTGACCACCCCATTACCCTGCATTTGCAGTAGTTTCGGTGTTCGCAGCATCGGCACTTTTTTGTAGTCTATCCTTTAGCTGCACTATCTGCTCACGCAGACGGCCTATTTCTTCGGCCTGCTGTATTATTTTTGCATCTTTACGCTGAATATATGGCTCGTACTGCTTAAAAAAATCAACTAAATGCGACTGGTCAGTTAGAGGTTGTGGCGTTTCCTCTGGCTGGTTAGGCAGTGTATGATACCCCAACCCTGTGAGCAACCACATGGCATTAACCTCGTAAGATATTACGATTTTCTCCAAAATATCAGCTTTTGGCATTACGCCCTTTAGATAGCTGCGTATATTTGCCTCGGAAACACCTAATTTATCGGCAAATACGGTGTTTTTTCCGCCTGCTTTCTCATTGATTAGCAGCCTTATTCTGTCGTTTATTGTTGTACTCATTGCATTATTTTTTGAGTTAAACCGTAATTTATTACGATTTTATTTGGTCATGTCGCAAGAAATTGCGAACTTTGCAGCGTTGTAACATATTACAGCGCGGACAAAATTACAAAATTTTGCCCACATACGAAAAAGGAAAACCCTAAAAGTAAGTATTGTAAACCCATAAAGAATAAAGGACATGACAGCAAGAAAACAAATCGAGGTAAGCAAGCAGACCCGTGAAATGCTTGTAAAATCTTTCGAGACTACGAGTGTGAGCGTATGGCGCGCATTATCATTCAGGGACAACAGCCCCAAGAGCCAGCGCATACGCAGAGCAGCAGAGCAGAACGGCGGCGTGCTGCTTATGCTGACCCCCGCCATGGAGACCATACACGACGCGGACAACTTCATGCGGCAGTATCTGCCTGGCGGTGTACTCATTGAGTGCAACAAGAATAACAGCCATGTTGACCTGCTTAAAAATGGCAAAGTCGTAAAGAGCTGGGACAATGTCCTGCTTAAAAATCTGGAGGAAATACAGCAGGAAGCTGTAAAGCTCTGCGGCACTCATGTGATACTGTAACGAGAGGAGGGCACTATGGAAATGTATAACAATGCGCTTTGCGTAAGTCCGCAGGAACTTACAGGCATTATTAGCCTGGAGGCTCTAAAGAAAATGAGCCAGCGCGGCACAGTGCAGCAGGTACGCCGTGCCTGTTATGGTAGCTGCGCGTTATATGTGGTCGAGAGCCTGCCCGTGCAGTACCGCGCAGAGGTTTACCGCCGTTATCCAGACATTAAGGAGCAGGCCGAAAGCAAGCCATTTGTGGAAAGCGTGGAGCCTGACGGCAAGGCGATGCAGTTCTTTGCCGACTACGTATTGAGCGACGGGCGGCACCTGACGACCGAGAAGCAAAGAGAGTATGCCAATAACTGCTCGGTGCTGGCCGCTTTCGGCCAGATGCTGGACAGAGCGAACAGCCACCGCATGAGGCAGAGCAAAGGCAGGATAAACGCGGGCGAGTTCTGGGCAAAGGCTGCCGCCGCGCTGCCGCGTCTGTGCGACCGCTGGCCTAACAGCCTGCCGCAAAGCCCGCGCCGCCTGCGCATGAAATATGCGGAGTATCAGGCACAGGGCTATGAGTGTATGATTAGCCGCAAGTTCCAGAACAAGAACGCCGCCAAGGTGCTGGACGCGGAGCAGACCGCCAGCTTGCAGGTGCTTTTGGCACACCACAACAACCTGCCCGACACGGAGGTGGCGCGCAGATACAACCAGGTGGCCAAGGTGAAAGGCTGGCCGCAGATAACAGCCAGCGCAGTGGCCGTGTGGCGTGAAAAATGCGACCTGGTAACGGCAGCCGCCCGCCGTGGTGCTACCAATTTCCGCAACGAGCGCACCATGCAGGTGAAGCGCAGCAGGCCGACCGCGCCGTTCCTCATGTGGTCGCTGGACGGCTGGACATGTGAGCTGCTATTCCAGCAGACGACCGTAAACAAGCAGGGGCAGCGCACGACGACCTACCACAACCGCCTGACGCTGGAGGTGGTGCTCGACCCGTGCTGTGATTACCCCATTGGCTACGCCATAGGCAGCCATGAGACACCCGCGCTTATTACCGAGGCACTGCGGAACGCCGCCCAGCACAGCCGTGAACTTACAGGCCAGATGCTGCGCAGCTGTCAGATACAGTGCGACCGCTACGCCATTAAGACCATGACCGACCTGTACGAAATGATGGCTCGCCACGTTACCCCTGCCCGTGCTCACAACGCAAAGACAAAGCCCGTGGAGCCTTATTTTAAGCACCTTAATATGGGCTACTGCCAAAAGTTCGATAATTGGTCGGGCTACGGCGTAACGACAGACCCCAAGAAGCAGCCGAACAGCGAAGCACTCAACGCGCTGCGCCACACGTTCCCAGACGAGCAGGGCGTGCGTGAACAGATACACCAAATAATGGCCTACGAGCGTGCCACGAAGCGCGAACAATTCATGCAGATGCTGGGCAACCTGAAAGAGGAAAACCGCCTGCCGCTGTCGAAAGAAAGCTATTTGCTGTATTTCGGAGCCACCACAGGACTGACCAACGCGCTGGAGGGCTGCGGCCTGCGCCCCACACTGCTGGGCATTAAGCGCGATTATGACTGTTTCGACCTGACATTCAGAGAGCACGCAGGCGAAAAATGGCAGGTGCGCTTTGACCCCGACGACCTCACCGAGGTGCTGGCAGTGAACGAGGACGGCAGCCGCCGTTACATGCTACGCGAAAAGTACGTCCAGCCCATGGCATTGGCAGAGCGCAAGCCAGGCGACGCGGAACAGCTGGCGGCTGTGCGGGACTTTAACAAGCAGCTGGAAAACCATGTAACGGAGCAGCTGGGCGAGGCATGGGAGACCGTCGACCGCATGATACAGGACACCGACCGACAGTCTGCGCTCCTGTTAGGCCGCCTGCTGCTGACCGACAGCCACGGACAACACAAGCTGCCAGCAGCGCAGCAGCGCATGAGCCAGGCCGACATAGCCGACGTGCAATATGAGACTGTGGAGCCTACGCCCGCCATGCCTGTGGGCTGGCAGGCCGAAGACCCCGAAAACTTCGATATTTTCTAAATGCAACAACCATAAAAACGTAAAACGATGATAAAGGACGAAAAACAACAGATTGCCGCACGCCTGAAAGAGTATTGCGACAAAATGGGCAGCCAGAACAAGGCAGCCCGCAGCCTTAACGGCACCAGCACTGCCACCGTCAGCAAAATGCTGTCAGGGCAATGGGACACAATCAGCGACGAGCTGTGGCGCGCAGTGGCCGCCCAGATAGGCCACGACACCAGCGCGTGGCAGATAGTGAAAACAGGGGCGTACAAGCGCATGGCGTTCTTAATGGAGCAGGCCAAAGAGGAAAGCCTTGTAATAGCCATTACGGGCTTTGCAGGCTGCGGAAAGACCGAGGCCATAAAGAGCTACGCCAAGGGCAGACAGAACGTGTACCATTTAATGTGCAGCGAGTATTGGAACAGGCCGACGTTTATAAACAAGCTGCTGCGTGCGCTGGGCAAAGATGTGGGCGGCAGTGTGAGCGACCAAATGGACGCCATAGTGGAGACGCTGAACAGTGCAGACGCGCCGCTCATCATTCTGGACGAGGCCGACAAGCTGCGCGACCAGGTGCTCTATTTTTTCATTTCCCTGTATAACCAGCTGGAGGGGCACTGCGGCATTATCATGGTGGCCACGGAGTACCTTAAAAACCGCATAGAACGCGGCGTGCGCCTGAAAAAGAAAGGCTATGAGGAAATATACAGCCGCATAGGCCGCAAGTTCGTGCAGCTCCAGGTTATCAATGGCGAGGACATAGCCGCCGTGTGCAAGGCCAACGGCGTGAACGACCCCAAGACCATACAGGAAATAATAGCAGGCGCGGAGTGCGACCTGCGCCGCGTAAAACGCGCTGTATGGGCAGCGAAAAAGAAAGGAGGGGCACAGTAATGGCACGCTTTAATATCATACGCCCTAAACGCACGCCTAATTGGGTGCTGTCGCTGCTGGTAGGCTTTCCCTACGACAGAGGGGCAGAATACGCCGACGCAGAGTGTGAGTCCGTTATAAATGGGGTGCTGGACTATGTGCGCAGTTTTCAGTATTTGCGCAGGAACGCATGGGAGTGCCTGGGTTCCACACATTTTATAACTTCAACAGACCGCAGCATAATTATAAGCACCCCTAACGGCGTGCCACAGCTGACAATATCCCTAAATTAGAAGACATGCGCAGGGCGATAAGTAATAAGAACGTGATGCAGGCCAAGTTTGAAACAGCCCCTTTTACAGGGGCGTGGCTTGCAAGCCTGGGACGGCCAGAACTGCGGGGCGCGTGGATAGTGTACGGCGGCAGCGGAAGCGGTAAGACGACCTACGTAATGCAGCTGTGCAAATATCTTACCAACTTCGGACGCGTGGCCTACAACAGCCTGGAGCAGGGTTTGAGCTTGTCGCTGCAAAAAGCCTGGGAGCGTGTCGGCATGGAGGAAGCAGGCAGCAAAATAATACTGCTGCAAAAGGAAAGCCTCAAGGACATACGGGAACGCCTGACCAAAAAGAACGCGCCCGACATTGTGGTAATAGACAGTGTAAATTATTGGATAGGCTTTACCATGCGCGACTACACCCGCCTGAAAGACGACAACCCCAACACCCTGTTTGTCTTTATAGCCCATGAGGACAAAGGACAGCCAAAGGGCAACATGGCCAAAAACATACGCTACGATGCTGACATAAAAATCCGCGTGGAGGGTTACAAGGCATTTGCCACCACCCGCTACGAGGACAGCGACAAAGGCGAGGGCGGCCAGGACTTCACTATCTGGGAGCAGGGCGCACGTGAGTATTGGGCAGAACTTTAACACCACCAAGACAATGAAAGAAAACAAAACCATGGACGAAATCCACAGAGGGCTGCTTAAAAAGTTCCACACACTTTGCAGCGTGCTGGGCATGAGCGACGACGAGAAGCGCAGCCTCATAGAGGCATACGGCGTGGAGAGCAGCCGCGACATAGACACCCACGACCTGGTGGACATTTGCGGCAAACTGTCGGCACAGGCGGGCGGCCACAAGCAGCAGGACTATGACAAGCTGCGCAAGCAGTGCATGGCAGCCATAGGGAGCTGGCTAAAGATGTGCGGGCGTGAGAGCAACGCCACGGTCATAAAGGCCATAGCGTGCAGGGCGGCCAAGAAAGCCGACTTTAATAAAATCCCGCTGGAGCGTCTGCGCAACCTGGTGTACCTGTTTAACAACAAGGTGAAAGACCACGACGCAGTGGACGACGTAACCACAGAACATAAAAAGGTGGTCTTTCTGTACCCCACAGAAAGCGGCCTTAAACACATGAACTGACCATGAGCACGGACAGCATGATGCGCGAGACCCAGCGCAAAATAAATGAGGCCACCATAGACATGGACACCGAGGCATATTGCTGGTTTATGCGTGAGCTGGCAGAGTGGTGCCAGACACAGGCAGACATGCAGGAATACCGCGACGACGTGGTCTATGATGAAAACGAGTAACAACCAATTAAATAAAACGAAATGAGTAAAAAGAAAGACAAGAAAAAGCAGAGTATTACCGTGCACGGGTACTGCTTTAAGTGCGACGTGCGCGAGTTCTACAAGCCCGTAAGTGGTGGCGACCCGATACGCGAGGCATTGGACAGGCTGGCGGGCTTAAAAAAGCTGCGCGAACAGAACGCCCCAAAGTGTTACATAAGTGGAGCCATAGCCCACCACGACCTTGTGGAGCGCATGGACACGTTCGACAGAGCAGCCGCAGTGCTGGAAAAGGCAGGCTATGAGCCTGTAAACCCGTTTCACAACGGTGTGCCGCAGTCAGAGCATTGGACAAAGCACATGCGCAGGGACATAGGTCTGCTGGTGCGCTGCGACTATATTTACATGCTGAAAGGCTGGGAGCTGTCGAAAGGCGCGAAGCTGGAGCTCGACGTGGCCAGCTCATGCGGCATAAAGGTGCTATTTGAACATTAACCCATAAAAACAAAAAGACAATGAAAAAGAATGTATTAAACTATCTGAAGGTGGCAGTTCGTCTGCCGTTGGCCGTTTTAGGCGGCCTGCTGAAAATCACAGCCGTGGTGTTCCAGGTTCTGTCGTTCCTGGTACATGGCGACACCGAGGGCGCAAAGACTTGCACCGACACGTTAAAGAGAATATAAACACCTATTAAAACCCCGTTAAACATGGACGAAAACAAAACAACGACTGTCGAAATGACAGCAGAGGAACAGGCACAGTTTGCAGCGTTCAAAGAGGAACAGGAAAAGAAAGCCCGCCAGCAGAGGCGCAAGGAAAACCGCGAAATGTACGCGCAGCTTGTGGACGAGCAGGTGGCTTTGGCCATTCCAGAGCTGCAAAGCCTGTCTGAACAGATTAAGGCCGTAAAAAATACGGTGTTCGGCAATTTCCGCACGGTTCTGGACATGAAGGCCGACGTTATGAGCCTGACCAAGCAGAGCGGCCAGCACAGCCACACGTTTACCACCAGCGACGGAAACATGCGCATAACTTTGGGCAGTAACACCATAGACGCATACCGCGACACAGTGGAGGACGGCATCGAAATGGTGCGCAACTACATAGAGAGCCTGGCAAAGGACGAGAACAGCCGCACGTTGGTGAACGCTGTAATGCGTCTGCTGGCACGCGACCAGAAAGGCACGCTAAAGGCCAGCCGTGTGCTCCAGCTGCGCAAAATGGCCGACGACAGCGGCGACGAGACATTCCAGGAGGGTGTGCGTATCATCGAGGAAAGCTACCAGCCTGCCGAAACAAAGCAGTACATTCGCGCCGAGTACAAGGACGAGAAAGGCTGGCACATTATCCCGCTTTCAGTAACAGACGCATAGGCCATGAAAGCGGCCATAAAAAAAGCACGGCCCCCGTAAGCCGTAGCCCTGGAAACCGCGCACCCGATGTGTTATAAAGGACGCTGCAAAAGTACAAAAAAATCGGGAAATGGGCAAATTTCGGCATTACAAAAGCACGTATGACCGTGTAAAATTGATTAAGGCGTTGACCGAGCAGCACTATGAGCCTGGGAATAACGCAAAATGCTACAAGGCGGTGTGGAAAAAGTATATTTACCCCATTTACCCGATGTGTTATAGAACGTACTTAAATTATCTGAATATACCACCAGAACCACCCGCCCCACCACAATCGCAGCAACCCGACCTTTTCGGCGGTCTGCTGGAGTTTTAGGCAAAAGCCCGTCAGCATTACAGAGCTGGCGGGCTTTTCTCATTTCAGGCGTAGTGTGTCTATGGGGTGCAGCTGTGCCGTTCTGGCTCCAGCAGTGAACTGCGCACGGGTAACGTAGCGTTCAATGCTTTCTATTAGTTCGGCGTGGTTGTGGTTGGTGGCCGAGGTGGTCAGCATAAAGGTGCTGAAATTGTCGCCCGCCAGCGTCGCCATGGCCGCGTGCACCTGGTCTATCAGGTCGAAATAGTCCAGAGCCGCCTCGAGGCGTTTGTCGTCTATGCCAGCGGTGTAGTTTTTCGTGCGTGTAATGATGTGGAGCCGCACGGGCACGTCGGCCATGCAGACGCGGTTAGCGCACTGCCGCACGTCGTACTGTTCAAACTCAATAAAGACCGAGGGCACAGGCCACGCCGTAGTGCTTTTGATTTCGGCGAGGTGCTCATTCCACAGGTCGATAAACTTAATGCCTGGCACCTGTTCTTTAATGCGCTGGGCAATCGCTAAAAATAGTTTCTTTCTCATTTTTTCAGTGTTTTTATTAGTTCCTGGTTGTATTGCTCCAAGTTGTCGTCGATAACATTCTGTATAATGCGCTGCGTCTCTTTGCCGTCGCCGACAAACTGACGCTGTGGCACCTTAACGGCACGGGTGTGCTGCTTTACGGTGTACGTCTTACCCTTTTTACTCTTTCGGGTGTGCTGTCGCACCGTTACCGAGCCTTTGCCGCCCTCATTGTGCAGGGTGGCATAGGGCTGGTTGGAGGTGAACTTAACCCCGTCGGGCGTTTCCTTTGCCTGTATGGACTTACGGAGGCTGCCCGTAACGACCAGCAGCGAGCCGAGGGCGTTTGGGTTCCTGCGCTTTTTCCACTTTTCGGTAAAAAAGGCTTTGCGGTTGAAATTCTTGTCAAATTCCTCTGCAAGGTCTACCCGCATGTCGCTAATTATGTCTTTTTTGAGCTGTTCGGGGGTTCTCATTGTTATTTTTTACGATTTATTTGTCTACATATCAGGAATAATTTGTAATTTTGCGGCATGAAGAAGCAAACTATACCAAAACAAATTCAGGAAGCCTTTGCATCAGAGGTGCAACGCTACGGCAACCACATTTACCATTTGGGTAAAGAGGCGGGGGTCGCTTACTACGGCTTTGCCTATCCTGACGATTTGGACATTTGCCTTCCCTCTGTCTATGGCTACGACGGCCATAGCGTCGTTATCACCGACAGCGCAGAGGTCGCGCGCCTCTTTTCTCTATTCGGTGTCGAATAAGTCCATATAACCTGCATTAAAAATTTTGTTATCTACGCGGAGCACGCCACGTTTTGGGTGTGGGTTTCCTGCGCCTTTCTTGCATAGTTCGTCTATGTCTCTTTTTGCCGCTGTTCCGTTATATTCCTGTGGCTCTATATATGCCAGCGTACCATCGGCGAAACGCTGTAAAATAGTAGCATGACCGCCGCGACCTTTCCAGCCTATTGTGAGAATATAAACGCCCTCCTCCTTTGTTACTTCCTCAAAGTATTCGTGATAGCGTTTTTCTGTCATGGTCTTATAGCCTTTTTTCTCTTTCCATTCATAGGTGTAGGCTGGCTTTGCAGGTGTACCGTCTGCATTTGTCCACATGTCGAAGCTGTGCCCATTCATAGCCCACTCGTTACGACTGCCTGAACGCTCCACGCAGCCCTTTGCCGTAACATTGAAGCCACGCAGGCGCAGTGCGTATGCAGGTGAACATGTGGCGCAATTTATACTATACCGCTCATCCCGTGACTTTTTATAGTCAGGGTTCAACTTGTAACGCTTACCTGCTTTATCGCGGTATGTGCCGTTGGGGTCTTCAATAAACTGCAAAACGTGTTTAGGGTTCGCGCTCTGTTTGTCTGCATCATCCAGGCTCATGGGTACACCTTTGCGTATTTTAGCCGCTTTTTCTATGTCTATGTAATTTTGCACAATGGCCTCCTTTTCCGCATCGGTCAGGCTGTCGGGCAGTTCTGCTTTATAACGGTCTTTTCTGACCTGTTCGCTTTCTTCCTGGACGACTTCCTGTACTACCTTTTTCGCCGCCGCTGGAGCCTTAAAATACGGGTGTTTCGGCGGAAACAGTTGCATTTCCTTACCAGCGTTAAAGCGGAAAATCTGCTGCTTTGCCGCCTCTGTGGCACTGTCGCCCAGCTCCATGGCCGCCTTTGGGTCGCTTTCGGTGTATTTGCCACGGCGTACCTGTACGGCGGTGCATCGGCAGCCCCAGCCATTCGGCGGGTAGTATTTAGACCAGAACGGGTCGGAAGGCGGCAGTGTTATGCCGTCCAGGGCTGCGTGGTCTTCGCGCACGCGGTTATCCTCTGCCGTGCGGTACTGCAACAGGTAGCGGTCGCCGTCGGCCTCTATACCCACCCATTTGGCTGCCATTTGGCTGGTGCTTATGGCGTGTTTATATTCGGCATACAGATAGGCTTTGTTATACTTGTTGTTGAGCTTTATCACGTCGGCCTGAAAATCGGCGTACTGCTTTATTTCGCCTTTGTCGTTCAGCAGCGACAGCCCTATTTCGCGCATGGCGTGGAACGTCTTAAAGCCTGAAAATATAAAGCTGTTTTCTTCCAGGGCATAGCGCAGCGTGTCGGGCACGTCGGTAGGCAGGTGCGTGTTTACGCCCCTGTTAATGGCTGCCGCCGTCTCGATCAAGAGTTTGCGCGCCGCAGGGTCTTTAACCTGGTTTATGTCGAAGCCGCCAGCCTTATAGATAAGGTCGGCCACAGCATCGAAGACAGACGGGGCAAGGCTGGGCGCGTCGTCATCGGCGGCCAGCTGGAGCGTGTCGTCCTCATAAAGCATATTTACTGCTGCATGGAAAGCCCCGTATTTTTCGCGCAGGTCAGCAGCGTGCGCGGGGCTTACCCGAAAAAAGCGTCGGGCTGTGTCTTTTTTTCACGCACGCCTGTGATAGGCACGTTGTATTTGTCTGTGAAATACTGCGGGTCTATTTCGTAATACTCCAGAAGCACGCGCTCCATTTCGCGCTGTTCTGACGGTGTAAAGGCCGCCGCGTCGTCCCACTCAAAGCGCAGGCCGCCGACAGGGAAGCCGTGCGCCTGCATGAACGGCAGCAGGTGGTCGTTCACATTGTTAGACAGCATTTTTTTGTCGGCCTCTATGACATTCTCGAACACGTCCAGGTGCGTTTCAGACTGTGAAAGCGAGCTGCCCGCGTCTATGGTCATGGTCTGGTTAAGTATGCCCTTTGAAATTTCGCTGTTACATCTGTCCACGCGCTTGTCATAGACGTTGTAAGCGTCGCCCCTGCTGCTTTCCTTTATGTCTATTTCGGTGCCGTCAGGGAACAGACCCCAAAACGCGCTGCCCATGTTTTCGAGGGCACTTTCAATTTTGGCACGTTCCGCGTCGTCTGTGGTGGTGGCCTTTGCTATACGCATAGGCGCGCCGAAAATTTCGCCGAACATGTCCCAGAAACCTAGCATATTTTTTTTGCTTATGCACTGCGGGGCGCATTTCAGCAGCAGGCCGAGGTCGTAGGGTTTGCCTATCTCCAGGCACCAGCTGGCCAGCTCACCCTCGCGGTAGCTTATGCCGCTGCGCCAATCGTCGCCCGTGTTCCGCAGCAGCATACCATGCTCCTGGCACACATGCTTACGTGGCACCAGCTCCACGCCCTCAAAGCTCAACCCGTCCGAGGTCTTCACAATGTCGCCAAACTGCACAAGGCTGTGCCCCCAGAAACGGGAGTCCAGAGCCAGGGAGCAGTAGTCGTTAAACCATTCGCGCTCAAACATAGCCGTGGCCTTTTCCACCTCTTTGCCGTCTGCGCCCACCATGCGGAACTTTTGTTTCATCACCATGCCTTTACGCTGGCCTATGCAGCCCTCAAGATGCAGGTCAATGAGGCAGTCGGTATAAATGTCGTAAAGGTTCTGCCGTTTGGGGTTGTCTATGTTTATGGCCATTTGCCAGGCCTGCCGCCACATGCCCACGTCCTTTTTTGTCAGGCTGTCGGTCTGTCGTATGAGTTCGGCGGTAAGGCGGCGACCCTCTTTGCTTTTGACAAATTCGGCAATGCGGTGCACCTCTGCACTGCTGTACGTCTGGCCGCCTGTAAAGATATTGCCTATTTTCTGTAAAATGTTCATTTAACGGGTGTTTAACGGTTTGTAAATTACCATGTGCAGCTGCCCACCTTATCCAGGCCAGAGCCGAAGCGCACGGGGTTGTGGCTGTCAGTGTCGCCGTCGTCGCTTATGTATCTGGGCAGGTCAGGCGTGGCCTTTGAGGCTTGCACGTCTTTGAGCCATTTAATGCTGTCCTCATACATCTGGTCGCGTCTTTCGCTGCCCATGTCTCCAGGCAGACGGTGTACAAGTATATACAGCGCAATGTTTACGGCGCAGTCCACCAGCATGGCGTTACGGCAGTCGCCTTTCTGGGCAAACGCCTTTTTCATGTCGTAGCGGTCGCGGGTGTAGCTGCTTATTTTCTCCATGGCGGCCTTTTCGGCCTGCTTTCGTATGTCGGTGTGTGCCTGGAGCTGTTCAAACTCGAAATCGTCGCACACGGACTTGTAGTCCTCATCTGTAAGAAACATTTGCTTTACTTTTTAATGGGTTGCGGGTCTGCCACATAAAGGGCTATTTCGCGGGCTTTCTCTGCCGTGAAGCCCTTTGCAAAGCGGTGGCACCGTATGAGCTTTTTAACGCCCTGCATCGACACGACAACGGGCTTTCCGTTCTGTACCAGCACCAGGAAACGACGGCGCAGGAGGTTAGCATCTTTCTGCGCCTTTTTTATGGCGCGTTTTCTGCGCCACTCAAATACGGTGGCGCGCACAAGTTTTTTAATAAAAGTTACCATGTTACATTTTTTGCGTTTCGCCGCTTTCCGAAAGACGGCGTGAAGTTTGTAATTTTAGAGTGTTTTTGCAGTATGCTAATAGCCGACTCGTCAGCGTCTGGCGCATCATCGTGGCCGCGCATACCCTTTTGGAATGCCAGCGTCTGGTCAAGGCCGCGCAGCATGTCGGGGTCGTCCTTTTGGCTCTCGTCGTAAAAGACAAAGCCGCGCTCCCACAGCGGTGCGGAGGCCTCAATACGCTGGAACTTGTCGGGCTTTTTGCGTTTGTCGCCAATAATAGGCAGCTGGTAGCCGCGCAGGTCGCCCTCCTTTGTAAAGTCGTCCATTAACATGTCCTGCATGAAGTTGGCCTCCATGTAGAACTTTATGGCCACGCCTGTGGCCTGTGCCCATTCGTAGAGGTCGTAACACCAGCGCACCATTTCGGCCACGGTAGCCTGCCGCACGAAAGCGCGCAGGTGCCACAGCTGGCCGCCTTTGACCTTACCCCAGAGCTTTGCGGCTTTGTAGTCGTTCTTTGTTGAGCCTTTCCATGAGGGGTCGATATACAGGACTATTTCCTCAAACTGTCGCCACTGTGGCCGTTTTGCCCACCTTATCCATTCCTGGCGGAACACGGCACCCTCGACAATCGGGTTGTTCATGTACTCTTTTTGAAATGAGCGGTACCCCTGGAAGTCCTCAATGGCCTGCACCTCTGCGCGTGTCCATTTGGCCGCCCATGAGACGTTGCCGTTCTCGTCCAATATATTGACCTGCGACACGCGCACGCCTTTGGTCTCTGAAATCTTTTGCAGTACGCTGTTTTTGGCTATGAGGTTGCCGACCATGATAAAGCGGCCACGGCCACCGTCCAGGGCACCGAACAAAGCCTCCTTTACCCAATCGGTAAGCCTCTGCACGCGGCTGGGGTTTTCGCACAGCTCGTCGTCGTCCAGGTCGTCTATGACAATGTAGTCAGGGCGGTGGCTGCGGTATCGCAGACCACGGGGCGACTGACCACGGCCACGGGCAAAAAAGGCCGTGCCGTCCTTTGTAACAAATTCGCCCTCCTCCCATGAACCGCTGTTGTACTGTTCGCCGAAATCGTTAATATAACGCTGGTTGTACTGAAGCTCTGCCTGCACGTCAGCCAGCAGGGTATTTGCGTTGTCTTCACTCTTACCCACCAGCACCATGACGTTAATTTCGCGCTGTTCCTGACACTTTAGCCACAGGGGGATAAATATGTCCAGGTGTGTGGACTTTGCCGCGCCACGGTGCCATTTATAGACCGCCCGCAGGTTCCTGTTTGCCTTTACCTCTTTGGCCGCCTTAATGTGGAAAGGCGCGCATGGTGTTTGCGCGCCTGTCTGCGAGTTCTGGGTGTAATGGGGAAAATAGTAATCGACAAACGCGGAATAATCGGCACGCACACGCTTAATGCGCTGCTCCCGCTGGGCGTTTGTTTCGCCGCGCCCTATCATGGTGGCCGTCTGCACATCAGCACAGTGCTGTTTCCACAGTTCGAGTGCCTCTTTTCTTGTCAGTTTGTCGTAATTTGGCATGTTACTTTATAAGTTTGTTTTGCATCAGGTAGTCGATATATTGGTTGTGGTATCTGTTTATGGTTTTGAGCAGTTCGGGTGTTATCTCATCATCAAACTGCGCCTGGAACTGTAACCACTTACTAAAGGCCATAAAGACCTCGATAACGTCCACTATGCTGGTGTGTTTGTCCAGCTTTTCAATGGTGGCCGAGAATTTGGCCAGCTTGTCGCCCAGGCCGTTTATGGCCGTCGGGTCTTCGCTGTTGTTTACGCTCTCAAGCATTTTGTCAATGGTGCGCAGCAGCTTGTTTACAAGTTCGGGGCGTGTGATATTCTGCGCCGCCCGCTGTTCCTGCCAGCCCTCACCGTTCACCCACTTTGTAATGGTCTGCGCGCTTATGCCTGTCTTTTCGGCTATGACCTTTTGGCTGTCTCCCTGCATAAACAGAATGCGGGCGTAGTCTTTCTTTTCCTCACGTTCTTTTTTAGTTGCCATTCATAACTTTTTAATGTGTTAGGGCAGCATATGGAAAATACCAAACGCTGCGGGGTTAATACTGTTAAAACTGCTGCAAAATTCCGCATTATTATTGGGAGTAAAAAAAAGTGTGTCAAGTCTTTACACTCTTTTTGCGGGGGCAGAAAAAAGCCCGCAAATTTGCACAGAAAAACCTAACCACATCGCGGCGTAGAGCAGTGGTAGCTCGGGAGGTTCATTCCCTCCAGGTCGCAGGTTCGAGTCCTGCCGCCGCAACAACCCAGAGTAGAAAAATGACGCTGACGGCACAGGCTGGCAGTCCACGCAAAAGAGTGCTTAAACGGGTTTAGCACCAGGGCTGCCGCCTACCGTCTTTTTAAGACCTACGCAATGAAATGGCAAAAGAAATGATTATCAGCACCAGCCGCCTGAACAGTTACGGCAGCCGTGTGATTACAGCGGGCATCGACATTTCGCAGTACTCAAAAAATCCCGTGCTGCTGTGGATGCACCGTAGGAGTTTTAGCAATGGCACCCCGCTGCCTATCGGCAGGGTGGAAAACTTGCATTTTGACGGGGACGCGCTGAAAGGCACGCCCGTGTTTGACGTGAACGACCCATTCGCCAAACAGATAGCCGACAAGTGGGAGGGCGGGTTCCTGAAAATGTGCAGCGCAGGGCTGGACATCGTGGAGACCAGCGTCGACCCCGTGCACCTGCTGCCTGGCCAGACGCGTGCCACTGTGCTGCGCTCCAAACTTACCGAGGTCAGCATTGTGGACATCGGCAGCAATGACGACGCTTTGCAGCTGTCAAACAGCGGCCAGCTGCTGACGCTGGCGGCGGGTGAGGCGTGCGAGGCTCTGCCCCTGCTGGAGCTGTCCAAGACCGACGGGCAGGACGACACGACAGACGACAAAGGAAAGGCCAAGGGCGGCAAGCCTGCGGCAAGTATTAACAATAACAATAATAAACGCATGAAGAAAGAAACCTTACAGTTGCTCGGTCTGGCCGAAGAGGCGACCGAGGAGCAGGTACACAGTGCTGTGCAGCTGCTCAAACAGAGTGCCGACAAGGCGCAGAGCATGGAGCTGGCCGCTATCACTGCGGCGGTTGACCAGGCAGTCAAGGACAAACGTATTACGGAAGCCAAGCGCGACCACTTTATCCAGCTGGGTAAAAATGTAGGCGTGCAGCAGCTTAATGAAACGCTGGAGTGCATGTCGCCCGCCAGCAAGCCGCTGGACATGATTAACCAGCAGCCTGGCAGCAACGGTGCGCCCGCTGGTGCGGAGCATCAGACCTTTGCCAAACTGTCCGAGGTGCCCGCCGACAAAATCGAGAGCCTGAAAAAGGAGCAGCCCCAGGAGTATGCCCGCCTGTATAAGGCAGAGTATGGCATCGACCTGCCCCGCTAACCGTAGTTAAACAACCATTTAACAAGTTATAAACAATGAAAGCAATTACAAAAATTTTCAGCTGTCTGCTTATGATGCTGGTAGGCATCGGAGTAAACAGCGCAATGGGAGCCACAATTTCCTGTGCCGTAGGCGGCACCCCTGTGGTGGGTGCACTTGCAGCCAACGGCGTGGCTTTGCTGGCAGGCGGCTTTATGCCTGCAAACGCCCTCCATGCAGGTGTACTTACTGAAATCTGGACAGGCGAAATGATTAAGGCGTTCCGCACCGCGCCCGAGTCTCTGGGCTGGTACGACCGCATCCGCTCTTATGACCAGTATGTGGAAAATGACGTTATCCACTTTACCGAAATCGGCGGCGACCCTAAAGTGCTGGTAAATAACACCACCTACCCGCTGAACATCACATCGCTGGACGACGCGGACAAGCCTGTGAGCCTGGACAAGTTCGACACCGAGGCCACCCCCGTAACAGACGACGAGCTCCACGCTGTCAGCTATGACAAAATGGCCAGCGTGCAGGAACGCCACCGCGAAGCTCTGAAAGAGAAGAAACGCGAAAAGGCCATACATGCCATCGCTCCAGACAAGGCCGAAGCTGGTAAGACCATAGTCCTGCGCACCACAGGAGAGAAAGACGCTGCCACCCTGCGCAAGCGCATGGTGCCTGCTGACCTCATCGCATTAAAGGCCGCATTTGACAATATGGGCACACCTGCAAAAGACCGTATTTTGGTGCTTTGCAGCGACCACGCAAATGACCTGCTCCTTGTCGATCAGAAATTCCGCGAACAGTACAACATCAACCAGACAGAGGGTAAGATTGCCCGCCTTTACGGTTTTGACATCTACGAGTATAACGGCACACCGTTCTACACCAGCGCAGGCAATAAAAAAGCCTTTGGCACCACGGCAGCCGCTACCGACCGCCAGGCCTCTGTGGCTTTCTATTGCCCTGGTATGATGAAAGCGAACGGCAGTGTGAAAATGTATTACAGCGAAGCAGAGAAAGACCCGCTTTACCACCGCAATTTGGTGAACTTCCGCAACTGGGGTATCTGTCTGCCTCTTAAAGCCGACAAGACCCGCGCGGCAATCGTCAGCACGGTAGAAACTGCCTAAAGATGAAACAGGAACTTAAATATCTGGTACTTCACTGCACTGCCACCCCCGAGGGGCGCGACGTGTCGGCGGCTGAAATACGCCGCTGGCACACGTCGCCCGTCTCTGCGGGCGGCAGAGGCTGGAAACAGGTAGGATATACAGACCTGGTGCACCTCAATGGCAGCGTGGAGCGTCTGGTCGCCAACAACGAGGACGCATGGGTAGACCCCTGGGAAATCACCAACGGCGCAAAAGGCTACAACAGCATAAGCAGGCATATAGTCTATGCTGGCGGTGTGGCAGCAGACGGAAAGACCCCCAAGGACACCCGCACCGCAGCCCAGAAGGCAGCCCTGGAAAAGTATGTTAAAGACTTCCACACCGCGCACCCGAAAGTAAAAATTATCGGCCATAATCAGGTAGCCGCAAAAGCCTGCCCGTCTTTCGACGTGTCAGCCTGGCTGCGTGAAATCGGCATAAATCAGTAATAACCCATTAACCCCCTGAATGAGCAGCATAACGACAATTATACTCGCAATTATCGGCAGCAGCACCATAAGCGCGTCCCTGGGCGCGTGGTTAGGCTCCATATTGACCCGCGACAAGTACAAGGCTGAAATCGACGCACTGCGCGCCGAGGTGGCCGCCAAAATGTCAGCTGTGGAAAATTCGGAGCTGGACAACGTACGCAAAGCCAATCAAATGCTTGTGGAGACTGTCGTTGAGCCGCTCCAAAAGGAAATAACAAGCCTACGCCGCAATGTTGATAAATTCCGCAAAGCTATTGAAAAAATCCCTGGCTGTCCTCATGCTAACGAGTGCCCTGTATCTCGTCAGCTGTGGGACGACGAAGGTAACGACGACAACCGCCAGGGCGCAGTATGACCGCGCCGCTGAAAGCGTCGCCGACAGCATCGGAGCTGAAACAACCGCGACGCAGACACGAATAAAGGCGCAGGTCGATAGTCTGTTGCAGGCTGCCTTACAGCAGACATTTGACCAAGAGAGTGAGGCCAGCGTTGAACAGACCCTGCACCTTTTACTATTCGATACGACACAGCCAGCCGACACGGCCACAGGGCTGCCGCCTGTCAAAGCAGCTTTAACGCAGACCACAGCGACCAAGCGAAAGGACACGACCAGAAGCACGGCGCAGGCCGACATTAAAGCGGAGCTGACCAAGGAACAGACCGACAGCACGCAGACTGTTACCGACCGCACGGCACACGTGCAGACGGAACAGCAGACGACCGAGGCCGCCAGGACCGACACCACGGACAACGTAAAGACCCAGCGCAGCAGCTGGAAAGCCTGGGCGGTCATTATCCTGGCACTACTGCTTGCAGCAGCGGGCTGCGTCTTTTGTCTGCGTAGATATTACAAACATTAAAAACAAAGAAAATGAACTCTTTAGAAATCAAAAGACAGAACGGCAACGTCCCCAAAAGTCTGCCAGGCCAAGACCATGTGTCAGGCATGATTTTCTACGTAAACGAAGCCGACATCCCCGAAGACTTCAAAGCCGAAGCCGTGCAGGCCGTCAGCACCATAGACGCAGCCGAAGCGTTGGGTATCACGTCAGACGCAACGTCCTGGGCTGCCCGTGTCATGCACTACCAGCTGTCCGAGGTGTTCCGCATTAACAACGGCATAACGCTGTATGTGGGTATTTTCACGAAGCCCGCCGCGCACACCTTTGCAGAGCTGGCCACCGTGCAGAACTACGCCGACGGCGCAATCCGTCAGTTCGGCATTTGGGACGGCCTTACAGAGCTGACAAAGGAGAACGTCACCCTGCTGCAATCGCAGGCCGACGCTTTAGACCTCAATAACGCCCCTGTATCGGTGGGCTACGCACCGAGCCTCAAAGGGGGCTACCAGGCACTCCCTACCGACATAGCAGGAGCCGCCCCGCGTGTGTCCGTTATCATCGCCCAGCCAGGCGGTACCAACGACACGGGCGCGCTGCTTTTCGCGGAGGCTACCAACAAGACGACCAAGAACGCCGTCAGCTGCATAGGCGTGTGGCTGGGGCATGTGTCTGCGGCGGCAGTTCACGAAAGCATTTCATGGGTTAAGAAATTCCCGTCTGGCATTTCCCTGCCCGCCTTTAGTGACGGCACCCTGGTGCGTTCAGTGGACAAGGCATGGCTGGAGAAATTGGACACAGCGCGCTATTTGTTCCTGACCCCCATTGTGGGCGTGTCGGGCAGCTATTGGAACGACAGCCATAACATGGACGCGGCCATTAGCGACTACAACGCCATAGAGCTGGTGCGCACCATGGACAAGGCGTGCCGTGGCATACGCACTTACTTGACCCCAGAGCTGGGCGGTAACGTGTATATAGACGCAAACACGGGCAAGCTCCAGAGCTACACCGTGGCTTATCTGGAGACCGTGGCCAACAAAGCCCTCGAGGACATGGAGAAAGCAGGCGAGCTTTCAGGCTATGAGGCTAAAATCGACCCTGAGCAGGACGTTTTGAGCACCAGCACCGTAGAGGTGGTAATCAAGAACGTGCCCGTGGGTGTTATCCGCAAAATGAAAGTAAAAATCGGTTACGTAAAATCACTGTAATATGGTAGGAAACAACGGCGTGCCATTCATCAATGGCAAATTATATGATTGGGCAGACATCGTGCTCGTCATAGCAGGTGTGCCCGTTACAGGCATTACGGGCATCGAATACAAGGACGATCAGGACATCGTAACAAAGTACGGCGCAGGCCGCTACCCTGTCGGCTACGCGAAGGGGCGCATTACTGCGACGGGCAAAATTACACTGTACCAGGAAGAGGTCGAGGCAATCCAGCGGCAGAGCCTTACGGGCAGGCTTCAAGACATCGCGCCTTTTGACATCATCGTCAACTATCTGCCCGACACGGGCATCGTATCAACCGACAAGCTGCGCAATGTCATTTTCAAGAACAACGGGCGCGGCTGGAAAGAGGGCGACACAGGCCAGGAGGTGGAAATCGACCTCGTAATGTCGCATATCGAGTGGAACAAATAAGCGCGGGTGGTGGGCGGCCATAGTGCCGACCCACCGCCAACGTAAAGCAGTTTTAAGACACATTAAAAACCCATTAAAGACCCATTAAAATGAATACAGACACCAAGGCTGCACAGGCAGAAAAGCACACCTACGACGGAGGTGTAACACAGGAAACCATTAACAAGTGGAAAGCCCAGCACAGAAAGGTTACGCGCATCGACGTAGAGGACGACGGCGACCTGCATGTGGGCTATTTCAAACGTCCGAGCATGGAGACCATGGCGGCGGTCAATAAGCTGGCAAAATCAGACGAAATGCGAAGCGCGCAGACGCTCTTCGACGGTTGCTGGTTGGGCGGCAGTGAAGACCTGCGCCATGACGCTGTGCTCTTTACTGCATGTATGGGGCAGCTCAATGTGGCGTTTGCCTCTGTATCTGCAAGCCTAAAAAACTTGTAGAGGCGCACCAGCTCAACGCACAGGACGACGTGGAGGACAAACCCGAGGACGGCTTTCTGAAAGCCTGCGCCCTCATCAGGTCAAACCTGCACATCGACCCGACCGCTGGGAGTGCCGAGGACTTCGCAGCATATTATGCGCAGGCCGTATGGCTGGAAAATTGGAGGCTGAAACGGCAGGCCGAAATGATAGCCGCACTTTTTACACCAAAAGACAAATAAACAAGTAACACAGCAACCATGCAGGCGTTTAATTATCAGTTTAACGTAAACGGCGACTTTACTTCCAAAATGTCGCAAATGAACGAGGCGGTCGGCGAGTTTTCCGCAAAGGTGGAGAACGCGCAGGGCTGGGTCGTGAGCATGGCGCAGAAAATGGCGGCCTTTGAGCTGGCCAGCGGCTACGTGGAACGCCTGGCGAGCACCTTTGAGGGGCTGGCAAGCAGCGGCGTAAAGCTGGACAGCCAAATGCACGACCTTTCAGCTGTGGCAGGTGTTACAGGCGACTCGCTCAAAGAAATAGAGGGCTACGCCCGCCAGAGTGCAAAAGCCTTTGGCACGGACGCGTCCGTGGCCGTGGAGGGCTACAAACTGCTGCTGTCGCAGCTGACCCCAGAGCTGGGCAAATGCCCCGAAGCTCTGCAAGCCATGGGCAACAGCATACAGATAACAAGCAAACTTATGGGCGGCGACGGCGTGGCCGCCGCGCAGGTGCTGACCACCGCCATGAACCAATACGGCGTAAGCCTGGACGACCCCATAGCAGCCAGCAAGACCATGGCCGACATGATGAACACCATGGCCGCCGCTGGTCAGGCTGGTAGTGCTGAGCTGCCCGCAATCAAGGCCGCCCTGGAGCAGTGCGGTATGGCCGCCAAGGCTGCCAACGTCAGCTTTGAAGAAACGAACGCGGCCATCCAGGTGCTGGACAAAGCGGGCAAAAAAGGCAGTGAGGGCGGTGTGGCTCTGCGCAACACCATGGCTATACTGTCGCAAGGCAGATTTTTGCCGAAAGACACCCGCGAGGAGCTGGAGGCTGCGGGCATCGACGTGCTGGCTTTAGGCGACAAGAACAAGACCCTGAAGGAACGCCTGGAAATGCTCAAGCCCGTGCTTAATGACAGCGCGCTATTTAGCAAGCTGTTCGGCATGGAGAACGCCAACGCCGCCCGCGCCCTGGTGCAGGGCACCGACCAGCTGGCAGCCTTTACCGAGCAGGTAACGGGCACCAGCAGCGCGGAGGAACAGGCGGCCATTATCATGGACAGCTACGCCGAAAAGCAGGCGCGCATAAACCAGCAAATCGAGGACGTGAAAATTAGCCTTTTCCAGGCTACGGGCGGCGCGACCATGTGGGCGGGTGCCCTGTCTTCCGTTCTGGTGCCTGTGGCGCAGCTCATGCCCCTGTTTTCAGGTCTGGGCAGTCTTATGACCTGGATAAAGGGCATACAGTGGGCGAACATGTGGGGCAACATTCGCGGCTACATGTACGCCGCCCGCATACAGGCTGCCTTAATGAACAGGGAGCTTGTGACGGGTCAGTTTGTCAGCAACGGGTTTATGATAAACATCACCCGCGCCACGCTGGCAGTGCTGCGCTTTGCCACGGTGGGCATCTTTGAGGGGCTTAAAGCCCTGGGCGCGTTCCTGCTGTCATTGGTTACGACGGGCACCGCATCGACCACTTTTGCGGGCATAGCCTCTACGGCTTTCGGCGCGTTCAAAATGGCGGCAGTTACTGCCTGCCGTGCCGTAAGCGTGGCCATTATGAACATACCCATCATCGGCTGGATAGCTGCGGCCATAGCCGCGCTGGTGGCTGTGGGTGTGTACTTCTGGAACACGTCGGCCAAGTTCCGCGCTGTCCTGAAGGGAACGTGGGCATCATTTAAGGCCATGTTTACAGGCATCGCAGAGCTGGCCAAACAGGTGTTTGGAGCCATAGGCGACCTGCTGAAAGCGTGCTTTCATCTGGACGGGGCGGGCATCAGTGCAGCCCTGAACAAGTTAAAGGCGGGCTTTTCGGACTACGGCAAGCAGATAGGCTCCGCCTTTAAGACGGCCTACGACGAGGAAATGGCCGCCAGCGCAAAGGAGCAGGAGGTCAAAAAGAAAAAGGAGCAGAAGCCGACACAGGCGGCCATACCAGGCATCCCAGAAACGCCGCAGGTGCCGACCATACAAAGCCCGACAGCTGGAGCCACCGACGTAACGGGCGGCAAGACCAGCACCAAGAGCGCGGGCAGCACAGGTGCCGACAAGATAAGAAACATAACTGTGAATATCGAGCGGCTGGTGGATAAGTTCGAGGTGCACACGGCCACTTTAACCGAAAGCGCGGAAAGGGTTAAAGAGACTGTAACCGAGGTTTTGCTTTCCGCGCTTAACGACACGCAATTAGCATAATATGTTACCGCTTAATTTCAACTTTGTAAGCGTCGCAGCCATAGGCGCAGCGCATCAGCTCAAGGGCGCGCTGTACCGCTTTAAGCCTGCCCGTACCGCCGCCCCACCAAATTGGGACAACAACGGCGCGACCATGCAGGCCAAGGAGATAGCGGCACCCATGACCGACCCGTCTTTCTGGGCTGACCGTTACGCGCTCTGTACGCTCTATTTCCGCAAGGAGAACGGCGAACAGCTGGAGATGAACGACGCGGTCGTGTCAGTAAGCCGAAAAAAGAACATAGTAACCACCCAGCTGGTGGGCATGGACGGCACGGTAAAAGAGTATGTGAACGCAGACGACTACACCGTTAAAATTGCCGTGGGCGTGCAGGCCGTAAAGGACGGCGTATTTGTGGACGAGTACCCCACCGAGGGCATCAAGGAGCTGCGGGCGTTCTTTGACCTGAACGAGCCCATCCTGGTAAATTCTGCCTTTCTGGAGATTTTCGACATAGACAGGCTGGTAATAACCGACTTTGCAGTGGCGCAGGCCACGGAAAGCAACTACCAGCCCATTACGCTGTCGGCTCTGTCAGATACGGAATATAATGTTTACAGCACCGAGTATTAACACCTATTAAATGCCTGTTAAATGTACGTATTAAGCGCAAAAATAGAGATACAGGGCGACAAGTCGTGGCAGGTGCCTTTCGTGTCTTCGGTGGAAATCACCAGGGACACCGAGAAGCTCACGGACGAGTGCAAAGTAACCTTACCGAAACGCATAAAGTGGGACGGTGAGGCGCAAATCCCTGTGAAGCGCGGCGACAGCATCAAGGTGTGGACGGGCTACGGCGAGGACATGGAGCTGGCCTTTGCTGGGTATGTGCGCAGCGTGGGCATTAAAACGCCCATAGTGCTGACCTGCGAGGACGAAATGTTTAAGCTCAAACAAATGGCCTGCACCAAAAAGGCATATAAAAACGTGAACCTGGGAACGCTGCTGAAAGACCAGGGGCTCGAAAATGTTAAGGTGTTCGGTGAGCAGAACCTGGGGCAGTTCCGCGTTACGGACGACACGGTGGCCGCCCTGTTGGGCAGGCTCCAAGACAGTGGCATCCGCAGCTTTTACCGCTATGAGGACGGCACGCCCGTACTTTACTGCGGGGTGCTTTTCGAGCGCGACACACAGCCCAGCCAGGTGTTTGCCACGGGGGTGAACATCATAAGCGACAGCAGCCTCGAGCAGCAGCTGGCTGCAAACATACGCCTGTGCATTAAAGCCGTCAGCATCATGCCCGACAACAAAAAAATAAAAGTGGAGGTGGGCGACAAGGACGGCGAGAAGCGGACGATCCATACGTACAACAAGACGGAAAGCGAGCTAAAGGCATGGGCAGAGCAGGAAATAAAACGCCTAAAGGTGGACGGCCTTACAGGCAGCTTTACCACATTCGGCTACCGTCTGGTCGATAAGCTGGACGCTATCGGCATAAAGATAGACGGCAACAAAATGGGCGTATATCAAGTAAAGAAAAACGTAATAAAGTACGGCACGGGCGGCTATCGTCAGGAAATAACGCTCGGCCTAAGAGTAGCGAAATAATGAGCGGACTAAAACACATAATACGGCAGCTTGCCACCGAGGGAGAAAGTGCCAGCATCATGGTGGGCACTGTGTCCGCTGTGGACACGGAAGCCCGCACGGTGGACGTGGAGCCTATCAACGAGGACGCGCCTGTGCTGGGCGTGAACCTGCAAGCCAACCAGGCGGCGAAGCTGGGCGTGGTGCTTTTCCCCCGCGTCGGCAGCTATGTGGCTGTGGCCATGCTGTCGGGCTATTCCGCTGGCGTGGTGGTGCTGACCGAGGACGTGGAAAGCATCGAGGTGAACATCAACGACGGCACAAAGCTGACCATAACAGAGGGCGGCATCAGCCTGAACGTGAAAGACAGCATAACGCTGGACATCGACGACAGCTCGGCAGCTTTCAACGGCGGCAAGCTGGGCGGCCTTATCAACGTGGCCGACCTGACCAGCCACCTGAACACAATAGAAAAGGACATTAACAACCTTAAAACGGTCTTTTCCTCATGGGTGCCAGCACCGCAGGACGGTGGCGCAGCCCTCAAGGGTGCCGTATCATCGTGGGCGGGTCAGCAGCTGGCCTTATCCCAGCGCAGCGACTATGAGGACGACAAAGTAAAGCATTAAGGCAATGAACGGACTAATAACAGACACCAACACGGGCGACCTGCTTATCGGCAGGGGCAAACAGGCCGAAATTACAGGCTGCGAGGCGCAGGTCTGTGAAAGCGTGCTGCTGGCCATGCGCGGCGAGTTCAAAGAATTTCCGCTGCTGGGTGCCGAGGTGCGCCAGCAGTTGGGCGGCTGTGTCGACCCGTTCTGGCCGCAGGAAACAAAAAAAATGCTCCGAGCCTGTAAGGTGGCCGCCGAAACGGTCAGACTGAACGAGGACGGAACCTTAACAATAGAGTAAATGAAAGTAACGGTAAAAGACAGGCAGAGCCTTTTTGACGTGGCCATCCAGGTGCTGGGCAGTGCCGAGGGCGTGTTCGCCCTGTCAGAGCGCAACGGGTTGAGCATTACCGACCGCCTGACGGACGGCCAGGAGCTTGAGTATGACCTGGGCGACATCGTGGACAGCCGCACGGCGGAGCTGGTGGCGGCGCGTGGCATCTGTCCTGCTACCGAGATACCGAGCACAGACGAGCGGGCACTGCTGCTGCGTGTGCGCTCTATCCACGCGCCGAACATCTTACCACCGCCGCCGCTTGTGCGCCCTGGCATCATTACGACCATAGGCACCATGTACGACAGCGGCGTAACGACACAGCAGCCTAAAGCCATGGGAGTGGCGGCAGAACCCGAGGAGAACGTATTAAACGACGTACTGAACGAGGCCAAGAAAGCCGCCGCAAGCAATGAGCCGCCACCGAACAAGAGCGGCCAGGCTGTAACAAGCATATTTAGTAATGAATTTAACGACAGTTTCGCATAATGGAAATTACAAACATCACGCTCAAAGACTTTGACAGGCTGACGCTCCAGGAACGGGCGGCAGCTATCCGCGACGCAGTGGCAAACAAGGCCGTAACGCCCCACATGGTGGGCGCGCTCTTTGCCGACCTAATAGACACCTGCGGCGACATTCGCACGGCTTTGCAGCTCTTTCTCAACACCAACGTGCCCGAAATTACGCAGGACATCGACAAACGTCTGGCAGGTGCTGACGAAGCGGCCACAGCTGCAACAGTGGCAGCCCAGCGTGCTGAAGCTACCCGTCTGCTGGTGGAAGAACTGACGGCCACCCTGCAAGCAGAGGCAAGCACCAAGCCCGCCCCCAAACAGGTGGTAATAGACTACTGCCCGACGGAGGTAACGCTGGCCGAGGGTGTGCACCCGCAAATTAAAGCGCGTGCCGTGCCTGGCTATGGTGAGGGCGGCGTGCTTTTCATCGCAGACAACCGCGCCTTAATGATAACTCCCGACGGCATCATCACGCCGACAGCAGCAGGCACCACCGTGGTGAACGCTGCCTCGGTCTATAAATCGACTGTTTACAAGCAGCTGACCATAGCCGTGGTGCCGCCGCGCATACGCACCACATCATCAGGCACCATGCGCCTGGACGCAAACGGAAATATAAGACTGACATAATGGCTACACAATACCAGAACTATAAAAGCGACTTTGTGCTGCGTGAGTCCTTTGTGGACATCACAGGCAAAGCGGTGCCACTGCCTACCGACATAGACTTCACGCTCCGCTATTGGACACAGCACGGGCGTGAGTACGTCGCCAGCAGGCAGGGCGGCGTTTACACCAACTGCACGCCAGAGGGCGGCGACCTGCTGGTCTTTTTCAAGGCGCACAACCTCTGCGAGGGTGAGCTGCACCATGAACTGCATTTGCAGCTGGATAACCCAGCCTTTGAGGGCGGCGTGCAAAACGTCTTTTACCCTGCTGACCTGCACATCCTCTTATGGGATAAGCCGAGCAGCACCGACAAGCAGGGCAGTGCGCTGGTAGCTGACTACACCCGTGGCAACGCCTTTACTTACGACGACTTCACGCCCGAACAAATCGAGCAGCTGCAACGGCCAGCCCAGGAAGCTGCCGACCGCTACGACAAGGCCATGGCCGAGTATGACACGAAAGCCAGCGAGCAGGTGGCGCGCATCGAAAAGTCGGCCACCGAGCTGGAGGGGCTTGTGGGAAAATTCGGGAGTGAAAGCGCGGAGCTGGTCGCCACCATGAACAGCACCACCGACGAGGCGCGCAAGGCCGTAGAGGCGGCAGAACAGCGCACGGCGGCAGCTGTCAAGGCAGCCACCGACGCGGCAGCAGAAGCCCAGGCAGCCAAACAGCGGGCAGACGAAGCGGCACAACGTGCGGCCACCGCACAGAACGCCGCAGCAACAGCAGCGCAGGAGGCGGCCACAGCCACACGGCAGGCACAGACGGCCACCGACGCAGCCAGCACGGCCAAGCGGGAGGCAGACGCGGCAGCACAGGCCGCACGGTCAGCTGCTGGGGACGCGACATCAAACGCCCAGGAGGCGAGGACGGCAGCACATGAAGCCCGCACCGCCATAAGCACCCTCGAACAGGTAACAAACGACGGGCGCAGCATTGCGGAACGTGCAGAGGCAGCAGCAACGGCAGCCACCGAGGCAAAGAAAGCCGCCGACACAGCCACGGCAGCGGCCAACAAGGCAAAGGCCGACGCGGACACAGCAGCCGCAGCAGCCAGGAAAGCAAAGCAGGACGCAGACACGGCCACAGCGGCAGCCATAGCGGCGGCGCAGCGTGCAGAGGCCGCCACGCAGGCAACAGAGCAGCAGCGCGCCATACTTGAGGCACTCATAGAACGGGCGCAGCATGTAACCGCTGGCGTGCCTACGGGCATGGAGGTGGAAAGCCCCGCCACTGTTACCATGGGCAACCCCGTGAAGCAGTATGTGCGCGGCAGAGTTCTGCCGACATCTGCCCTGCAAAATGTCCTTTACCTGTCAGACGGCAGAGCGGTGGACGTGCTGCCAGACGGTGAAATCGTGCCGAAAGCGGCAGGCACCAGCAGGGTGCATGTCATACCGACAGACGGCACACGCTTTTATAAGACTATCCAGGTGGAAACGGTAGCCCCACGCATCAGAACTGCGGGCAGCACCATGCGCCTGGACGCACAAGGAAACATACGTTTAACATAAATAAAACATCAGTAAAATGGCTTTTACATCAGAACAGGAGCAGGGCATCAAAGACATGCTGACTGCATTTCAGAACGGTAAGCGCATTAACGACCTGCCCGAAGCGACAGGCGCGCTTAAAGACATGAGCGTCGAGGTAATGGACGAGACGGGCGAAACGCGCCGCATGGAGCTGGCCAAGGCCATAGAACAGGCAGGAAACCCCATAGCTGGCCGCTACTGGAACGAGGCTAACAACACCAGCACGGCAGCAGGCTACTACGGCAGCCTGGACGCTTTGCGCCAGCTGCCCGAAAAATTGGGGCTGGGGCGTTATCTGGTAACAGACGACCGCAAGAGACGCAAGCTCGACCCATTCGATAGCACCCGTTATGCTGACGGCACACCTGCCGCCCTGGACGGCACGCAGGGGCAGTGCATGTGGTGCTGGAACGGTTTTTACGCCAACATCTGGAAAGAGGGCAACAACCTTATCAAGGCCGTAACATTCGACAAACCCGTGGGCAACGGCGTGAGCATCTGGGTACCCGCTGGCGGTATTTCGTGGCTGGGTGCTGGTGTCATGGACAGAACAAACCAGAAGCTGTGCAGCCTCATTTCAGACGCAGAGCAGTACCGTGGCGGCGGTGGCGCAGCTCTTAACCCTGCCAGCTACGCAAAGGCACCAGCCGCAGACAGCCCGCAAATTACCATGCTGGGCATGGCGGCCACCAACATAAGCACGACCAACTTTGGCAACTTTGCCCGCAAGCGTGGGCAGGGCTGGGAGGCTAATTGGTTTGTAGCCCGTTTCGTCGTTGAGTTCCTCTTTGAGGTCATCATGGGAACCGAGAACAGCCAAGCAGCATTTAACGCCGACAAGGACGAGAACGGCCTGTATCAGGGCGGCTTTGGCACGGGCGTAACCGACATGCAAGACTGGGGCGGCTATAATGGCTATTACCCGCTCATCCCTACCAGCGTCGGCCTGGAGGCAGGCGACGGCGTTTGCCTGGTACCTTTCAGCCTGCCGCAGACAGAGGGAACAGAGGGCGAAGCATACAAGACATTTAACGTGCCTGTATTCTTTGGCCTGGTACATGCTGGCTTTGGCCACCTCTGGAGGTGGACACGCGGCCTTATCATGGACGCAGGCGAGGAGAAGTCGCTGGTCTATGTAACCCCAAGCATGTACGCGGACTATGACCCCGCCACGGTAGAGGATAAAATCCTTGTGGCCGAGTGCCCGCAGGTAGAGGGGTACATCAAGCGCAAGAGTTATCAGGGTTTGTGCTGTATGCCCACAGAGGTAGGAGGCAGTGCGACCATTCGTTTTGCCGACTATTTATACACGAATGCCAAGACCTCTAAGGGTCTCCGTGTCCGTGCTGCTGGCGGTGACGCGAACGATGGTGCGTTTGCGGGCGCGTCGTCTACGTATACGCTTAACGCGGCTACGAATGCGCTTGCGCTCTACTCCGCGCCGCTCTGCTATTTTGAGGAAGACCCTGTCATCCCCGAAAGTCAGAAAATAGGATAAAGCGAACTTTGAAAGCATGGAAAAAGCCAAACGGCGGGGCGAGGGCGAAAGCGACCAACCCCGCCGTCAGGCGGGTGAAAAATTTTAGTTCTGCAACATAAACGGGCTGCCACGTTTGGCAGCTGGCGGCACCTCTCTGCGTGGTAGGTCTCCGTGTCCGTGCTGCTGGCGGTAACGCGAACAATGGTACGAATGCAGGCGCGTCGTACACGAATACGAATAACACGGCTACGAATGCGAATGCGAACTACTCCGCGCCGCTCAATTTTGCATAAAGAAGAAAAAAGGAAATAAGCTATTATGAGGTGAGCCATGCCCCATGGCAAAAAACAACAACGTAAAAAGGGTGTTAGTAGGGCGCAAGCATCGAAAGCTCCCGAGTATGCAAAGCAGACTAAAAACATGCACAGCATTATAATGAATGAAACGCATAGGCTATTTATTTGACAAGGTTTGCGACCTGGATAACCTGCGCATGGCAGAGGCCAACGCAGGAACAGGCAAAGGCAGCCGCCAGGAGGTGGCACAGTTCCGCGCCAATCTGGAGCAGAACCTGGCAGAACTACGGGCAGAGCTGGTAAATAAAACCTACCACACGTCCGAATATACTTGCTTTATCAAACATGAGCCGAAAGAGCGCGTAATTTTTAAGCTGCCTTACCGCGACCGTGTGGTGCAGTGGGCTATAATGCAAGTGCTGGTGTCTATATGGACACCTATTTTCACCAGCGACACATACGCCTGTATAAAGGGGCGCGGCGTGCACTCTTTGCTGGTGCAGCTGCGTAAAGACTTGCGGAACGACCCAGAGGGCACGAAATACTGCTACAAGATAGACATCCGCAAGTTTTACCCGTCAATAACGCACAGCATACTGAAGCAGGTAGTGCGGGAACGTATAAAAGACCCCGACCTCCTTTGGCTGCTGGACGACATCATCGACAGTGCGGACGGTGTGCCCATTGGCAACTACATAAGCCAATACTTTGCAAATCTGTATCTGGCGGAACTTGACCACATAGCCAAGGAGCAGTGGGGCGTAAAGTATTACTACCGCTACGCGGACGATATAGTCATACTTTCGGACAGCAAAGAGTTTTTGCACGGCATACACACCAAAATGGTGCAGTACCTGGCAGAACACCGACGGCTGGAGCTAAAGCCAAATTATCAGATTTTCCCCGTCGAGGCGAGAGGCATTGACTATGTGGGCTATGTCGTAAGGCATAACTACTGCCTTGCCCGCAAACGCAACAAAAAGGCTCTGTGTAAGATAGTGGCCAAGTTGCGCCACAAAGGGCTGACAGGCGAAGAAATCAGGCTGCGCGTAGCATCAAGGCTGGGCTTTATAGTACATGCAGACAGTAAACATTTAATAAACATTTTAGGCGTGAAAAAATTACATGAAGTTAGAAAGACCCCAGGCAACCACGGGCAAATGGTGGGCGACAAGCTCCACATCGACAAAATAACGGGGCGGGAACTCCACCTGCTGCGCTATGAGCTTACGCCGTCAAAGATGAACTCGGGCGACTGTCTAAAGTTCCAATATGAACTATATGAGCAGCTGCGCGACGACAAAGGCCAGCCGCAGATCGACGAACACGACCAGCCCGTCATGGGCTGGGTTAAGCACATCACCTTTACAGGCTCCAAGACGCTGGCCGAAGACATGGCCGACCTGGACTTGTCAGAGCCTGTGCAGTGCCAGATAGTACGGCAGCCGTGCGGCGACAGAAAAGACCGCGCATTTTACAAGCTGGAGGAATGGAACGAGCCGCAGCAAGCGGTCGGCCAGGAACCTGTACCAGCGAGCCATTAAAAAGACATTTAACAACCATTTAACAACTCATAAAAATGAACACAGCATTTAACCCCCAGCGTCAGAACTATGCAAAGTATGACGACAAGCATTTCCTGCTTTTCCTCAATGAGCAGGAAGCGGAACAGACCAACGAGAACGGCGACACCGTTAAGGGCTACACCTACACAGGCAACCGCCCCGACGGCTCCACGCTCATAGAGGCCACGGACGTAACCGAGGAAAACAAGCGCAGCAAGTTTATTGCTGGCCTTATCGGTACCGAGTACACCACGGACGACCAAATCGCCCTGCTGGCCAACGGCGAGGACAGCAACGAACACGCCGAGGAGCTGGCCATTTTCCACGAAAACAGACGCATGGCAAAAAAGGCCGTGGACGAACTTTTGGCACGTAACATCTAAACCCCTGCACAATGGCACGCACAGTAAAAGAAATAAAAGACGCTATGACGGCCACGTTCTGCCAGGAGCGTGCCGTTGTATCAGCATACGGCCTGAACCCTAAGAAAACCTTTGACCAGCAGTTCAGCAGCGTAAGCATTGAAAACATACTGTTTTACTGCTTTGCTTTCGCTGTCTGGACGCTGGAGGTGCTTTTCGACAAGCACCGCGAGGAAGTGGAAACGAAAATCGAGCAGCTGGAGCCTCACACGCTCCGCTGGTACGTGCGCAAGGCCAAGGCGTTTATGTATGGCCGCCAGCTGGTGCCAGACGCAGACTACTACGACACTGCCGCCATGAGTGAAACGGACATCGACGCTGCCAGGGTGGTAAAATACGCCGTGGCATCAGAGAGTAACACAGTGGTGTATCTGAAAGTGGCCGCCCGCGACGACAAAGGACAGCCCACAAAGCTGAACCCGTCGCAGTTTGCCAGCCTCACCAGCTACATGAACACCGTAAAGGACGCAGGTGTGGCCATTAAGCTGGTAAACGAGGACGCGGACAAGATACAAATCAGCATGGTGGTGTATTACGACCCTACGGCCATGGACAGCAACGGAACGACCAACGACGGCAAGGAACCCGTGGTCGAGGCGGTTAAAGCTGTCATTACCAACCTGCCGTTTAACGGTGTCTTTCGCAAAAGCGACCTGCTGGCTGCCGTTACTGCCGTGCCTGGCGTGGAAGTGGCCGACGTGGAGCGTGTGCGCGTGAAGACGGCCAACGCTGCCGCATTTATGGACGTGGTGGGCTACGACAAGCCTTACAGCGGCTATTATGCCATAGACAGACTTAACATCACTTACAACTCCTACGACGCATTAAATAACCCGACAGCCGAATGATTTACAAAATAGATTTTAGGCGGTTATTTATCAACCTGCTGCCCACGTTCCTGCGACAGCCTGTCATTTACGGCATGTTGCACGCTGGCGCGGTGGTGCTGGGCGATACGACGTATCAGAGCTTTACCGACGCACGCGAAGAACATAACTACAAGCTGAACCATAACGGCCAGGTGTGCTATTTGCGGGCGGTCTTAAATGACGCTTTCGGCGGCGGCTTTGATATTCTGGAGGTGGAGAGGCGGGGCGACTGGCTCTACGCCATTACAGAGAACGGCACGGGCATTTTGCTGACCGTCGGCGAAGACAGCAACGCCGCAGAGGTGGCGGGCGGCCAAAAGG
Source organism: Xylanibacter caecicola (assembly GCF_013166515.1). Lineage (GTDB taxonomy): Bacteria > Bacteroidota > Bacteroidia > Bacteroidales > Bacteroidaceae > Prevotella > Prevotella caecicola. Next base: position 361,603 of record NZ_JABKKJ010000001.1, on the reverse strand, counting down.
TGCCGTTGGTCTATAACGAGGCACTGCTGAACGCCACGCAAAACAGCTTTATAGTAAGCGTGCCTTATTCCATATACCAGACGAACCTCCCAGCGGTGGCCGCCCTGGTAGATAAATACAAGTTAATCAGTAAACGCGCCATTTACGTGGCGAATAGTTAAAACAAAAATTATGCAAACAGCATCTTATACAACAGTGAAGACAGCGACGGGCGGCGAGGGTAAATACCCGCTTTCTACCCAAACGCTGGAATTTATACAGCAGCAAATTTTACTGCTGCAAGAAATAGTCGCCATTTGCGGCGGTAAGGTCATTATAAGAGAGCCTGACGGCACCAACACGGGGCTCCTGGCTCTTAACGGCGAGGTGCTGCACATAGCAGCCACCCCGAAGCTAACAACGTCTATAAAATACGTGTTAGTTACCACCAAGAAGACCGACATCCTGGCAGACGGCGAAACATACAAGGAAGCCCGCACGGTGCGCACGGCCAAGTTCTCCGCGTCGCAGTCCACTGCCGACAACGTGGAGACCTACAAAATAGGCGACTTTGTGAAGCTGACCTCAAACTCCACGCTGGCCGAAAAGGTCAATAATATGCCGTCCATAGTCCTGCAATACCTTTCGGACACCCTGGCAAGCAAGCTCGACCGCCTGACGCTCACAAACGCGACACAGGCGCAAATAAACGGCCTGAAAAATGCCTGCGTGGTGAACTGCATAGACAGCGTGGCCGTTCTGGGCTTTAAGAACTACTGCCTCACAGTTAAATGTGTCGGCAGCGGTGTGGTGGAACAGGTACTGACCACGACAGAGGGCGCAGAGTATTACAGAGCATATAACGCGGCCACGAAAAAGTGGTCGGGCTGGTCTGTCATTTCCGACAGTATGCACATAGAGGTCAAGAGCGTGGGCAGCACTCTGTATGTGCGTCATGGCGTGCTTCCCGTAGATGCAAAAATCATCTTACTGCGCAAAAAGAAGCGCAGCGGCTGGCGCAGAACAGGCGGGGACAAGTCCTACACCCAGAACAAAGGAAAGAGGCAGAGACGGCAAAAGAAGCTGCAATATGTCCACTTTAAGGGTGTCATATTGTCAAAGGGCGAACCTGGTAAATGGTATGTACCCAAATGTGTGGACGTAAGAGACAAGAACGTCGACGCTAACCTCATAGACAGGGAGGTCAGCTCCATAGCTGGCCTGCTGGTAAAGCAGAAGCAGCCGAACAAGAACGGCGGCCTTGTCTATAAGCTGGCAGGTGTCCGCAAGTACCTGACCAAGACAGAAACGGGCAAAAACTTTAAGCGTAGCGGCTACATAAACATGGCCGTCCAGGTGGCGAAGCTCAACGACAAGTGGGGAAAAGACGCAGGCGGCGAACTGGCGCGCTTTAAGCTGCGAGTCGCGCCCAAAAAGGTGTATGCTGGCTCGTCTGGTGGTATCTTTACGCCACAGCACGATAGATATAAGCACGTTTATATACGCACGTTTTCGGTCGAATAGGGACAAAAAAAGATAGTGGGGAGAAATCCTCACTATCAAGTCCCTGCGGTCGTAACTCAATGTGTGCCGTGCTCAAATTCCTGTTTTTTCAAGGTCTTTTTTAATGAAATCACCAAATTTTCGGAAGCCTTTAGCTCCACGCGGGTAATTCCAAGTGCAAAGGGACGACGTTAAACGATGCGGACTGAACCCTATTAAGGCCAAGCCTGTGTTTCAGGGTTGGGCGCAGCAAGTTGCCCGGACAGTCCCCACATTCCAGGGACGAGCAATAGACCGAAGCCCAAATAACATGCTGCAAAATTAGTCATTTTTGGCAAACTGCGCAAGCAAACATGGATAAAATCAGTATATTATGAATGAAAAAAGTATTTAAGACATCACCGCTGCCGTTTAGAGGGCAGAAACGCTACTACATTAAGCGGTTTAGCTCTGTTCTGGAGCAGTGCGAAGACATTACAACAGTCGTCGACCTTTTCGGCGGCTCTGGCCTGCTTTCACGCGTGGCAAAAGACAAACTGCCAAATGCCCGCGTAATTTACAACGACTTCGACCACTTTAACAAGCGCGTGGAAATGATAGACCGCACAAATGCGCTCTGCGCCGAAATTGCGCCGCTTGTCAAAGGTGTGGAAGATAACAAGCGAATACCTGACGACATAAAGCAGGAGTGCTTAAAGCTCATGCGAAAGTATGAGCAAACAGGAGCAGTCGATTATATCACGCTTTCTGCGTCGCTGCTGTTTTCTGGTAATTGGGCAACAAGTTACGAACAGTTTGCAAAGCAGACGTTCTATAACAGAGCTGTAAACACACATTACGATGCAGCAGGTTATTTCGACGGGCTGGAAATTCGGCATCAAGATTATAGGGAATTGTTCGCAGAGTTCAAAGACCAGGAAAATGTGCTGTTTATTCTCGACCCGCCTTATTTGCAGACAGAAGTAACAGCGTACAAAAGCGACACATATTGGCAGCTGAAAGACTATTTAGACGTGTTAAACATGCTGAAAGGCACAAAATATGTCTTTTTCACGTCTGGAAAGTCCCAAATAATCGACCTTTGCAAGTGGATAAATACAAACTTTCCAAATGCAGAGCTGCTGAAAGGTGCAGAACTTTGGGAGCAAAACAGCAGAGTGAACGACTTTAACAGCTACAAAGACATTATGATTGCGAAAGTATCAGCATAAAACGCCCAGAAAGGCCACAGAAATGGCCGACAAACGCTTTGAAATGTTTTGCTGGTAAGTTGTGGGGCAGAGAAAGAAAAGAGTGCGACAAAGGCTTAAAATGCGCTGCGTGAAATGAGGCGGAAAGCTGGAGCCGAAAGCTGGGACGAAAAGCCAAACGGCAGAATAAAATAAACGCTGGTTAAAAGCCTTTCAAAAGGTCTTTAATCAGCGTTTTTATGTCGTTCAAATTCTTTCCAATTCTCCAAACATTGGAAAGAAAAGCCGTTTTTTTTGAGAGAAAAAAGGAAGCGAAAAAAAGAGAGTTTTTGCTCGTTTCGTTTTCAAAATGCTGCTCGTTTCGTTTTCGCGATTATACGGACGCTCCAATTTGCCCGACCGACATGCAAAAAACATTAAAGAATTGCCGTTTTCTACGTGAAATGTCGCACTTTACACTCCAAAACATGGCATTTTACACAAGAAATTGCCATACTTTGCAATAGAAAGTTGCCTGATTTCCACCCGAAATCAGGCAACTTTCTCATTCCGGACACCGCTCTTTATTGCACACTTTGGCGTAATCAAAAGTAACGCACAACATAACAACAACTTACAGTTGCACGCGCATTTTCGCGATTATTTACACACAAAAGAATTTTATTTTGAAATATCGCAAATACAGGAGGTGCGGTTTTATCAAAATGTAAGCATGAAACAGGCTTCTTGAACAATATGTTTTTATCCCGAACTCGCGTAATAATAAAACAGGAACTGAGCAAAACAACTGCAGCCCGAACTTGCTTGAAATCGCTGATACGCAGTTCATAAAATACGGGAAATATTCGTAAACACAACTTTTTCGAACAGAGGGTCAAACTTTTATATAAAAAATATATTATAATCATGGCTTTTTCGTAACTTTGCATTCCAATTATATATTAATGTACATTAAACAATATGGCTGAAACAAAGAAGATAAAGACGGCACTTGTGTCGGTTTTTCACAAAGACGGTTTGGATGAGTTGCTTGCCAAGCTTAACGCAGAAGGTGTAAAATTCCTCTCGACAGGAGGCACACAGAAGTTCATAGAGTCGCTTGGCTATGAGTGTCAGGCAGTTGAAGACGTAACGACATATCCCTCGATATTAGGCGGACGCGTAAAGACACTACACCCGAAAGTGTTCGGAGGCATACTCGCACGCCGCGAAAATGAGGGCGACCGCGAGCAGATGAGACAGTACGAGATACCGGAAATAGATCTCGTGATTGTAGACCTCTACCCCTTCGAAGACACAGTGGCAAGCGGAGCAAGCGATGCCGACATTATAGAGAAAATCGACATAGGCGGAATATCACTGATACGTGCCGGAGCAAAGAACTTCAAAGACGTTGTCATCGTACCGAGCAAAGCAGAATACGGCATACTGCTTGACATTCTGAACAAGAAAGGTGCTGAGACAGACATCGAAGACCGCCGTATGTTCGCAACACGCGCTTTTGGTGTGAGCAGTCATTATGACACGGCTATACACGGCTGGTTTGATAAATGAAGAATGAAGAATGAAGAATGAAGAATGTTCCGCATGAACAACATCTGCGGGGCTACATTTTTCTTTCTGCGTTCTCTTCTTCAATATAAAGACAGGGATTTTAAACAAAAAAACGATTAACGGAATGCAGCGGAAGAAATCCTGAGTATCAAGCCGCACGGCAATGATATTCTTCATTCTTCATTCTTCATTCTTCATTTATAAAAAACAAATGGGATTTTTTTCTTTTATACAAGAAATTGCAATGGACCTCGGTACGGCAAACACAATCATTATCAGCGATGACAAGATTGTTGTCGACGAGCCGTCGGTAGTAGCCCTCGACCGCAGTACAAACAAGATGATTGCCGTGGGAGAGAAGGCAAAGATGATGTATGAGAAGGCACATGACAACATACGCACGGTGCGTCCGCTGCGCGACGGTGTCATAGCTGACTTCAGCGCATGCGAACAAATGATGCGCGGACTAATAAAAATGGTTCATACGGGCAGCCGTCTTTTCTCACCGTCGCTGCGTATGGTGATAGGCGTGCCGTCGGGTTCGACCGAAGTAGAGCTGCGTGCCGTACGCGATTCTGCCGAACATGCCGGCGGACGCGACGTCTACCTGATATTCGAACCTATGGCAGCAGCCATAGGTATAGGCATTGACGTAGAGGCTCCTGAAGGAAACATGATTGTGGACATAGGTGGCGGAAGCACCGAGATTGCCGTAATATCACTCGGAGGCATCGTATCGAACAACTCCATACGCACCGCCGGCGACGACCTGACGGCAGAAATACAGGACTACATGAGCCGCCAGCACAATGTGAAAGTGAGCGAGCGCATGGCAGAGCGTATAAAGATACATGTAGGTTCGGCGCTTACCGACCTCGGCGAGGATGCTCCGGAAGACTACACCATACACGGTCCGAACCGCATAACGGCGCTTCCGCTGGAAATTCCGGTATGCTATCAGGAGATTGCCCACTGTCTGGACAAGACAATCGTGAAGATAGAAAACGCCGTATTGTCCGCTCTCGAGAACACACCGCCCGAACTTTATGCCGACATTGTTAAGAACGGTATCTATCTTACAGGCGGAGGCGCATTGCTGCGCGGTCTCGACAAGCGTCTTACGGACAAGATAAAGATACAGTTCCACGTAGCGGAAGACCCGTTACACAGCGTTGCCAAGGGAACGGGAATTGCCCTTAAGAACGTAGACCGTTTCTCATTCCTTATGAGATAACGCCATTATTCCATACGGTTCATGACTTATTGTCCGGCAATTATGCCATATCGGCAGCACTGACAACAGGTCATGAACCGTTAATAACGGTATACAGACTATATTGCGACAAACATGCGTAACCTGATAGCATTTTTTGCAAAATATCATCACTGGTTTCTTTTCGCGTTTCTGGAGATTATATGTGCTGTACTGCTGTTCAGATATAACAGCTATCAGGGCAGTGTATACTTCTCGTCGGCAAACGCCGTGGCGGGCAAGGTATATGAATGGAACTCGGCTATAGAACATTATTTCAGCCTGACAAAGACCAACAGACAGCTCACGGAACGCAACCTGTATCTGGAACAAAAGGTAAAGATGATGTCGGAATATATGGCATCGACTGAGAAAAAAGGCGCCAACCGTTTGCAACGCAGTCAGATGCAACTGCTGGGTGCATACAAGCTGATACCTGCCAAGGTAATTACCAACTCCACAAACAACAGCAACAATCTCATTACTCTCGACAAGGGCACCGACGACGGTGTGCGCCCGGACATGGGCGTGGCATGCGGCAACGGTGTGGTTGGCGTGGTGTATATGGCATCACGACACTACTCTGTAGTAATTCCTGTGCTCAATCCCAGATCGAACATCAGCGTGACGATACGCAAGCGTGGATATTTCGGCTACCTTCATTGGAACGGAGGAGCAAAAGACCTTGCATACGTAAACGACATTCCGCGGCATGCTAAATTCAGACTTGGCGACATTGTGGAGACAAGCGGATATTCATCAATATTCCCACCAGGAATAATCGTAGGTCAAATTCTCCATGTATACAACTCAAAGGACGGGCTGTCATATCGCGCCCAGATTAAGTTGACCACCGATTTCGGAAACTTGAGAGACGTGTGCATAATCGACAACAGCGCCATGGAAGAGCGTATCGAGATGATGAGGGCGGCGCAGGACTCGCTAAAATCAAAGGAAAACCAAAGAAAGTAAAACCGGCATGAACATATTGGTACGCATAATAGTCTTTATAGTACTGTGTCTTGCACAGGTACTTGTGCTGAACCATATACATTTATGGAACAGCATGATACCTCTGCTCAACGTTTATTTTGTGCTTATGTTCAACCGCAACTATCCCAAATGGGGAATACAGTTGTGGTGCTTTGCCCTCGGACTGTGCATAGATATATTCTCCAACACTCCGGGAGTGTCTGCGGCGGCAATGACACTGACAGCTGTAATACAGCCGTATGTACTAAATCTGTTCATACAACGCGACACACAGGACAACATATTTCCCACCATAAGTACATTGGGGCTGTCGCGGTACTTCTATTACACACTAATTACCGTTTTCGTATACACCACGGCTTTTTTCACACTTGAGACATTCAGCTTCTTCAACTGGCAGCAATGGCTGCTCGACATAGCGGGAAGCACCGCACTGACAACGGTAATGATTCTTGCCATAGAAAATCTGCGGAAAGACTGACAGCGGCATATTTACAGCATATACAACAGTGTATGAACAAGAACTACGAGTTTGAATACAGACAATACGTTATCGGAGGGGTGGCGGTGCTTATCGTCATCATATATCTTATACGCCTGTTCACACTCCAGATAATGAGTGACGACTATAAGAAAAACGCCGACAGTAACGCATTTCTTAAGAAAGTCGAATTCCCGGCACGCGGTGTCATAACCGACCGCAACGGTCGACTGCTTGTCTACAACCAGCATTCCTACGACATAATGGTGGTGATGAAAGAGGCAAAGAACAGACTCGACACCACGGAGTTCTGCAACACTCTCGGCATAACAAAAGAGTACTTCATAAAGCGCATGAACGATATAAAAGACCGGAACAAGAATCCCGGTTATTCGCAGTTTACGCAACAACTGTTCATGAGCCAGCTTACAGACGAAGAATTCAGCATATTCCAGGAAAAGATGTACCGTTTTCCGGGCTTCTATGTGCAGAGAAGAAGTGTGAGAAGATATACTTATCCCAACGCGGCGCATATCCTCGGCGACGTTGCGGAAGTGTCAAGACAGGACATAGAGGACGACGAGTTCTACATGCCTGGCGACTATATAGGCAAGCAGGGAGTGGAACGCTCGTATGAAAAAGAGTTGAGAGGAGAGAAAGGCGTGCAGATATTCCTGCGCGATGCACACGGTCGCATACAGGGGAGCTATCAGAACGGTGCGCTCGACCGCAGTCCTGTGGCGGGAAAAGACCTCACATTGAGCATCGACATCAACCTGCAGGCACTGGGAGAAAGGCTCATGCAGGGGAAAATAGGCAGCATTGTGGCAATAGAGCCGTCGACAGGAGAGGTACTTTGCATGGTGTCTTCGCCGACATTCGACCCGCGTACAATGACCGGACGCAACCGCGGCAAGGTTCATTCGGCACTTGCCATGGACCCATGGAAGCCTTTGCTGAACCGCTCTATCATGGGACAATATCCTCCGGGGTCCACATTTAAGACATCACAAGGACTGACTTTTCTCACGGAGGGGGTGATAACGCCGGGTACAACATTCCCGTGCAGTCACGGTTTCTATCACAAGGGACTGCGCGTGGGGTGTCACGGACATGCCTCGCCGATAAGTCTTGTGCCGGCAATAACAACCTCGTGCAACGGCTATTTCTGCTGGGGACTGTACTATATGATGGGCAACAGGAAGAAATACAAAAGCGTACAGGAAGCCATGAACACGTGGCGCGACTACATGGTGAGCATGGGTTTCGGTTACAAATTGGGCATAGACCTTCCCGGAGAGAAGCGCGGACTGATACCGAATGCCGAATATTACGACAACGCCTACAGAGGCTCGTGGAACGGAATGACAATTATAAGCATCTCTATAGGACAGGGTGAGGTTAACCTTACCCCTCTTCAAATAGCCAATCTCGGCGCTACGATAGCCAACAGAGGATATTTCTACACCCCACATGTGGTAAAAAAGGTGAAAGACATGCCGCTCGACAGAAAGTTTACAGAGCGCCATTACACAAAGGCAAGCAAGAAAGCATACGAATATGTGGTGGCGGGCATGCGCGGAGCGGTGACAAACGGAACCTGCCATGCCGCCAACCGAAGCGACTATGAGGTGTGCGGAAAGACGGGAACTGCACAGAACCGCGGACAAGACCATTCTATCTTCATGGGCTTCGCACCGAAAGACAATCCGCGAATAGCCGTATCCGTATATGTGGAAAACGGCGGTTATGGTGCCGAATTCGGTGTTCCTATAGGCGCACTGATGATGGAACAGTATATAAACGGAAAGCTCTCGCCCGAGTCCGAGACCAAAGCAACGGCTTTCCAGAACAGACATATAACGTATGGAGCAAGGAACAGATAGACAATTCGGTGTGCTGCGGTCGCTCGACTGGTGGACCGTGGGCATATACATATCCCTTCTGGCTTTCGGATGGATAAGCGTATGCGGGGCAAGCTACGACTTCGGAGAGCCTGATATTTTCAGTCTGAGCACACGTTCTGGCATGCAGATTGTGTGGATTGTCACCTCGATAGGACTCGGTTTTGTACTTCTGATGCTCGACAACCGCTTCTACGACACGTTTGCATACATCATATATGCCGCATTGCTGCTGCTGCTGTTTGCCACCATATTCAATCCGCACAGCATAAAAGGTTCGCGGTCGTGGCTCGTATTGGGATCGTTGCGCCTGCAGCCGGCAGAGTTTGCAAAGTTTGCCACAGCCCTTGCAATAGCCAAACTTATGAGTGCATACGATTTCAACATACATCGCCGCAAGGATTTCCTTATCGCATGCAGCATAATCTTTGCCCCCATGCTATTCATCATCGCCCAGAACGAGACAGGGTCGGCACTGGTTTACCTGTCATTCTTCCTGATGCTCTACCGCGAAGGCATGCCGGGAAGCGTGTTGTTCACCGGCGTTGCCATGGTGATATATTTTGTTGTGGGTGTTAGATATGCAGATGTGCCACTGTTAGAAACGCCTGCATCAGTGGGAAAATTTGCCGTGATGTCTCTCATCCAGCTGTTCTCGGCAGGTATGGTATATATATATTGCAAGAACAGGAAACAGGCATGGAACATCATACTGCTATCCGTCGGCATCACAATGGCGGCATTTCTCTTATCCAAATATGTCGTTCCGTTCGACATTGTAATCATTCAGATAATAACAACGGTGGCTATTGCATGCCGACTGGCATACCGTGCGTTGAGCACACGCATCAGAAACTATCTCTACATCTCACTGTTTGTCATCGGTTCAATAGGCTTTTTCTATTCCGCTGACTTAATACTCAGCAAGATGCAGTCTCATCAGCGCACACGTATCAACGTGCTTTTAGGACTACAGGACGATCTGAAAGGAGCCGGATACAACGTACATCAGAGTGAAATTGCCATTGGTTCGGGCGGACTGAAAGGCAAGGGATTTCGCAACGGAACGCAGACAAAACTTAAATTCGTACCGGAACAGGACACAGACTTTATCTTCTGTACCGTCGGCGAAGAAGAAGGTTTCCTCGGATGTGCATTCGTTCTGAGCATGTTCCTGGCTCTGATACTGCGTCTCATCAAATTGGCTGAACGACAACCGTTCAAGTTCGGGCGTATCTACGGTTACTGCGTGCTTAGCATTTTCCTTTTCCACCTGTTCATAAACGTGGGCATGGTGCTCGGACTTACGCCTGTAATAGGCATTCCACTGCCCTTCTTCAGCTATGGCGGTTCATCGCTATGGGGCTTTACAATTCTTCTGTTCGTTTTCCTAAGGATAGATGCTGCGCGCAACATGGCACGAAAATAGTCAGTCACACTTCACTATCTTCACCCCTATATCGGATATCCCAGACAACACTTCGCGCTTCATATCATGCCTTATACGTATGTTCAGAGAGTCGCCACCGTTCAAGTCTATATCACATAAATCAAACTCATACTGATATAAACTCACCCCTTTACCATTAACATTACCTTTCTCGTCCGTCAGCGTACACTTCAACACATCAGACCGGACAATGTTACGTGGAACGCTCTGCTGTTCAACGACAAGGGTAACGCCGGTAAAGGGAAATGCGCCGGTGGTGCGCATACATACCACTTCACGGTATTTTCCGGCTGTGGCGACACGCGGAACAGAGAAAACAAGCGTGTCGCCCTTATCCCAACCGGTCTGCACGGTATGTCTGTAATCATAATATACCGTGCCGGCGGTGCATGCCGTCATCGCAGCAAACGACACGATGACAACAGCCTTCACCAATAGTTTGTTCAGTCCGACCGTCATTCAGGTTTGTTTTTGTCATGCTTTCTATGACCGTGCTCCCTCTTCGGGTGCTCGCCATGTTGCTTCTGATATTCGCCTACCTGTTTCTGACGCGGTGCCGAAGACTGCGGACGACCGCCGCGGCTCTTCGTTTTCTTCTTCTTTTTATTCTTGTCAAAGCGCGTTATGCTCTCATTGGCAAGAAGGTCTATAGGCTTCTCCTGTTCCGTCTGACTGCCGTCTGCCTGCAACGACTCAGGCTTCTCCCCACGCTTGTTCATCTCCATAACCTCCAAGGCACGGCTTCCGCTTATCGTTTCAAGGTTGGCGCCCATACGCTTGTCGGTGGAATAAGTAACCATATTGGCAAGAATGTCGCTCTTGAACAAGTAGTAGTCACTGTCAAGAGTCTGCAATATCACATCCTTTGGCGGCAGTTTGCGTCCCGCCTCGATATAATTGTCCACCTCATAGTTAAGACAACACTTCAGCTTGGCACACATTCCGGCAAGTTTCTGAGGATTGAGCGAGATGTCCTGGAAGCGTGCAGCACCCGTACTTACCGACACAAAGTTCTTCACCCACGTCGCACAGCACAACTCCCGACCGCACGGTCCCGTTCCTCCGATACGTCCCGCCTCCTGTCTCGCACCTATCTGCTTCATCTCTATACGCACGTGGAACGCCTCGGCAAGAACCTTTATGAGTTGGCGGAAGTCCACACGCTCATCGGCGATGTAGTAGAATATGGCCTTGTTTCCGTCTCCCTGATACTCCACGTCGCCAATCTTCATCTTCAAGTCAAGGTCTTTGGCTATCTGGCGGCTGCGTATCATGGTGTCGTGCTCACGGCTCTTCGCCTCGTAATACTTATCCATATCCACCTGCTTGGCAATACGGTATATACGCTTTATGTCGTCCGCCGACTTCAGGTTAGCCTTCTTCACTTGCAAAGGCACAAGTTTTCCGGTAAGTGTAACCACACCGATGTCGTGCCCCGGACTTGCCTCAACGGCAACGATATCACCCTTTTTCAAATCCAGACGGTTCACGTTGCAATAGTAACCCTTACGCGTGTTCTTGAACTGAACCTCTACAAGATCGGTTGTTTCTGCGTTTCCCGGCACGTCGGCAAGCCAGTCGTAAGTGTTGAGCTGCTTGTCCTGACGTCCGCATCCGCGCCGGCACAGCCCACGGCTGCACCCGTCTCCAACGACATATTTCAAGTTCTTGAAATCCATTTTATCCTTTTTGTTTATATGACATCAATGTCAAACCATGCTGACAAATACGCTCTTTGGCGTCGACACATTATATATATATGTAAAAAAATCACCGCAACGACGTCACTGACGGCTTCCCTGCACCAACATTACGATGGTGTTAAGTGCAATATCGAAGAAAACTATCTTGGAATTGGCATTCTGACCGATGTCGCGAATAGCCCTTCCGAACAGTTCCGACAGTTCCATAACATTTGCCTCGTTTATAAACCGTGCGAAATTGCGTGCAAAGTCCTCCTCGTCACGTGTCATGTACACCAGTTCGGGATTACGGAAGTTATACATGAAGTTCTCTCTTACCAGTCTCAGAAAGTATGCCAGCATGCGCTTCTGCTTCTCCCTGCCATATCCGGAGACCGCCTCGCTCCATTTCTTAAGGCTCTTTATGTCGCGCTTATATGCCAGTCTCATCAGCATTATGAACATGTCAAGGAACGTTCGGTTCTCGTTTCCGGTGTCAAGTTCTTCAACTGCCTTTATCCAACTGCCGTCGGCAACACGGGCTATACGCACCGCCGTATCCTCGTCTACCAGTCTGCGTTCCACCAGTGAGCGGGCAATGTCTTCCACGGCTATGCGCTTTATGTCTATGCGCTGCGTACGGCTACGTATGGTCTCGAGCAGTTTTCCCGGTTCCTCACACACCATCATGAACACCGTACGATGCGGCGGCTCCTCCAATATCTTGAGGAGTTTGTTGGCACACTCACCGTTCATGCGCTCGGGCAGCCATATTATACATATCTTATAACCGCCCTGACTCGACTTAAGACTGAGTTTCCTGATAATGCTGTCGCTCTCTCCCACCCCAATCTGTGCCTGCTGGTTGGCGGCATTCATCGCCCCGAGCCATTTGTCGATGGTAAAATACGGTCCTTCGGCAAGCATCGTTTTCCATTCTTTTCCGAAGTCGTCGCTCGTCATCTTATGTTCCGATGCGGTACCGGCAGGACGTATAACGGGATAAGAGAAGTGCAGGTCGGGATGCGACCACTTTGCGAGCATAGCCTCAACATTGTGCCTCGCCGACTCGGGAAGCATCTCGGTACCGTCTTCGGGCTGTCGTCCTTCGCCAAGAAGATACGACGCGAACGCCATTGCCACTGCCATTTTGCCGCAGCCGTGAGGTCCGCAAAACATCATGGCATGAGGCACACGATCCTCGCGCACCATTTGCACGAGCCTCTGCCTTACTTCGTCCTGCCCTATTACCTCACTGAAATTCATCGCCCGTATACTGTGTTCTCATTGTCGCCGTATGCCTTCATATTTTCAATGTATATGTGCACATACGGTTGCAAATTTACTAAAAATATCTGTCTTTCTTACCGAAACGTCAATAAATATTGGGGAAACAACGGGCATAAACGTATTAAAGGACAAGGAAATAAATCAATAATCTATAATAACAATGAGTAAAAATCAGACAGGTAGCAAGGCTTACCTTATTTCTATCGTAATGGTTGCCGTATTGGGCGGACTGCTCTTCGGCTACGACACAGCAGTGATTTCCGGTGCCGAAAAAGGTCTTCAGGCATTTTTCCTCGGCGCTTCCGACTTTGCCTATACCGACGCCTGGCACGGCTTTACTTGTGCAAGCGCCCTTATAGGATGTATCATCGGTAGCGGCATCTCGGGCTTTCTTGCCTCGAGATGGGGACGCAAAAGGTCGCTGATCTTTGCCGGACTGATGTTTTTCGTGTCCGCTCTCGGCAGCATGACACCCGAGTTTCTTTTCTTCGAACATGGCGTTCCGACGCTCAACCTTCTCGTTGCGTTCAACATTTACCGCGTAATAGGCGGCGTGGGCGTTGGTCTGGCATCGGCGATATGCCCCATGTACATCGCCGAAGTTGCCCCGTCGGACATCCGCGGAACCCTTGTGTCGTGGAACCAGTTTGCCATTATCTTCGGTCAGCTGGTGGTATACTTCGTGAACTTTGTCATCCTCGGCAACAATGTCAATCCCGTCATCGAGGCAATGCGCATTCTAAACGCCGACGAGGCCGCATGGACAATATCCACGGGCTGGCGCTACATGTTCGGAAGCGAGGCTGTTCCTGCCGGACTATTCGCCCTGCTGATATGCTTCGTGCCCGAGACACCGCGCTATCTTGTGATGATAAACCGTGACGACAAGGCACTCGCCATACTCCAGAAGATAAACGGCAAGGCGGAAGGACATGACATTCTCGAGGATATAAAGAACACCATAACGGAGAAAACGGAACATATCTTCACATACGGCTGGCTCGTGATATTCATCGGAATAATGCTCAGCGTATTCCAGCAGGCTGTCGGCATCAATGCCGTACTCTACTATGCACCGCGCATATTCAGCGACATGGGCATGACAAACCCGATGGTCAACACAATAGTAATGGGTGTCGTAAACATACTCTTCACGCTCGTTGCCGTGTTCACCGTGGAGAAATGGGGACGCAAGCCGCTGCTCATCACCGGCTCGGCAGGCATGGCGCTCGGCGCTTTCGGAGTGGCTCTGACATTCGGCGACGCCAATATGAGCATCGTAACTATGCTGAGCATAATGATATACAGTGCCTCGTTCATGATGTCGTGGGGTCCCATCTGCTGGGTGCTCATAGCGGAAATATTCCCCAACACCATTCGTGGTGCCGCCGTGGCGATAGCCGTGGCCTTCCAATGGGTGTTCAACTGGATTGTAAGTGCCACCTTCGTGCCGATGTTCAACATGCGTCTTGACAGCGATCCTAACTTCGGGCACTGGTTCACATACGGACTATACGGCATTATATGCGTTGCAGCGGCATTCTTCGTATGGCGCCTTGTGCCCGAGACAAAGGGAAAGACGCTCGAGGACATGAGCGAGTTGTGGAAAGAAAAGAGATGAGATTGTAAAAGGAGAGAAGGAAGATTTTTTAAGGAGATAAAGGGAGATAGGAGAAGATAAAGGGAAGATAGAGGACAAATGCCTTGTTTTTTTATTACAGGCTATTGTCTTTTATCTTCCGTGGCGACAGCCACATATCTTTTCCTATCTCCCTTTATCTCCTTTAAAAATCCATCCTTTTCCACCCAGCTGAAAACTCACTGAAAATCAATATATTACAAAACGCGTTCCAAAATGTGGTGTTTTGCATCCTAAAAGGGCACCTTTTAGCGTCTGAAAGGGCATCTTTCAGACGCTAAAACGCCACCTCTTGGAAACAAGTGACAGCCATACGGTTTACGTTTCGGAAATAAATCGTATATTTGCATAGCCGAAAAACAGATTAAACATCATCATTATCATGCAAAAGAAACACATCATCACGTTCATCGCCGCGGCAATTGTCTGCGGCACATCGTGCTCGTCTCACTACACACCGGTGAGCGTGGAAAGAAGCAGGATACTTATAGACAACAGATATGACAACACCCAAGGCAACGACGGGACAGCACAGTTCATAACCCCCTACAAGCAGGTGGTGGACAGCATCGTAAGTCCGGTAGTTGGCATATCGGCAAGATATATGGCGGCAGACAGACCTGAAAGCCTGTTGTCAAATCTGCTGGCAGACATCCTGATACACGGCAGCGCGGACTACGGCGAGAAGCCCGACTTCTCGGTATACAACATCGGCGGCATACGGTCGGCATTTGCCGAGGGCAACGTGACATACGGCGATGTGACAGACGTGGCGCCTTTCGACAACAAGATATACTTCATGACGCTCAGCGGAAAGAAGGTCAAGGAGCTGTTCAGACAAATAGCCGGTACAGGCGGCGAGGGTGTAAGCCACGGTGTGGAACTGGTAATAGACGGCAAGGGACACCTGCTGTCCGCACGACTGAACGGCGAGGAGGTAGACGAAAGCAGAAACTATCGCGTGGCAACGCTCGACTATCTGGCACAGGGCAACGACAAGATGCTGGCGTTCAAGGACGGAACAGACATTAACGCACCGGCATCTGACGACAACAACGTGCGTTTTATAATAATGAAATACATGAGCGGACTGATGAAGAGGGGCATTGCCGCCGACTCGAAGATAGAAGGACGCATAACCGTAAAACAACAGTAAGGAGGAACGGACATTATGAAAAGGCTTTTTATCGTATGCATGATATGTGCCGCGGCAATGGCAGCAAGGGCACAGAAGGAACTGACAATACTGCACACCAACGACACGCACAGCTGCGTGTCGCCGCTGAACCCCAATCTGGCAGACACCATGATTGCCAACCGCGGGGGCTTCATACGCCGTGCGGAAATGGTGAGACAGGAGCGCGCAAAGTGCCCGGGACTGCTGTTATTGGACAGCGGCGACTTCTCGCAAGGCTCACCTTATTATAATATATATAAGGGCGAGGTTGAAGTGGGACTGATGAACCTCATGGAATATGACGCCGCCACAATAGGCAACCACGAGTTCGACTTCGGTCTGGAGAACATGGCAAGGCTCTTCCGCATGGCAAAGTTTCCCATTGTATGTGCCAACTACGACTTTACGGGCACACCGGTGGAGGGACTCGTGAAGCCATACGTAATAATACGCCGCAACGGATTGAAAATAGGAATATTCGGTCTTTCGCCCAAAATGGAAGGACTTGTCCTTGCCGGAAACTGTAAAGGCGTGAAATACAAAGACCCTATAAAAGCGGGCAACGAGACGGCTAAGATGCTTAAGGAAGAGAAGCGGTGCAATGTGGTGATATGCCTGTCGCATCTGGGCTGGAACATCAAGGGAACGGACGACACGGAGATGATGCGCGGAACACGTAACATAGACCTGGTACTGGGCGGACATTCCCACTCGTATTTCAAGGAACTGCGATATGAGAACAACCTCGACGGCACTGCCGTGCCTAACGACCAGAACGGGAAACACGGCGTTTTCGTGGGCAAACTGAAAATAAAATTCGATAAAAAGTAGAACCGCAAACCGTAAGGCAACGGCATAGGGTGACGGCAAACAGGCAGCCGTCACTTCAGAACGACACCTGTGAAGATACGTCCGGAGGCTGTTCCGAGCCTTCGGGCGGAGAAATAGTCGGCTGAATTGTTATATGTGCATATTCCGCACATCTGTATATTACCGGCAGGAATGCCCGAAGCCACCAATTGCAGACGGTTGCACGTGGGCAGGTCTATATGCCATCTGTCTCGGCGGAACGATATATCGTCCATTCTGAAACCGTTATTCAGGAATTCATCGTACACTTCATCGCCTACCTCAAAGGCATCGCCCGATATGCCGGGACCGACAACAGCCTTCATCGTATGCGGTGACGAGCCGTAGCGGCGGCACATGGCGGCAACGGCTTTTTCGGCAATGCGCGCCACAGTTCCGCGCCAGCCGGCATGAACTACGCATGCCGCATGGCACACGGTATCATAGATGATAACAGGAATACAGTCGGCAGTGGACACGCCGAAGCATACGCCCGGCACATTGCTCATAACGGCATCGACGCCGTCGAGTATGTCTTTGCGACGGCATGCGGACATGGAAAAGAAATCAGGTTCAACCACGGCAATCTCCGTGCGATGAACCTGATGTGGTAAAAGAAGATGACTGTCGTCCACGCCAAGCAGACGACAGAGAGTCTCGCGGTTTGCCGTCACAGCCTCTGAGGCATCTCCACAATAAGGATTAATATTGAAACTGCCATACGCGCCGCGGCTTACACCGCCGTGACGGGTGGAACTGAACGCCGTAACCTGCGGCGCAATATCATAATATGTCAGCCCCGGGGCTTTCATTCGTCTATATCGACAATTTCGTAATCGTCGAGTTCGTCAATGTCTTCGATGTCTTCATCATCAACAAACTCAATGTTGTCCTCGCCCTCTATGTGCAGCTCTTCGGACAGACGGCTCATGTCCTTGTCGCGATGAACAAGCGTGTCTTCTGCCGTGATGTCATGGAGTTTGTTGCTCTCGCTGTTCAGTTCGCGCCACAGCACATCCTTCAGTTCTTCAAGACCTTGACCCGTAACGGCAGAAATGAACACCACGGGTATATCGTCGGGCGTGGTCTCGCGGAGCATCTCTATAAGTTCGTCGTCCAGAAGGTCGCACTTGGTGACGGCAAGCACACGGTGTTTGTCTGTCATCTCAGGGTTGAAACTGCTCAGTTCGTTGAGAAGTATCTCGTATTCGCGCTTTATATCGTCAGTATCTCCCGGCACCATAAAGAGCAACAGCGAGTTTCGCTCGATATGACGAAGGAACCTCAGCCCCAGTCCTTTGCCCTCGCTGGCACCCTCGATGATACCCGGTATGTCTGCCATGACGAACGACTGGCGGTCGTGATAGCTCACGATGCCGAGCGAAGGTTCGAGCGTTGTAAACGGATAGTTGGCAATCTTGGGACGTGCACTTGACAATGCGGACAGCAAAGTACTCTTACCGGCATTGGGGAAGCCCACCAGACCCACATCGGCAAGCAACTTAAGCTCCATTATAACGGTAAGTTCTTGCATCGGTTCGCCCGGCTGAGCATAGCGCGGAGCCTGGTTGGTGGCTGTCCGGAACTGAAAGTTGCCCAGTCCGCCTCGACCACCCTTGAGCAACATAACGACCTGTCCGTCGTGCATCACATCACATATAAACTTACCTGTCTCGGCATCATACACAACCGTTCCGCACGGCACGTCTATATACTCGTCCTTTCCATCGGTACCGTGACATTTGTCGCGACCTCCGTTTCCACCGTGTCCGGCACGTACGTGGCGCTGATACTTGAGATGAAGCAGCGTCCAGTAGTTATGGTTTCCACGCAGATAGACATTACCTCCGCGACCTCCGTCGCCCCCGTCCGGTCCTCCATTGGGCTGATACTTTATGTGGCGCAAGTGCATGGAGCCACGACCGCCCTTTCCGGAACGGCAATAAATCTTTACGTAGTCTACAAAGTTAGATTCCATTATTATTGATTTGGGGTTTCGGAATATGTTTCGTCAATGCGGCGGCACTGACCTTTATTATACGTTTTCGATAACGTCGCAGACATCGGCGAATATGCGGTCAAGGTCGCCAAATCCGTCGATGTGGTGGTGCAGGCTCTCTTTCTTGTACCAGTCTATGAGCGGAGCCGTCTGGTTGTGATATACATCAAGACGCTTCTTTATCGTTTCCTCATTGTCATCGGAACGACCACTCTCCTTGCCACGGTTGATGAGACGTTTCATCAGTTCGTCTTCCGGCACGTCAAGCTCTATCATCGCGGCAATATCATGCCCGCGTTCGGCAAGCATATTCTTAAGTGCCTCTGCCTGTGGAATGGTGCGCGGAAATCCGTCGAATATCACACCGTTATGCTCACTGCCAAAGCTGTCGTATACGTTTGCCAGTATATCGATCATCAGTTCATCGGGGATAAGCTGTCCGTTGGATATGAACTTGTTGGCTGTAACACCAAGTTCCGTACCCGCCTTTATCTCTTTACGGAGCACATCACCCGTGGAAATGTGTTCCAGTCCATACTTGTCGATAATGAGATCGCTCTGTGTTCCCTTACCGGAACCCGGTGCTCCGAATATTACAATATTCTTCATTGTCCTTTTCTTTGTTGTATTTAAAAACCAAACCTATTACTTTTTTACATACAGACATTGTGCGCCGCCGCAATAAAAGGTGCCCGCACATGCCGTCAGGGTATAAATATAGGGATACGGCATGCCGCATCCCTGCAAGGATTATTCCTCTACCAAAGTGTATATATCGCGCAGGTTGCGTCCCTGCTGGTCGTAATCAAGACCGTAGCCCACGATGAAATCATTCGGGATTTCCATTGCCGCATACTCTATGTTGAGGTTTATTTTCAGCTTTTCGGGCTTCAGTAGCAGTGTACAAATATGTATAGACTCGGGATTGCGGGTGCCCAATGTGTCTATCATACGCTTCATCGTAAGTCCCGATTCGACGATGTCTTCCACAATGATAACCGTTCTTCCCGCCAGGTCTTCGTTAATTCCGATGACCTCTTTTATCTCGCCCGTGGATGTGGTTCCCTGATAAGAAGCAAGCTTGACAAAAGATATCTCACACGGAATGGTTATCATGCGCATCAAGTCGGCAGCAAACATAAACGATCCGTTGAGTACTGCAAGCAGCAGCGGGTTCTTGCCTGCCATGTCGGTATTTATCCTGTCGGCAACGGCTTTGACTCGTTTTAGTATCTCTTCTTCAGGATAAGAAGTCTCAAACTTCTTGTCCAAAATGTTTATAACAGCCATAATTGCTTTTTATTTTGGCACAAAATTACTAAAAATATATCAAACAATAAGCACTGATTGGTATTAATTTAGTATTTTTGCAACGATGAAGATTTTTACCGGAGCTCAGGTTAAGGAGCTTGACAAATATACAATCGAACACGAGCCGATAAAGTCGGAGGATTTGATGGAACGTGCGGCGGATGCGCTCACACGTGCCATTACCGCGTCTTGGGGCACGGATACAGCGGTGGTGGTATTTGCCGGACCGGGCAACAACGGCGGCGACGCACTGGCAGTGGCACGAATGCTGGCTGAAAAAGACTATCGGACAACCGCATATCTGTTCAATATCGGCAACACGTTGTCCGAAGACTGCACAATAAACAAGAAGCGGTTGCAGGACTGCAAGAAACTTAGGAAATTCATAGAAGTAACCAACGAGTTCGACCCTCCACGGCTTGAAAAGGGCATGTTGGTCATCGACGGACTGTTCGGTTCGGGGCTCAACAAGCCTCTTGCAGGAGGTTTCGCATCATTGGTAAAATACATCAACCAGTCTCCGGCGCAGGTGGTGAGTATCGATATACCGTCGGGACTGATGTCAGAAGACAACACTTACAGCGTAAGGGCAAACATCATCAAAGCCGACATGACGCTTACGCTACAACAAAAGAAACTTTCTTTCATGTTTCCCGAGAACCAGAACTTCATCGGAAAACTGCAAATTCTCGACATCGGACTGAGCAAAGACGGTATCGAGAGCATACCTGCCACATACTCGGTGGTAGAGGAAAAAGATATAAAAGCACGCATCCTGCATCGCAACAGCTTTGCACATAAAGGCGATATGGGTAGCGCATTGCTCATTGCCGGAAGCTACGGGATGGCAGGAGCCGCCGTTCTTGCGGCAAAGGCATGCCTGCGTTCCGGAACCGGAAAAGTGACGGTAGGAACACCAAAGCGCAACAACGATATCCTGCAAATATCCGTTCCGGAAGCGATCGTGCATCATGACAAGGACGACAAGTACTTCACCGAACCGATAGACGTGGAAGAATTCGATGCTCTCGGCATAGGTCCGGGACTGGGACAGAATGAAAACACAGCCATTGCACTTATCACCCAAATAAGGAAAACACAGGTTCCGATTGTGCTTGACGCCGATGCATTGAACATATTGGCAAGCCACCGTGCATGGCTGCAACAGCTTCCGAAAGGCATAATAATGACTCCCCATCCCAAAGAATTCGAACGTCTGGCGGGCAACCACTATGTAGACAGCTACGAAAGACTGTGCAAGGCACAAAGCATGGCACAGCAACTGCACGCCTATATAATACTTAAAGGGCATCATTCGGCACTCTGCCTGCCCGACGGAACAGTCATCTTCAACTCTACGGGCAATGCCGGAATGGCTACGGCGGGCAGTGGCGATGTACTGACAGGCATCATCACGGGACTGCTGGCACGGGGATACAAACAAGCCGAAGCATGCCTTACGGGAATGTACCTGCATGGTATTGCCGGCGACATTGCCGCAAAAGAGAAAGGAATGGAAAGCCTCACGGCAGGCGATTTGATAGAAAAAATACCACAGGCATTCGCATTTCTGGACAAATAACAACTGGAAACAATCCGTAAGATCTATGAAAAAGTTTATAACAACAGCCGTTATCGGCTTGTTATTCATGTCTTCTGCCATGGCGCAAGACGACATGCCGACAGTACAGGGTACAACTTATTTCCTCCCGAAAACAGCACTTCGCTTTTCCATATTGGCTGAAAAGAAGACGTATACGCCGGGCGAATATGCCAAATATGCCGAGAAATACCTACGTAAAATGGATGTTTCGCTCGAGCCGGAAACGACATACCGCATATTGAACGTCAACATATCATCGTTCGGCATGCCCGATTCTACAAAACAGTATGTGGCGAAAAACGACGCGAAACACAGCATATCGACACTCCAAAGAGACGAGAACGGAGTGCTACTTGCCGTAAACACCACCAACACGCGCACCACAACAGAGCCGGAAGCATTCAAGCCGGCAAACAAGGTGAAGCCTCTTAATCCGCGCGACTTCATGAACGAGGAGATACTTTCTGCCGGAAGTACGGTCAAAATGGCAGAACTCTGTGCCCGCGAGATATATGACATACGCGAAAACAAAAGCCTTCTTAACAAAGGACAGGCGGACTTCATGCCTAAAGACGGTGAGCAGTTGCGCATCATGCTGGAAAATCTTAACACGCAGGAAGCGGCACTTCTACAGTTGTTCGACGGCACGACACAAACCGACACCATTGAAAAGGTAATAACATTCATACCTTCAAAAGAAACGGGAAAACAGGTTCTGTTCCGCTTTTCGTCAAAGATCGGTTTCACAGATGCCGACGACCTCGCAGGCAGACCTTATTATATAGATACGGAAGACCTTCACGTAATGCCTGTAATAAAGACCACTATAGAGGAGATCAAGAAAGAAAAGGAAGACTCGGGGATATGTGTCAACCTGCCCGGAAAAATAAGAGTGACACTTTATAAGGGAACCGATGTGTGGGCAGCATACGAACTTTACGCAGCACAATACGGCATGGTGGAAGCCCTGAACAGCAATATGTTCAGCAAGAAGTTCACCACAAACCTTATATTAAATCCTGTAACGGGCAACGTGGAGAACATCAGTACAGAGATGATAAAGAAATAGGCGGGGCGTCAAACGTCACGATCTGCAAGCGCGACAGCGCCATGTCACGACACGACCGCAACCCAGAAACACATTCCGGACACGCAGCACTGCAAAAAGAAAGACTAAAATCATAAAAGCATACATATACTAAAAAGCAACCGGAGCAGCCTTCTTGCAAGACTGCTCCGGTTGTTTTATGCTATTTCAAGATGCCTTCTGTTATTCAGCAAGTTTGCCGTCAGAACCCAGCACATCAATAATCTTGTGCTTGTACATCTTCTCCATCTCGTCGCGTGCAGGACCGCAATACTTACGTGGGTCAAACTCGCCCGGCTTCTCAGCCAATGTTTTACGAACGGCTGCTGTAAAAGCAAGACGTGAGTCAGAGTCGATGTTAATCTTGCAGACAGCACTTGCCGAAGCCTTACGCAACTGCTCTTCGGGTATTCCGACTGCATCGGGCAGTTTTCCGCCATATTCGTTGATCATGTCAACATATTCCTGAGGAACAGAAGAAGAACCGTGCAGCACGATAGGGAAGCCCGGCAATTTCTCCATGATAGCATCGAGAACGTCGAAAGCAAGAGGAGGAGGAACCAGTTTGCCTGTCTTCGGGTCGCGTGTACACTGCTCCGGCTTGAACTTATATGCTCCGTGGCTTGTTCCGATAGAGATAGCCAGCGAGTCAACACCTGTCTTTGTAACGAAGTCGATAACCTCCTCAGGCTTTGTATAGTGAGATTCCTCAGCCACGACCTCATCCTCAACACCGGCAAGAACACCAAGCTCGCCCTCAACGGTAACATCGTGAGCATGAGCATATTCAACAACCTTCTTCGTAAGAGCTACGTTCTCGTCGTAAGGAAGAGCCGAACCGTCGATCATTACAGAAGAGAAGCCCATGTCTACACAACTCTTGCACAACTCGAAACTGTCGCCGTGGTCAAGATGCAGAACAACCTCCGGATGCTCGCAGCCCAGTTCCTTTGCATATTCAACGGCTCCCTGTGCCATATACTGCAGAAGAGTCTGGTTAGCATAGTTGCGCGCTCCTTTCGACACCTGAAGTATAACCGGTGACTTCAGTTCAGAAGACGCTTTGATAATAGCCTGCAACTGCTCCATGTTATTAAAGTTGAAAGCAGGTACTGCATAACCTCCGTTGATGGCTCTCTTAAACATTTCACGTGTGTTTACCAAGCCCAGTGTTTTATAACTTGCCATAATTTTTTAGTTGATATTATATGTTAAACAAATTCAAATGCGAGACAAAGGTAATATTTTAATTTATCAATACAAAGGGTTGAACACTTTTTTTACAGTCTTCGAGATAATATTATAAGTTCGCGTACCTTATATATAAAAGCGGCGTATGGACATAAAAAAAGGTGTACCGCTGTACACCAACCTTGTTAACCTTAAATCTAATACTATGAAAAACACATTGCAAAGATAATGCTTTTACATATACGGCGCAAGCATATCTTATATTTTGTGTGCGCAAACAATTCTTTTTTGACTTAAATCAAAGGGTATAACAAACGTTCTTTAATTAAGAAATAAGAAGTAAGAATTAAGAAAATATGCTTTGAAGGGATATCAATTGGTCTGATAGGTATAATTAGTCTAATAGGACTAATACAATTATCAAAGCATATTTTCTTAATTCTTAATTCTTACTTCTTAATTACCCCGCTCTTAATTCTTAATTAAAACACCACCACTCCCTCCTGTTTCATGCCGTCCATCATTATCTTCAGAGGCTTGTCAAAGCGCACATGGCGCACAAGAGACGTTTCCTCCACGGCAGGCATACTGTCAAGTAGCGCCTTGTTGTATATACCGCTGCCGTTGTTTGCATCTATCGTAAAGTATCCCACACCGAAACTTGTAAGGTTCTGGAAGAAGTGCGTGCCCTGACTGGGATCCACATTGTAATTCTTCAGAGCAACTTCTACGATGACACGGGCGGCACTTATGTGAGGCCACTTCACGGGAACGCCCAACCAGTAGTCGCTCGAGCCCCAACGCCCCGGTCCCACAAGCACATAGTTGCGCCTCTCGTCAAGGAATTTGCGGTTTATCCTCTCCACCTCCTCGGCAACGCGCGGATTGTTGGCAGCAGTAAAGTCATCGTCCGTCTTGACATACACCACGTCCGTGACATCGCTGCTTATGCCATGTCCAAGCGAATTGTGCGAGCGCAACAGGCAGTCGGCATCGGCAATAGAGGCAATGTCTTCATCGAGCACCTGCTTGCTGTCGACGATCGGACGTATCTGCAACAGATAAAACTCCCCGGTGCGGTCTTCGTTCAGATTGCATGCAAATTCTATCTCCACAGGGCGCTTCATGCCCTCGGCACCAAACCTCATAGACATCCTCAACAGTTCGGGCAACGGGAAGACGCCCTGCTGCAGCACGCCGCAGAAGGATATTATCTTGCGTCCGCCGTCGTATATGCCGTCGCGTATCACCTGGTCATACGGATCATACGTCGATGCTATATAATTCAGCGAACCGTCCTTGTCAGCATCCTTCACCTTCATCTTGCGTATATTGAAACCGTCATCCACCTTGAAATCATTGCCTACATGCGTCATGTCGAGCGCATAGAAATGTGTCTGCGTCTGCCTCAACGCTACTTCCATTTCGCTTGTCTGCAACACCTGATCGGGATGATACGGACTGACGCGCAGCGTCTGTCCCCCGTCGACGATATATTTTCCCAGTCCGAGGGCAAGGCTTGCCACGCCCTCTTCCGCCGTCTCATAACCAATGGGATAATAGTTTATCGAGCGCAGCACACCGCTTATGTTGGGATAGAAGTAGTCTCCATACTGTTTTCCTACAACCTCTTGCAATATCACCGCCATTTTCTCCTGATCTATCACGTTGCTCGTTGCCGTCATGTAAGCCTTCGAGTCGCGGTAGTAAACCGACGCATATACGCTCTTTATAGCCGCCGCCAGCATCTCCAGCATCTGCGCTTTGTCATCAAGGCGCGGTATCATGTATGTGGAATATATGCCTGCAAAGGGCTGATAGTGCGAGTCTTCCAGCAGGCTCGAAGAGCGCACGGCGACAGGACTGTTGGTCGCCTCGAAGAAGGTATAAAAGTCTGCCCGGAACCTGTCCGGCAACTGTGCTTTAAGGAAATGTTCCAATATCTCATCGTCCGAAGCATCGCTCAGAGCAACCTGATACAGGTTATTGTTGTCCATAAACTCGTCGAACACATCGGTACACAGCACCACCGTC
The DNA here is from genome assembly GCF_013166515.1 of Xylanibacter caecicola. Taxonomy (GTDB): domain Bacteria; phylum Bacteroidota; class Bacteroidia; order Bacteroidales; family Bacteroidaceae; genus Prevotella; species Prevotella caecicola. Next base: position 335,435 of record NZ_JABKKJ010000001.1, on the reverse strand, counting down.
TTCGGTATGGATACCTTCACACCCTCGAAACCGTTAAACTCCGGATGTTTTTTTATGATGTTGTCGAGAAAAGCCAGTCCCCTACCCTTTCCGCCAAGCGAACCGTCGCCGATACGCGCAAAATGGCTGTAGGCATCGAAGCGGTCGCGGTTGAACAACGCCACGATACCGATATTCTTCATGTGACGATACTGAACTATGGCGTCGAAGATAATCCTGCGGTGGGCGTCGACGTCCTGCAGGCGGTGCCATGTCACGGTCTTGAGAAAAGCCGACACGGGGAATATGGCACGTGCACACAGCCAACGGCTCATGTGGTTGCGCGATATATGATAGAGCATCGAGTCGTATGGAATGTTGAAGATGTTGTCCTGCAGTTCCTTCAAACTGCGCACACGCTTTATCTCCTTGCGTGTGGCAGGGTCGCGGAATATGAAGTCGCCAAAGCCCATGTGCTCCTCCATTATCCCGCGCAGGTCTATGTTCATCTTTTTCGAGTTCTTGTCTATGAACCTGAAGCCCTCTGCCAGCGCCCTTTCGCGGTTTGCCGTCTCGCTGCTCTGTATTATCAGCGGTATGTATTCGTCGCGCCGGCGTATCTCGCGCAACAGTTTCAGTCCTGCATCGGCATCCTTCACACCGTCTTTCGGAAAGCGGCAGTCGGATATAACGCCCAAAGTGTTGTCGGCATACTTGTCATACAACTCCATCGCCTCCTCGTAGTTGCGCGCCAATACCACCTTCGGGCGTCCGCGCATGCGCAGCGTCGCACTGTGCGGATTCAGCGCCTCGGTGGCAAAACGCTGGCTTTGTGCCAGTATATAACTGTACAGGTTGGGCAGCACCGACGAGTAGAAGCGTATCGAGTCCTCCACCAATAGAATCATCTGCACGCCCGCCTCGTTGATGTCGTGCTCAATATTCATCTTGTCCTCGATGAGCTTTATTATAGAGAGTATAAGGTTTGTGTTTCCGAGCCAACAGAATACATAGTCGAAAATCGACAGGTCTTCGTTCTCCATACGCCTCGTTATGCCATGCGAGAAAGGTGTCAGCACCACGCACGGAATGTCCGGGAAGCGGTCTTTGACGGCACGCGCCACGGTAAAAGCATCGTTGTCTGCATTTCCCGGCATACATATCACAAGGTCCACGGTTGTGGCATTCATCACCTCCATAGCCTCTTCTATGGTACTCACCTGCGTGAATGCCGGCGGATAGCGCAACCCCAACGCAGTATATTCGTTGAATATTTTCTCGTCCACACGCCCGTCGTCCTCCAGCATAAAGGCATCGTATGGATTTGCAACGATAAGGACATTGAATATGCGGTGTGTCATAAGATTGACAAACGACACGTCCTTAAGATAGAATTTGTTCCACTCCTGAGGTATGTTCATAGGTGTATTCATTTTTAATAGGACTATGAAAAGGTAATGCAAGCCGAGCGCAATCAAGCTTGCTTGATTATGCAAAGATAAGATAAAACGGCGAGACACATCAACAAAGATTTAATAAAAACGCGCTATATTTTGCACATTATAAAACAGCACACCGACGGTCGTTTTCCAAAAGATGGCTTTTCGGCTTGCAAAAGGTGCCCTTTCAGGCTCTAAAAGGCGGCATATCAGAGGCTGAAAGGTGTCCTTTTAGAACGCAAACGGTAACATTCTGACAATCAAAACGTTGCAATATGCAAGAAAAGCGATATGGTATTGGTGGGAATTCTGAATTAAGACACTCGGAAATACCAGCCGACACACGCCCGCCATGCCGCAAAACAACGGCAGAAAACCGTGCCAAAGACACCTTACATGCTATTTCACAAATATCATGAAGTAAACTGTTTTCAGCTTTTCAGTATCACAAAGACAATCAGGACACAATATTAACATTCATTGATTTTGCCGTACAAAATTTTATCTTTATATTTGCAAATGGATACTTGCAATACGGACAGGACGCAGGAACATCCGTTTCCACCCCGTCAATATAAATAGAGAGAAATAAACATTTACACATCATTCTTAAGAAAATCATTTATGAATACGAAAAAGTTACTTGGTTCATTAGTATTATTTATGTTCTGCACTTGCATGTCGTTTGCCCAGGATGCAGACGTAACGGTTTTATTGGACGAGAAGTTCGATGCCTTTACGGAAGGAACGGTGGATGCACCGGCAACAACAGATATCAGTACGCCAACTTACAGCGGCAAACTCGCCACCACTCTCTCCGGGTGGAAAGGCTCAAAGGTCTACGAAGCAGGAGGAGCACTTCTGATTGGTGATGGCGGAAACATTGAGACAGCGAGACTGTCGGGCTACAGTTACGGCAAGACGATAAAGATAACGCTGGATGTAAAGAGCCGTGCATCGTATGGCGGAATTGTTACGGTGAGCATGGGGAGCACATACAGCCCATACATAAACCAACAGACAGAACTTGCCGACGACAATTGGCACACCATAACAATATACAGTGCATCCGCATCAAGTACATACGGATTGAAAATATCGCCGCTGCTAATCTTCGAAGGCATACTTATAGACAACATTAAGGTTGAAATGAGCGACAAATTTGTAGCTCCTACTACGGCAAAACAGCCTGAAGATGCAACCGCCACATCGTTTACAGCTAAATGGGACAGAATTTCAGGTGCAACGGCTTATCTGCTTGACGTGTATACAAAGGCAGACGGTACCGATGAAAAAGAATATCTTCTTAAAGACGACGAGGTAACCACTACCTCTAAGAGAGTTGAAGGACTTGAGGAAGGAAAGACCTATTACTATACCGTTCGCACAAAGAAAGGCGAGAATATATCCGACTACTCTAACGAGATAGAAGTGGTTGAAGTGATATCAAGCGTGGACGCTCCAAAGGCAATTGCCGCCACAAACGTTACGGCAAACGGCTTTACGGCAAACTGGGAGGCTGTGGCAAAGGCTGCCAAGTACGATGTTCTGCTGTTCAAGACAGAAACAATGGCTGAAACAACAGAGAAGAGAATACTCGATGAAGACTTCTCGGGAGTAACCATCGGTTCGCTTACAGGTACTGTGGAATACGGCAAGACACAGGAATATCTTGATGCCTATACGACTGTTCCGGGATGGTATGGCGTAAGTCATTGCTTCGCAAAAGGATACATGGGTATAGCACCTTTCAGCGGTCCGGGAAGCATTACGACACCGGCACTCGACTTTACCGCCAACAACGGCGCAGGCAAACTGACAATAAATATGGCAGAAGGCGCTTACGGAAAATATAATGCAGGATATGAGGTAACCATAAATCTCTACAACGGCAATGAAGAGACAGCGGCAGAAACAAAGACCGTGACTTTGGAAGAGGGCTTCAAGGAATATACAGTAGAATTCACAAAAGGCACAGCCGAGAGCTATATTGAAATTGTGTACGGTGGAGAAAAGAAACTGTTCGTAGACTATATGTATGTCACAACAACACTGAAAGCAGGCGACAAGTACACATCGCTTGTCGAGACAAGAGAGGTGGAAGGCGACAAGACATCTACGGATTTCAGCGTAACTCTTGACGAAAACACAAGCTACTCATATCAGGTGACAGCATACGTGCGCACGGTTGTAAGCGGCGAAATAGACCTGCTCGGCTCTGCCCCGTCGAATGCCGTAGAGGTAAAGCTGACTCCTTCGGCAATCAACGGCACCGAAAACGACATCAATGATACAACACTGCGCATCGTAGACGGAGGCGTAAGCGTAACGCTCGGAACCGAAACGACAATCTATGTGTACGGCATGGACGGACGTCTGATAAAGAGCGTAAAGGGCAACAAGGGCAACAACAACATCGGCATGGCACGCGGTGCGGCTATAGTAAGAGCCGGAGACAAGAGCTACAAGGTTGTAATTCGCTAACATAAGCACTTATGAAAAGATACATATTATCTTTGTCATGCCTCGCTCTCGGTATCGTTTCGGCAATAGCCGGTCCTATAGGCAGGAACCGGGCAGAGGCATTGGCAAAGGATTTCATGAACAAGCGATGCAGTACAACTGCATCGCTTAAATGTATTCCGGTACGCAAGGGTGCCAAAGCACAGGCAAAGGACAACGAAAAACTGTACGTGTTCAACATCGGCAGCGACGAAGGCTTCGTCGTGGTGGCGGGCGATGACAATGCGGTTCCCGTACTGGGATATGCCGATACGGGCTGTTTCAATTCTAAAGACATTCCCGCAAACATGGCAGAATGGCTAAAGTTGAACGAAATATATGTGGAGCACTGCGCCCGGGCAGGCGCCCCGCAGACCGCCGGCACGTCTCGACAGGGCACCGTGGTAGTGGATCCGCTGTTGGGAGATATAAACTGGGGACAGGACTATCCGTTCAATGAGAAGTGCCCCACATACACATCGGGCGGCACCGCAAAGCACTACTACGTGGGATGCGTGGCAACGGCGGCGACACAGATAATGAAATACCATAATTATCCGCAGCGCGGCACGGGGAACAAGAGCTACACATGGAACGGTAAGGAGCTGGCAGCCGACTTCGGCAGCACGGTGTACGACTGGAACAACATGCTGCCTTTCTACCCCGAAACGGGTGCGACGCCAAGTCAGACAGATGCCGCGGCGACACTTGCGGCAAACTTCGGCATAGCCGTGGAAATGGACTATTTGCCTGAAGGCAGCGGTGCATTGTCTATGCTTGTGCCGGGTGCTCTGCGCGATTATTTCGGATACGACGGTGCGACAGTGATGCGCAAACGTGCTTATTACAGCAGCAGCGAGTGGCTGGAACTGATAAAGGGCGAGCTTGATGCCGGCAGACCGGTGTATTATGGTGCGACGAGCGACACCGGAACGGGCGGACATGCCTTTGTGTGCGACGGCTACGACTCGGAGGGTTATGTGCATATCAACTGGGGATGGTACGGTCGCAGCAACGGCTACTTCCTTGTAAACCACCTCAATCCGAGCGAACTCGGCGTGGGAGGAGGCACAGGCGGATACAACCGCGACCAGGAAATAATAACGGGCATACAGCCGGCAACGGGCACGAACAACGGTTTCTGTCGCCCGTTGTACAGCAGTTCGGTATATTGTTCTTATTTCGGTACGGACTTTATGCTTATGACCAACCTGTCGAACTACGACACCAAACCTTTCGACGGAGAAGTGGGCGTAGCACTTACAAAAGGCGGAACGACCGTAAAGATGCTGCATGTCGAAAGCCTGCACATGGACGGTTACGGCAAGAACAGAGGTTCTTCATCCATTCCGCTGTTTACAATAAAAGGAATTTCGACCAACACCGGCACGTCTGTTGCCGACGGAGAGTATGACATAATACTTGTCTTTCGTGAATCGGCAGAGGCTGACTGGCAGACAATAAGACACGAGAACAGCAGCCGCGGCGCGGTTAAAGCCACTGTAAAGAACGGTGTGATAACGACAGACAACGACAATGCCACGCATCCGGACGTGTCTATGCTCACCCCTCTGACGCCCGACGGTGACGTATATGCACAAGGAAGCGCGCTGTTCCGCATGAAGTTGCGCAACAACAGCAGCAACTTCGACCTGAAACGGATAACAATGGTGTTCGTTCCGGAGGACAATGCGGAGAAAGAATGGGCATACAGCAACTATGCAAACGTGTACAACGAAAGCACCGAAAGCATTGATTTTCTTATAAACCTTGACTCTTCCATGCCCGAAGGCACATACCATATCACACTGTTTGAAGACGGACACAGAGACCACCCGTTCAAACTCGCAGAGGGAGACGAGGGCATAATAACCGTCCTTCCGCCGTCGGCAGTACCGGTAATGCGCATGACGCAGAACGCCCTATGGCGCAACGCCACAGACACGGACATACTTCAGGGCGACAACGTGACCATTGCCTTGAACGCGCGCAACTATGCCGCGGCAGGCAAGGTGGGCATGACAACATGGCTCACGGACGTAAACAAGCCCGAGAACTCTTATCTCTTCCAGCAAAAGAACCTTGAGGTGGGACAAGGAGAAGCGGTAACCGGAACGTTCTACCGTAAGCTCCCGGTAGACCCGGGGACATATCGTGTGGATGTAAAATACACTACGGAAGACGGCAATACAACAACCGACGCCGTGGCTGAAGCATGCACGGAGACAATGACAGTAGGCGAAAACACATCCGACGTGTTGGTAAACGCCGTATCGTTAAATTTCCCGGACATTATATATAAAGGTGAGAACGCGACCGGTAGCATCACGTTGCAAGCTCCGCAGAAGTTCATCGGCACCGTATATATAAGGGCAAGACAACACACCATAACCAACGGCGAGATTATATACATGGGTTCGCAGACAATAAACGCGGGCGAAACGAAGACCATAAACTTCACATACCGCAGTCCTGCCGTAGCTCCCGGAGAGTATGTAATACTCGTTGAAGCAAAACAGGGCGGCAAGGAAGGCACCGTAGGTTCATACCGCAACTGCTACAAGCTGTTCGCCGTGAAAGAGCGTCCGACGGGCATAACCGACATTACGGCAGGCAACGAAAGCAACGGAAACATATCGGTGGCATACGGCGACGGCATGTTGCAGATATGCAACGGCAAGGGATATAATATTAATAAGGTGGAGGTGTTCGGTGCAAACGGACAGTGTGTACTGTCCGCAGGTAACATAAAAGGCAATTGTATACCGGCAAATACATTGGGGCACGGCATGTACATAGCACGCATATACACCGACAGGGGAACATTCAACAACAAATTTATAAAATAACTGACATGGAAAATAAACTGAAAAGAGGCACACTTTGCGTACAAGGAGGGTGGAAGCCGAAGAACGGAGAACCGCGCGTACTGCCCATCATACAGAGCACGACATTCAAATATGACGACAGCGAGGAAATGGCAAAGCTGTTCGACCTTGAAGCAACGGGATATTTCTACACACGCTTGCAGAACCCCACCAACGATGCCGTGGCACAAAAGATAGCCGACCTTGAAGGTGGCGTGGGGGCAACGCTGACATCATCGGGACAGGCGGCAAACTTCTACGCAATCTTCAACATCTGTTCGGCAGGAGACCACATCGTAACTTCCAACGAGATATACGGCGGTACATACAACCTCTTCGGTGTCACACTGAAGAAACTGGGCATAGAATGCACCTTTGTCAATCCCGATGCGCCGGAGGAAGAGATACAGAAGGCTTTCCGCCCCAACACGAAGGCGATGTTCGGAGAGACCATCTCAAACCCGGGATGCAATGTGCTCGACATCGAGAAGTTCGCGCGCATAGCACACGGCAACGGTGTTCCGCTGATCATAGACAACACCTTTGCCACGCCTATAAACTGCCGTCCGTTCGAGTGGGGATGTGACATCGTGACACACTCCACCACAAAATACATGGACGGACATGCAACGGCTGTAGGCGGAGTTGTGGTAGACAGTGGCAACTTCGACTGGGAAGCGCATGCCGGAAAGTTCCCCGGACTGACGACACCGGACGAGTCTTACCACGGGCTGACATACACAAAAGCCTTCGGAAAGATGGCATATACCACCAAACTGGTTGCCCAGCTGATGCGCGACCTCGGCTCCATACAAAGCCCGCAGAACGCATTCCTGCTCAATCTCGGTCTGGAAACGCTGCACCTTCGCATGCCTCAACACTGCCGCAATGCACAGGCAGTGGCAGAGTTTCTGCAAGAAAACGAACACGTGGCATGGGTTCACTACTGCGGACTGAAGGGCGACAAGGCTTACGAACTGGGACAGAAATATCTTCCAGAAGGCTCATGCGGAGTGATGTCATTGGGATTGAAGGGCGACCGCGACACTGCAATAAGGTTCATGGACTCGCTTAAGATGATAAACATAGTAACCCACGTGGCAGACGCACGCACCTGTGTACTGCATCCGGCAAGCCATACGCACCGCCAGCTGACCGATGAACAGCTCAAGGAAGCAGGCATAGCCCCCGACCTGATACGCCTTTCCGTCGGCATAGAAGACGTGGACGACATAATAGCCGACCTCCGACAGGCGCTCGACAAGTCGGTACAAAAATAACAGAATATCATCCGTAATATCATAAAGAAAGCAGGACGCGATAAAAACGTCCTGCTTTTTTTGGTCGTTACAATAAAATTCCATACTTTTGTGATATAGTTATTACAAACTGTCAGTTCAACTTTTAAATATACTACTATGGATGTTGAGAAAATTATGGTCGACCTGGAGAAGAGACATCCGGGTGAGGCAGAGTATCTGCAAGCTGTCAGAGAAGTGCTTATTTCCGTAAAGGATGTGTACAACAAGCATCCTGAGTTTGAGAAAGCAAAGATTATCGAGCGCATCGTAGAACCCGAACGCATCGTAACATTCCGCGTTCCATGGGTCGACGACCGTGGCGAAGTGCACGTAAACCTTGGTTACCGCGTGCAGTTCAACAGTGCGATAGGTCCGTATAAAGGCGGTCTGCGCTTCCACCCGTCGGTAAACCTTTCAATACTTAAGTTCCTCGGATTTGAACAGACATTCAAAAACGCGCTCACAACACTGCCCATGGGCGGTGGCAAGGGTGGCGCCGACTTCTCTATCCGCGGACGCAGCGATGCTGAAATCATGCGCTTCTGCCAGGCTTTCATGACCGAACTGTACCGCCATATAGGTCCGGACGAAGACGTTCCGGCAGGCGACATCGGCGTCGGAGGCCGTGAAATAGGTTATCTCTTCGGCATGTACAAGAAACTGAAGCACCAGTGGCACGGCGTGCTTACGGGCAAGGGACTCGAATGGGGAGGCTCACGCATACGTCCGGAGGCTACCGGTTTCGGTGCATTGTACTTCGTTAACGAGATGCTTCAGACACATGGCATCGACATAAAGGGCAAGACCGTTGCGATAAGCGGCTTCGGAAACGTGGCATGGGGAGCAGCGACAAAGGCGACAGAACTTGGCGCTAAAGTCATAACAATATCCGGTCCGGACGGCTACATATACGATCCCGACGGCATAAGCGGCGAGAAGATCGACTATATGCTTGAGCTTCGCGCAAGCGGAAACGACATCTGCGAACCATACGTAGAGGAGTTCCCGGGTGCTAAATTCGTTGCAGGCAAGAAGCCGTGGGAGGTGAAATGTGACATAGCACTGCCATGTGCAACACAGAATGAGCTTAACGGCGAGGATGCAGACATGCTGCTTGCAAACAGCCCGCTGTGCGTTGCCGAAGTCTCGAACATGGGCTGCACCGCCGAAGCAGTGGAGAAATTCGTTAACGCCAAGATGCTCTTCGCTCCCGGCAAGGCTGTAAACGCAGGCGGAGTGGCGACATCCGGACTCGAAATGACACAGAACTCGATGCGCCTTACATGGAGCGAGAAGGAAGTGGACGAGAAACTTCACTACATCATGCACTCCATACACGAGCAGTGCGTGAAGTTCGGAACGGAAGAAGACGGCTACATCGACTATGTAAAGGGTGCCAACATTGCCGGCTTCATGAAGGTTGCAAACGCCATGATGGCACAAGGCGTGGTATAATAAAGATATATAACACAGGCAAAGCCCCGCTGACCGTCACTTCGGTCTGCGGGGCTTTTATCGTTTAAAAGAGACGTTTTAAAGATAAATTATGAATATCGGGGCAATATAAAACGTTTTTAATTTAATTGGATTTAATAGTACTGAATAAACCGTATTTTATTTTTTATATTCTCCCCGTCAGCATTATATTTGCAAATGAACAGCAACTCAAAAGGTTTAAAGGTTGTTTCAGGATAACAATATAATGTCCCCGCATAAAGAGAAGGGAAAGGGGCGGGGACAAATATCTGACTTATTAACAACAAAAAGGATGAAGAAAAGAAACAGAAACAACGGAAAGGAAACAACGGGGAACGGCACCGGCAACTGCACGGGCATATGAAACCGCCAACGGCGGACGCCCCGAAACGGGAAAAAGGATAACAGATAAAGGTATAAACAATTTAAAACGGAGGAATTATGAAAAAGATTGTAATCGCGGTAATCGCATTTGTATCGATGATGACGGTAGCATCATGTGACAACAACAAGTCTTCAAACAAACATCACTGCACGACAAACTGTATAGAAAACGACATCGACGACGTGGAAGAAGACGTAAAAGATGGTTATGAAAATACAAAGGAAAAGGTGAAAGAAGGCTACGGAGACGCCAAGCAGAAGGTGGAAGAGGGCTACGACAAGACAAAAGAAAACGTCAAGGAGGGCTATCAGGACGCTAAAAGAGGCGTAAAGAAAGGCTATCAGAACGTGAAGAAAAATGTGAAAGAGGGCTACAATGACGTCAAGAAGGAGTTGAAATAACATATTGTCTAACAACTAAAAACGGAAGATTATGATTGGGTTTATTATTTGGATTGTCGGCGTTGTCCTTACAATAAAGGCCGCCATCGAGATTGCAGGCATGAATGTTTCATTGTGGAAAAGGATTGTTGCCATTATCCTGATACTCGCAACAAGTTGGTTGGGACTGATTTTCTACTACCTTATTGCAAGAGGACGCATGGAGTCGTGGCTCAGCTGAGTTCAACCATATATTGTCAAGGCGTGCCGTCCACCGTATAAAAGCGGGGACGGCACGCTTTTTTACTCCGTCCAATATACTCCCGCCCGACAAAAAACAAATAAATTTGTTGTTTTGTTCTCGACTTATCCGATTATTTGACGTTGCCTCCGGCTCGTCCAATATACTCCCGCTCGACAAACAACAAATAAATTTGTTGTTTTGTTCTCGACTTATTCGTATATTTAACTCACAAAATCGGCTTCGCCACCGCGAACCTGGCTAAAGCCAAACTATCGCTATTTTGTTTTGTCGAATATTCTTTGTATATTTGCAGGGGAAACACTTATGTTTCAATACCTTAACTGTTAGAAAACACTTTAAAACAGACAACCATGAGAAACGTTCTTTTTATCATATCACTGTTGTGCACAATGCTCATTCTACCGCTACAGATAACGGCACAGCAAAAGGGCAAAGCATCGTTCTACTCAAAGAAAATAACAGGCGCAAGGACAAGCAGCGGAGAGCGTCTTCACCACGACAGCCTTGTATGTGCACACCGGACTTTTCCTTTTGGAACAAAACTTAAGGTGACAAACCCGGCAAACGGAAAGGAAGTAATCGTAAGGGTGATAGACCGCGGACCGTTCAGGAAAGGACGGATAATAGACCTTTCGTGGCGTGCAGCCAAAGAACTGGGCATGCTGCAACAGGGCGTGGCAATGGTAAAGGTGGAGAAATATGTGGAGAACAAGGGCATACCGTTCAAGCAGGAGACCGAACTGCCGGAACTGGATTACGAGATTACGAACAACAACGACGGCATGACACCGGCATGGCAGGAAAAGAAAGAGAACGCAAAGAAAGACGACAAACATGCCGACAAAGAGAAATAAAGCCTGAAAAGCACAACAGAAAAGAAACATACGGGAAACAGACATCCGCCTGATATCAGCATAATAATCCTTTATATACTGCCGATATCAGGCGGATTGCCATACAACTGCCGGAAGACATGCACGGAGGTACGATGCTGCCGGCAAGCGATAATATGTTCTGCCATATTCTCCGGAAGACAGGCTATCGTCTTTTTTCCGTGGCAACACCGAAGTCGTGTACCTCTGTCACCGCGCTGTCGCCCTTCGCCGCATATACTCTGAACATCGCAGTGCCGTCCTTTATGCGCCTGTCTGCCTTTACCATAGCCGTATAGCGTATGCCCCTTCCGGGCAAAATCTTCTCCACACGTATGCCTTCGGAGATGTATATGAGCCTGTTGCCGCTCGTCTCCTCCACCACCGGACGTATGTCGTAATATGCCGACGACGAGCTGTTGTACACCTCAAAGACCACCTTGCCAATCTCTCCGCCACGCATGACATTGTCGCCGTCGGCATCAACGAAACGCAGATTGCGTATCTCCAATGTCCCTTCGCGGGCATTGTCTGCCACAGGACCGCCTATTCTCATCGTCGGAACAGTATCAGGTGCAGGCGCCAGATCATAGTCGTAAAGCACATCATCGCCGCTGCCTGAAGGGTCGAAACCGCTATCGTCATTGCCGACACGCTCATATCCGTAGCTGCCGGCACCGTCATCGCACTGCCGCCTGCTGCTCTTATAGTCCTCATACTTCTTCTGCTGCGCCTTGTCTGCCTGCGCTCCGATGACGCCACCTATTACGGCGCCGCCCGCCATTCCTACTATCGTACCGACATTGCTGCCATGATAACCGCCGTTTATACCGCCGATTGCCGAGCCGAATATAGAACCCAACGCAGCACCGTTGTAAGCACCGGAACCTGTATACGTGCCGCAACTGCTCATCAACAGAGCCGTACCAACCAACAAAACACCTGCTTTCTTCATAAAATATATTCTTTATGTCATCTAAAAAATAATGCAAGCCGAGTGCAATGAAGCACGCTTCATATTGCAAAGACCCAACTTTATATATTGCAAAGATAGCGAATAAAAGTATAAACAACCATATCAAATCCCTAAAACGGCATAGGGTTTTCCCTAATCGGCATGTGCCAGATATGCAAATACTCGTACAAAGCGGCACAAAATAGGGAAATTATGTATAAATTTGCATTGTCTCATTTAAAGACAGAAACATTATAAACCTTATAAAAACAACAAACATGGAAAAGCTGATCGTAAACTCATACGAGGAATTTGCTTCACACTTAGGACAGGTTCTCGGTACATCCGACTGGGTAGAGGTAAGCCAGGAGCGCATAAACCTCTTTGCCGACGCCACTCTCGACCACCAGTGGATACACGTGGACACCGAGCGCGCAAAGACCGAAAGCCCCTACAAGAGCACCATTGCACACGGTTATCTGACGCTGTCGCTGCTGCCGCACATGTGGAACCAGATTATAGAGGTGAACAACCTTAAGATGATGGTAAACTACGGCATGGACAAGATGAAGTTCGGACAGGCGGTAGTGACAGGCAGCAGTGTGCGTCTCGTCACCACTCTCCAGTCCATTGCCAACCTGCGCGGCGTGTGCAAGGCTGAGATAAAGTTCAAGATAGAGATAAAGGATGCGCGCAAGCCTGCTCTTGAGGGCGTCGCCACATTCCTCTACTACTTTGAATAATACATTTTTACACTATCCTTTGCAGGGTCACGCCGCGTAAAACGGCACACCTCGCCCTGCAAAGGATTTAATGACAAGAGGTATATTAATACAGGAAAAAACACTATGAAAAGAATTATCACCGCCATTTGCGCACTCCTGACATTGCAGTGTGCATACAGTTTCGACAAGAAAGTACTGTTTATAAAGAACAATGTGAACCTGCGCGAAAGCCCCAATACAAATTGTGCAATAGAGGGAAAGATGCACGAAGGCTGCATGCTGGACTATGTGGACGAGGAAAACGGTTGGACAATGGTGGTATGGCCCGACGAGAAAGACAGCGTGGCATTCGTGGCAAGCAACTTGGTGAAGGTGCTCGAATGCTCTCCGGTGACAAAGGAAACACTCGGACGCACGTACAATGCCATAGGACAGACATGCGACAGCTGGCACGACGGCACCTTGTTTTTCAACGCCTCGCGCCTGCCATACGTGGCTGTAAGCGAAAGTTGGGCACGCGACGACATCGACGGCAACCCCATATCGGCAAACATGAGCAGCAGTATATGGAAGTTCACCGGCGCCAACAGTGCCGACATATACACCGGATACAACAGCTACAACTTCGATGACAAGAGCATATCCACGGCAAAACTAATGTCGGAAGAAGAAAAGCTGAAAAGCAACGAGACCATTTTCTACAACGAGGAGATGAAGCTGATATGTGTTCCGTGCGAGTTTCTCAATACCAAAGGGAATGTTGTCAACGGCGGAACGGCATTCGTCTGGGACGAAACACCCGGAGAATACGAGGGCAAAAGAGCGCCGGCATTCACAGCACATTAACATCACACAAACTTATAAGACCGAAGCACGCTGCGCGGACACATTGTAACGATTTCCGCCCGCGTGCTTTCTTTTTGCTTTTCCGTAACCCCTCAATACTGCGTTCCTCGCAAACAAGTTATCCTTCTGCCGTAAATTCGCCAAAGAAACGCGTGCAACTGCAATCGTCACAATATCAACATTTTACACCGTCGGATGTTAATTTGTGCATCGAAAAGACGTTCCCAACCATCTCAAAACAGCTGTTTTAGGGTGCAAAACATGCCATTTCGGGTCGCAATATCCCACACTTTGCCGCCTGAAACACGGCATATAAGGATGCAAAAGCAGCCCTTTTGCATCCTTAAAGCACTGCCTTTGGAAAACAATACATAACAAAACAGCCTGTCACCCCACTTTTATCACTCCCCGCAACTCTATTTTCCACATTTTCATTGACAAAACACAAGTGGCAAAAAGAAAGGGAATACGCCTCTTTCTGCATCTATGTGTCACTGCGGAAAGCTATATTCATCATCAAGAAAGCATGAATAATAATCCGTATTATTCACATCAATGCATATAACAGATTAAAAGTATTCATTACACTTATTATTCAAACAATAAGCAAAATATCGCCTATTACACTTTATTAACACTTTTTCAGGGGGGGGTAATTATACACTTTAATTATTTTTGCAAAAGTAAATTGTATTTAGCAAACATGAAACAATTGTATTTGCATACGGTTTAAACCATTCTTTATAATAAAGCTTGCATAAATGAAAAAAGTCATCCTATTCATTATCCTGTCGGTATTTTTCCTCGATGCCAGTGCCATACCGGCAAATTCCAAACCTGTCAAGATCACCCAACCGGACGGTTCGGCACTTACCATAGTGTTGCATGGTGACGAGTTTCTTAACTATACCACCACTACCGACGGATATACCGTGATGCTCAATGAAAGCAACGGCGCATGGGAATATGCCGTAAAAGACGGTCGCGGACAGCTATGCCCCGGCGGAATACAGGCACGCGAGGCGGAAGAACGCACACCGGAGCACAGGAAATATCTGTCCGGAATACCGGTCGGCACAATACCGGCACAAACCGAGAACCAGAAAAGCCTGAGAAAGACAGCCGACGGAATAAGCCGCGCGCCTATGATGAAACTGAAGACCGGACAGTACGACTACAGCAAGTTCCGCGGTCTTGTAATCCTTGTTGAATACAACGACGCACCTTTCACACGAAACGACATTCTCGATGTCTTCACGGACATGATAAACAAAGAGAAATATGACGGCTACATGTCAAACACGCTCATACCGTCGAAAATAGAATGTACGGGCAGCGTGCGCGATTATTACTACGAAAACTCGCATGGAATGTTCAATCCGACCTTCGATGTATACGGTCCGGTAAAGATTGACTACTCACAGTTCTACGCCAGGCAGACCGCAGCAGCCCAAATACTTGTAGAAGCAGCACTAAGGGCAGCCGACAAGGATATAAATTATTCTATCTACGACACCGACGGCGACCGCAAAGTAGATATGGTATACTTCATCTTCTCGGGTGCAGGCTCGAACTTCTCCGGCAACGACAACCGACTGATATGGCCACACGCATCGCAGATAATGTCATTGTCGCTCGACGGTGTAAGCTTCGGACGATACGCATGCTCAACCGAACTCTACGGCAAACCGGGAAACAAGCAACTTGACGGCATAGGTACGATATGCCACGAGTTCAACCATGTGCTTGGACTGCCCGACCTGTACGACACGGACTACGAAGCGTCGGGCGGTCAGAGCGTCACTCCCGGCAAATGGTCCGTAATGGCGCAGGGACCATACCTGAACATGTCGCGCACGCCTTGCGGATACTCGTTATACGAGCGTTATGCGCTGGGGTTCTCACAGCCCGTAACAATAGACAAGGAAGGCACTTTCACTCTCAAAGCACTAAACGAAACCAACGAAGGATACAGAATAAACTCATCTGTAAAAAACGAATATTTCCTTATGGAGAACCGGCAGCGCACACGCTGGGACGAATATCTGCCGGGCGAAGGCATGCTTGTATACCGTGTGGACTCGACAAACGTGGACGTGTGGGAGAACAACAAGGTAAACGTAAACCCGCTGCACTGCTACTATGAGCTTTTAAGAGCCACACCGAAGACAACGTCAACATCGGTTACCGACAGCGACGGCGACCCGTTCCCCGGTTCGGGCATGGTGACAGAACTTACCAACACGACAGCTCCGTCATTGCAGTCGTGGGCGAAAATAGGCACTCCACTCGTGATAAAAGACATAGCCCGCTCGTCCGACGGCACCGTATCGTTCAGGACGGAGAGCGAAGACATACCTGTATTAATGGAGACATTCGAAGAAATGGACGTGACAACGACCGACGCACATAACGTAGCGGGAACCTTTACAGACTGGTCTTTCACAAAAGGCGCCACGATAGACGAAACCGGTTTTGACACTCCCGACATGGGCAGACGCGCGGCAGCGACGGTAAAGTCGGGCGAGATAACATCCGGAACGGTAACGCGCGACATTGAGAGCATGTCCGTGACGGTATACAACGCGTCTTCATCATCCGCCATCATCCGCACATATATGTCGGCAGACGGAGGATCTACATGGACGTCGCTGCCAAATCTCGACGGAACAACCAACCCGTCCGTAGCATCAGAAAGCGTAGTGACACTTACATACAATCTTGGAAATATCAGCGATGTGATGTTCAGATTTGTACAGTACTCCGGACACAAAACGCAGAAATGCTACTTCGACAACATAAGGATAAACTGCAAACCTGTATCCACCGGCATAGGCGCAACAACCGGCACACCGCTCAATGACGCAATAACAAACATCGGCGGAAACAGCATCGAGGTGAGTTCGGGAGCCGGAGACGGCACACCGGTATACGCATATACCACACAAGGCATGCAGGTGGCAGCGACCGGACTCCGAGGAGGAAAGGCAACGCTTCATCTTCACGCACCGGGCATATATATAATAAGGTGTGGAGAAAGAACCGTCAAGACTGTTGTCGGCAGGCAATGACAAAGCCTGCACGGACGACACGCACATAAAAAAAGAAAAACCGTAAGACCCGCTCCGCCGGCGATAACGAGGACGCGCCACGGGCAAAGCAGGTCTGCACGGCATAACAAGAAAAACAACAAGGTCCTCATCACCACTCAACATGAGAAAGATTTATTCTTTTCTGCTTACAGTCATGACGATGTTCGTGGCAATAAGCGCAAACGCACAGGAAGGGATTGAGAGTATGAGTGCCGTGGAAAACCCTGCAGGAAAAGCAGCGCCTGACATACAGGTGCCTGTATTCGACACAGGTGCAATGCCTTCGCTTAAAATTGCGGGCAACACGGCTCTCAAGGCAGACCTGTCCCTTGCAGCGCAGAGTAGCAGAGCAAAGCGTGCCTACACGCAAAAGGCTCCGCCAACATCCACAGCCCAACTCAGCGGCGAGTATGTACTGTCATTCAACACGCTCAGCACCTCGAGTTTTGACGGAGGAAGCAGTGTGACAGTAGAACCCGACAACGAAGGCGACAGTATCACCATCAAACGCTTCTGGGCAGGACACGACGTGCGTGCGCATGTAAACACCGCCACGGGCGAGGTGACCATACCGCGACAGTATCTCTATACTGACGCGACATTGGGAAGAATGTTCGTGGGAGTAATCAATGCTGACGGTACGGTGAACAAGACATCACAGATTACCGGTACGGTAGATGCTGACGGAAACTTCGACATTTCTACATGGTGGGCGGTATGGGCAACCGAAGGTACTGTAGCCGACAAGTTCGTAGGAGCATACTACAACCTCAAGATAGAAAGAGGCAACGGAACAATACAGTATACGAACGAAGACGGAGCAAAAAGATACGCCGTGCGCATAGAGCAGACGGCAGCGAACCTGCTTACCGTAAAGAACTTCTTCAATGCCGGACTGCCTGTAGAGTTCGACCTCAACAGGGACCGCACCGCAACGATAAGGTCACAGGTAGCACTGATAAACACCAGCGGAAGCTGGAGCACCATAAAGTGCACGGAATTCAACGAAGCCGGAAATCTGACCAAATACTCACAGACCATAACCACAGACAAGGCGGCAGCAGACAACAACACAACCATTACATGGAGCGACTGGTCGCTGCTCACCACCGGATATTATGCAGGACGCATGCTGACGGGAACACTGACGGCAGACAATGCTTTCTCTTATCCGGAACTGTCGGTATCTGAATTTGAAGGCGAAGGAACTGAGGCGAACCCGTATAAGATATCATCTCTTGACCATCTCATCCTGCTTGCCGACAGGGTAAACCAGGACGACAACTATGTAGGAACGTACTACAACAACACCTATACACGTACATACATAGGCAAGTACTTCGAGATTACCAATGACATTGACATGGGCAACTATCGCTTCGAGGCAATAGGCTCCACATGGAGACAGCGCTTCGCAGGTGTGCTCGACGGAAAAGGACATACCATCAGGGGGCTTAACGTGAACGGAAGCCTTGATAAATATGCCGGACTCTTCGGTATGTGCGACACGGTTTCGGTACTGAAGAACATCGTTCTTGAGAAGCCGGTGATAACGTCTGATTATTACTATGCAGGAAGTCTTGTAAGCTGGACGCTCGGAGACATAGAGAACATAACCGTGAACTCGCCTGAAGTTACCAATACCAGCCGCATAGTGGCTGCAGGAGTTGCAGGTATTGTAAACAGAGCTGACAACTGTCACGTGACAAACGGCGTGATCAGCGGAGCGGGATATGTAGGCGGCGTGGCAGGAGAGGTTCACGGCGGCATATTCAACAGCAGCGCAACCAATACCACGGTATATGCCTACGGAAAGGACTACCCGTCAGGAGGTATAGTTGGTAACCTTTTCAAGTCTGACGGAAAGAACCTTTACTTCACCGGCATGGTACGCTACGACCAATATGTAGAGCAGATTCTCGGTGGCGTGGCAGGAAACCTGTCAATGGGAACACTCGAGAACTCGTTCTTTGCAGGTCAGGTTGTGGGCTACAGTGCCGAGTCAATGGTAGGCGGCGTGGTAGGAAGATTATTCGGAAACGTAAAGAACTGCTACTCGGCAGGCCGTATACACTGCTACTCAAGGAAGACCGGAGGTATCATAGGACAGGTTTACAAATATAGCCCGGATAACGACGGCAACTACATACAGTCCGAAGTGCGCAACTGCTACACATCAGCGTCCGTTGCAGCAGAGACTTACATGTACGACAAGAACGAATGCCGCGAAGTTATCGGTACAATAGAACCGGAGACAACGCCTGTACTGGAGAACGTATACTTCAACAACCAGATTACCAATTTCTATTCTACTCGCTTCGGTGTATCCACTGCCGAACTGACATCGACAACAGGTCCGAAGGGATTTGACGCATCGGTATGGGTATTTACCGAAGGCAACTACCCGCGTATAAAAGGTCTGGAAGAAACAGAAGCGGCTAAATACAGTGCATCTGCCGTAATACCGGACAGCAAGAGCAGTTTCAAGAAACTGTCTTCCGATGCAAGGCTTACTCCGCTCGGCAACACGAAGTTCTACTTTGTAAAAGACAAAAAACTGTACACAAACGGTCACTATGCATCAATCATCGACAACAACAGCATAAAGATAGGCGAAGAGTTCGGTACGGACACGCTGTTCGTGGTAAACGGCAGTGTGCAGGCATATCACACGATAAGCATAGCGCCTATACCGTTTGAAGGTGACGGAACGGCAGAAAGCCCGTATCTCATAAAGACCAAGGCAGACCTTATAGCACTGTCTGAAGCCACAACGACGAAGGGACAGACATTCCCCGAGACATTCTTTGAGATGACCAACGACATAGACCTTGAGTATGACGAGAAGTTCATCGGAATAAACAGCTCGTCGACAGATGCGCACAACCAGTTTGCCGGTTCGTTCGACGGTAAGGGATATGCCATACACAAGATGAAACTGAACTGCATAACATGGACAACAGAGCCTAAAAACGGAGAACCGGGAACACTGGACACCAAAGGCTGCAAATCGTACAACGGTTTTATGGGACGCATCGCAACAGACGGTGTACTGAAAAACCTCACGATAGCGGCGGATGCCGACCTCACGTTATACGGCACATCGGCAGCATTGGTAGGCTATCTTTACGGACGTGTGGAGAACTGTAAGAACTATGCCGACGTACTCGGAGTTTCGTGCTGGGTTGGAGGTATCGCCGGACAGGCACTGAAAGAGAGTCATATCGTAAACTGCTATAACGCCGGAAACATAACTTCAGGATACATGCAGGTTGGCGGTATAACCGGTACGGCATACGGAACTATAGAAAACTGCGTGAACACGGGTGACATCAGAGTAGAGCTTATAGCCACTAACTATAAGAAGAACCTGAACCGTGCCGGAGGCATTACCGGTTCTGCAAGCGGATGTATCATCAAGAACTGTATGAACTACGGTACGGTATATGCAGAGAACGACAATGCCGGCGGCTTGTCCGGTGCACTTGCCGCAACAGCCACTACAGGTGTAGGCAAGGACGACGTGTTTACATCCATAAACGTGGGTACCGTATACTGCGGAAACTCTGCAACAATTGGAGCCATAGGAGGTCTGGCAGGAACAAAGACCTGCAAGGATGTATATTGGGATGCACAGCTAATACCGCTGAAAGCAAACAGCAATGCCGATGCCGAAGGTATGACGGGAGTTGAGACCGATGTGCTTACATCAGGCACTGCACTTGAGAACTTCGATGCATCACTATGGGATTTCACAAAGGGCATGTATCCGGCACTAAAACAATTTGCAAACGAAGAGAAAGTAGCGGCTGCACGTAAGGTGATACTAAGTATTCCTAACGGAAACAACGCCTTTGACCTTCACATAGACGCAACACTGTGCAATGATGCCGAATGGAGCTTGGCAGACGGAACGGTATTCTCGATAGAGGGAAACACACTGAAATCTCCTGCCACGGCAGAGACTGTGCTGACCGACACTCTGTATGCAAAGAACACGGCGGGCGTGATAAAGCCTATACTTATCAAGTCGCTTCCGGCAAACCCATTGTCAGGAGCAGGTACGGAAGCTGACCCGTATATAATAAACAATGCGGAAGAGTGGAATGCACTGGCATCGTATATGTCTGCAACCATGAACGACATGACCGGCATGTACATAAAGGTAGCTGCCGACATAGACTTCAACGGTAAGGATATAAGCAAGCTTGCTGCCGACGGAACAACCGTACTGAACGGTACGCTCGACGGAGACAACCATACCGTGAAAGGACTGGCACTGAAGATGACTGCCAACCAGGCAGGTGCGGCAATTGGTACCATCGGCGCGGAAGGTATGCTGAAGAACATAACGTTCGAAGGTACAATGACATCAGCATATACATACGCGGCAGGAATAGTGGACAAACTGTACGGAAGTCTTGACAATGTTGTAAACGGCATAAACGTAACAACAACCAAGGCTTATGCCGGAGGCGTGGCAGGATATATCTACACCGGCGCCAAGCTGAACAGGGTTGTGAACAAGGGAACGATAAGCGGTTCGGCTACATACGTGGCAGGATTGTCCCCATACGCCCAGGCCGGCGTGACATATACAGACTGCGGCAACGAGGGAAAGATTGTAAACACCGGTACGACCGCCGCATCGTACACGGCAGGACTGATCGGAAACTCGCTGGCATCTACATTCACACGCTGCTACAACAGGGGTGAGTTCGAGATAAAAAACAATACCACGGTTGGAGTGGTAGGTGGTCTGGTGGCAAATGCCGTAGGCTCGAAGGATGCTCCCGACTACATCTTCACGGACTGCCGCAACGAGGCGGACATAACGGCAAGTCACAAGATTGCCGGCTTCGTAGCTGCCACACCGACATCATCAACGGCTGCTGCAAACGCAAGATATACATTCACGGGATGTTACAACACCGGAGACATCAGCGCAATATCGACCAAGGTCGTTTCAAGCGCACCGACTGCCGGCATCATAACATCATATACGGCAGGAACAAGTTTCACAGACTGCCACAATGAGGGCAACATCCTTTCTGAGAAGAATATATATGCAGCAGGAATAGCAGGAAGCTATGTGAATGCAGGCACGGCAGATAATCCGGTGGTGTTCAGCCACTGCAGCAACAGCGGAAACATCGTTGCCGACGGTAACCAAGGCGGAGGCATCGTAGGATATGTGACAACACATGTATACCTCGACAATTGCAGCAACAGCGGAAATATCGAGGGTAACCAGATGGTGGGAGGTATTGCATCGGCATTTGCCGGAACGTCTCCAAAGATGATAAACTGCTACAACACCGGTAATATAACGGCAAAGGCTTACCGTGCAGGCGGACTTATTGCATGGGGTGCCCCGACAAACGGCGTGATCGAGAACTGCTGGAACTCGGGCAACGTGGCATCAACATCGGAGACTGACGGTACAAAAGCTACCGACGCATGCTCGATAGGAGGTCTTGCCGGTGCCAATAGCGGAACGTTCACAAACTGCTACAACACAGGCAAGATAACCGGTAAGTCGCAGGTTGGCGGTCTGGTAGGAACTCCGACAAAAGCCAAGACATCATTCTACAACTGCTACAACGCGGGCAAGATTGTCGCACCGGCGGACACATGCGGCTCGATAGTGGGCATCAGCACGCTGAACAACGGCAAGGTATGGACCGCCGACAACAAGGTTGAGAATACATACTATGTAGACGAGAACACATGCACGAACGATGTTGAAGGACTTGGCACGGCAATATCGCGCAAGGAACTTGCCACGCTCGACATGGGCGAGGGATTTGTATCCGTGGACAACTACTCACTGCCCGTCATAGCGGCATTCGAGAAGAACGACACCGCTCTCTTCCACGCTGCCGAGCTGATACTGTCGGACGGTGACACTTTCGACAATGTCACAAGTGCGTTCCATGTAGGTATTCCGGATGTGGTGACATGGACCTCAAACTGTGCCGACATTGTATTCAACGGCAACACGGCGGACTTCAAGACGGATGTCAATGCAGACGTCATCGTGAAAGCGACAGTAGGAGAGCTGACTAAAGAGTATGCCATAAAGGTTGCATACACCGCAAGCGGCATAAGCGGCATAGTCAACGGCAAGGATATCGTAAAGGCGGTATATTACAATGCGGCGGGAATGCTTGTCGAGCAGCCTGCGGCAGGTGACGGAAGAATGTATATCGTTGTGGTGACACGCTCCGACGGAAGCAAGGAAACAGTGAAGCTTATCAACAAGAAGTAAGCTGATTCTCTGAAACATCAAGTTCCCGAACTTTTCGGATCGGTAAACCCGGTTATCAAGACACCGTGGATTTACAGAGATTTGAAAGGTTCGGGAACTTTATTTATACCGGATACGCCACACATAAGACAAAAGCGTAACGAATGTCAGGCATGTCTATTCGTTACGCTTTATCTATTTGCAATTTATCTATGTGTTTGTCTTAACATCATCGAACAATATCATCAGTACGGTACTTATGATATTTAATGTGAGTTCGACGAATCAGACAAACCACCCCTGCCCCTCCTTTGGAAAAGGAGGGGACGCTGTGCGGACACCTTACATATATATAATATGTATGTTTATATTATACATCACCTTTTTTAATTGAATACCTCCTGCGTGTCCCCTCCTTTTCCAAAGGAGGGGCTGGGATGGTTTGTAATATAATAGGGAATATGAATTCGTCGGACTCACTATTTAACGTGAGTCAGGCGTTTTTTATCACAGCCGGACTTGTATCCGATATTTAAGGACATTGCATGGCATCCTTAAACAGGTGTTACAGATTTCCATAGCATATGCCGGAGATTTCTGTACTATATGCTACAGATTCCTGTACTATATGCTACAGATTTCTCTACTATATGCTACAGATTTCTCTACCATATGCTACAGATTTCTCTACCATATGCTACAGATTTCTCTACCATATGCTACAGATTTCTCTACCATATGCTACAGATTTCTCTACCATATGCTACAGATTTCTATCTCATATGCGTTACGATTCTATCTCATATGCGTTACGATTCTATCTCATATGCGTTACGATTCTATCTCATATGCGTTACATTTCCATCTCATATGCGTTACATTTTCATCTCATATGAGATAGAAACGTAACGCATATGCCGGAGAAACCCGTACAGCATGTTTTAAGTTTTCATACACCGTCCCGGGGTAGTTTGACAAGGAAAATAAATTCGTCAAACTCACATTATTCGCATTTTTATGGAACTATAACAGGGTTCGCATTTGTGTCCTTTTTAATCACTTCACGGCAATCTTGCGTATAGTTGCAGTATTGCCTGCAAAAGTCTTGATGATATATATTCCACGAGGAAGTTCTCCGGTATCTGCCGTATTAATGACATTGCCGTCAAGTGTGTATATCATTGTGCGGGTATCGCTTGCGGTAATGGCATCGACGGCTGTGGGGTCGGTATCGAGAGCCGGCATGAATATCACCTCGCCGAGAGCAGAATTGTCGTTCTTGTGGAACACTACAGTCTCTATACTCTCGCGGTCTTGCGTTGCCACGCTTTTCCAGTGGTTGCCCTGCGCGTATACAGTGTTGCCGGAATTATTATACAAGTCGTATATGGTGCCGCCGAAACCATTGTTAAGAAAGACGTTGAGCCCGGGGTTATAGTCGGCGGCGTTCTTGTTCTCGGTCTTTCCAACGTTGACGTCACGACCTCCGATTATGGTTATGCCCCACAGGTTGCCCTCGATGTAATTTCCGGTTATAATGGTGCTCTGTGTTTTATACGGGTCGTAGATATTGATACCGCTGCCGCCGTTGTTAGGATTTGTCTCATGGTTGTTGTTCACGATGATGTTGTTTTTTATCGTGGCTGTCTGTTCACAATATGTTGCCAGTCCGAAGCGGTTGTCCCTTATCTCGTTGCCCTCGATGAGCGTATTGAGTTCGCCTGTCAGCCCTACAAGGTTTGACACCACAATGCCTCCCACCATATTGTGTGCCGGGTTGCCCGTTATCCGGCAGTTGCGTATCACCACTTGTGCCGCCGTGGTGAGGTTTATCTGCGGAGTGTTCATATTGGCTGTACCGTTGCCTGTCATCGTACAGTTTTCTATCGTAACGGGCGTCATATAATTGGCTGCTCCCCCAATGGCGCTTTTTGCACACTCGGTAAATGTACAGTTTGTTATGCGGAACTCGGCTCCGCTTGTTCCCATATTAAGTGCCGATGAGCCTGATACTGCGTTGTGACGTGTAAATGTGCAGTTGTCTGCCTCGAGACCGAAGGCGCCGAAGTTCTTCAGCCCGGCATATTCAAAGTCGATGTTGGTAAAGTATGTAACACTTTGATCGTTGTCCACGAAAATGCCGTATGGTTTCGACGTGTCGTCGGAAGCGGTGAAAAGAACGCGTTCTCCGGCTCTGAAGTCGGCATCTCCACATATTGTCAGTCTGATGTTGTCGCCCATCATAACCTTTATCCCCTCTTCTATCTTGAACTTGTCGCCTTGTGCTATCTCCACGTTGCCGGTCATTTTGAACGTCTTCGCTTCTGTCTTGACAACTCCCGTCCCTGCTGTCTCTGCCAGCATAGTCATTGTCCACACGGTACCGTTTCCTGTAGTCTTGAAATCACCCGCCATGATGTTGTTCATGGTCACTACTGTAGCAAGGAATGTAAGAATAATCTTTCTCATTTCTGTTCTTTGTTTTAAGTTATCGGATATAATTCGTTTTCGATTGCCGAGGCGCGGCTTATCTTATGCAAAGATAATGCAAACCGAGCGCAATGAAACTTGTTTCAAATTGCCGAGGTGCAGCTTATCTTATGCAAAGATACGCTTTTTATGATGTTTCTAAGACATTGCATACCGTTTATCGGTATAAAATGTTATCTTTGTTTCAACAATTTTCGGGAAGTTATGGATAGAATTAGTTTAATCACAGTATTTATATTCACTCTGTGCATGAACACATACACTGTTTCGGCTGAAAATTCAGAACGTATTGACAGTATTAAAGGTGATACGGCAGAAATACGGTGTGCCACCGTGCCATGGAGTATGGCGGTGGACAATCTGCACGATTGCGATCTGCTGTTCCAATCGTCACGCTCGGCAAATGCCATTACCGATGTCACCCGTGGTGTGGCAGGCATGAACATAGACCATGTAGGTGTGTTTGCCCGACTCGGTGGCAAGCCGTCGGTGATAGAAGCATTACCGGGTCGTGGAGTATGTATAACTCCGATAGACTCGTTTATGGTTCGTGGAGCATCCGGCAGCACCTGCCGACCTGTGGCTGTGGGACGTGTCACAAGCAATCTCGACTTCGATGTGTCTCTTTACCGTGTGTCACGTTTTATCGGAAGCAGATACGACAGTCTATATCTGCCCGATAACAAAGAGATTTATTGCAGTGAACTGGTACAATTGAGTTTTGTAGACAAAGACAAGAACCTTATCTTTGATACCGTTCCCATGACATTCCGGGACGAGACAGGAACCATTCCCGACTATTGGAAACGTTTTTATGCCCGCCACGGTATGCCGGTACCGGAAGGAAAGCCCGGCACCAATCCGGGGGAGATGTCTCGCCGAAAGAATGTAAGGATAGTGATGATTATGAGGTGACAGTCTGCCAAAGTGGCAAACGACTATCACCTACAGAACTGATATAAAGTCCGGAATAAGAATGCTTACACCTCTACACAGAACACTTCAACATCCTTATCGGTACGGGCATTGAAGTATATCTTATCGCCTCTGTGACTGTATATGGGATGCGGATGAGCATCCTGTCCCAACCAGTCGCTCTTGTGCTTGCACAGCGGTATCCATTCTAACTTTCCTTTATCCCAATCGGGAACAACACGCGAGATGTATTCACCGTCTTTCTTGTGAGGGTCGGGACCGTTGTCGGTGCTGTTTTCCCGTACCGGCTTTTGTTCATCCGTGAATTTGAAATATCCGTCACAGCAAAGTATTTGGTTGTGATCCATTGTGAAATGTCCGTATGCGTTGTACTCTTCGGGCAAGGCTATCTCCCAATATCGGTGTGTGGACAGTTCATAACGTCCAACCATGGCAGGTCCGTCGGCATATCCGCCATGGTATATTATGAAATTGCCGTCGTCACTCCACATCTCGTGGCATACCCAATCGGCGGCACGGCGAGGATATCCGCATGTATCGCCAAGGGTGTCTTCGCCCTCGGTGCGAACGCGCGTAACCTCGTCGGTGGCATGATTGTAAAGCCAGATGCGGCGAATGCCACAGTCAAAGCTGCTCCACTCGTGGTTGAACATTATAATATCGGGGTTAACGGGGTTAAACTGCACGTGGGTAATCCAGCATTTGGGCACACGTTTCTCATAGAGCCGCTCGCCCGTTGCCGTATCATAAACGCAGAGATAACTGCTGAGATTTTCCTCCTGCACGCGTCCGTCGATATCATATACGGGACGTTTGTCAAGTCCGGAGCCTTCGGTATCGGGATCGAAGTCAAGGCAACGCCCGTCTGTCATGGGCACGCAAAGCAACTTGCCGTCGTCACTGACATGTGTAAAGGCTGTCATGCGGTGGTCGGGAACGATGTTCAATACGGTAATCTTGCCGTCGGGTTCTGCCTTGCAAATCTTGTCGTCTTGTATGAAATATATTATGTCGCGGTGTGGGTCGAGGCATACGCTCGCCTTACCGAGTCCCTTGTCTTGCACGCCGGCAAAATATACATAGCTTTTAAGTATGCCGCCGGTATTGGCTGTTATCATACGCTCATCACCGGTATGCAGGTCGCGCATCCACACGTTGGGATGTCCGTCACGATCGCTTATCATATACAATCTTCTGTCATCAATACTAAGTGACGAGCAGGTGAAATAAAGCAACTGGGTGTCAAAATGTCCGCATTCTCTGCATCCTGATACAAGAGTGCGTTTTTTACTTGTCTGTTCTCCATATATGTATTATCGGTTATCGTATTTATAGCCTTATTGTGAAACCACCGAAAGTAAAGCATACACATGTATACTTATAACCAACGGACATATCCACAGGCGGCAGTCAAAGTTAATACTTTTTTGCCAATATCATAATATATGGTGCATAAAAACATTTCAATGTATATATAAAAAACAATGATGATACATCAAAAAGATGCGGAGGGAAGAAGATAAAGGGAGATATGAGAAAGATAAAGGAAGATAAAAGACGTATGTTTTGTCGCTTCATATACTGCTATTGCCTTTATCTTCCGTGGCGCAAGCCACATAACTTCTCAGAACCTCTCTTAACTTCGTATTAAAAAAACGGGACTGTGTCGGTTTTGACACAGCCCCGTATATCATTATCCTATTTAGAGGATACTTATTCAGCCTTAGGAGCCTCTTCTGCAGCAACAGTCTCTTCTGCAACAGGAGCTTCTGTTGTCTCAGCCTTCGTTGACTTGCGGCTACGACGTGTCTTCTTGGCAGCAGCCTTCGGAGTCTTAGCCATGTTCTCATCATAGTCAACAAGCTCGATGAAAGCCATTTCGGCAGCATCTCCCTGACGGGTACCAAGCTTGATTATACGTGTATATCCTCCCGGACGATCTGCAACCTTTACTGAGATTTCTTTAAACAGCTCGGTAACAGCGTATTTGTTCTGCAAATAACGGAAAACAACACGACGTGAGGTCGTTGTGTCATTCTTAGAACGTGTTATCAGAGGCTCTACATACTTCTTCAAGGCTTTGGCCTTAGCAAGAGTCGTAGTGATTCTTTTGTGCATAATCAGCGAAATTGCCATATTTGCAAGCATGGCCTTACGGTGAGATGCAGTACGACTCAAATGATTGAATTTCTTATTGTGTCTCATTTTGTTTTTTACTTTAATGGATTTCAGAAAAGCAATCGTGAATATCTCGTTCGTATCGAACGGCATTACACGACTGCCCGTCCGTTATTATTCCTTATCCAATTTATACTTTGAAATATCTGTTCCAAACGAAAGATTCAGACTCTCGAGCAAATCATCAAGCTCTGAAAGCGATTTCTTACCGAAGTTACGGAACTTAAGAAGGTCTGTTTTATTGTACTGTACGAGATCACCAAGGGTCTCGACATCTGCTGCCTTAAGACAGTTGAGGGCACGGACACTGAGGTTCATGTCAACAAGACGTGTCTTAAGCAACTGACGCATGTGCAGCACTTCTTCATCAAACTCCTGATTGCCGTCAACATCATTGCTCTCCAAAGTAATCTTCTCATCAGAGAAAAGCATGAAGTGATAGATAAGGATTTTTGCAGCTTCTTTCAGTGCGTCCTTCGGGTGAATGGAACCATCGGTTGTAACTTCAAGTATGAGTTTGTCATAGTCGGTCTTCTGTTCGACGCGATATGGCTCAACAGCATACTTTACGTTACGGATAGGTGTGTAAATAGAATCGATTGGAATTACGTTGACATCAGTGCAGAACTCACGATTTTCATCGGCCGTAACATAGCCGCGACCTTTGTTTATGGTAAAATCTATCTGCATTGAAGCTTTGGCATCTAAATGACATATCACCAAATCAGGGTTTAACACTTCAAATCCAGTCAGATACTTACCTATGTCGCCTGCCTTGAATTCTGTTGAATTTTCTACAGTGACACTAACTTTCTCGTTCTCGAATTCTTCTACTACTTGCTTGAATCTTACTTGCTTCAAATTCAAGATAATGTTGGTAACATCCTCTTTTACACCAGGCACAGAGGAAAACTCATGCTCAACACCTGCAATCTTTATAGTGTTGATGGCATAGCCCTCTAATGATGAAAGGAGTATGCGGCGCAAGGCATTACCAATAGTAACACCAAAGCCTGGCTCTAAAGGACGGAATTCGAACTTGCCGAATTTGTCATTAGCCTCCAGCATTACAACTTTATCAGGTTTTTGAAATGCTAATATCGCCATTAATTTAATGATTATTTAGAGTACAACTCAACGATTAACTGTTCCTTTATATTCTCCGGAATATCTGCACGTTCCGGCTTGTGGAGAAGTTTTCCACTCTTTGTGGCATTGTCCCACTCTATCCAAGGATACTTAGTGTGGTTGAAACCTGCCAAAGCTGCCTCGATAACTTCAAGAGACTTTGCCTTCTCACGTACACCGACAACCTGACCGGGCTTAACAGAATAAGAAGGAATGTTTACAACCTGACCGTCAACAACGATATGCTTGTGGCCTACCAACTGGCGTGCAGCCGCACGTGTGGGAGCTATACCAAGACGGAATACAACGTTGTCAAGACGGCACTCGAGATTCTGCAGCAGAACTTCACCGGTAATGCCGTCAGCCTTTGCTGCTTTCTCGAACATATTGCGGAACTGACGTTCCAATACGCCGTAAGTGTATTTAGCTTTCTGCTTCTCTGCCAACATGACACCGTACTCAGACATCTTTCTGCGACGGTTGTTGCCATGCTGTCCAGGAGGGAAGTTTCTCCTAGACAAAACTTTGTCTGCGCCGAAGATAGCTTCTCCAAAACGGCGCGCAATTTTTGATTTCGGTCCAATATATTTAGCCATAATTAAAAATATCTTTAATGTTCTTGTTAAGTCTCTAAGGTCTTTCGACCTTAAAGACTGTAAGTTTATTATACACGACGACGCTTCGGAGGACGACATCCGTTGTGCGGCAGCGGAGTAACATCAACAATTTCTGTCACTTCTATACCTGCACCATGTACGGCACGGATAGCCGACTCACGTCCGTTACCCGGTCCCTTAACGTATGCCTTTACTTTACGCAGTCCTAACTCAAAAGCAACCTTGGCACAGTCTTCTGCTGCCATCTGTGCTGCATAAGGAGTATTCTTCTTCGAACCACGGAAGCCCATCTTTCCTGCTGAAGACCAAGAGATAATTTGTCCCTCGCTATTAGCCAAAGATACTATAATGTTGTTGAAAGAGCTGTGCACATGAAGTTGTCCCATTGCATCAACCTTTACATTTCTCTTCTTTGCGACTGTTTTCTTTGCCATAACTCTAATTATTATTTAGTAGCCTTTTTCTTATTAGCAACAGTCTTCTTCTTACCTTTGCGAGTACGAGCATTATTCTTTGTACTCTGACCGCGAACAGGAAGACCATTACGATGTCTAACTCCACGATAGCAACCAATATCCATCAGTCGCTTGATATTCATCTGGATCTCTGAACGGAGATCACCTTCAACTTTGAATTCAGCGCCGATAATTTCACGGATTTTAGCTGCCTGATCATCAGTCCACTCGTTGACTTTCAAGTCACGGCTAACGCCAGCCTTGTCCAATATCTTTGCTGAACTACTTCGACCTATACCATAGATATAAGTCAATGCGATTTCGCCACGCTTGTTCTGGGGCAAATCTACTCCAACAATTCTTATTGCCATTGTTAATTAAATAAATTGATAAAATTAATTGTTTGTTTTCTTTTTAACCGGAATAAAGCAAAAGCTTATTTCCAAATCAAATTAGCCCTGACGCAATTTGTACTTAGGGTTTTTCTTGTTGATCACGAACAGACGACCTTTACGACGAACTATCTTACAGTCGGGTGTGCGCTTCTTTAATGATGCTCTTGTCTTCATATTTCTCTAATAGTTTTATTTGTATCTAAATACTATTCTGCCTTTTGTCAGATCGTAAGGACTCATCTCTACTTTCACTTTGTCACCCGGCAGAATTTTTATATAGTGCATCCTCATCTTACCAGATATATGCGCTATAATTTGTACTCCATTCTCAAGTTCTACACGGAACATCGCATTTGAAAGCGACTCTACGATCGTACCATCTTGTTCTATCGCGGACTGTTTTGCCATAATTAATTTCTTGTTTGTTCTAAATGCTCTATTTCTTCAAATGAGGAAAGTATTTCAGATCTACCCCTGCGTATCACAATGGTATGTTCAAAGTGGGCGGCAGGCTTTCCGTCTGTAGTTCTTATTGTCCACCTGTCAGGCATCATGTATATCTTACGATCACCCATAGTTATCATTGGTTCTATGGCTATACACATTCCTGCCTTGAGCATTATACCGTTTCCACGATGACCATAATTAGGTACTTTTGGTTCCTCATGCATAGACTTTCCTATACCATGACCGGTAAGTTCTCTCACTACACCATAGCCTTCTTCTTCACAATGTTCTTGTATAGAACTTCCTATATCACCAAGATGCTTTCCAGCTGTAGCGTTCTCTATCCCCTTGTAAAGTGCTTCCTTTGTTGTTTTCAACAAATTCCTCGTATCAGGAGCAACCTCACCTACACAAAACGTATAGCAAGAATCGCCGTTAAATCCTTCAAGCAATGCACCGCAATCAACGGAAATGATATCACCGTCTTTCAAGATTGTCTTGTCATCCGGAATACCGTGAACTACTACATCATTTACAGATGTACAGAGACTTGCCGGAAATGGCTCTCCAAATGGATTGGGATAGTTCTTGAATGTTGGAACAGCTCCATTATCTCGAATATATTCTTCCGCAATTTTATCCAGTTGGAGAGTCGTTACACCTGGTTTTATATGCTTGGCTACTTCTACTAATGTTTTACTCACCAGTTGATTTGCCTTACGCATCAAATCTATCTCATCCTCTGTTTTCAGAAATATCTTCATCTACAAAGAATACTAATATGCAGAAACTCCGCTCTTGTTTCCACGGACACGACCTGAATTCAAAAGACCGTCATAATGACGCATCAGCAAATGACTCTCTATCTGCTGGAGTGTATCAATAACAACTCCGACAAGAATCAAAAGAGATGTGCCTCCGAAGAACTGGGAGAACGCTTCCTGAACATTCAGCAGACTGGCAAGAGAAGGCATTATCGCAATGAAAGCGATAAACAATGATCCGGGACCGGTAATACGAGACATAACTGTATCTATATAATCAGCCGTATCTTTACCTGGTTTAATACCGGGAATAAAACCATTGTTACGCTTCATATCCTCTGCCATCTGAGTTGGATTAAGAGTTATAGCTGTATAAAAATATGTAAATGCTATAATCAAAAAAGCAAATATAAAATTATACAAGAAACTTCTATGATCCATTAATGAACGGAGGAATTCTCCATTTGCATTACCAGAATACTGCACAATAGTCAGAGGTATAAACATAAGAGCCTGTGCAAAAATGATAGGCATCACATTTGCAGCAAACAACTTCAATGGCACATACTGACGCGCACCGCCATACTGTTTGTTACCAACAATACGCTTTGCATATTGTACAGGTATCTTACGAGTACCTTGCACCAAAAGTATTGCTGCACATACTACTGCATAAAGAATGAGAATTTCAACGATAAACATAACCAAGCCACCACCTGTAATAGCAGTGAATCTAGAAGTTATCTCTTGAATGAATGCCTGTGGCAAACGGGCTATGATACCAATCATAATAATGATAGAAATACCATTTCCTATTCCTTTGTCAGTAATACGTTCACCTAACCAAAGTACAAACATACTGCCGGCAGCCAAGATGATTGTGGCAAGAAACATAAACGCAGACCAGTCTATGCCTGACGCCAATGCTCCATATGCCTGCATCTTAAGATTCATCAGGTATGAGGGCGCCTGAAACAATAAAATTGCAACAGTCAAAACCCTCGTATACCAATTTATCTTCTTACGCCCACTTTCACCTTCACGCTGCATCTTCTGAAAATAAGGTACAGCAACGGCAAGAAGTTGCATGACAATAGAAGCTGAGATGTAAGGCATAATTCCTAATGCAAAGATAGACGCATTGGAAAATGCACCACCGGAGAACATGTCTAACAGCGACATAAGACCACCGCTAGTCTGTGACTGTAGTTTTTCCAACATGGCAGGATTGATACCCGGAAGTACCACAAACGAGCCAAAACGATAGATCGCTACAAACAAGATGGTGATAAGGATACGCGTACGCAAATCCTCAATACGCCAACAATTCTTCAGTGTCTCAATAAACTTTTTCATTTACTTAGATTATAGTTGTGTTACCGCCAACTGCCTTTATTGCCTCTTCAGCAGTCTTAGAGAAAGCATTAGCTTCTACGTCGAGTTTTACAGTAAGCTCACCAGTACCCAATACTTTAACAAGTTCATTACCGTTTGTAAGACCGGCATCCTTAAGCTCCTGAATACCTATCTTGGTAAGACTTCTTGTCTCTGCAAGTTTCTGCAATGTGGAAATATTTACTGCAAAATACTCTTTGTGATTGATATTCTTAAAACCAGACTTCGGGACACGACGCTGCAAAGGCATCTGACCACCCTCAAATCCAATTTTTCTCTTATAACCAGAACGTGCCTTTGCACCTTTATGACCACGTGTAGAAGTTCCACCCAGTCCTGATCCCGGACCACGACCGATACGACGGCGTGAATGTGTAGAGCCTTCAGCTGGCTTTAAATTATTTAGTTTCATAAATCGATTCTATTAAAATGTGATGATTAATTATTCAACAACAGTTACCAAATGATGAACCTTTCTTATCATACCACGGACACTAGGATTATCCTCAAGTTCTACAACTTGAGAGATCTTGCGCAGACCTAATGTTGTAAGTGTACGCTTCTGATCAATAGGAGCACCTATCTTACTTTTAATCTGTTTGATTTTTATTGTTGCCATTTTATATCTCCTTATCCTCTAAATACTTTATCCATACTGATACCACGAGCCTTTGCTACAGTATATGCGTCACGCATCTGACTCAGAGCTTCAATAGTAGCCTTTACAAGGTTATGAGGGTTAGAAGAACCCTTTGACTTTGCCAAAACGTCTTTCACGCCAACGCTCTCAAGCACAGCACGCATTGCACCACCTGCAACAAGTCCGGTACCAGGAGCCGCAGGACGCAAGAAAACTTTAGCACCACCAAATGAAGCTTCTATCTCATGAGGAACCGTTCCTTTAAGAACCGGAACTTTCACAAGGTTCTTCTTTGCAGATTCCACACCTTTTGAAATAGCTGTAGTAACCTCACCAGCTTTTCCTAATCCCCAGCCGATAACGCCATTACCGTCACCAACAACGACGATGGCAGCAAAAGTGAAGGTTCGACCACCTTTTGTTACTTTTGTAACACGGTTAATAGCAACCAGTCTGTCTTTTAATTCAACGTCACTATTTATTTTAACTTTATTCATTGCCATAATCGTTTAAAATTTAAGTCCGCCTTTACGTGCTGCATCAGCAAGTTGCTTAACTCGACCATGATACAGATAACCGTTACGGTCAAATACTACCTGAGAGATGCCTGCATCCAAAGCTTTCTTTGCAATAACCTCACCAACCTTAGCTGCCTGTTCAATCTTAGGCATGGTCTCCATACCCAAAGAAGAAGCTGAAGTCAAAGTTGTACCCGTCTGGTCATTTATGATCTGAACATAGATCTGCTTATTGCTACGAAATACGCTCATACGCGGACGCTCAGCTGTTCCGTTTACGTTCTTACGGATTCTGAATTTTATCTTAATTCGTCTTTCTACTTTCTTTGTTGTCATAATCGTAAATTATTAAAGTTACTTAGCTGATGCTGACTTACCAGACTTTCTGCGAATAACCTCACCCTTGAACAATATACCCTTTCCTTTATAAGGTTCAGGTTTACGGAAAGAACGAATTTTTGCACATATAAGACCTAACAATTGCTTGTCGCAAGACTCCAATATGATAACAGGATTTTGATTTCTTTCAGACTTAGTCTCAACCTTAACCTCTGACGGCAATTGGATGAAAATGGGATGAGTATAACCCAAAGAGAATTCTATAAGATTTCCCTGATTTGACACACGGTAACCTACACCTACAAGTTCAAGTATCTTCTGGTACCCTTCACTAACGCCCACTACCATATTGTTTACAAGTGAACGATAAAGACCATGGAATGCCTGTTTCTGCTTGCAGTTAACCGGGCTGTTCTCATCTATCTCAAAAATAACATGACCATCTTCTATTTTCATTATAATAGAAGAATCTATTTTCTGCGAAAGTTCACCTTTCGGACCTTTCACGGTCACAATACCCCCGTTTTGTGAAACAGTAACACCAGCAGGAATGCTAATTGGTAATTTTCCTATTCTTGACATATTCTAAATCCTCCAATTAATATACAAAACAAAGAACTTCGCCACCAATTTTCAGATCTGCAGCCTCTTTGTTCGTCATTACACCCCTGGATGTAGATATAATTGCTATACCTAGTCCGTTAATTACTCTCGGCATGTCCTTATAACCTGTATACTTACGCAAACCAGGTGTAGACACTCTCTTCAAGCACTTGATTGCACTTGTCTTTGTTTGAAGATCATACTTCAAAGCAACTTTGATTGTACCCTGAGGTCCATCCTCTATAAACTTATAGTTAAGGATGTAACCTTTCTCGAAGAGGATTTTTGTAATCTCTTTCTTCAAGTTTGAAGCCGGTACTTCTACAACACGGTGATGAGCCATGATTGCATTTCTCAACCTCGTCAGATAATCTGCTATTGGATCTGTCATAAAATATAAATGTTTAATTAATCGGGACTACCCCGACAATATTAAAATATTCTGATATAGATCAGTGATGACTGACAACCCAGAAGCCATCATTCATCACTTATCTTTTTTACCAACTGGCTTTCTTCACTCCAGGAATAAGTCCAGCTGAAGCCATCTCACGGAACTGAATACGTGAAATTCCAAACTGACGTATATATCCTTTTGGACGACCGGTTACCTTGCAACGATTATGCAGACGTATAGGATTTGCATTCTTAGGAATAGCCTGAAGTTTGCGTGCAGCCTCATAAGCTTCTACAGGATCCTCTGTCGTTGCTATAACTTTCTTCAATGCTGCACGCTTTTCTGCATAACGTGCAACAAGTTTCGCACGCTTAACTTCGCGAGCTTTCATTGATTCTTTTGCCATATCTCTTAATCGTTTTTAACATTCTTAAAAGGAAGACCAAATGCCTTAAGCAAAGCATAACCTTCTTCATCTGTATTAGCAGATGTAACAAACGTTATGTTCATACCCTGAATACGATCTATTGAATCGATGTTAATTTCAGGGAAGATGATCTGCTCCTGAATACCAAGCGTATAGTTTCCACGACCATCAAACTTGCTCTCAATACCTTTAAAGTCACGGATACGAGGCAAAGCTACACGAACCAACTTCTCTAAGAATTCATACATACGCTCACGACGCAATGTAACCATTACACCGATTGGCATTTTCTTACGAAGCTTAAAGTTTGCGATATCCTTCTTTGAATACGTTGCAACTGCTTTCTGACCGGTGATTGCAGATATTTCGTTTATTGCTACATCAATAATCTTCTTATCCTGTGTAGCATCACCCAAACCCTGATTTACAACTATTTTCTTCAATACAGGAATCTGCATCTTTGAAGAATAGTTAAATTGCTTCTGCAATGCAGGAGCAATACTCTCAGCATATTGTTTCTTTAACTGTGCCGTATTCATTATTTAATCTCCTCTCCTGACTTTTTAGCAATGCGAACAACATTCTTACCCTCTCTCTTTACAGAGACACGAGTAGCCTTGCCACTCTTAGGATCAATAAGGCTAAGATTTGAAATATGTATCGGAGCTTCCTGCTTAATGATGCCTCCCTGAGGATTCTTAGCAGAAGGTTTTGTACTCTTTGAGACCATATTAATGCCCTCAACAATAGCACGCTGCTCTTCTACCAAAACCTTGAGCACCTTACCTTTTTTGCCCTTATCCTCGCCGGCAAGAACAATAACGGTATCGTTTTTCCTTATATGTAACTTACTCATTACTCTTTACTTTTACTAATATTAAAGAACCTCAGGTGCCAAAGAAACGACTTTCATGTTAACTGCACGAAGCTCACGCGCAACCGGACCAAAGATACGGCTACCGCGAAGTTCTCCTGCATTGTTCAACAACACACAAGCATTATCGTCAAAACGGATATAAGAACCATCTGCACGACGAATTTCTTTTTTTGTGCGAACAATCAAAGCCTTAGATACTGCACCCTTTTTCAAATCACTTGATGGAATAACGTTCTTGACAGCAACGACAATAACGTCACCAACACTTGCATAACGGCGGCGGGTTCCACCCAATACACGAATACAGAGAGCTTCACGTGCACCGCTGTTATCACAAACTGTAAGTCTTGATTCTGCTTGTATCATAATTACTTAGCTTTTTCAATTATTTGAACTAATCTCCATCTCTTTGTTTTGCTCAAAGGACGGGTCTCCATAATGAGTACTGTATCACCTACATTAGCCTCATTATTTTCATCATGTGCATGGTATTTCTTTGTTTTCTGGACAAATTTACCATATATCGGGTGCATCTCCTTGAACTTAGCTGCAATAACAATGGTTTTATCCATTTTGTTGCTTATAACGACACCCTGTCTTGTTTTTCTTAAATTTCTTGTTTCCATCTGGACCATTGTTATTTATTAAGTTCTCTCTGATGAAGTTCTGTTTTCATACGTGCTATATCACGACGAGCGGCCTTAATCTGAGATGGATTCTCCAGCGGTGTGATTGCATGATTCAATTTCATCTGATCATATTTCGCAACCTCAGCTTCCAGTCTTTCAACCAAATCTTTGGTTTCCAGTTCTCTTACTTCTTTAATCTTCATAATTAAGCGTTTTTATCGTAATCACGTCTAACAATAAATTTAGTTTTAACAGGCAGTTTCTGAGCTGCGAGACGAAGAGCCTCCTTTGCTATATCAAAAGAAACGCCCTCTACTTCAAAGAGAACACGTCCCGGAGTAACAGGAGCCACCCATCCGGCGGGATCTCCCTTACCTTTACCCATTCGGACGTCTGCAGGCTTGCGTGTTATAGGTTTGTCCGGGAATATACGTATCCAAACCTGACCCTCACGTTGCATATAACGATTGACAGCGATACGAGCCGCTTCAATCTGACGGCTATCCAACCATTTTGCCTCAAGCGTCTTGATGCCGAATGACCCGAAAGCCAGTTGTGTTCCTCTATGAGCGTTGCCTTTGTTGCCACGCCCGTCCTGAGGTCTTCTATATTTTACTCTTTTTGGCTGTAACATGATAGTTCCTAACTTTAACGGTTATTGTTTCTCTTGCGATTAACTCTCGGTTTTCCATTTGAACGTCCACCCTGTTTCTCTTGTGTGAAATTAGGTGCAAGGTCACGTTTTCCATAAACCTCACCACGACAAATCCAAACCTTAATACCCAACAGACCCACTTTTGTAAGAGCCTCTGCCTGGCAGTAATCAATGTCTGCGCGGAATGTATGGAGCGGAGTACGTCCTTCCTTATACATTTCCTTACGTGCCATTTCTGCACCATTCAGACGACCCGTAATCTGAACCTTTACTCCTTCGGCACCAGCACGCATCGTATTTGCCACAGCCATCTTTATTGCACGACGGTAAGCAATCTTACCCTCAACCTGGCGCGCAATATTATTAGCAACAATAGACGCATCGAGTTCAGGCTTCTTTACCTCAAAAATATTGATTTGAATCTCCTTGTCATAGAGCTTCTTCAATTCTTCCTTCAACTTGTCAACATCCTGACCACCTTTACCAATGACGAGACCCGGACGAGCCGTACAAATAGTAATGGTAACGAGTTTCAGTGTACGTTCAATGACAATACGAGATACATTAGCCTTTGCCAAGCGCTCGTTAAGATACTTACGGATCTTCATATCCTCCACGAGGTTATCTCCAAAGTTCTTGCCACCGAACCAATTTGAATCCCAGCCTCTTACAATTCCGAGACGATTGCTTATCGGATTAACTTTCTGTCCCATTCTATTTATTTATTTTCATCATTAGTTTTAGCATCAACAAACAATGTAACATGGTTACTGCGTTTGCGTATTCTGTAACCGCGTCCCTGCGGAGCCGGTCTCATGCGTTTCATGGTAACGCCTTCGTCTACAAAAATTTTAGATATATACAGTTCACCATCTTCTGCCTTGCGGTCATTTTTCGTCTCCCAATTTGCAATAGCCGAACGTAAAAGTTTTTCAACGTCAGCAGCAGCAGCTTTCTTAGAGAATCTCAAAACACCAAGGGCACGATTCACCTCCATACCGCGAACCATGTCTACGACATAACGCATTTTGCGAGGAGAAGAAGGAACACCTTTCAACTTTGCGAAATACAATGTCTTAAGGGCTTCTTTTCTTTTTTCAGCTGATATTTTTTTTCTTGCTCCCATTATATTTTTCTTTTTTATTCAATGGTTAAGCCTGCTTACTTCTTATTACCGGAATGGCCACCGAAACGACGTGTAGGAGAGAACTCACCCAGCTTGTGTCCCACCATATTCTCAGTAATGTAAACAGGAATAAATTTGTTTCCGTTATGAACAGCTACAGTGTGTCCCACAAAGTCAGGGGAAATCATTGAAGCTCTAGCCCATGTTTTAACGACATTCTTCTTACCACTTTCATTCATAGCGAGAATTTTCTTCTCAAGTGATACGTTAATGTACGGACCTTTTTTTAATGAACGACTCATAATTTGCTCTAGTTTACGTGATTATTTTTTAGCTCTTTCAATAATGTACTTGTTAGAAAGTTTCTTAGGAGCTCTTGTCTTAAGACCCTTTGCATACAAGCCCTTGCGTGAACGCGGATGACCTCCGGACTGACGTCCTTCACCACCACCCATCGGGTGATCATGCGGGTTCATAACAACACCACGGTTATGCGGACGACGTCCCAACCAACGAGAACGACCGGCTTTACCAGACTGTTCCAATGCATGGTCGGAGTTACCTACACTACCAATGGTAGCCTTACAAGCACTTAAAATCTTACGAGTTTCGCCAGAAGGAAGCTTTATCACACAATAGCTACCCTCACGAGAAGTCAACTGAGCAAAATTACCAGCCGAACGAACGAGTAATGCACCTTGTCCCGGGCGCAATTCAATATTATGAATTACAGAGCCCACAGGAATGTTTGCAAGCGGAAGAGCATTACCAATCTCAGGCACTGCATCCGCTCCAGACATCAAAGTTGCACCTACCTGAAGTCCGTTAGGAGCAATAATGTAACGTTTTTCACCATCAGCGTAGAACAACAATGCGATACGAGCCGAACGGTTCGGATCGTATTCGATTGTCTTTACTACAGCTGGAACACCATCTTTCTCACGTTTAAAATCAATAAGACGATACTTTTTCTTATGACCGCCACCAATATAGCGCACAGTCATTTTACCGGTGTTATTACGACCACCTGTTGAACGTTTACCGTAAACGAGAGACTTTTCTGGCACGGATGCAGTAATTTCTTCGAACGTGCCAATAATCTTGTGTCTTTGACCCGGAGTTACCGGTTTAAATTTACGTACTGCCATTTTTTATTTAAATATTGCTGTAAAAATCTATCACTTCGCCCTCTTTAAGAGTAACGACTGCTTTCTTGAACGCATTCTTCTGTCCCTTAATCAGACCAGCCTTTGTGTAACGGCTTGAACGTTTTCCGGCATAACGAAGAGTGTTCACATCTACCACCGTAACATTGTACAGACTCTCAACCTCATTCTTAATTTGGAGCTTGTTGGCTTCAGGACGAACAACAAAGCCGTAACGGTTAGGTTGCTTATCTGTTATTTTGGTCATCTTCTCAGTAACCAATGGTTTTATTATAAATGCCATATCTGTTTATCTCCTTATTTTGTTAAGATTCCGTCAATTGCTTTCAAAGAATTTTCAGTCAAAACTAAAACGTCAGCATTCAGCACCTTATAGGCGTTGATGTTTGACGCAAGCATGACTTCTGTCCCTTGTAAATTACGAGCTGACAAATATACATTTTTATTTACTTCCGGCAAAGCCAAAAGCATCTTACGACCGTCAACTTTAAGATTTTTAGTAATATTTACGAAATCTTTTGTTTTCGGAGCGTCAAATGTGAAATCTTCGAGCACAATAACAGCATTCTCCTGTGCCTTATAAGACAGCGCGCTCTTACGTGCAAGAAGCTTAACTTTCTTGTTCAACTTAAAGCGATAGTCACGTGGTTTAGGTCCAAAAACACGACCTCCGCCAACAAGAACCGGAGATTTGATGTCACCACGGCGTGCACCACCGCCACCTTTCTGACGTCCGAGTTTACGTGTCGAACCTGTTATCTCACTTCTCTCTTTTGACTTAGCCGTACCCTGACGCTGATTGGCAAGATACTGCTTCACGTCCAAATAAAGAACGTGGTCATTGGGTTCAATTCCAAAGATAGATTCGTTTAACGTAACCTTTCTTCCGGTCTCCTGACCATTGATATTTAATACGTTAATTTCCATTATTTCTGAATTAATACGGTTGAACCTTTACATCCAGCTATCGAACCCTTTACAAGGATAAGATTATGTTCTGGAATAACCTTTAACACTCTGAGGTTTTGAGTTGTCACTCTGTCACCACCCATCTGTCCTGCCATACGCATTCCCTTGAATACTTTTGCAGGATAAGAGCAGGCACCAATTGAACCCGGCTTACGGGCACGGTCGTCCTGTCCGTGAGTACTCTGACCGACACCGCCAAATCCATGACGTTTCATGACACCTTGGAAACCTTTACCTTTTGATGTACCGATAACATCTACAAAAGCTGCATCATTAAAGATTTCAACCGTAATAGTATCACCGAGGTTATATTCCTCGTCAAACTTGAACTCGGCCAAGTGTCTCTTCGGTGTTGTACCGGCTTTCTTAAACACGCCCATCATCGGCTTTGTGGTGTTCTTTTCCTTTGCTTCACCATAAGCCAGCTGAACTGCATTATAACCGTCTTTCTCAACAGTTTTAACCTGAGTTACAACACAAGGACCTACTTCGATAACAGTGCACGGTACATTCTTACCGTCGGCACTGAAAACGGATGTCATTCCGATTTTTTTTCCAATTAATCCTGGCATTTCAATTAATATTAAAATTATAACTACACTTTGATTTCTACTTCAACACCACTTGGCAATTCCAACTTCATAAGAGCGTCTACAGTCTTAGCCGTTGAGCTATAGATATCGATAAGGCGCTTGTAGTTGCTAAGCTGGAACTGCTCACGTGCTTTCTTGTTTACGAAAGTACTGCGGTTCACAGTGTAAATACGTTTGTGTGTGGGCAATGGAATAGGACCGCTTACAATAGCGCCCGTTGCTTTCACAGCCTTCACGATCTTCTCTGCTGACTTGTCCACCAACTTGTGGTCGTAAGACTTCAGCTTAATTCTGATTTTCTGACTCATCTCTATTTTTATTAATAATATTATTATGCGATAATGAAGACCGCTGTTTAAGAGTCATTCGCTAAACAGCGGTCTCTCATGATATATTTCCGTTCTATATACCTTATTATATATTAAACAAGGTCTGTACGTCCCTTTATCTCTTCCAATACAGTCTTGGCTATAGTGCTTGACAGCGGAGAGTGATGATCGTATTCCATAGAGCTTGTCGCACGTCCCGATGTGATTGTACGCAATGCTGTTACATATCCGAACATCTCAGCCAGCGGAACCATGGCACGTATGATACGTGCACCGCTTCGTGTCTCGTCCATGCCCTCAACCTGTCCGCGACGCTTGTTCAAGTCACCGATGACATCACCCATGTTTTCTTCAGGTGTAACAACCTCAAGTTTCATGATAGGCTCCATCAGCACAGGACCGGCCTTAACACATGCGCTCTTATAAGCGTTCAGAGCTGCAATTTCGAAAGACAACTGGTCAGAGTCTACGGGGTGGAAAGAACCGTCAAGCAAAGTAACCTTCAGACTATCCACAGGATATCCGCCGAGAACACCTGTCTTCATTGCAGATTCAAAACCTTTCTGTACGGAAGGAATGAATTCCTTAGGAATATTACCACCCTTGACTTCGTTGATAAACTGCAGACCACCCTGCTTGAAGTCCTCATCAACCGGACCTACATTGACAATGATGTCGGCAAACTTACCACGTCCACCACTCTGCTTCTTGTAAACCTCGCGCAGATTGACAGTCTTGGTGATAGCCTCCTTATAGTTAACCTGAGGCTTACCCTGATTACATTCAACCTTGAACTCTCTCTTCAGACGATCGATGATGATATCCAAGTGAAGCTCACCCATACCGGAGATAACAGTCTGACCGCTCTGCTCGTCCGTATGAACAGTAAACGTAGGATCTTCCTCGGCAAGCTTTGCAAGACCGATACCCAGCTTGTCAACGTCTGCCTGGCTCTTCGGCTCAACAGCAATACCGATAACCGGATCGGGGAATGACATGGACTCGAGTACTATCGGGTGCTCTTCATCACAAAGAGTGTCACCTGTGCGGATATCCTTGAAACCAACGCCTGCACCTATATCACCGGCATCGATTGCCTCCATAGGAACCTGTTTGTTAGAGTTCATCTGGAAAAGACGGCTTACACGCTCCTTCTTGCCCGAACGGGTATTGTATACATAAGAGCCGGAAGCCACCTTACCGGAATATACACGGAAGAATACGAGACGTCCTACATACGGGTCTGTAGCGATCTTGAACGCAAGTGCAGAAGTAGGAGCATCCTCAGAAGGCTTACGATCTTCCTCCTCACCTGTAGACGGATTTGTACCAACGATGTTAGGAGTATCGTTAGGTGCGGGCAAGAATGCACACACATAGTCAAGCAGGGTCTGTACGCCCTTGTTCTTGAAAGAAGAGCCACAGATGACAGGAGTGCACTCCATAGAAAGAGTACCCTTACGTATTGCTCCCATTATCTCCTCCACTGTCAGAGATTCCGAATCCTCAAAATACTTCTCCATCAAAGACTCGTCAAACTCAGCGACAGCTTCGAGCAACTTTCCTCTCC
Source organism: Xylanibacter caecicola (assembly GCF_013166515.1). Classification (GTDB taxonomy): domain Bacteria; phylum Bacteroidota; class Bacteroidia; order Bacteroidales; family Bacteroidaceae; genus Prevotella; species Prevotella caecicola. Next base: position 290,458 of record NZ_JABKKJ010000001.1, on the reverse strand, counting down.
ACTCTTCCACCTCGTCTGCCATGTCTGCGGGGATGTCAGTGATTTCAAACTCAGCACCCTGTGTCTCATCATGCCATATCACAGCTTTCATCTTGATAAGGTCAACGATGCCCTTGAATGTCTCCTCGCTGCCGATAGGACACACAAGAGATATAGGATTAGCACCAAGAACTTCTTTCATCTGACGCAGTACATCGTAATAGTCTGCACCCGAACGGTCCATCTTGTTTACATATCCAAGACGGGGAACGTTATACTTATCAGCCTGACGCCATACTGTTTCCGACTGCGGCTGCACGCCACCTACGGCACAATATGTAGCCACAGCTCCATCGAGAACACGCAATGAGCGCTCAACCTCTGCGGTAAAGTCAACATGTCCCGGAGTATCGATCAAGTTTATCTTATACTGCTGGTTGTTGTACTTCCAATAGCAAGTGGTCGCAGCAGACGTAATGGTAATACCACGTTCCTGCTCCTGAGCCATCCAGTCCATTGTTGCAGCACCGTCATGAACCTCACCAATCTTGTGAGTCTTACCCGTGTAATACAGGATACGCTCAGATGTCGTTGTCTTACCGGCATCGATGTGAGCCATAATACCGATATTACGGGTCAAATGTAAATCTTGCTTTGCCATTATTATTATCCTGTCTGATTATTAAAACCTGAAGTGAGCAAAAGCACGGTTAGCCTCAGCCATACGGTGCATATCTTCCTTACGCTTGTAAGCGCCGCCCTGATTGTTGAACGCATCCATTATCTCGGCAGCCAATCTGTCTGCCATAGACTTGCCCCCGCGCTTGCGTGCGAAGTTGATCATGTTCTTCATCGAGATGCTCTCTTTGCGATCCGGACGTATTTCTGTAGGAACCTGGAATGTGGCACCACCTATACGGCGGCTCTTAACCTCAACCTGAGGAGTGATGTTATCAAGAGCAGTCTTCCATATCTCGAGTGCAGACTTCTCCTCATTAGACATCTTTTCCTTAACAGTGTCCAACGCTTTGTAGAAAATTTCGTAAGACGTATTCTTCTTTCCGTCATACATCAGGTGGTTTACAAACTTAGAAACCTTCTGGTCATTGTAAACGGGATCCGGCAGGATCACGCGCTTCTTTGGTTTTGCTTTTCTCATTTTGATTTTGAAAATAAATTCTGCATGGGGCTGTTTCCTTCGTTCTTCAGCGCCCTCACCCAGGCACTTACTCAACCTTTATAACAAATCTCCAGCAAAACGATTAATAAAATTTATATGTCCTGTTGTTGCAATCAAGATTATTTCTTAGCTGTCTTAGGACGCTTTGCACCATACTTTGAACGGCGCTGTGTACGGTTTGCTACACCGGCAGTATCAAGTGTACCGCGAACGATGTGATAACGCACACCGGGAAGGTCTTTTACACGACCGCCGCGTACAAGCACGATAGAGTGCTCCTGCAGGTTGTGTCCCTCTCCGGGGATGTAAGAGTTAACCTCTTTCTGGTTTGTCAGACGAACACGGGCAACTTTTCTCATTGCCGAATTAGGTTTCTTCGGTGTTGTTGTGTACACACGAACACATACACCACGACGCTGAGGACATGCATCCAAAGCCGGTGACTTGCTCTTGTCAACAAGCGCCTTTCTACCTTTTCTTACCAATTGTTGAATTGTAGGCATTGTTGTTAAATTTTAATTATTATATGTTTTTTCGTTATTATCAACACTTTACACAGTCCACACGATGGACTATTTTGGGGTGCAAAATTACAAAGAATAATCCGAAATACCTAATTATAAGAAATACAAAGAACCAAAGGGTAATTAAAATTAATATCATATAATATCCGTTAACATAAATTATATATTCCATAACACACCATGATGTATGTTTTATGAAAATATAATGCCATATCTGCCAGTCGTTTCACACTTATATTACCTCATTAAAGATGATTGTTGGCAATTTATCTCTGTGATATTAATTATATAATATAAGGTAAACAATAAGATAATGCAAGATAAATAATACGGCAGAAAGGCAGATAACAAAAGCCGCAGGACATGAACATAGGGACAAAAAGCGTTTCCGGACGTTCTCAAAAAGAACCGTCCGGAAACTGCCGTTACCTCATCTATAATATAATAAGGTGTAGAACAGGGCAGGTGCATCGTCTGTCAAAGACCGCCCTGCCCTGCCGTATTTACAGATTGTAAAGTATACTGAACGTTATGTTGTTGCTGTCAAGGTCGATGCCCCACTCTTTCGACTTGTACTTTCCATGGTCGGTGCGCTCGCTCGATTGGTTGTAACCGATGAAGCCCACATGCGTAACAAAGCTCAGACGCTTGTTGAGATTTATCGCAACACCCGGTTTCAGACCAATCTGATATGTGTCTCCGACACCGTTTACATGTCCGTAACCAACCGTTCCGTCACAGAACACGTCCACATATTTAGAGTGCAATGCCGTGTAACGTGCGTAAGGGTTCACCGTGAATGACTTGTTGCCGTTGTCGGCACCCTGCCAGCCGACCACAACACCTGCCGCCCATTTGTTATTGAGGTGATAACCAATCTCCGGCAACAGCTTGTAAGTGGTGTTCTTCTCCGTTGTCTCACCATTCTTATACTTGGCGCTTCCGATGCCAAAGCCGCCTCCTACATAAACCTGTGCACTGAGACTCGACGCCATAAACAGCGCCACTGCTGCTGTAAAAATCTTCTTCATCTTCTTACCCTTTCTTTTAGTTGTTAATAAATCAGTTAATTTTTATAGTTGATAACAGTGATATATCTGAACATCTTTTTTACTACTGCAAAGAAAGAGTATTTTCGGGAAACGGCAAAATATGTCAAGTTATTTTCCGTTTTAGTAAGTCCTGTTAAGAATAATGCATCCAAAAGACATATTATGACAGATAAATGTAAATAAATATGACAAGATGCTACAAAGTCGCACAATATGTTATGAAGTGTATAAACGGCAGCGACAACATGCGGATGTTTGCCGCCCCGCAGTCGGAGAACAACATATTATATATAAAAACAATCCGGAAACACCGGTATCTGCCGCCTTATGCCGACGGTATACACCGATGTTTCCGGAATAACGTCACGCGCCACGCCCCTGTCGGGACATGTCACGCCTCACCTTTATTGATGCTGAAAGGCGCAACGGTGCGCGGTTCCTGATTGGGAATCTGTATTTTACCGAATTCGTTTTCATAGCGCAGTATATTCTCCTGCAGCGCCATAAGCAGACGCTTTGCATGTTCGGGAGCAAGTATCACGCGACTTTTTACCATAGGTTTGGGCACACCCGGAAGCATACGGGCAAAGTCAAGGATAAAGTCCGAACTGGAATGGGTGATAATGGCAAAGTTGGCATATTCGCCCTGAGCCACATCCTGCGGCAGTTCCATCTGGAACTGTCCCTGCTGCTTGTTCTGATTATTGTCCATAGTATGATTGATTATATTTTGTTTCTGAATCTTTCCGACTGCTCACGTATCAGTTCCGCATCGTCAAAATAGTTTATGCGCATTGCCTCACGCACGTCGTGCAGCGTCTGCGCCGCCACCTCGCGTGCCACAGCCGAGCCTTTCTTCAGTATGTTGTACACCTCGGGGATGTCCTGCTCGAACTCATGGCGGCGACTGCGGATAGGTTCAAGACGTCTGTCGAGCACCTTTATAAGGAATTTCTTGCACTTCATATCGCCAAGACCGCCACGCCGGTAGTGGTCTTTCAGTTCATCCAGACTCTTATATTCCGGTAAGAACTCGGCAAAATCATCAGCCGTAGAGAACGCGTCGAGATATGTAAACACCGTGTTTCCCTCAACCTTGCCCGGGTCTTCCACGCGCAGATGACCGGGATCGGTGTACATGCTCTTCACTTTCTGCTGCATTTCCTTCGACGTGTCCGACAGATATATGCAGTTACCGAGCGACTTGCTCATCTTAGCCTTGCCGTCGGTTCCCGGCAGGCGCAGGCATGCCTGATTGGAAGGCAGCATTATCTTAGGTTCTACGAGCACCTCACCATATATATTATTAAAGCGCTTCACTATCTCGCGCGTCTGCTCGAGCATCGGTTCCTGGTCCTCTCCGGCAGGCACGGTGGTGGCTTTGAACGCCGTGATGTCGGCAGCCTGACTTATGGGGTATGTGAAAAAGCCCACCGGTATGCTTGTCTCGAAGTTGCGCATCTGTATCTCCGTCTTGACGGTAGGATTGCGCTGAAGGCGCGAAACGGTGACAAGGTTCATGAAATATGTCGTGAGTTCCGCCAGTTCCGGTATCATCGACTGCACGAAGATAGTAACCTTTTCGGGGTCAAGACCTGCCGACAGATAGTCAAGAGCCACCTCTATAAGGTTCTGCCTTATCTTCTCCGGATTGTCAGCGTTGTCGGTAAGTGCCTGTACGTCTGCTATAAAGACAAACATCTTGTCATAGTCTCCTTCGTTCTGCAGCTCCACTCTGCGTCTGAGCGAACCTACATAGTGTCCAAGATGCAGTCGTCCTGTGGGGCGATCGCCCGTCAATATTATCTTTCCCATTTACAATTGATTTACCATAAATTGTGATATAAAGGCAATGCAAGCCAAATGCAAAGGTAGAATAAATTATCGGTTATACGAAAGAAAAGGATGTTTATTTGATAATTAGAGTGAGTTCGGGAAAGATAGAATAAGGAGATAGAGGGAGATAAGGGAAGATATAAGGAGATAAAAGACGAATGTCCGATTGCTTGTTTAAAGACATTTGTCCCTTATCTACTGTGGCGCAAGCCACATATCTTCCCTTATCTCCTTTTATCTCCTTCCAAAAAAGAGCCTTTTCACCGGTAGGGATGCTCCATGGAGCATCCGAAACCGCATGGCATGTTTCATCCATAATAACTTCGGATGCACCAGGGTACATCCCTACCGGCGGAGGAAACCGAGCGCAAAATGTAACCAAAGGCAGCGTTTGTGCAGCAAAGTGTCACGGTAAAAACGTCCGTGTTTTTTGCCAAACGAGAAGGGCAGCGGTGGCGTTCGGGGCATCGGCAAGGGCAGAAAATGTGGTTTTCGGGGCGAAAGGTACATGTTTTGAATTGCAAAAGAGCACATATTGCATTGCAAAACACGGCATTTCACACCGCAATATGCCGCATTTTGCAGTGTAAAATGCCATGTTTCAGCTTTCGAAATGCCGTTTTCCGCTGCAAAAAGGGGCGTTTTTATTGCACATATACAACATTTCTTTTGTAATCATTTGATACTCCGCGTATTATCTCTGCACACATTTCCTTGCCGTTTTTACGGTCTTCGGGATTTTTATTTGCAAACTCCGCCGTATTTTGGGGTTATGGAAAATCAATTAGAAAGCGTAATGGCGCAAATCGTAACATGCCGTAAGAACGGGGCATCGCTTTTTCAATGCAATTTATCTTCATTGCGTTTCATTTGCATTATCTTTGCATAAGATAAGCTACGCCTCGGCAATCTGAAACACGTTTCATTGCGCTCGGCTTGCATTATCTTTGCATTAATAAACGAAAAATATAACATATGGACAACAAGGCTAAAGACGAGATGTATATGCGCAGGTGTATACAGCTGGCTAAGAACGGACTTCTGAGCACCCGTCCCAATCCTATGGTGGGGGCAGTGATTGTGTGTGAAGACAGAATTATAGGCGAGGGCTACCACATACGGTGCGGCGAGGGGCATGCGGAAGTGAACGCCTTTGCCTCGGTAAGGCAGGAAGACAGCCACTTGATACCTTCTTCCACCATATACGTCAGCCTTGAGCCGTGTGCACACCATGGCAAAACGCCGCCATGTGCAGACCTGATAGTGAGCAAGGGGGTGCGCCGCGTTGTCGTGGGATGCGTGGATCCGTTTGCAAAAGTGCAGGGACGGGGTATCGAGAAGATACGCCGGGCAGGCATAAAGGTAACGGTGGGGGTGCTCGAAAACGAGTGTCGCGAACTCAACCGCCGCTTCTTCACATTCAATACCATGCACAGACCATACGTGATATTGAAGTGGTGCATGACTGCCGACGGCTTTCTCGACGACCATTTCCATCAGATGGCGCTGTCGTCGCCGTTCACCATGATGTTGTCGCACAAGCTGAGAGCAGAGAACGAAGCCATATTGATAGGGCGCATCACCGACGAACGCGACCATTCGAGATTAGATGTGCGGCACTGGGAGGGTAAAAATCCGATGCGTATCGTGATAGACCGCAACCACCCGTGTTTCCCCGAAATTGACTTTAACAGCGATGTTGTACCCCAGATACTCGAATGTCTGTACCGCCGTGGCGTGCAGTCGCTCATCGTGGAGGGTGGAACAGTGACCCACAACTCGTTCATCGACGCCGGATTATGGGACGAGATACGCATAGAGATGTCGCCCGTAACATCCGGAGGAGGAACCAAGGCACCCCAGGTTCCGGCAGATGCCGTAAGCGTAAGGCGCAGGGAGTATGACGGGAATGTGATAATTAATATGAGGAGAAGGGATTAAAAGGAGAGCCCCTTGCGCCACTTCTCATATCGCGCAAGCACTTTCTTGGGCTGGTCCGTATACCACGAGTAATGGTTGCGGCGCTCATGCCCTATCTCCGAGACGTCATATTTCTTCACACCGTCGCGGTCGCAGAAGAAAGGACGGTTGTCTTCGAGCGTATAGAAGCGCGCCCACAGAGTGTCGCACGCCGCATCTGCCTGTGTGTTCTTCACCATACGGTAGTCGCGTCTGCCCTCTCCGTCGATAAAATTCTCACGTTTCAAGTCGGTTATCATGCTTCGTCTGAACCATGCCACGGCATTGTCGACAGCCTTGACCACCGCCTCGGAGGGGCGTTCTTTCATGGACATAAGGAACAGCACTATGCCTGCCGACTCTGCCCCGCTCAACGATTCCAGTTCGTAAGCACGTGCCGGAGCCGGCAACAGGGTGTGCTCGTCGTGCTGGGCGCACCACACCGTGGGCACTCCTCCCTGCACAACCTGCGTATTAAGGATGCAGTCCACTCCCTTCTTCACAGCCTCCGACGCACGCCGGCGCATATCATCGGGCACGAACTTATATCGTTTCTTGCCGCGGCTGACATCATACAACACCTTCAGCACATTTTCCATGGCATTGTCGTTATATGTTATGTGCGTGTAATAGCCATAGTTGCGCGGATAGAACTGCGGCCAACCGCCGTTGTCATACTGCGACTCCAGGAGATATTCCAAGCCGTGCAACGCTCCTTCGGCATAGTGCTTCTCGCCCGTGGCATCATACAAACGGGCAAGAAAAACAATCTCCGTCATCGTGGCATTGTTGTCTATGGTGGTGTCGTCGAGGTTGCCTTTGTTCCTTTTCAAGTTCTCTTTCTCCTCCTCCGTAAGCTCCGCGGGCATATATATGTTCTTTGCCCAACCGCCGTTGTCATACTGATACAGCAGCACATTGTCGCCGATGCGACTTGCCTCTGGCGTCGAGAAAAAGGCATCGGTCTCGGTTCTGGCAATCCGGGGCCACTCTTTAGACGAGCGTTTCTCCTTGTAGGTTCGTTCCGTTGCATCCTGCTGTGCATATATATATAATGTACACGCGAGGAAAACACTAAATAAAAGTATTCTTTTCATAGTCGTTGAATTTGGTTATCAATAGATTTCATTATTTTATCCGGCATCCTCCGGCAATAGCACAAATTGCCTGCGACTGCCGAGACACAGATTGTCTCTTGCAAAGATAATGCAAATAAATCAAAACATGCACACCGCATGGCGGTAATACGGTATATGGCACGGCTATCGGGCATATATATATTATACAACGGTAAAGCCCGTTCAATGTAACAACAATAAAAAAACGGCACCGCCAATGATTGCCTTCAAAACAATCAACGGCGGTGCCGAATAAAATACAACCGTTATCCAAACCCTATCGCTGGGTTCTTACTACAAGTTTGCGTACAACGTCACCTACTTTCACTATATACACACCGTTGCCTGCCGGTATGTCGGTAATCGTCTTGCCAAGATCATTGTATACAACCTTGCCGTCTATAGAAGAAACCGTAATATGCTTGCCGTTGCATCCCGTAATACGGATGCAGCCTGCAACTACACTTATATCGGCTTTTCCCGACAATACTCCGTCAACAGAAGAGGTGATTGCCGTTGCCACGTTCGACCCTTTCGACTCACGTTGCTCGTAAACGGCAGTAACCACCCACGCACATTCTTCCGGATTGTCAACATTGTCGGTATATGTCGTACCGGTTACAGGTGTCTCGTTTATACGCTCATTGTTGCGGTACACGTTGTATCCTGTAAGCACGAGATTGCCCGAAGACAGAGGAGCATAAGTAACGTCGTCAAGCATCAGCATGAACGAGTTTGTCGCATACGAACGGATTGCAAAGTAGCGCGCTCCCTCAGGCAGAGCCACCTCATAGCGTGTCCATTGACCGGGCACCTTATCCACATCAAGTTCTGTGGGGACAAAATCCGAAGGTTCTAACGAGCCGGTGGAATAAAGCACTTGTATCCGTTCCTGATCATCTGCACTGTAGCTGCGGGCATAGAACGACACTGACTGTGCATTGCCGCTAAGCTCGGGAGAGATAGCCCAGTCGTCCGTGGTACCTTGGTCATAACGGGCAAAGGCTGCAAGATACTGCTTTCCGGAGTGCGGTGCCAAAGGTTTGTTGCCCTCAAATATGCCTGTAGCACTGAACATGAAGAACGATGCAAGTGTCTTGCCGGGCTCTATGCCGGGCACTTCCACTCCGGCAAAACCGCAGACGGCAGCCTTGTCAAGGTCTCTCATCACCCAACCGTCGGCATAGTGGCTCCATGCAGCGGTGCTTTCAAAGTCATCGGTAATTGCGGCATCGGGTTCCGTGGCAAGCACAGGTGCGTCCCAGCTCAGGAGAACACTTTGTCCGGAGCGTGTTGCCGTAAGGTTTGCAGGAGACGGTGCGGTCGATACAACAGGACTGACAGTCACTGTTTCGGAACGGTTGTTGTCTGTTACAGCATCATCGGGATGTGAGACAACAGCCTTATAGCTGACCGGCTTATCCGAAAGGGCACTCATTTCCAAAACGAACTCAACAGAGGCTTGCGCACCGGAGGCTATCGTTCCGGCACTGACTGTATTGCAAAGCACATCGTCGGCATACAGTTCTACATCAGCACCGGTTGCAACCTCCGAACCATTGTTTGTCAAAGCCACGGTAACCGTGAAGTTCTCGCCCGTCCGTACATACGCCGGTGCATCGATACCGGTGATTTCAAGTTCCACTCCATCTATATCGTCAATATTAATATTATCGATGAACGTCGATGTATAAGGTCGTTGCGAAGTAGTTGCAACAAAACGAAGACTGATATCGGAACCAACGTATGCACCAAGCGGCACCATGACTTCGTGCCAGCCCTGTTCTGCACCCATTTCCACAACAGTCTTGTTCAGAACCTCGGTCCATTCGCCGCCATCGGCACTTACGGAAACAGCCAGTTTGTTAAGGTCAAGACCGCTGTTGTCCGGTGTATAGCTATAAAAGCGCAGCACAGGTGCCTTCTTTTCGGCAAGACTTATCTTTCCTGTGATCATTGCTCCGCAATAGTCGGAGAAGTAACCGTTCATCACCATATATCCGCCGTCCCCATCTTGCGACACGGCATCATCGTTATCCGTCTGTATAGTCCAGTTTCCATAGTTGATACGCTCTGTCGTATAAATGGTAGAAGCCTTTCCGCCGGCATACGACTCATGGAATTCAGTGTATGGTGTACCTGCCGGAATAGTCTTGGTCTGAGTCTTCTCACCCTCACCGCGGTCGGTCACAGCAGACACAGAATATCTTACGAACTGTTGTTTTCCGTCATCGACACCCTTGAACGTATATTGTATATCCTTTACATTCTCTGCTACAACAGCTCCATTCTCTGTATCATCATATATGTTATAGCTTACCTTATCGGGGTTAATAGACTGTCCGTCTGCCGAGAGGGACACCTTCTCCCACGACAGTTTTATTTCTCCGGGAGCCGTTTCCGATATCTCGACCGAAGCGGGAGCAGCCGCAACAGGAGTTCCCAAAAATGCAGTTACGGCAGACGTCATGCCAGAACCGTTGCCATTCACGGCAACAGCCGAATAAACATAGTCGCCACCTTTTTCAAGAATATCATCATATGTCAGCTGTCCTCCGGTAGCCGGATTGTCAAAAGTATGGATAACCGCTCCGTCGCGACTGAGTTCTATCTTGTCTATCGACGTGATAGTATTTCCCGACAGATCTGTCTTTGGAGCCGTTAAAGAGACCGTTGCCTTGTACTCGCCATTGGCATCGGCTGTCACAAGCAGGTTTTCCGGAGCCTGCGGAGCACCTGCATTCAACCCGCTCTCAACCTTTATTTCGCAAACTTCGAGGTTAAACATGTTGGCTTCGGAGATACCGTGAAGACCTAAATGGTAGATACCGGACACTGAAGGCTTGATAAAACCGCCAAGCTCTTTATACTCTCCGGACAGAGTGGTAGGGTCGACGAGCACGTCTGTCATGTCTGCCACCGTGTTACCCACACCCCATTTTGCCTCGATAATCTCTGGATAGCGTTCGTTGGAGCAGCGAGCCTTGAATGTTGCATGATACACCTTGCCGGCTTCCAAACTCAGTGGAGGAGACATCAGCCAGTCGTCCATCTTGACACTTCCATATTTCACGCGCACCATACCGGAGCTATATTCCCATGTCTTACCGTCCTTATTGGCGTCGATCACGGTAAAGAAACTCAGTGACTCGGAGCTTTTAAAGTTCTCTTGCCATGGAAGAGAAGCCGTTCCACATACCACCTTGTTTGATTCTACGGTGCCCGAAACAAAGCCGTGGTTGTCTGCCGACACTACATAGCTGTATGCAACCATGCCGCCGGAAGCATCGGGCGTGTCTTCAATCGATGTGGCGGTGGTCTTCTCCGATACGACGACCTCGTCTGGCAAACGTTTCACCGTATAAGTCACGGCGGCGGCATCAACATATCCTCCGTCGGCAGATGCCGTCACTGCATTCCACGAAACGCCTATCTTATTGCCTGAAGTTTTCACGGCACTTACGTTTTCGGGAGCCTGCGGAACGCCAAATCCAACGAAGCGGTCGACGGCAACCTTGGGCGACGAACCTTTATCGTTGGCAACAGACACGGTGAACTGATAATTTCCACGTTCAGCCACAGTGATGTCTGCATTTACCGTTTCACCGAACGATGTGCCGCCTGTAGCAACCTCACAACCGTTCTGAAGGACGGTATATGTCAAAGCGCCGGAAGCCGGTGTTCCGTCAAAAAGAGTAGACGGAGCCTTGAACTGCAATGAGCCGCTCAGCGAACCGCCGTCGAAAGCTGCAACAACATCGGTGACTGCCGCAGGCGCATCGTCCTCTGCCAGGGGAGCAGGCACATAGAGACCTACAACCTGTTGGCGTTGGTCAAAATCCATAACCTTTGTCGCAACACCGGTGGTGAGATCCACTTCACACAGATATGAAGTTGAAGCATCGGGACCGACTGTCCAGAACATGCGCCCGCTACGTGCCTCGATTGTCGCCGACCCTGTAAGCAGAGGCAACTGTCCCGTCTCGCCAACGAGCACAACGTCTCCCGTCAGACGGTCTATCTTGTAAAGCGATGAAGATTTAACTTTCACTGAAGTTCCCGACCCCTCTACATCCGACTGTATACCGTAAAGCTGTCCGGAGGGTGCTGCGGCGATTGCCACCCACACACCGTCCATCTCCTTTATAGGAGTGACCGTCTCGCCGGATTTGTCGTAAGATATTGTTGCAAGTACCATACCGGTATTGGCTGCATTGGAAAACAGACCGTATATTTTGCCGTCATACGGATTGTAAGTCAGGTCATACGGCAGAGCCGTAAGCTTGGGATAGTTGGTCCAGAGTTTCTTTCCGTCCTCCATGGAATAGGCATCCACGTATATAATAGGTGAACCGTATTCGGCATTGCACCTTGTCGCATAATATACGTTATCATACAACACACCGGCATAAAACGCGGCATATCCGGGACTCATCTCAAAATTCAAGGACCATGCCTCACCCTGTGCGGACGGCAAAGTCCACAGACCCGTGGTAACCGAACCGGACGATGAGGATACCACCATACCGTTCATTTTCGGTATGGACGGAGACACATCAGAAGCCAAAGCCTTGACGGATGCTCCTGCAACAACTATTGCCAGAAGCAACTTAAATAACTTTTTCATTCAATAATAATAATGTTTTATATGATGCTGTCACAGAACCGGCATCGCCCACAACAGCATCAAAGGTTTAAATTAGCGCTGACAAAAGTACAACATATCGGTGATATAACGGACACTTTACAACAACAAAATGTCTTTTTGCAACCTTCTTGATGACAAATGCATGCTTTTTACGACCATGCATTTGCTTTATCGGATACTTTCCGTATATTTGACTTCGCCTTCGTCTTCGTTCAATATACTCCTGCTCGACAAAAAACAAATGAATTTGTTGTTTTGTTCTCGACTTATTCGTATATTTGACGCACAAAATTGGCTCCGCCACCGCGAACCGGACTAAAGTCCGACTTTCGCTATTTTGTTTTATCGAATATTCTTCGTATATTTGCAATATCCTTAATAAAGGTGAATTACTAATCTATAAACAAACTATTAACCTAACAAACAATGTCTAAACAATTCAAAGGGCTCCCTTTTAAAGGGAAAGCCATCATCATGTCTTTTATCGGCATGATGTGCGCCATTGCAGCATCGGCAGGCGCTATCCATGTATCCACAAGCGGTAACGACAACAACGACGGAAGTAAAGAAGCGCCATTGCTCACAATCCACAAGGCGGTGGAGATTGTAAACCCGGGCGACACGATATGGGTGCACGGCGGGCGATACGTCATCAGCGAGCGCATAAAGATACCGCAGAAAGCCACGTCGGCAGAGAAGAGGTGCTACCTGTGGGCGGTGCCGGGCGAGGAAGTAATCATCGACGGCTCGGGCATGAAGCACACCACAATGGAGGCGTTCAAGATGGGGCGCTGCATCTACGTGAACCACCTTGCCAACTACTGGCACTTCAAGGGACTGACGATGTGCAACGCCGAGGACAACGGCATGAAGGTGGAAGGCTCGTACAACATCATAGAGCAGTGCGTCTTCCACGACAACAACGACACGGGACTGCAAATCGGCATGTACAAGGACTTCTCGATAGAGGAGACGAAGTCGCTGCCGGCAGGTACGCCGCAGTTCAACCCCGGCTACCAGTTCTGCCGCGGCAACAAAGTAATCAACTGCGACTCGTACAACAACTATGACAGCCGCACTTACAACGGCACCGACGACGGCGGCGACGCCGACGGCTTTGCCTGCAAGCTGTTCCCCGGTCCGGGCACGGAGTTCCGCGGATGCCGCGCATGGACAAACAGCGACGACAACTGGGACTTGTACATGGTTTATCATCCCGTGGTGATTGACAGTTGCTGGGCATACCACGGAGGCTATACGCCGGCGGGCACTGCCGTGGGCAACGGCAACGGCTTCAAGCTCGGAGGCGGCGGCACGTCGGGCGGTGCGGCGTTCGCACAGTCGCTCGGAGCACACGTGGTGACAAACTGTGTGTCGTTCGGCAACCTGCATAAGGGTTTCGACCAGAACAACGCATACGAGGGAATGTATGTCGTGAACTGTACGGCATGGGGCAACGAGTACAACTACCGCTTCCCCACCGTGTTCCAATATGGCGGCATGACGATACGCAACTGCATCGGCTGGGGCGCTACGAAGCTGAACCACGAGTTCCTGTCGGCAGACAAGGCGGGGTCGGTTGTTCCGGATACCGAGTTCAACTCGTGGACAACGATTGACGGCTGCGAACCGTACAAGGAAGGCAACAAGAACAGCGCCGGCGTGAAGCAGAAGACCGCCGACCACTCGGGCGAGTTCCTGTCGCTGAGCGTGGAGGACTTCATGGCGCCGCGCGAGGCGGACGGTTCGCTGCCCAAGAACAACTTCGCACGGCTGAAGACGGGCAGCATATTCAAGGACAAGGGCACGCCGATGGTGGGCTTCACGCCCAAACGCCACCTGCCGCTGGCAGAGGCAACAGCCGCAAACCTCGAGCTTACCGAGGCGGACGACCTGTACATGCCCTACAACGACGCTGCACCGGAGATGGGCGCGTTCGAACTTGACGGTGTTCCGGCTGACGTGACAGTGCCCGAAAAGGCGACGCTGACGTGCATCACGGCAAACTCGGTGCAGGAAGTGGTGAAAGGAAAAGCCATAGAGGACATCGTGTTCGAAATGGGCGGCGCTGCGACGGGCGCGACGGTGGAAGGACTGTCCGAGGGGCTGACTTCGGCAATAGACGGCAACATCATAACAATCAGCGGCACGCCGCAGGCAAGCTGCACGTTCAAGGTTACGGTGACGGGAGGTCCGAAGGACGTCGTGACGACGGGCATCATCACATGCGTGACGCCGTTCGTGGTGCTGACGGGCGACTGGTATCATTTCCAGGACGCGGCGGACAACCTGCCAGCCGACCTTAAGGAAGTGATATCCCTTGTCCAGAGCGGCGACGCGACGGCAACTACCGTCACGAGGATAGTGCCCGACTACACAGAGACGGGCGGCGTGATACCCGGAGGATGCACACAGGGCGCTCTCGTGCTGTCGCGCAACGGCGGAGTGAAGTGGACGTTCGGCGAGGGCGTGCTGCAGCTGCTCGTAAACCTGCACATCACCGGCGGTCGCACGTTCCGCATAGAATATGCGCTTGCCGACGGAACGACAGGCACGGCAAACGTGGCGAAGATGAGCAAGGGTACATACTGCAACTGGGACGTTCTTAAGAACGCGGGGCTTTCGGACAAAAGCGAAAGCATAAAGAGCATCACCCTGATAAACAACAACACGACCGGAGAGGTGCGTATATATGATATGTACGTGCGCGTGCCGGACAACGGAACGACTGGCATCGGCACAGCCGTAACGGGCGAAAAGACCGCGCGCGTAGTGAAGTTCGTAAAGGGCAACCGCATCGTCATCGAAAAGAACGGCGTGAGATACAATGCCATGGGGCAGCGCATCTGACGGAGGAGCATTTATAAAAGATAAAGAGTATCTTTTAAGGAGATAAAGGAAGATAGGAGAAGATAACGTGGCTTGCGCCACGGGAGATAAAGGACAATAGTCTTGGAACAAGCGACAGGGCATTTGTCTTTTATCTCCCCTTTATCTTCTCCTATCTTCCTTTATCTCCTTATTATATATACCTTATTTCCTTATTATATCCCCTATCCTCCTGATACCATTGTCCTTTATCTCCCGTGGCGCAAGCCACATTTCTCCCTTTATCTCCATTCTATCTCCTTATTATATACCATCCCCCTGCAAACGGGGCACGTGCCGGACGAAATTTTGGATCGATCCAAAAAAATTTTTGGAACGTGCCGGAAGAAATTTTGGAACGTTCCAGAAAAAATTTTGGATCGATCCAAAAATTATTTTCGATCGATCCAAAATTCCATATATCGCCTCTCTCTGTGAAAAGAGACGCTCCGCAGTATGTTTTCAAGGCTTTTTCCGGAGGTGGCGCCTTATCCATTCGAACTGTCCGTACTCCGTTGCGTCCGACGTCCAGTGCTCGTTTATCGGCGTTATAAGCGATTCTTTCGGACACGAAAGTACGTTCCACACGGCATAGCTCGTCGTCGGCGGGCACGTGTCGTCGTTATAGCCCCACGTCATGTAGGTATCCGCCTTGACATGACGGGCGAAGTTCACCACGTCGTAATACGCCATCGTCCTGATGTTGTCCGTCGTCATCATGCCCATCATCTTGTTGAAGTGAGGATACCCTCCGGTCTTTCCGGCGGAGTATGCCGCCATGTCGCTCAGCGCGGGGTGGTTGACAACGCACTGCGTGACGCGACTGTCCAGAGCCGCCGCCACTATCGCCAGGGCGCCACCCTGACTGCCGCCCTGCACCGCAAGGTTCGTACCGTCCCACTGGGGCAGCGACGCGAGCAGGTCCAGCGCCCGCACGAGGGCGAGATAAACGCGCCTCATGTAGTAGCGGTCGCGGTTGTCCAGTCCGTTTGCAAGATACCCGTTGTCGCGCCCGTTGAAGGCGTTGCTGATGTCGCGAAACATCGGTTCGGGCAGCCGCGGGTCCAGTCCGTGTATCTCCATCTCGAGCCTTATAAAGCCGTTCTCGCCATAGTAGCGGTGGCGCAGCGGCTCCTTTATCGTCTTTATGCCCGCTCCAGGAGGGCAGAGCACGGCGGGACAGCTGCCGGCGGCGGCATCCTTGGGTATGAAAAGATATCCGTAGACCGCCTGCCCCCGGCCGTTAAGCTCGAGCCTGACGAGGAAGCAGTCCATCTTCGGCGTGCAATACTCCCGGGCAAGCTCCTTCGTGAACGCAAGAGGGCGTGCCCGCATCTCGTCGATGCCGTCTTTCCAGTACTCCATGAAGTCCGCCGGTTCCTTGGTGAAGGGGCGTATCTTGTCCACCGAGAAGCCCACCTTTATATGATGACTGTATTTCTTTCCGCCGACGGTCGCCGTCAGTCGGAGGTCGCGGAAGCCCGGCGTCTTTCTTGTGCCGATGTTCACGCGCGCCCTGCCCCGGCTCAGCTTCACCGTGCCGTCGACGTCGCCTTTCATCATGTCGTCCGCCACGGAATAGCTCACCACGGCGTCCTCGGGAATGCCATACCTGTAGAGCTGCACGTCCACAACCGCCTTCTCACCCGTCTCATAGAGCCAGTCGGCATGGTCGGGCACGGTCACCCACAGCACGTCCGAGCGATAGGGATAGTTCTCCGCGCCGCTCCTCACGAGGCAGCAGCACAGAAACAATGTAATAAGAATAAATCTGCTTTTCATTTTTATCGTGTGTCTTGTCATTGCATCAGTCTGTATTCGCCCGGCGTCTTGCCCGTGGCGCGCTTGAAGAAGCGGTTGAAGTGCTGCGAATACTGAAAGCCCAGCCTGTTGCTTATCTCGCTTATCGTGCGCGTGGTGCCGAGCAGTTCGTCCTTGGCAAGCTCTATTATCTTCACGCGGATATACTCCTGCGGCGTGCGCCCCGTCTCCTTCTTTATCAGATCGCCGAAGTAATTGGGCGACAGGAAACACTGTTCGGCAAAATACTTCACCGACGGCAGACCCTCATGAGCAGGCTTGCCGCCCTCGAAGTAGCGGTTCATCTCGCTCTCGAACTTCGTCAGCACGTCGTGGTTCGCCTCCTTGCGCGTAACGAACTGACGCTCGTAAAAGCGCATGCAGTAATCGAGAAGCATCTCTATGTTGCTGCATATAATCTTACGCGAGTGACGGTCGGCTGGTCGCTCCGTCTCTTCCTTTATACGTGCAAGACAGTCGCAGAAAATCGTCTTCTCCTCTTCGGAGAGGTGCAGCGCCTCGCGCGAGGAATAGGAAAAGAACGAGTATCGCTTCATCTCGCGTGCCAGCGACGTGCCGCGGATAAGGTCAGGATGGAAAAGAAGCCCGATGGCGTTGGGCTTGAAGTCGGGCACACGCTTCACATGGACCACCTGCCCAGGCGCGAAACTCGTCACCGTACCCTCCTGATAGTCGTATGGCTGGCGTCCGTAGGTGATATCCCCGCAATATGTCTGCTTCAGAAAGACGGCATACATGCCGTAGCTGAACGTCGTTTCAACAGGAAGTGCCGACGGATCGGTGCCGTGAAGGTCTACCACCGCAACCAAAGGGTGGTGCGTCTCAAAACCGTAAATGCTGTTGTAAGACTCTGCCGAGTCTATCCTTATCACCTTTTCCATATACAAATACTTTGCTCCTTTACCCACAAAATTAACAAAAAAGATGCTATCTTACAATATATCAGGCATAAAAAAAGAACTTCCATGCCCTTGCCGCCGCACCGCATGCCGCGTCATTTCCGCCCGAAGTCGGCAGGCACCTCGCCCCACTTCGCTGTCTCCCACTTTATCACGGGCACCCTCACCTCATGCGTCCTCAGCCACGCCTCGGCACGTTCTATGATGCCGTAAAGCTGCTCCGTCGCGGCATTACGCTCCAGCTTTGTCTTGCACTTCTTCTTGCTCACCCACAGAATGGCGTTGTAGCTGTCGCTGTATATAACCTTGTCCTTTATCCCCTGCCGCTCCATAAGCGCCATGGCGTGCACAATGGCAAGAAACTCGCCTATGTTGTTGGTGCCGCGGAGCGGTCCGAAGTGAAACACCGTCGCGCCAGTGGCAAGGTCCACACCCCTGTATTCCATGGGACCGGGATTGCCGCTGCACGCCGCATCCACCGCCCATGCGGCGGCTTTCACGTCCTTGTGCAACGGCAGCACAGTGTCGTTACGCCAGTCGGGAACGTCGGATAATTTATAATTCATAATTTATAATTTATAATTGGGAGGGGATACGATTGACAATTTATAATCGGGTGGGATGCGATTGATAATCTACAATTGATAATTTATAATTGAGGAGGACTATTGTTTGCTGTTTTCCTTTACCGACTTTATAATCGATGTAAGCAGCTTTATAAGCTCTATGCAGTCTGCCTGCATGCAGTCTGCCTGCTTCACCGATATATATTCGGCATCTCTCAACAACTCTATCCAATACTCTGTCTCGCTTGCTTCTTTCAGGGCGATATACAATTTCGTAATAAAATCGGGCTTTGTCTGTGCCCGTTGCGACTCTCTGACGTTGGCGCATACACTCGTTCCGCTTCTCAACAGTTGCTTACCTATTATATAATTGCCGCCATTGTCGCACAGATACTTGTACAACTTGACGCATCTCAGGCTGAAATCATAGCTTTTCTGCACAACCGCATTGTCCTCACGCCCCCTCATCGCGTCCCCAGAATTATAAATTATCAATTATGAATTATAAATTAAATCACATTCTCTCCGGCACTTCGATGCCCAGCAACGCCATTCCGTTCTTTATCGTCTTGGCGACGTTCTGTGCCAGAACAAGGCGCACGAGAACCTTGGCGGGGTCTTCCTCACGCAGAATGCTGTAGTCGTGATAGAACTGGTTGAACTGCTTCGTCAGCTCATAGCAGTAGTTGGCAATGCCGCTCGGACTATAGTCCTTGCCAGCCTGAGCCACCGCTGCGCCATATTCGCTCATCTTCTGTATCAGCTCCACTTCCTTGTCGTTCAGCGGCATGTTGCTGTCAAGCGTCTCGGGAACGGCAATCTGCTGTTCCGCAGCCTTGCGCATGATGCTACGTATACGGGCGTATGTGTACTGGATGAACGGTCCTGTGTTTCCGTTGAAGTCGATACTCTCCTCCGGATTGAACAGCATGTTCTTGCGTGCGTCCACCTTGAGGATGAAGTACTTCAACGCTCCCATACCTACGATACGTGCAATCTCGTTGCGCTCCTCCTCGGTCATGTCGTTGAACTTGCCCAGCTCTTCGCTCGTCTTCTTCGCGTCGTATATCATTTCGGCAACAAGCTCGTCGGCGTCCACCACGGTTCCCTCGCGGCTCTTCATCTTTCCGTTGGGCAGCTCCACCATTCCGTATGAGAAGTGTACAAGCTCTTTACCCCACTTGAAGCCGAGACGGTCGAGCAATATAGACAGTACCTGGAAGTGGTAGTTCTGCTCGTTGCCCACAACATATATCATCTTGTCTATGGGATAATCCTTGAAACGCATCTCCGCCGTGCCGATGTCCTGCGTCATATATACCGATGTGCCGTCCGAACGCAGCAGAAGTTTCTGGTCGAGTCCCTCGCCGGTGAGGTCAGCCCACACGCTGTTGTCGTCCTTGCGGAAGAAGAGTCCCTTTGCAAGTCCCTCTTCCACCTTCGCCTTACCCTTAAGATAAGTGTCCGACTCGTAGTATATCTTGTCGAAACCGACGCCCATTGCCTTGTACGTCTCGTCAAAGCCGGCATAAACCCAGTCGTTCATCTTCTTCCACAGGGCGCGCACCTCGGGGTCGTTCTGCTCCCACTTCACCAACATCTCGTGAGCTTCCTTGATGAGCGGAGCCTCTTCTTTGGCTTTCTTCTCTGCCTCTTCGGCACCCATGCCCTCTGCCACATACTGCTCCGTGAGCTGTTTCACCTCCGCACGATAGTGCTTGTCAAAAGCCACATAGTAGTCGCCTATCAGGTGGTCGCCCTTCTTGCCGCTCGTCTCCGGTGTCTCGCCGTTGCCGTATTTCAGCCATGCAAGCATCGACTTGCATATATGTATGCCGCGGTCGTTCACTATGTTTGTCTTCACCACTTTGTTGCCGTTTGCCTGCATTATCTGCGCAAGGCTCCAGCCGAGCAGGTTGTTGCGCACATGTCCGAGGTGAAGGGGTTTGTTGGTGTTGGGCGACGAATATTCTATCATCACCAGCGGACTGTCTTCGCCCGCCTGCTTCTCGCCGTATTTCTCGTCGGCGTTGATGCTGTTGAGCAGCCCTATCCATGCCGCGGGGGCGATTACAAGATTAAGAAATCCTTTCACCACGTTGAATGTAGAAATGTTCTCGTCGTTCGCCTTAAGATATTCGCCTATCTCCTGCGCCGTGTCCTCCGGCTTCTTGCGCGATATCTTCAGAAAGGGGAACACCACCAGCGTGAGGTTTCCCTCAAACTCGCGCTTTGTCTTCTGCAACTGCACCATCGTCTCCGGCACGTCCGCGCCGTAAAGTTCTTTCACCGCCTTGATGACCGAACCGCATATCT
This sequence comes from Xylanibacter caecicola, assembly GCF_013166515.1. Lineage (GTDB taxonomy): Bacteria > Bacteroidota > Bacteroidia > Bacteroidales > Bacteroidaceae > Prevotella > Prevotella caecicola. Next base: position 269,692 of record NZ_JABKKJ010000001.1, on the reverse strand, counting down.
TATTTTCTATACTCATACCTTATTATATATATTTGCGGGTGCAAAGGTAATAAAGAATTAAGGAAATTAAGAATTAAGAATTAAGAATTAAGAGTTAAGAGTTAAATATTGAGGGTTTACAGGGGTACTTTTTGCAAAAAAGCATATAAGCCATATAGGGCTTATAAGTCATATTAGTCTTATTAGTCCAATTAGTCTAATTGATGAAGCGCGCCGGCAAATTCTTAACTCTTAATTCTTAACTCCTTCAGCTTCTCCATCTTACTTTTCCGTTCAAACGAAAATGTCTTGCTGTTGCGGTCTATAAAACTGAAAAGATTAATGGCAAGTGAAATGATATTGCCGCGTACCGGCTCCGATAGCATGTCCGCCTCGGCATAATACAGCTCGGCAAGCATCTCCATGCGGTACAGACGCTCGCTCTCGGGATATTTTGTGAACGACTGCATGATGTCGTCCACGGACATTATGTGGTAGAAGTCGTATGGTCCCACATACTGCTCATAAAGCTTTCGCAGAGCCTCGCGCCTGCCTTCAATCTCCTTTTTCTCAAGCATCCGGGCAAGTGCCGCCATAAACTCGCGGATAAGGCGCATGATATAGTCACGTTCAAGCATCGCTTTTATAATTTATAATTCATAATTTTTAATTTATAATTGGTGCGGGGACAACAACCCGCCAATTCGTAATTCGTAATTCCAAACTCGTAATTCGTAACTTCAAACTCGTAATTCAAAATTCCAAACTCCTGACGTATTCATACAGTTTCTTGTAAAACGGATGGCGCGTCATCGTACCGGCATCGCCCAGAATGATGAGTTTCATGCGGGCACGCGTCATCGCCACGTTCATGCGGCGCAGGTCACGAAGAAAACCTATCTGCCCTTCGGCGTTGGCACGCACGAGGGATATTAGGACTATGTCGCGCTCCTGTCCCTGAAAACCGTCCACGGTATTTATGCTGATGAGGTGGCGGAAGGGTTTGAAAAATTCCTTTTTCTTTATCAGCCGACGCACATATTGCACCTGTGCACGGTAGGGCGAGATAACGCCCACGTCTATACTCTCGTCGAGCACACGCTGTTTGCCTATCTTCTTGAAATAGCTTTCGAGCGTGGCAAGTGTCAGCATCGCCTCCGCCTTGTTTATCCTGCCAAAGCTCTCGCCCACAAACTGTTCCTCGAACAGCGGTCGACCGTCATTGTCCGTACCTATCTCCGATGTGTCAATCCACACCATCGGCGTGTCATAGTCCAGTATGCCGCGATGTCCCACCTGCGGTGCGCTCTCCACCATGCCGCCATAGAACCAGTCGCTCGAGAACCTCATTATCCGCTCGTTCATGCGATACTGCATCTTTAGCAGTGTCACCGCCTCGGGCTTAATCTCGGCTATGCGCTCCATGAGCGTCCTGCCCAGTCCGCCACGCATGGATTCGACACTCTTCACCGTAGGTGGCAGCTGACAATGGTCGCCGGCAAGTATAACGCGCGATGCGCGCCGCAACGGTATCCAGCAGGCAGGTTCGAGAGCCTGCGCCGCCTCATCTATGAACAATGTGGCAAACTTCATTCCATCCAAAAGGCGGTTGGCGGCACCCGTCAGTGTGCAGGCTATCACGCGCGCCTCGCCGAACATTTCGGCGTTTATGCGTATCTCTATCTCCGTGGCACGGCTCTTCAGGCGGTCCAACTTTGTGTGATAGCTGTCGTCGTATCTGCGGTTTCGGGCGCCACGCAGCTCTCTTATCGCCTTGCGTATGCTCCACAGCTGCGGATAGTCGGGATGTGCCTCGAAACGACGTTCGTAGGTGAACGACAGCATCTTGTCGTTCACACGCGTGGGGTTGCCCAGACGCAGAACGTTGACGCCGCGGTCCACAAGTTTCTCGCTTATCCAGTCCACCGCCATGTTGCTCTGCGCGCACACCATCACCTGGTTCTCGCGGTGCAGCGTCTCGTATATAGCTTCGACAAGTGTCGTTGTCTTCCCCGTTCCGGGAGGTCCGTGCACCACCGCCACGTCCTTTGCCCGCAGCACATTGTTCACCGCCTGCTCCTGTGTGGAGTTGAGCCACGGAAAGCGCATCGGGGCAAACGTAAATGTCTCGGGTGCACGGCGCGAGCCGAACAGGTCGCGCAGATAAGCAAGACGGTTGCCCTTGGCGTTTATGGCACGGTCGAGAGCCTCGAACATAAGACGGTAGCTCGTCTCGTCGAAGAACAGCTGCACACCGGCGTTCTCCATGTTCTGCAGTGCCGGTATGGACGAACTGTCGGGCAGCGACACCACCATACGGTCGCCGTCGACATAGCTCACGGTACCCGTGACGGTATGGAACCTTATCTTGTCCGACACGGAAAAGAAACACACCGGTCGCCCGAACTCGAAGTTATGCTCCACATCGTCATCGGCAGTACGGTGCACTTCTATCACCTGTTGGTTTAGCGAATTGTAATAGCTTCGCCCCATACGCACGGGAAACCAGGCATCGCCGCGCTTCACCTTGCGTGGCAACGCCTCGGCATTGCTGTGCCGGCGATATTCTTCCTTCTCCTCCTCATACTCCGTTTCGAGCAGTTTGCGCAACATCAGTAGCGCCTGAACGGGAGGCACAGGAGCGTTATTTTTATATTGTTTGTATGTCATTGATTTTCAATATCTTACCTTTTGGGTTCCAAAACACCGTCTTTCAGGCTCCAATATGCCGCCTTTCAGAGTCTAAAAGGCGGCATATTGGAAGCCCAAACGTCACCTTCCGGGAAACAAGCGGCACACTCATGAAGTTTTCCACGTGTGCCGGAACGGCATAAACATCTGTGTGTCCTATGCAAAGATAACAAAAAGTATCCAAACATAAACAACCGGGCGTATAATAACGTGTAGGGACATATTCTTGTATTTGTCCGCCAAACAGCCATTGAATATCATGATGTTATAAACGGACAAATACAAGAATATGTCCCTACTGGTGCTGTATTAGTATTTTGGCATGCCATTCATTGACAGTTTGCAATACAACGGAGAAAGCCTGTTAAAATGCCCCACCAAAGCCTGCGGGTGATCTCCCGCGATGCACGGGCAAAAGGGTATGAAATCGGCAGGGAGACGGCAACGGGTTAAAAAAAATTAAATGAAAGGAAATAAGAAAGTACTTTATTCTCTATATTGGTTAAATGAAAGTATCTTTGCACGTGCAATTTGGTATGTAATTTAAATGTTTTTAAATAAAATAAGCAATTATGAAGATTGAGAAAGTTCATGCAAGAGAAATCCTCGACTCAAGAGGTAATCCTACAGTTGAAGTTGAAGTAACACTCGAAAACGGCGTTATGGGCCGTGCAGCCGTTCCGTCAGGAGCATCTACAGGCGAAAACGAGGCACTGGAACTTCGCGACGGCGACAAGAACCGCTATCTTGGCAAGGGCGTGCTGAAAGCTGTTGAGAACGTAAACACTATCATCGCACCGGCTCTGAAAGGCGACTGCGTACTGAACCAGCGTGCAATCGACAATAAGATGCTTGAGCTTGACGGTACTCCCACAAAGAGCAAGCTGGGTGCAAACGCCATCCTCGGCGTGTCACTGGCTACGGCACAGGCTGCTGCAAAGGCTCTGGGCATGCCGCTCTACCGCTACATCGGCGGATGCAACGCTTACACAATGCCCGTTCCGATGATGAACATCATCAACGGCGGTGCTCACTCTGACGCTCCCATCGCTTTCCAGGAGTTTATGATACGTCCCGTAGGCGCAACGTCTATTAAGGAGTCTATCCGCATGGGTGCAGAGGTGTTCCACGCACTTGCAAAACTGCTTAAGGGTCGCGGACTGTCTACAGCCGTAGGTGATGAGGGTGGTTTTGCACCTAACTTCGACGGCATAGAGGACGCTCTCGACAGCATCATACAGGCTATCAAGGACGCTGGTTACGAGCCGGGCAAAGACGTTAAGATTGCCATGGACTGCGCTGCTTCCGAGTTTGCAGTACAGGAAAATGGCGAATGGTTCTACGACTACCGCCAGCTGAAGAACGGAAAGAAGAAGGATCCTAACGGCAAGAAGCTCTCGGCAGACGAGCAGATAAAGTATCTCGAGGAACTTATAACAAAATATCCTATCGACTCTATCGAGGACGGTCTTGACGAGAACGACTGGGAAAACTGGGTTAAACTCACCGCTGCCATCGGCGACCGTTGCCAGCTTGTAGGCGATGACCTGTTCGTTACAAACGTTAAGTTCCTCCAGAAGGGTATCCAGATGGGTGCAGGAAACTCTATCCTCATCAAGGTTAACCAGATAGGTTCACTGACAGAGACACTCGACGCCATCGAAATGGCTCACCGTCACGGTTACACGACAGTAACTTCTCACCGTTCGGGCGAGACAGAGGATACAACAATCGCTGACATCGCAGTGGCTACAAACTCCGGTCAGATAAAGACAGGTTCTATGAGCCGCACAGACCGTATGGCTAAGTACAACCAGCTTATCCGCATCGAAGAGCAACTGGGCGCAGCTTCAAAGTATGCTTATACAAAGTTGAAGTAAATCCAAACTTCACATAATGACAATGAGGGGAGCCCGCACGGGGCTGCCCTCATTTTGTTTAAGGCAGGGGGCTTGGTTCCTGTCTGGTTTTATAAGCCATATAGGACTTATAAGACTTATAGGTCCTATAAGACATACAAATCCAATATACCATATCAAAAAGAGCATAAAATGACATTCCATCCGCTATCCACCGACATACCAAAACCGCAAAAGTTCACGTTCCCTTTCTTCTACGAACCTCATCCCTTGTGCCTTCTCGCCGCCCGTGAGGTGCAGGAATATATCGAGACACACCGCCTGTGTGACGGTGACAAGGACGGAGGAAAGATGTTCGGCGTACTTGTTGTGGAGGACGGCGAAGGACAGACGGGGTATCTTGCGGCGTATTCCGGACTACTGCAACATGCCGGAGATGACGGTTTCTTCGTTCCGCCAGTGTTCGATGCACAGCAACCGGGAGGGTATTTCAAGACGCACGAGAGCGAAATAACTGCTCTGAACATCGAGATTGACCGTATAGAACAGAGCAGGGAATATGCCGAAGCGCGCAAGGAGGCAGAGAGGATAAAGGCGGAAGGTGACGAAAGGATATGCCGTTACAGGGAGGAAATGGCACGGGCAAAGGCGGCAAGAGACGCGCGACGCCACTCTGCCGAGCCTGTAAAAGAAGAGGAAGAGGCGGCAATGGCAGGCGAAAGCCAATTTATGAAAGCCGAATTGCGGCGCATGAAGAAGTTTTACGTGGAGAAAACGGCAGAGGCTGCCCGGCACGCCGATGTGTTGGAAGGAAGGATAAAGGCACTGAAAAGGCAGCGCAAGGAAATGTCTGACGCCCTCCAAGAGTGGCTGTTCCGCCAATATGTGCTGCTTAACGCCCACGGCGAGGCGAGGGACACGATAGACATATTCATGGAACAGACGGGAAAGATGCCTCCGGCGGGAACGGGAGACTGTTGCGCGCCGAAGATGTTGCAGCATGCTTTCAGAAACGGTTTGCGTCCTATCTGCATGGGTGAATTCTGGTGGGGAGCACCGCCGGCAAACGAACTGCGCCGGCAAGGGCACTTCTATCCGTCGTGCAGCGGCAAGTGCAAGCCGTTGCTTAGACACATGCTGAAAGGTATAGAAGTTGATACCGACCCGTTATCCGCTGCCAAAGCAGCCGCCTTTTGTGCCGGAAAAGAGGCTTTTCCGGATATTGTTTATGAAGACGAATGGCTTATGGTCGTCAACAAGCCGGCGGATTTTTTGTCCGTGCCGGGACGTTCGGAGCGTCCTTCCGTATTATCGTTCGCAAAGGAACGTTGTCCCGATGCCGACGGTCCGATGATTGTACATCGTCTCGACATGGCTACATCCGGACTTTTGGTGGTGGCGAAGACCAAGGAGGTGCACCGTTCATTGCAGGAGCAGTTCAGGCAGCACAGCGTCAGAAAGCGTTATTATGCGGTGCTCGACGGCGCATGGCGCGGTGCAGCACATGGCACGATATCACTCCCTCTCTGTCCGGACATCTTCGACCGACCGCGTCAGAAAGTGGATTATGCCAACGGCAAGACGGCAATAACAGAGTTTCGTGTAATAAAAACAGAAGGAGGAAAGACACACATTCATCTCTTTCCGCACACCGGACGCACCCACCAACTGCGTGTGCACTGTGCCCACAGCGACGGTCTGGGCATTCCGATAATGGGAGATGAACTGTATGGGAAGAAAGCAGACCGTCTGCATCTGCATGCGGAATATCTTGAATTCACACATCCGGTTACTCTCAAACGCCAGGCGTTTGAGGTAATTAAGAATTAAGAGGTAAGAATTAAGAATTTGCTGCCGCGGTTCTTACAAGCAATTAACCTATAGCCCGCAATCTATAGAACCTATAGAGCCTATATAATCTATAGAATTTATAAGCAAAAACCGCGGCAGCAAATTCTTAATTCTTACCTCTTAATTCTTAACTTTCTCAATTCCCTTCTTAAGGAAATCCACATATTCGCCCACATCTTCCTTATAGCTGAAAGAAGAACCGAGGACATTTCCCTGCGCATCGACAGGCACATAGAACGGTTGGACGAGTGCTCCGAACTTGCGTTGCTGCAAGTAGCTCCACTTGTCTCCTATTGTGCGGAGGGTCTTGCTGGTACCGTCCGGCAGGCTCACTTCCATCGGCTTGGCAAGCGGACGCTTGTCGTCTACGTAAAGGGAGATAAGGATATATTCGTTGTTAAGAATGTCGGCAACCTGCGGATCGGTCCATACAGATGCCTCCATCTTACGGCAGTTGACACATCCGAAGCCCGTAAAGTCTATCAGGACGGGCTTTCCCTGCGATGCGGCGGCAGCCATTCCCTCCTCATAATCGGTATATTTAGGCTTCACTTCGTTGTGATAAAGATTGAAGTCCTGCGTGTTCATCGGCGGTGCAAAGGCACTGACAGCCTTACAGGGAGCACCCCACAGACCGGGAATCATATATACCACGAAAGCAAAAGACACCATACCGAGCATTATGCAGACAACGGGCATGGGCTTGTCTTCGCCGTACATGTCGCTCTGGAACTTGAGTTTGCCTATAAGATACAGACCGAGCATGCCGAAAATAACTATCCACAGGGCAAGGAACACTTCGCGGTCGAGCAGTCCCCAGCCGTATGCGAGGTCGGCAACGGAGAAGAACTTAAGGGCAAAGGCAAGTTCGATAAATCCGAGAACAACCTTTATGGTGTTCATCCAGCTGCCCGACTTCGGAGCCTGCTTGAGCCATGTGGGGAACAGGGCGAAGAGAGTGAAAGGCAAAGCGAGGGCAAGGGCAAAGCCGAACATACCCATGGCAGGTGCCATGTAGCTGCCTGACGTAGTGACCTCGACAAGCAGGAAACCAATGATGGGTCCCGTACATGAGAACGAAACAAGTGCAAGAGTGAACGCCATGAGGAATATCGACAGCAAACCGCTTGTCGATGACGCCTTGCTGTCTATCTTGTTGGTCCACGATGAGGGCAATGTCAGCTCGAACCAGCCGAAGAACGACAGGGCGAAGACAACAAGAAGAAGACAGAAGATAATGTTTACAACAGCATTGGTGGCAAGGGCATTGGCAAAGCTTGCACCGAAAATGACGGTCAGGGCTATACCCAACGTTAGATAAATGACGATTATCGACACTCCGTATGTAATGGCGTCGCGCACTCCTTTCTTCTTGTCCTTGGCACGTTTGAGGAAGAAACTGACCGTCATAGGTATGATAGGCCACACGCAAGGGGTGAAAAGCGCAACGAAACCGCCGACAAGTCCCATAAGGAATATGTACAGAAGGGAACGGTCGGTATTACCGTTGTCTCCGTTAAATGCCTGCAACTCCTTTATCATGGGCTTCCACAAGTCGCCTCCTATATTGGCAGACAGGGTGTCGGCAACAGCCGCCGTATCGGCGGAAAGACTATCAGCGGTGACGGCAACCGGCGTTTCCGTCGCTTCGTCCTTAACCTCTTCCTTTGCCTCAGGGGCACCATCGGGACCTTTTCCGCTATAAGAGAACTCCACCTGAGTCGGCGGCATACAGTTCTCGTCATTGCATGCTCCATATTCAAGATAGCCCTTCAAGCGGTATGTCTTTCCCGTTATCTGATACCGTTGCACAAAGGTAACGCTCTTTTCGAAGTAGCGCAGCTTCATTCCGAATATCTGGTCAAAGTTCGAGATCTCACGTCCCAGCGCCTTCAGCTTGCCTATCGGCTTTGCGCCTTCAGCCTTTTCTGTATTGAGAACGGCTGATGTCGGACCGTCGGCGGGCAGTCCGGTAGAATACACATGCCACCCGTTGTCTATCTTTCCGCTGAATATTACGTCCACCTCGGTGGGAGACACTACTTTCTGCTGCACCGAGAAATGAACGGGAAGGTCGCCCTGCGCCATGACACCGGCAGCATGCAACGCCGCGAAAAGAGTCACGGCAAGCATCTTGAAACTTATTCTAATCATATATTATTTGGTTTTGTTTGTCATTATATTCATCACAAAGCGGTCTGTCTCGCTCATTCCCTTGCTGCCGATGTCGGTAAGATTGTGTATGCTGCGGTCCACATCATCGTCTATGATGCCCTCTACGGACGTCACATGTTTGTTCTGTATCGCAAGCATGGCACTCATCACCGCCGTTCCCACGCCTGTAGTCAGCTTCAAAGCACAGCTCGGTTTCGCGCCGTCGCATATCATTCCGGTGAGGTTTGCAATCATGTTCTTCACCGAAAATGCCACCTGCTCATATGTTCCTCCCATAAGATAGGTTATTCCGCAGCTGCTTCCCGTACTGGCAACGACACATCCGCAAAGGGCGGAGAGCGCTCCGAGAGCCTGCTTTATATATATCGCCGTGAGGTTGCTAAGCACAAGTGCGCGTATGAGTTCTTCTTCGGTGTTGTGGTTTTCCTCGGCAAACACCACCACAGGCATGGTGGCACAGATGCCCTGGTTGCCGCTTCCGCTGTTGCTCATCACGGGAACCATGGCTCCTGCCATACGCGCATCGCAGGCACAACTGGTTACGGAGAGTATGCGCGAGAATATTCCATCGCCCATGATACCGCGTCCCAAGGGACTGCACAGTGTCTTGCCGAGGGCATGACCGTAGTTCTCCGTCAGTCCGCTGTGCGCCGCGTTCTCATTAAGGTGCTTGGCTTCAAGTATGAATTTTATGTCGTCCGTGCATGTCGTCGTGGCATACTCATACACTTTTCTCAACGTCAGTGGAACACAAATGCTCTCCTCGCTCACGGTGCCGGCCTGTTTCTCGAGAAGCACGTCACAGTTCTTCCTCAGATATACAAAGTCCGTATGATGCCCCTTTATTATCGCCTCGGTCTCGTCTTCGCCGCTCCTGCACAGCACACGTATGAACAGCTTGTCGGTGTCGTGCTCTTCAAGGGCAATCTTTATGCGCCCTTCACCGACATATCTGCGCGCCTTCTCCACGGCAACGGCATCGGTGTCGCGAAGCACTTCAAGCCCCAGTTCGTGCCTGCCCACAATCGCTCCCAGTGCCACAGCAATGGGAAGCCCCACCATGCCTGTGCCGGGAATGCCCACACCCATGGCATTTTTCAGTATATTCAGACTGAGACTGAGTTCTATACTGTCGGGAACACGCCCCATAAGAGCCGATGCACGAGACACGCACAGGGCAACGGAAACCGGTTCGGTGCATCCTATCGCCGGCACAACCTGACTGCGTATCAGGGCTGTAATGGCACTTCTTTCAGCATCTGTTATCATAAACCTTATATCATTATATATAATGTATCTATCTGCAAAAGTATAAATAAAACATCTAAAAGCAATGCTTTTAGCATATAAAATATTGGCGGATTGGAAAATAATGGCTATCTTTGCAAAAGAGTTAAGTTTACGAAGGATAATGGATTCTGACACCGCACAGATGTCAGAATCCGTTATTTTCTTTACCATTTGAAAAACTGAAAACACAATAAACAGTTATGGCATACATGTCACAGGAAGGCTATGATAAGATGATAGCCGAACTTCAGCGTTTGGAAAGTATCGAACGCCCGAAGGCTTCTGCCGCAATAGCAGAGGCAAGAGATAAAGGAGATTTGAGTGAGAACTCGGAGTATGACGCGGCAAAGGAGGCACAGGCTCATCTGGAAGACAAGATAAACAAGATGAAACTTGCCATTGCCGAGGCAAAAATCGTGGACACTTCGCGCCTCAGCACCGAATGCGTGCAGATCCTTTCCAAGGTGGAAATGACCAATATGGCGAACAAGGCGAAGATGACATACACCATTGTAAGCGAAAACGAGGCAAACCTGCGCGAGGGAAAGATATCCATCAAGACGCCCATTGCACAGGGACTGCTCAACAAGAAGGTCGGCGACGAGGTTGAGATAACAATTCCGCGCGGAACGATAAAGCTGCGCATAGACAAGATAACGATAGAATAAACGGTCATGGCAGGAATATTCTCAAAGATAGCGGCGGGCGAGATACCCAGTTACAAGTGTGCGGAGAGCGACAGGTTCTATGCCTTTCTCGACATCAGCCCTCTCGTAAAGGGACACACTCTTGTAATACCGCGCCGTGAGGTTGACTACATCTTCGACATGGAAGATGATGAGATTGCCGAGTTTCAGGTGTTTGCCAAGAAGGTGGCAACGGCTATAAAGAGAGCTTTCCCGTGTATAAAGGTGGGACAGGCAGTGCTCGGTCTCGAGGTGCCCCATGCCCACATACACCTCATACCGATGCAAAGCGAGAAGGACATGCTCTTCTCCAACCCCAAGCTGAAGCTCGATGAAGACGAGATGAAGGCAATTGCCGGGAAGATTTACGATGAGTTCTGCAAGCTGTAAGCACGTCTTACGAAACGCAAAATACAAAAGGCGGGTGTGTCAAAATAAGCCGACACACCCGCCTTTTGTATTTTGCGTAACAGTCTAAATGAACTCATCACCGTATTTTATCTGCACTTCATTGATATACTTACGTATCAGTGCCGATGAATCTCCTTTCTTGCAGATAAGCAAGACATTGCCTTTCTCAGCCACAATATACCCGTCAAGCCCGTGTATCACGCCGAGGTGGTCCTTCGGAAGCTTCACAATGTTGTTGCTGCTCTCGGCAAGAACCACCTTCGAACCTATCACAACATTGTCGTCATCGCCCTTGCTCATGCTCTCGTATATGGAGTGCCACGTACCGAGGTCAGCCCAGCCGAAGTCGCACCGCATAACATAAACGTTGTCGTTCTTCTCCAATATACCGTAGTCTATCGACAGGTTGGGAAACGCAGGGAAGTTCTCCTCAATGAAATCAAGCTCTTCTTCAAACGTAACCGGATGTCCTCCGGTATCTATCTTGCGGAACACCGGAGGGAAGATTTTCTTCATACACTCGCGGAGATACTGCACGTTGGCAAGGAAAAGACCTGTGTTCCAGTAGAACTCGCCGCTGTCCATGAACATGCGGGCAAACTCGCGGTCGGGCTTTTCGGTGAATGTCTTAACCTTGTATACATTCTCTGCCTTCGCCTTCTCGCCCATCTGGATATATCCGTAGCCGGGTTCCGGACGCGTGGGCTTTATCCCCATTGTCAGAAGAGAGTCGTTGCTGCCTACGAAGTCAAGTCCTGCAAGGACATTCTCCCTGAACTTATCTTCATTGAACACAGCCTGATCCGACGGCACCACCACAATGCGCGCATCGGGATTTACATGCACTATGCGGTATGTTGCCCATGCCACGCTCGGCGCGGTGTTGCGGAATATAGGCTCACTTAGTATTCTTTCCCTGCTTATCCCCGGCAACTGTTCCTCTACAAGATGCTCATACTCGTGGTTTGTACTTATATATATGTTTTCCTCGGGCACTATTCCGGTCATCCGCTCGTATGTCTGCTGCAACAGAGTCTTGCCCGTTGAAAAGAAATCAAGAAACTGTTTGGGACACTTCTCCCTACTGCACGGCCACAACCTGCGCCCCTTTCCACCGGCAAGTATCAGGCAAAAGTCATTCTCGTTGTATTTCATAATATATCAGTTCATGATTAATGGTGCACTAATATACATATTATTACCGACACTGCCAACGGTTTTTAAGTTTTTTCATACAAAAGTTTGCCGTTTAAGAAATTATCAGTATCTTTGCACCGTCTTATGAAAAGGCATCTGAAAAGCCCAGATGGCGGAATCGGTAGACGCGCTGGTCTCAAACACCAGTGGAGCAATCCGTGCCGGTTCGACCCCGGCTCTGGGTACAGAAGCAAAAGCCAAGAGTTGGATTATCAACTGCTTGGCTTTTTATTTTATCATATAATCAACCGCTTTTTACCTGCATTTACGAAATAAGAAGCATAGAAATGGATGCTTTGCTTGGTGGAATGAAGTAAAAACAGTACCTTTGAAAAAGTTAAACAAATCAAACATCGACCGATGGAACATGATATATGGCAAGAAACAGAAGCACTGCACCGGACGTTTGTAAGGCTCGGTATCAGTAATGCCGTGGACTACGAGAAGTACTACCTGTATTCTCTTATTGCCCACTCAACCGCCATTGAAGGTTCAACACTGACAGAAATGGAAACCCAGTTGCTGTTTGACGAAGGTGTTACTGCTGGCGGCAAACCTCTTGTTTATCATCTGATGAATGAAGACCTGAAACGTGCCTACGAGCTGGCAAGGGAAAAAGCCGTGCAAAAAGCACCCATTACTACTTCTTTTCTAAAATCACTTAATGCCTCTCTGATGCACTCCACCGGAAGCATACATAACGTCATGGGCGGCTCCTTCGACTCATCCAAAGGCGAATTCCGCCTCTGCGGTGTTACAGCTGGCGTCGGCGGACATTCTTACATGGGTTATCAGAAAGTCCCGACGAAGGTCACAGAGCTGTGCCGTCTGCTGCAAGAACGTATCAACACGGCTTCTTCTTTCCGTGAACGATACGAGCTCAGCTTCAACGCCCATCTGAATTTGGTAACCATTCATCCATGGGTCGATGGCAATGGGAGGACCTCCCGTCTGCTGATGAACTACATCCAGTTTGTCTATAACCTTTTCCCTACCAAGATATTCAAGGAAGACCGGGATGAGTATATCCTCTCCTTACGCCGGTCACAGAATGAAGACAGCAACCTGCCTTTCCTCTCTTTTATGGCAAATCAACTAAAGAAGTCTCTCACATTGGAAATAGAACGGTTCCATGCTTTGCAAAAAAGAGGATTTAACTTTATGTTCTGAAAGTTCCCACAACACTGACTTTTCATATAAGAGCCACACCTTATATATTATAAGGAATTAGCATCCTGTGTCCCGTCCTTGCTACGTGAATATATAAAAGCACGTGAGCTGGGGATAAAAATCAGTATCTTTTTTATCGGAACCTCATCCATTACCAAGATATAAAAATGAGTTCCCGTTTGCCAATAAATCATAACCGGAGGGTCATTTAAGCATTTTTTCGTTATTTGCATGCAAGGTTTATGGCAAAAGGGGTTACATTTGTAGATGCCGTTGATAACATACAGGACAACGGCAGGAGATATAAATAAATGAAAGAAACAATAAGAAAGAAGGAGAAAGATTATGAAAGGACTAAAGACTATTGCAGTAATTTTCACCGCCGCACTTGCCATGACGGCATTGCAGTCGTGCGACAACGACAATGAATACATCTACACCGGCGCGTATCCCAACGCAATGGTAACGGTTAAGAAAACAGCTGACGGCGGCGTATACCTGCAGCTGGACGACAAGACCACGCTGCTGCCCGTCAACATGAAGAAGTCTCCGTACTATCTCGACGAGGTCAGGGCATTTGCATCCATAAGGTTCACCGATGACGACAGTAACGGATACACCAAGGCGGCATACGTTCAGTATCTTGACAGCGTGCTGACGAAGTTCACGGCTCCCGACCTCGGCACAGGCAACGACGAGGCATACGGTAACGACCCCATAGACATCGTGCGCGACTGGACCACCGTCGTAGAGGACGGATTTATCACCCTGCGCATACGGGCACCATGGGGAAACAGCAGCAAGGCTCACTATATAAACATGCTCAGAAACACCAACGGCGAAAATCCGTACGAGGTTGAACTGAGACACGATGCACGCGGGGACATATACGGACCGTCGCGCGATGCCGTCGTGGCGTTTAACCTCAAGGACCTGCCCGACACCGGCGGCAAGACGGTGAAGCTGAAAGTGAAATGGAAGTCGCCCGCAGGCACAAAGACACACGAGTTTGACTACCGCAGCCGCGGCACGCAACCTGAAGAATAAGCACGGAAGAAGACACATAACGCCCTTACAAAGGCAATGCAGGAACACGGAGAAATAAGCGGGCAGGACCTGCCCGGACTTATAAGACAGGGAGATACCCATGCGATGAAGGTTCTTTACCTTCGTCACATAGGGTATCTCAAAGCCGTTTGTTCGCGCTACGTCACAACCGACGACGACGTAATGGACATCCTGCACGACAGTTTCATAAAGATAATAATGTCCATAGGCAGGTTCACCCCACGTGGCGAAGGCTCTCTGCGCAGCTGGATGGCACGCATTGTCGCCAACGAATCCATCGACTTTCTCCGCAACAACGCACGGCTGCTCATTGTCGACGACGAGAGCAGCGCCATGTCCATGGAGAGCGAAGAGCCTCCGGAGACCGACGACATACCGCCCGACAGGCTGCACGAGATGATAAGACAGCTGCCCGAGGGCTACCGCACGGTGCTCAACCTCTACGTCTTCGAAGGAATGAGCCACAAGGAGATAGCGGCAATGCTGGGCATAAAAGAAAGCTCGTCGGCATCACAGTTTCACAGGGCAAAGAGCATATTGGCAAGGAAAATCAAGGAATATCAATCATCAAGACATACGGTTTATGAAAGAAGAATGGACAGACAGGCTTAGGGACAGGCTCTCGGGATATGAGGAGAGCGTGCCCGAGGGATTGTGGGAAGACATCGAGTCCGCTCTCTCAAGCCGTATGACGGCAGGCACACCGCAACGAAAAAGCCGGGCGGCAGCAGTATTACGGCGCACCGTGGCAGCCGTCATGGCTGCGGCTGCGGCAGTGGTGACAGGATATATGCTGATAACGGGCGGCAGCATGTCCGGCGTAAAAAAGGCGGAGACAGATGTCGTGACGGGAAGAAACAGTCTTGGTGGCGGCAGCGGAAACGGCGCAAAAGGCACAGCGGTGGCACATGAGGCTGGTTTACTGGCGGCTGTCGCTGACGAGAACACACACGCCGCTTCCACAAAAGAGCCTGAGACATGGACACCGGAGAATGCTACGACAGACGCCGCGGGCACAATTACGGGACAGCATACGGACACCCAAGAACCAACTGAGCACAGGGGCAGCAACAATAAAAGCGGCTCAAGCACCATCGGCAAGGGCAAGGACAACAGGCAAACGGCGACATACGGCACTATGCCGGAGCACGCAGGCAATGGCGGCGGGCGCATATCGCTTTCCCTGTATGCACAGAACAGCACAGTGTCCACACAGCGCACGGCGGCACAGGGCACTCCCCTGCTCTTCTCATCGCCAACGTCATCCGCGCCCGGAGGCAACGCCGAGGGCATACAGCAGGACATGCTGAGCATACTGTACACAAAGCAATATACGGACATACAGAGCACAAAGCATCATTTTCCCATACGTGCCGGCGTGTCCATCCGCTACGACACGGGCAGCAGAACAGGCATAGAGAGCGGACTGACGTACACTCTGCTGAGGTCTGAGATAATATCCGGTAACGGGAAAACACTTAGAAAGACACGCCGCAGGCTGCATTATATCGGCATACCGCTCAACATTTCTTACACCGCATGGCGCGGCAGGCATCTCGAAGCATACGTGTCGGCAGGCGGCGAGATACAGAAGTGCGTGTCGGGAAAGGACGACACGGAGACCGTAACGAACGGCATGGTAACGTCTGCAGAGAGCACCGCCACGAAAGAAAACCGTCTGCAACTGTCCGCAGGTGCCGCGGCAGGCATACAATACAACCTCTCCCCCTCCATAAGCATCTATGCCGAACCGGGCATCAACTGGTATCCTGACAACGGCAGCAGCATGGAGACAATATATAAAGACAAGCCGCTGAACTTCAGCGTAAAGGCGGGAGTGAGGGTAAGAATTACGAATTAAGAGTTAAGAATTAAGAACTAAGATGGGCGGGGAATTAAGAATTAAGAGCATAGAAATTAAGAATTAAGAGTTAAGAATTAAGAAAATATGCTTTGGGCGGGCATCTATAGGACCTATAGGACTTATAAGACCTATAAGACTTATACAACCACCAAGGCATATTTTCTTAATTCCCCGCCCCTCTTAATTCTTAATTCTTAACTCTTAATTCTTAATTTCTCCGTATCTTTGCACCATGAACAG
Organism: Xylanibacter caecicola; assembly: GCF_013166515.1. Classification (GTDB taxonomy): domain Bacteria; phylum Bacteroidota; class Bacteroidia; order Bacteroidales; family Bacteroidaceae; genus Prevotella; species Prevotella caecicola. Next base: position 253,211 of record NZ_JABKKJ010000001.1, on the reverse strand, counting down.
ATACACACAATGCGCCCTTCTGTCGGCATCGGCACTGCGGATGATACCCCACATACTGTTTTACATGTCACGCAGGCACACTTTCGACGCCGACCTTGCCCGATACGGGGAGGGCAGCGGAGGAGTGCTCACCTTCATAAAGGTATGCACACGGCAGAAGTCGTTCCGCAACCTATTCTATTACAGGCTGGGCGAATACCGCTCGGTGTTCATAAAATGGATGCTGCCTGAAGACGGCTCGCTCCACATCTGGTGCCCGCACATAGGCTCAGGATGCCACTTCGAACACGCCTACTCCACCTATTTGAATGCCGAAGCCATAGGCGACAACTTCTACTGCCTGCACCTCGTGACACTGGGCAACGGCAAGGGCGGACGCCCAACCATTGGCAACAACGTGAAGATTTATACAGGTGCCACCGTCTTCGGCGGCGTGAAGATAGGCGACAACGCTACCATCGGAGCCGGAGCAGTGGTGTTCTGCGACGTGCCCGACGGATGTACGGTGGTGGGCAATCCGGGCAGGATTGTTGCAAAAGACGGCATTTTGCAGTCTGAAACGCCACCTCTTGGCGTCTGAAATGCCATGTTTTGGAAGCCAAAAGACGGCATTCTGGAAAGCGTCAGGTAACATTTTGAATGTCAGTACATTACAATATTCAATATCAGAACCCTATAACCACACATCTTAAAACCTCAAAACAATGAAGACAGAATTTGAAAAGATGCGTAGTCAGGAGCTTTACGACTTCTCCGACAGCGAAGTATTGGCAAGCGTGGAACGTGCAAACAAGCTCTGCGCCAGGCTCAGTCTGCTTACAACAACAGACGGGGACTATCGCGATACCATAGAACGGCTCATACCGGGAATACCCAAGAACAGCACTGTCGCCCCGCCGTTCAGGTGCGACCACGGTCATGGCATAGTCATAGGCGAGAATACCTTTATAAACTACGGCGGCATATTCCTCGACGGCGGCATGATACGCATAGGGCGAAATGTGAAGATTGGTCCCTCGTGCCGCATCTACACCCCACAGCATCCCGTAGACTATATGGGGCGGCGCGAGCCGAAGGAGACGGCATATCCCGTAACCATAGGCGACGACACATGGATTGGCGGCAGCGTGACGATATGCCCGGGAGTTACCATAGGCAGCAGATGTGTGGTGGCGGCGGGCAGCGTTGTCATACGCGACATACCCGACGACTCGCTTGCAGCAGGCAATCCTGCCGTAATTAAAAGGAGGCTCGGACAATGAAGAACGGCAAGGACATAAGGAAAATACTCTTTGTATGCCTCGGAAACATCTGCCGCTCGCCAGCCGCCGAGGGCGTTATGAAGAAGATGCTCTGCGATGTTGATGCAGAAGAGGATTTTATCATCGGTTCCGCCGGCATAGGGGCATGGCACGCCGGAGAGCTGCCCGACATACGCATGCGCAGGTGCGGAGCCTGCCGCGGATACTGTTTCAACAGCCATGCACGGCAGATATGCCGTGAGGACTTCAGCCGTTTCGACCTCATCGTGGCAATGGACAACGACAATGTGAGGGCGTTGCGCCCGCTTGCACGTAACGACGGCGAACGCAGGAAGATTGTCTGCATGGCAGATTTTTTTACTGGTAACAGCCATTACACCACCGTTCCCGACCCGTATTATGGCACGGAGCGCGATTTTGAGACAGCTCTTGACCTTATTGAAGACGGATGCCGGGGACTGATAAAGCGGATTTATGACGATGTCTGACCGTTTTTCTCCGCTTTTTTGAATGCAGGATGTCATATCCAAAAGAAAACAACGGCTGGCACCATACCTATTAATTGCCATACACATAATACCGAACAATCGGTATCATAATGGCATTTCCACACGCAACAGACGCATAAGACAATCCCGGAGACCTGCAGCGGCACGTCCCGATACCCTAATATAATTACAGGAAAGTTGCAGTTTTTGTTATCGCTTTTTACCGATTTTTAAGTATTGTACACATTTAATTATTACAATACTTTTGCATGCGAAAACAAAAACTGCAATGAAATGAAAAGAAATCTGATATCATTAATGATGTGCGCGGCAGTGTATTCCACAGCCACAGGAACAGCCCGTGCGCAAGTGTCGGCAGCGGACAGTGTGATGCAACATGCCAAGGGAAACCGCCTGAGCATAGGAGGCTACGGCGAGGTGGCTCTGTCACGCAACTTCTACAGCGACAACGTATACCGTTACTCACGCCCCAACCAGTATAAGGACGACCCTGCCCACGGGCGTTTTGACATACCGCACGCAGTGATATATATCAGCTACGACTTCGGCAAAGGCTGGACAATGGGAACCGAGATAGAGTTTGAACACGGCGGTATGGGCGGTGCCGTGGAGCGTGAGTTCGACGAAGCTGCCGAATGGGAACAGGAAACGGAGAAAGGTGGAGAGGTCGAGCTGGAGCAGTTCTGGATACAGAAGTCGTTCGCCCGCTGGGCTAATGTGCGCATGGGTCACATCGTCGTGCCCGTAGGTCTTAACAATGCCCACCACGAACCGCTGCACTATTTCACCGTCTACCGCCCCGAGGGAGAAAACACCATCCTGCCGTCAACATGGCACGACACGGGCATCAGCTTCTGGGGACGGTACGGCGACTTCCGCTACGAGCTTCAGGTTCTTGCCGGACTGGATGCCTTTATGTTCGACCGTGACGGCTGGATACACAACGGTCCGAAGTCGGTATTCGAATATAAGGTAGCCAACAAATACGGCTTTGCGGCACGCATAGACAACTACACAATACCCGGCTTGCGCATAGGACTGAGCGGATACTACGGCGAAGCGATGCACAACACGTTCCCGCATGACATGGAGAACACCTACGGACACATCAAGGGAAAAGTTGCTATAGGTGCCGTTGACTTCACATTCAACCGTTACAACTGGATTGTACGCGGCAATGCAGACTACGGATATGTGGGCGATGCCATGACGATAAGCAACCTGAAACGCAACATCACGTCCAACGACGCCCCGTACAGCAGCACGCCGGTAGGCAAGAATGCCGTCGCCGCAGGCATAGAGGCAGGATATGACATCTTCTCACAGATACCCGGATTGAACGCCGACAACCAGAAGCTGTATGCTTTCGGCCGCTTTGAGTATTACAACTCATACATCCCCGACAAGGTACAGGCGGACTATTCGTACACTGCGAAGAAGAGAATAGCAGCCGGACTGAACTATTATCCGCTGCCGCAGGTAGCCGTTAAGGCGGAATACTCGCACCGTTTCCTCAAAAGCGGATACAACAATGAGCCGTCGGTATCGATAGGCGTTGCATACGAAGGATTTTTCTTATAAACAAATTAATATACAGACAATGAAAAAACTATCCAGTATTTCCAAGGCACTCATGATGGGAGTGCTCTTGACTTTCAGTCTATCATCGTGCAGCGATGACAACGGCGGAGGCGACGACTTCTCCGCAAAGGACTCCGAACTGTCCGCCCTTACAGGCAGATACGTAAACGACGTGATATACGTTACGTACGGCGAGCTTGCCTCGCAGACCGAAAGGCTTTACGAACAGCTTGATGAGGCAAAGTCAAAGTTCAGGGCAAACACCCTTACACAGAATGACATTGACAATATCTGCACGACGTTCCTCGCAGCGCGCGCCGCATGGGAGAAGTCTGAAGCGTTCCTCTTCGGTCCGGCAACGACATTCGGCATCGACCCCCACATCGACACATGGCCTCTCAACGTGACACAGCTTGCCATAGACCTGAGCAACAGCGAGAAGGTAAACACCCTTGACGGAGAAGACGGCATAGAGTATGCACGCACCGGACTCGGCGAGAGCCTGCTCGGCTTCCACGGCATAGAGTTCATCATCTTCCGTGACGGACGCAACCGCACGCTTGCCGAGCTCCGCAGCAACGAGACCGACAACGCCTTTGCCGGCAGGACGGTGACGGGAGAGCAGGAACTAATCTTCGCCACAGCCGTGGCAGGAGACCTGCGCGACAAGTGCTTCCAGCTCGAGGTTTCGTGGATGGGCGACAAGGCACCTGCAAGCCACATAGACCGTGTGGAGGAATGTGAGTTCAACACAACGGTGAACGGCAACGGGCTCAGCTTCGGCGAAGACATGCTCAATGCGGGCAAGGCGGGAAGCACATACACCACATGGCGCAATGTGACAACGACAATTCTCGTCGCCGGATGTGCCAACATCGCGCAGGAAGTGTCAGACCAGAAGATGGGTCAGGCATACCGCGGCGATGACGTAAACTACATAGAGTCGCCTTACAGCAAGAAGTCGTTCCTCGACTTCTACGACAATATCATCAGCATAAAGAACAGCCTTTACGGCAACATCGACGGCACAACGTGGCACCGCGAGTCGGTAATGGCATATCTTACGCAGCACAATCCTGACATTGCCGCAGAGCTTAATGCAAGGCTTAACGGCGCACTGACAGCACTGACGGCATGCCGCAACAGCGGAACGGCATTCGTGGACGCTCCCAACGCGGCATACGTAAAGACGGCAATGGACGCCATCGGCGACCTCGACGAGAAGCTGAACGAGGCTGCGCAGTGGATTGCAAGAAACTGACACGGATATCCATACCGGTCATTTGCAGGGTGTTTCAAAATTCAACTCTTCCAACCTGTAGGGACATATTCTTGTATTTGTCCGTCAAATAAATACTGAAAATCAATCTGTTATAAGCGGACAAATACAAGAATATGTCCCTACAGGTTGCTGTATGAGTATTTTGACACACCCTCATGGCTAATATTCCTTATCAGACAAAAGAACATATAAATAAACCAAGGAAACATGAATTTAAGAAAAGGAACAAGCCTTCTGCTTGTAGGCGGCATGCTGGGCATGTCGCTGTTGTCGTGTTCAGACGACGACAACATCAACCCCGGTGCCGGCAATACGGACGACGTAAACTTCATAGGCAAGGCTGTGGGAAACTTTGAAGCGTCTGAATGGTATCCCGGAGGCGAACTCGGAACGACCGGCAACGTAACGGCGGGATGCTATGAGGACGAGACTCCCGCCGTGACGCAAATGGGACTGACGGACCACTTTAACCGTGGCGAACTGTTCTTTGAGCGCAACGTAACGACAGACACGCCGCCATTCAACGGCCTCGGTCCGGCGTATGTCCGCAAGTCGTGCCTTGACTGCCACCCGGGATACGGGCACGGGAAGCGTGTGAACAAATATACGGCAGAATGGGGAAACGGATATCTGCTCGTGGTATATCATCCCGCAGACGGCGACAACAGCGACGACGGTCCGTACATCACGGAGGTTACGGGCATGCCGCAGACAAGGGCAACATCGCCTTTCCTGCCTCCTATAGAGGAAGAGCAGATACAGCTGGAATGGAAAAACATCACGGCAATGGAGAGCGGCATACCAATGGCATTCCCCGACGGCGAGAAGTATGAGCTTATCTATCCGGAACTGAACATCCCGGCAAGTGCCTTCAATACAGACCCCGTGCCGACCAATCTTGCCTTCCGCCTTGAGTCTACAATCGGCATCATCGGTACGGGACTGCTCGACGCCATACCCGAGGAGGATATAAAGAAGCAGTATATGGAAGAGGCAAAGTATGCTGAACTGAACCCTAACTTCTGGGACAAGGCTGCAAACGACTGGGCGGCAGGGGCATGGTACACGCTTGCCGACGGACAGAAGAAGATAAAGCGTTTCACATACGCCATGACACGTGCCTCGCTGCAGGACGGTGCCGGTGCAAACGCCATCTGGAACATACCCAACGTGAGCCGCAGCGACCGCCCGTATCTTTACACCACCGACGCGTGGGCAAACGCAATGTCGAAGAACAGCTCGGTGATAAGCAGCATAAAGGCAAACCCCGCGTCTCCATATTATGCCGACGGAACGGACGAGGGAATAGCCGATGCGGTGAAGAACCTGCTCTCTCCAAAGACCAACCAGTTTGACAACCGCTGGCACAACTTCACCCCTGACATGTCTGACGACAACTACTACTCGTTCCTTGTGTGGCACCGCGGACTGTCAATACCGCGCGCACGCAACCTCAACGACAGCGAGGTACAGCAGGGAAAGAAGGTCTTCATGCAGATAGGGTGTGCCACATGCCACCGCCCGTCATGGACAACAGGCAGCGACGACTACTGGGCACCGGCATGTATCGGCGGACGCGAGCTTCCCAAATATCCCAGGCAGAAGATATATCCGTATACCGACATGATACAGCACCGCCTGTTCATGAAGAACGGCATACACGGCTCATGGTGCCGCACGACACCGCTGTGGGGACGCGGACTGTCAATGGTCAACACCGGAGCTGAGGACCGGCTGCACGACTGCCGCGCACGCAACGAGATAGAGGCAATAATGTGGCACGGATACAGCAAGAACTCCGATGCCTATGAGTCTACGCTGAAATTCTACAACCTAAGCAAGCGCGACCGCGACGCTGTCGTGAAATTCCTGAGGTCCATATAACCATGATGACATGCCGGGATATATATACATGCCAGCAAAGGCATCTTTATATATTCCGGCATATCTCTTTCATAACCACACAAGCCAGATATATATGATCCGGAAGACTGTCATTTCCCTATATTGCCTTATTATAATATGTATGGGCACTGCAACTTTCATTGAAAAATGGTACGGTACGGAGTTTGTACACCTGCGCATATACGGTGCATGGTGGTTCACGGCGGCATGGGGGCTGCTTGCCGCTGCCGGAATAATATATTTTGTCAGGTCGCATGTGAGACGCCGCTCCGCTACAGCCCTTCATCTTTCGTTTGCCATAATACTGCTTGGAGCCATGCTCACCCGCGTGTCGGCACGGCACGGAAGCCTGCATCTGCGCTGCGGCGAAACAGCCGGCAGGTATTATGCAGACTGCGGCAACGGAAATACGGAAGAACTGACGTTGCCGTTCGAGATAAGCCTCGACTCGTTCTACATTGACTATCACGAAGGGACGGAGGCTGCCGCAGACTATGTGTCTGTGGTGACCGTCAGGGACAACGGCGGCAAGACACGGCACAAAGTGTCGATGAACAAGATATTATCGCACAATTCCATGCGGCTGTATCAGGCATCATACGATGAGGACGGGCAAGGGAGCGTGCTCGCCGTCAGCTCCGATCCGTGGGGAATACCCGTAACCTACACGGGATATGCCCTGCTCTTCCTTTCGCTGGCATGGATGCTTGCCGACCCCAGGGGCGGTTTCCGCCGCCTGCTGCGGCATCCGCTGCTGCGCAGGGGCGCGCTCATCATGATATTGTCTGCCGCCGGAGTCCATACAGTGTCTGCGGTTCCGGCACGGCCCAAAGACGTGGCAGGGAAGTTCGGGCAGCTTAACATCCTCTACAACAACCGCATCTGCCCGATGCAGACATTCGCCATAGACTTTACCAAAAAGCTGTACGGTGACACAAGCTATAAAGGATACACGGCAGAGCAGGTGCTGACAGGATTTATATTCTATGGCGACGAATGGAGCAACGAACCGGTTATAAGGATGAAAGGCGGTGCAATGAAGTCGCGGCTGCAGCTGCCCGGTTATGTCAGCGTGAACACTTTCTTCAACCGTGATATGGGCGGATATACCATAGGTCCGTATCTTCAGGAATATTACAAGGGGGCAGACGACGAGTTCCACAGAAACGTTGCTGACATGGACGACAGGCTGCAACTGGTAATGAACCTGCGCCGCGGCACGCTGCTGAAGGTATTCCCGTGCACGGACAGCAGCGGGCACACGGTGTGGCATGCACCAACAGGCAAACTGCCCGCCGGCATGGATGAGACGCAAAAGGCATATATACAGAATGTGTTCACGCTGCTCTACCAGTATGTCATGGCGGCAGACACGGCAGGCTTCCGTGCCGTGACAGACAAGATGATAAGATACCAGCACAAGAACGGCGGCAACTCCCTGCCAGGCAAGAACAGGATAACGGCAGAAAGGATTTACAACGCCATACCGTTTGCAAAAATCCTCTTTATGGTAAACCTCGCCATGGGGCTTGTCACGCTTGCTGCCGCCATATTCCGGCTTACGCACAGAAACACGGAACGCTACAGGCAGAAGCTGTACAGCCATGCCGCAACGGCTGTAATGGCTGCATCTTTCGCCGCGCTGACCGTCTGCGGGGCACTGCGCTGGATTGTCAGCGGCACGATACCGATGGCTAACGGATACGAGACAATGCTGCTCATGGCATGGTGCATACAGTTTGTGTCCATAGTCACTTACCGCCGTTTCAGGATAATGCAGACATTCGGCTTCCTTCTGTCGGGCCTCTTCCTGCTCGTGGCGCATATCAGCGGCATGGACCCGCAGATAACCCACGTCATGCCCGTGTTGTCGTCGCCGCTGCTCAGCATACACGTATCCATGATAATGATGGCGTTCGCACTGCTGTCGCTGACATTCGTCTGCGGCATGACGGCACTCACGCTGCATGCCGCACGCAAAGGGACCGGCGTGGAGACAGCCACGGACATGGAGGCACTGCGCCTGCTTTCACTCCTTTTCCTCTATCCCGCACTTGCGACGCTCGGTGCGGGCATATTCATAGGTGCCGTATGGGCAAACGTGTCATGGGGCACCTACTGGAGCTGGGACCCGAAAGAGGTATGGGCGCTCATTGTCTTCATGGTCTACGGATGTGCCGTACATCACCGTTCCATACCGCAGATGCGCCGCCCCATGTTTTTCCATGCCTTCATGACTGCCGCGTTTCTCACCATACTGATGACATATTTCGGCGTGAACTACTTTCTCGGAGGCATGCACTCTTATGCTTAAACTTGCCTGTCAAGGCATCTCCCTGCACACATTCCCGTACCGGGCGTTCATGCCTCATTCCTGTTGGCAGGGTTACAACAGGCATGAACGGGCACGGATGTTCCGGTCTGTTACATTTCAGGTGCTTTTTCTTACGGTTTTCTGTCACGGCAGCCCGGTTTCCAAAAGGCGGTCTTTTGGCGTCCAAGAGGTCATCTCTTAGCTTCCAAAAGACCGCCTTTCAGAGCCTCAAAGACCATGTTTCAGAATGTAAGACATCTGTAGGATGAAAATATCCTGCATTCTGACACACCTGCGTTGCCGCTTCCGGAGCAACTGCCGGGGTATATATTTTTAATACAACAGAATGATAAAAAATGGTAAATTGTCAAAAAATACCATTCTCCAAACTATGATTTTTGTATTAAAATAATGGTAAAATAATTCAAACGGGATTTTTATTTACATACAAATACATTCGTTAACACTCATTAACGGGGGGGGTAATTGAATGTTATTCCTTTACTTTACATTTGCAGCGGTATAATCAGGCAATCTGGTTTAAGTGATGTAATTATAACTTTTCTATTAACAAAAAATTAACAAAAACAAAACCTTTTATGTTTAAGTTTTTACGTGTTTATGTCTTTTCTGCACTCCTGCTGTGCTGTAACAGCATGATTAAGGCAGACTCTGAGACTTTCAGGGTAAAATTCATAGGCACAGCAGATGCCTCTACAATTCCGTTTGGTACTGAAAATGTGAAAATGTTGTTTGGCAATACGTATACCACAGGCAATGTGTGGAGAAGCTACACACGTACAATTAATAAAACAACGGTGTATACTGTAAACTGTGGCGACGACGCAAAGCTGGCAGACGGAGTTTCCAACCCCAACGGAAAAATCCCGGCAAAAGGATGTTATTATCAGTTCACTCCGCTGAAAGACGGAACTCTTGATGTGAAGCTTGTTATAAAAACCACACAAGAACGTAATTTGTATATAATAGACGAAAACGGAAATTCAATATATAATGCTGTTTGTGTGCAGGATGACAATACGCAGTTGCCTTATAGCAACAATGCCTTTACCATTCCAAATACCACCAATGCATATCGGTCGATTAACTGTAGAGTCAATGTAAGTGCAGGCACTACATACTATATATATGGAGGCAGCACAAGACCGGGCTTTGCAGGCTACGACTTCTATCCGGCAGGAGCGACGGAGACTTTGGCTTTTACCAAGACCGATGATGCAAATAAATATGTAGGTACTACAAAGACATTCGACAATACGAATGTAACGCTGACACTTGGCGAGGACGGAACGGCAGATGCAGCAAAACAATGGAAATGGGAAAACAGAGTGGGTGATTATGTTTCATACCTTTCCGGAACCAACGCATCTTTAACTGACAACGACATACCTGCTTCAGGATGCTATACCCGATATACGGCAAAGACCGACGGAAAGCTGGTTGTAAGGCTGATAACAAAGACGGGAGCCGGAAAGAGTTTTAAGATTATCGACAAAGACGGCAACGGGATGCCTGCCGTATGTATATATGAAGGAAAGAGACTTGAAAGTACAGAAGCTGGAACTTTCACCCTGCCGAATGATAATGTATATCACCTTATCTTATGCGAGATTTATGCAAAAATCGAGGGCGACTATTATATATATGGTGTAGGTACAAGGCTCGGCTTTGCCGGATACGACTTTATGCCGGCAGGAACTGCCGAGAGCCTTGAAGTGGACAAAGACCAGAAGCCCGGAAAAACTTATCAGACACTTTCACGCTCTGAAGAGAAAAACGCCGAGGACAACAGCGGAACGCTTCAGGCAAGCCTGTCTCTCACGCCGGCATTGTACATAACACTTGGAAACGGAACATGGAGTGCCCCTATGACGATAGAATCACAAAAAGAAGACGGGTATAAACTGGCATCCCACTTTGAGTGGGAGATTATTCCGGACAGCAAGTCGGTACCTACGGACGGCAAGGATCCAAACAGCTATTTCTTCGATGGCAACGAGAACAAATCACTGCCTGTAAAAGGAGCGTTCTATACCATTACGGCAATGAAGAGCGGCACAATATACCTGTATTTTGACAAAGATGACAAGACAAAGTTCGGACAACTGTGGATAACCGACTCTAAAGGCAATCCCGTTGAGGACTATCCAAACGGTATTTACGACAACAAGGCAGAAGGTGGCATAGCATTATATAATACCACACAGTCGTTCATGTTCCATGCTACGGCAGGCACTACATATTATATATTCAACAGCCAGAGAGAATGGGACGGAAAATCTTACAATAATCCTAACCGCATTCGTCTTGCCGGAGTAATCTATTCAGACGGTGAAACAAACATCACCGACAATTATTATAACATAATGAACGGCAACGTACATGAGGTCGGCGACCAGATAAAGATTCCGGGCATGGTAATGACATTCGGCGGTCAGGACAAGAAGAACAACATATACACCATGGCAAAGCAGGATGATGTATTCATTGCCTATAAAGCCGATGACAATGTGGAGCTTCGCTATGGATATGCCACGGCAGGAAACGAGACTCCGACAAACGAACTGAGGAATATCTCGGGCATGGGCAGCAATACGTTCAGCCCCAACACAAACACCCACAGCCTGCCATTCTATGGCACATACTATAAGTTTGAACCTCAATGCAGCGGAGAACTTACTGTACACGTACTGCAGAACGGCGCGCTCGACCTTGACGAGAACGGAGTACCGAATAATGATGTAGTAACAAAAAAAGAACTCAAAGTCCGCCCGCTCTATATTGCCGATGAGAAGGGAAACACCATAAATGCAAAAGAGGTGAAAGTAAACGGGCAATTGAAGTTTGAGCACAACGGAGAATATGATTTCACGAGTTATGAGAACTATAACGTATATAAGGAACAATGGGAAAAGGCTTCAAAAGGCAATAACTTTGAAATATCAGGAAACGGTGACGGCGGATATGTTCTTATAAACAAAGCATACTGCAAATACATATTTGACGTAAAGCCGGGCAAGACATACTTTGTATTCACAAACTCGAGCAAACTGGGTTTCTGCGGACTTAAGTTCATACCAAATGAAAATAACACGGCAACGCCTGTCACTCTTTACGAGAAATCGACAACAGAACCGTTGTTCACAAAGGATACAGATGTGACAATAACATATAATAGGAGTTTCAAGGCTGACACATGGATGCCTGTAACGCTTCCGTACAGTATGACGGAGACACAGGTTGAAAGAACCTTCGGAGAGGGAACAATGGTTATATACTTCGACGGCATAGAAGGAAACACGATAAAGTTCAAGAAGCATGGCTATCAGATGATAGTTGCAGGAAGACCTTGTTTTGTGAAGCCTACTAAGAGCGGGACGGGTTTCGGACCTGTTTCTGAAACGGATGAAGCTCATAATGTTGAAATAAACAAGGCTGTAACGAATTTCAACTCAGGCTTGGCATACGTTACCATAGATGGTGAGACCATCGAACTCGACAAGAACGGCAAGAAGGACGGCACGCTTAACGGCAAGTTCAACTTCACACTCAACGCTTCTTACATAAAACAGGAAAAGGCACTTCTTCCGAACGACTACTACTTTGGAGGCGACGGCAAGATATACCGCACACAGGAAGGTGAGAATTGGGACATCAAGGGTTACCGCTCTTTCTTCAAGTGTAGCGACAACACATCGGGAGCCAAGGCAATTCTTAACGGTGCTGACTTCGGAGAGGACAGCGGCACAACGGCGATAGACCATGTTACAGCAGACAACGGCAACGTAATCTCTGCAAATGCAGTAATCTACGACCTAAACGGAAGGATTGTGAAGACAAACACAGAAGGACTTAAAGACCTCGTAAAGGGTGTGTATATAGTAAACGGAAAGAAAGTAACGGTTAAATAAGAGACAACGATGAAAGAATTAAAAGGATATATTGCCCCGTGCATAAATGTATTTGAGATAAGCACAGAGTATATGATGATGGCAGGTTCGGGACCGGATACGGAGACGACAGATCCGGGAGGGGGCAAAGTTCCTGGCGGTCCGGAGACAGGCACGGGCACGGGCGAAGGTCCCGGAGCAAAGCCTTACACGCCGTGGGAGAATGACGGAGAGTGGTGAGGCTCATTCAAGGACGATAAATACATTTGACCAATAACCCCAAGGCGGGTGTATAAGAATCTTGTGTTCTATTAAGTGTAGGGACTTTTTCTTGTAAATGTCCGGCATACAGTCACTGATTGAAAAGCTGTTACATGCGGGCACTTACAAAAAATGGTCCCTACTCTTGGATTTCTGCACATATCCACGATACGCCTTGCCATGACATAAAGACCTTAAAGAAACACTATGATACGAAAGATATTAACTACGATACTGCTTGCCATAAGCGTCTGCACACTTGCACAAAGCGTAAAGGTACCGGCATTTCCCGGAGCCGAGGGCTTCGGACGGTATACTACGGGCGGACGCGGCGGAACGGTATATCATGTGACGACGCTAAGCGACGACAACACTGCAAACCCGGCAGCCGGAACCTTCCGCCATGCGTGCAGGCAGAAGGATGTGCGCACGATAGTTTTTGACGTTTCCGGAACAATATATCTGAAAGCAGAGCTGAAGCTACAGAACGGCAATGTCACCATAGCCGGACAGACGGCACCGGGCGACGGCATCTGCATTGCGGGCTATCCGTTCGTGATAGCGGCAGACAACGTGATAATACGCTTTGTGCGCTTCCGCCCCGGAAATGAGAATGTGGCTTTTCATGAGGGCGACGGACTGGGCGGAATGGACAGGGAAAACATTATCGTAGATCACTGCTCGGTTAGCTGGAGCATAGACGAGTGTCTGTCGGTATACGGCAGTAAGAACACTACTGTGCAGTGGTGCATCGGCGCGCAGAGCCTTGTAAGTTCCGGACATGCGAAAGGCACGCACGGATATGGCGGCAACTGGGGCGGCAGCGGCGCTTCGTATCATCACAACCTGCTTGCCCATCACGACTCGCGCGTGCCGCGTCTCGGTCCGAGAACGGGAACACAGACCGACGAGCGCGTAGACCTGCGCAACAACGTGTTCTACAACTGGGCTGGCAACGGATGTTACGGCGGCGAGGGCATGAACGTAAACATTGTGAACAACTATTACAAGCCGGGACCTGCCACGCAGACCCGGGGCGAGAACATACGCAAGCGCATAGCGGCAATAGGCGTGAGGACAACAGAATATACAAAGCACGACACGGATACGCCCAACGGCTGGGACGCGATGTGGCACGTATGGGGCAAATACTTTGTTGACGGAAATTTTAACCCGTCGTACAGCGACGTGACGAACGACAACTGGACGTATGGCATATACAACCAGACGGCGAACGATGCCAGCGTTGACTACACCTATACGCAGGAGACAAAAGATGCCATGCGCCTGAGCAATCCCATTGAGTTTGCCGGAGTGACCACACACACTGCCTCTGCGGCATACGAGAAGGTTCTGGCATACGCCGGGGCGTCTCTCCACCGTGACGCGCTCGACAAAATGATAGTGGACGACACACGCAACGAAAAGGCGACATGCACGGGAGGGCAGTATACAGACAAGAACGGTAATCTGAAGGAAAGCCTTCCGGGACTGATAAACAGTCAGGATGATGTTGTATATTCCGACGGAACAAAGGGCTGGCCCGTCCTCAACAGCACAGCCGCGCCCACGGACACCGACGGCGACGGCATGCCCGACAGCTGGGAGAATGCAAACGGACTTAATCCGAATGACAAGACTGACGGTGCCCTTGTGACCGTTAACGGATATACTAATCTTGAGGTTTACATGAACAGTCTCGTTGAGGACATCACGACATCACAGAACGCCGGCGGAAGCATCGAAGGAGATACTGATACAGACAAGGAAGAAACAGAGGTGGCGGATGAGTATGAGATATCCGCCGTGACGCATGTGGGCAGCGACGGCTGGGACTTCAACGGCGGCTTCAGCATAACGACAGGGAAAGGCTATGCCTCTGCGGCATCAAAGTATGTGAAATATTCGGCTGGCGAGACCTTTGTTATAAACATACCGGAAATGATGTCCATAGAGAAGGTGAGGATTATCGGCTACGGAAATGATGCCAACACGGATACATATCTCCATACGCTTGGAACGGCGACATACGGAAGCACCGACTATGTTTTCCCTAAAGGAAAATCGGAAGCGAACAACCGCGACTATACAATAGAACTCACATCGCCAGTCTCAAAGACTCTTCCATTTGTGTTTAAAGGCGGGCAGGCATGTATGCGCATCATACTTTATCCTGTCAAGAACGCCGTTACACAGGCTGGAGGGGAGTATACAATATCAAAGGCAACCAATACAGGCACAAACACATCGGCTATATGGAACTTCAACAACGGCATAACCGTTACCAACGGAAACAACAAAGGCTACAACGCAGGAGACAATGACTGTATAAAATACTCAGCCGGAACTCTGTTTACAATAAATCTTCCTGAAGGCATTAGCGTCAGCAAAGTAAAGATAAACGGTTATGACAATTACGCCGACGGTGACTCTTATCTTGCTGAGCTGAACGGAAAGACATTCTCCAATACTGATTATGTGTTCCCTAAGAAAGGTACAGACGGCTCGGCTGTGATGAAAGAATACACCATAGCCCTTGACAATCCGGCAAGCGGAAAGCTAACCTTTAAGGCAGCAGGCAAGCAGGTTGTATGGGCTATAACGCTGTACACACTGCCGGAAATAACGCTCAGCGAGCACAGCGTGGCACTTGGCGTACCGGCGGGACCGGCAAACATAACGCTTGTACGCACGCTGTCGGACACATATTGGAATTCGTTCTGCGTGCCCTTCGACATATCCGCCGACAAAATAAACAATGTACTTGGAGATGCAAGGGTACTGCAATTCAGCAGCGTTAACGGCAACACAATGATTTTCGAAGAGACAACAGAAGGTATCAAAGCCGGCATACCATGCCTTATAAAGCCCAACAGCACGATTAAAAACCCGCGTTTCGAGAACGTAACCGTAGTGACGGAAGCACCGAAAAGCGTGACAATAGACGGATGCAGCTACATCGGGACGTACACAAAATATGCCATGGAATATGGCGGGACAGAGCTTATGTTCAACACCCGCAACGGTCTGTCGCGACCAAAGCAGGCACCGGACAACGTAATGAGGGGACTAAGGGCATATTTCAGACTGCCGGCAACGCAGGCTGCAAGTGCAAAGGTGATGATACCCGGCGGCACGACAGGAATAGAAGAGATACCCTATGAGCCATGCAAGGCATCGCACAAGGGCATTTACAACCTTAACGGGCAATATGTCGGCACATCCGCCAAAGGATTGCCAGAAGGCATATATATCGTCAATGGAAAGAAAATGGTAATAAGCAACAAATGACGGAACAGAATGATGAAGAAAAAAGATTATATCAAACCTGAAATCAGCGTAATATCGGCAGAGCCGATGATGCCGCTTGCCGAGTCGTTTACACCCCCGGACAAGGATAACACCGAAGAAGATGCAGACGATGCCGCGGCAAAGCCAACGTTTCCTATACCTGACATTTGGGATGAAGACTTCAACTGACTCGTGCATAGTCACGCACGCAGTCAGAAGCTGTATACCACAATGTAATATATTTTAGTTGTTTTTTTCAGGAGGGTGTGCATAGTTCTTAATACGAACGGCACTCCCTCCTTTTTTATCGGCTTTGCAGAAACATAACTTCGGTGAACTTACGTTTTCTAACAATGAACAATCAACGGCAGCCGCCGTGATTACTTATAAGAAAACAAAAGACACCATTCAATTCTTGAATGGTGTCTTAAATATTGTGGGCGTTGACGGATTCGAACCGCCGACCCTCTGCTTGTAAGGCAGATGCTCTAAACCAGCTGAGCTAAACGCCCTTACTTATCGTAAGCGGTTGCAAAGATAACAACTTTTATTAAAACGACCAAACTTTGTCCTTGTTTTTTATTGTTGATGCAATAAAAATATGTCTTTAACATGTTATGGGCACCACAACAGCCATAAAAAGAGTGTGCGTATCATCGCAAGCGAAGATACGCACACCTTAAACATTATTCAGTCTATGCTGTATTATTCTACAATCTGAACAGTAGCACGGCGGTCGAATGAAACAGGTGACTCAACACCGAGTTCCTTAACACCACCCTTGGCAGCTGTTGAAATCTTGTCGCGGCTTACGCCCATCTTAACGAGCTCTTCAACAACCTGGTTTGCACGGTTCTCAGAAAGTTTCTGGTTGATTGCGGGAGTACCTGTAGAGTTGTCTGC
Organism: Xylanibacter caecicola; assembly: GCF_013166515.1. Taxonomy (GTDB): domain Bacteria; phylum Bacteroidota; class Bacteroidia; order Bacteroidales; family Bacteroidaceae; genus Prevotella; species Prevotella caecicola. The sequence continues at coordinate 235,992 of NZ_JABKKJ010000001.1, read as the reverse complement.
ATAACCTGTTACGAGGATATTAGAGTTGTTCTCCTTAGCATACTTTGCAAGAGCCTTAACGTTAACAAGGTCTTTCGGGTTAGCAACGTCGGTCTTTGAGATGTTGAAGAATACAGAAACCGGAGTTGTGATGAATTCCTTGATAGACTTTGTCACTGCAGGAGCAGGAGCCGGCTTCTGGTTTGCAAGCATGTTCTTCAGACGGTCGATTTCAGCCTTTTCGTCAGCGAGCTGAGCGTTAAGAGCGTCAATCTGAGACTGTGAGAGAGCCTTGATTGCGTCAACATCCGGAGTCTTGTTCCATGTTGCCTTGCCTAGGTTGTATGTCAAACCAACCTCTGCATAAAGGATGTTAGCATGGCTGTCCCAGAAACGCTTGCCCTCATTAACCTGTGATCCGGGGAACACGAGGTCGTTCTCCATACGGTTCCAACCAAGTTCGAGGTTTACTGCAACCTTCTTTGAAAGATAGAACTGGTTAAGAATACCTACGCTGAGACCCATTGCGTAAACATTGTCTGAGCAGTTACGGCCGATGCCACCACCTATGAAAGGAACAAGGTTGTAGATACGGTCAGGGTTGTAACCGCAAATCATGTTGCTCAGATTGAACAGAGCCTGTCCCTGAGCATTCCAGTATTTATAGCTATGCTCTAGAGCCTTACCCCATATACCTGAAGCCTTAACACGAAGACCGAGACCCGGAGTAAACCACTTACCAAGAGCTATGGAAGCCTGAGGATTTGAACGGAAGCTCTTCAACGGATTCTTTGTAAAGCCAAAGCCGTGTTCCTGTGCACTGTAAACAGCTGAATACTGTGCACCAGCCTGAATGAACCAATTACTCCAAAAAGAGTTTGTTGCAACGCTGTACTTCTCAGTAGCGTCTGCATTCTGTGCCATAGAGGCAACAGAGATACCGGCAAAAGCCAGTACGAACAATAATTTTCTCATACGTTGTTTATTATTAAATAATCAATAATTTGTTTTTTAATGTTGATTAATTTTGGGTACAAAGATACACTATTTTTTTATTATATATACCTTTTTATATAGAAATATTTAACAAATATAAAAATATACTATATTATGGCACAGTGTTTTACCCCAACAGCCGCTCCATTTCCGACTGTCTGAAAATTGTCAGTATGCTTTTTCCGTCTGGAGTATAGTTTACATTGGAACATGCGAAAAGCTCGTTTACAAGATTTTCCATTTCATTGTTGTTAAGGACTTGTCCGTGGGGTATTGCCGCATTGCGTGCCAAAGAGACAGCCAGGGAGTGGTTGATGTCAGACGCGACGCCTACACCGTTCTCCGCCGCCGTCGCCACCATGTTGCATACAAGCTCAACAACGTTTATCCCTTCTATTCCCGACGGTATACCATTCACAGCATAGCTGCCGCCTCCAAGATCGGAAATATCAAAGCCGAGCTTTTCCATTTCGGGCTGCACTTTTTCCATGACGATAGCTTCCTTGTGGTCAAGCTGGACAATCTCGGGGAACAACACTTTCTGAACACTGCCGGTCCTGCCGTCAAGCTGCTGCATATAATTCTCATACAGGACACGTATATGAGCACGGTGCTGGTCGATTATCATAAGCCCGGATTTTACTGCCGTCATTATATATTTGCCCTTATACTGATAATGTACAGGGGACTTTTCATCTACGGCATCCGGTCTTTCATCATCCGGTTTGTCTGCAAACAAAGGCATTTCTTTTATCTGTGAGGCATCAGGAGTGGTGTATAGCTGCTCCCAGTTTTCGGGAACATAGTTGCTGACTGGCGTTTCCTTAAACGGATTATAAACGGGATTTATGTCTATCTTTGGGACAGGCACTCCCATGCTCCCTGCCTCAAACACCGGAATTTCAGGTTTTCCCTCCGTGTCGAAGTCAATTGAAGGCACATCGCTGAACTTGCCTACAGCCTCTTTTACGGCAGCCATGAGGATTTGCCAGATGGTATGCTCGTTCTCAAACTTTATCTCCGTCTTTGTTGGATGTATGTTTACATCTATGTCGCGCGGCTCAACTTCCATATATATAAAATAAGGTATCTGTTCGCCGACGGGTATCAGACGCTCGTATGATGCCATCACTGCCTTGTGAAAATAAGGATGCTTCATGTATCGCCCGTTGACAAAGAAATATTGCTGCACATTCTTCTTTTTTGCCGACTCAGGCTTTCCTACAAATCCGGAAATCCTGCAAACAGTCGTATCTACGCTCAACGGAAGAAGGTCGTGATTTATACGCTTGCCGAAAATATCAACTATTCTCTGACGGACACCGCCGGCACGCAGGTTGAACATCTCCGTGCCATTGCTGTGCAAAGTGAAGTTTATCTGCGGATTGACAAGCGCAATGCGTTCAAAAGCAGCTACAATATTACTCAGTTCGGTTGAGTTTGACTTGAGGAACTTACGCCGTACAGGCACATTAAAGAACAAGTTCTGAACAAGGAAGTTACTCCCGACGGGACATGACACAGGCTCCTGCCCCGTAACCTTGGATGCCGAAACGGACAGCATAGTGCCAATCTCTTCTCCCGGCGTACGCGTCTTCAGTTCCACCTGTGCCACTGCTGCGATTGATGCCAGTGCCTCGCCACGGAAACCCATTGTCTGAAGCGCAAACAAATCACCGGCATTACGTATCTTCGATGTGGCATGGCGTTCGAACGAAAGGCGTGCATCAGTCTCCGACATACCTTTTCCGTCGTCGATGACCTGTATAGATGTCCTGCCGGCATCAACCACCAGAACATTTATGGTCTTCGCTCCGGCATCGACAGAGTTTTCCACAAGTTCTTTTATCACCGATGCCGGACGCTGTATGACCTCACCTGCGGCAATCTGATTTGCCACCGAATCCGGCAGAAGCTGTATTATATCGCTCATTATTTATTTCAATTAATTATTGTCCGGCATCCCCTTCTTATCGTCTTCAGCCGTCACACTGACCGAACTGACCTGTCCTCCTGATATCTGCTGTAGCGGAGCCGCATGACGCGTTACGGTCTTCAGTGCCGTCCCGTCTTTCTTCCCGCGCCAGTTGAATATATCGTGTTTGTCCACCGGACGTATATAGTCGAACCATGCAAAATTAGGAAGCTTATAACGTGAAGGCGGTATCTGCGTCATCGGATACATCGTACCGCTGTTCTTCGGAGTCCATATACGCTGCAGCTGACGGTCTTTCATATACATGCGCAGCGTGTCCGTCTCAAGATACACAAGCCCCATAAGCGTGCTGTCCTTATCGTCCACAGGGTAGAAGACCACCATCACATTGCCGCGTGCCTCGGTTCCGGTAAGCTCTCCCTTGTCAAAATAGGCAAACATCTCACGCGATGCCACCTGATTGTAATGCTTTCCGTCATGAAGAAGTTCCGCAGACAATGCCTGGTTTATAACATGTGCACGGTCCAGCGTGGAGTCTTTCATATAAACCTTTATCACCTCTCCAAGCAACTGACGGTCGCCATTCCATGTTATCGGGTCCTTGTACATAGTCATGCACGAGTCCTTCGAATTATACACAAGCGAGTCGCATACAGCCTGGACATCGGTGCGGAAAGCCCTCACCCTGTTATAACAGTGCAATGTACGGTACACCGAGTCCGTCTCAATGTCGTATGTATACATTCTTATGGTGTCCGAATGTACAAAGAGAGTATCTTTCTGCGAATAGTCCTTCATCACGGCACTATCCGTAGCGAGCGCCATTCCGGCTTTGTCATTATACCAGAAATAGTTACATGTCAACTCATTCTTGTTTTCACTATCCTTATACACCACATTATCATACCCTCTGCTCACACCTGTCTTTTCATCATAGAACAGGCTGTCGCCCGTAAGTTCCTTTCCTTTATTGGTCAATGTTGCACGCCCGTACAATCTTGCCACCTCCTTATTGGTATCATAAAAGCCGTCGGTGGTGTTTATCACGCTCTCTCCGGACGTGATGCGCGAAGGTCCCACCACATGTGCAAGCGATGTCTTCGTGTCATAATAAAGGGTATCGGTGTTAAGAAGAAACTTCTTGTTCTTAAGACTTACATCATAATTGAATATCGCCTCGCGCGTTTCCGTATCATATTCTCCCCAGTCCGACACCAATACATTGTTCTTGTCTACCATACGTCCGCCTTCAAAAAAATATCCTATGCCGTAAAGACGGTCGTAGTTAAGACTGTCCGTATACAGTTTCGTCCCGCGATGAGTAAGCACAACATTGTTTCTTGCCTCTGCCATTTGGTTGTCACCGTCATAAAAAGCATAGTCGCTGAAAAGAGACAAAGTATCTCCCTGCAACATCCTTACATGCCCGAACGCCTTGAAAGAGTTCGACTCCTGATAAAAGTATGCACTGTCGCACGTAAGCTTTGCCCCCTTGTGACGGAATGCTACATTGCCGTTCAATATCTGTGCATTGGGATTACGTCCGTACTGGTCATAGTGCAGAACATCCGCATGAATAAGATATACGCGCTCATTTGTCTTGGTACGCGGTTTCTTCTTCGGCGCCATTTTAGACTGTACCAAACATAGTCCAAACAGGCATAGAACAATTACAAGAATTATCCTATGCCCGCCGTATTTTCCTTTATTGTTATTTCTTATTGTCATTTAATCCAGCCCTGATATTCAAAATCACAGTCCTTATAGCGGTTGTTCATCCTGACGTACGTGGTTTTAAGCTTATCCTGAATCCATTCCTTGATAAAATCTTCCCTGCGTTTGGCAAGCACCTCATTCTTCAGAACTTGGAAATCCTCCGTTATGGTGGCACGGTGCGCCTCCACCCGGCTCTTCAATTTAGCTATTACACACACACGTTTGCCACGGCTGTCTATCATGTTGAAAGCATGCGAAACCTCTCCAACCTTCAACGTGTCCACCACCTTGGCTATTTCAGGCGGCAGATCCTGCATACGGAACTTGCTGGTACGTCCTGCCTCAGACGAGTTTGCCATAAGTCCGTGATTGTTGCGGGTATCCTTATCATCCGAGACATACACCGCAGCATCGTCAAATGTATACTTTCCTTCACGTATGCTTGTCGCCACAGAGTCAAGAACAACCTCAGCCTCGTCAACTGCCTCCTGAGATATATGCGGCTTGCGCAATATGTGGCGTACCTTTATCTTGTCACCGCGCTTGTCAACGAGCTGTATTATATGATAACCGAACTCGGTTTCAACTATCTTCGAAATCTTCTTCGGATCTGTCAGATTAAAGGCAACCGCCGCAAAAGCAGGGTCGAGCAGTCCGCGCCCCACATAGTCGTCAAACTCTCCTCCAAGACGTGCTGTTCCCGGATCTTCCGAATACAGACGCGCAAGAGTAGAGAAAGAGGTCTCTCCGTTGATAACACGATCGGTATAATTCCTAAGCTCATCCTTTACACGGTTTATTTCCTCCGGTGCTACTTTGGGAGATTTTGTGATTATCTGCACTTCCACTTCCGTCGGGACAAGCGGAATGCTGTCTTCCGGCATATCCTTGAAAAAACGGCGCACATCGGCAGGCGACACGGTTATGTCCGACACCAGTTTGTCTTTCATCTTCTCTATCAGCTGACGGTCGCGGAAATCATCACGCATGCTTTGACGCATTGCCGTGATGCTTTGCTTTTTGTATTCCTCAAGCTTTTCCTTTCCTCCGGCAGCCTGTATCCAATAGTTTATCTGTTGGTCCACACTCTGCACCACCTCAGACTCCGTCACCTCGATACTGTCTATTGCAGCCTGATGCAGGAAGAGTTTCTGTACGGCTATCTGTTCCGGTATTGCACAGTCCGGATTACCGTTCCATTTAACTCCTTCCACCTCACCCTGCATACGGATAGCCTCAACGTCCGATTTCAATATCGGCTCATCTCCAACCACCCATATAACCTCGTCTATTATGCTGTTCTCATCTACCGCCGCAACCGTATCCGTCAAAACCTTTACAGTATCGGTATTCTCAGCAGTATCGTCTCCGTCATGCTGCGCCTTTACACCAAGTCCGCCAAGCAGCATCAGCGAGACAGCAAGACACAAGGTTATTATTTTTCCGTATTTCATCAATCGTGTTTATTTACCGTTTCCAACACTTCCCTGTTAACAACAACAGGATATTTCTTCCGGAGTTCCGCCACCCACTGTTTTTCGAGCATCTCCTGATAGTCGGCTGTTACAAGTCCGCGTACATCCTCATAACATTCCGGTCCTTTCTTCAAAAGTTTTCCGTATGTGGCATCGATGGGATATCCTTTCACACCGTTCACCGTCGTATCTTTCTTGAATATCACCTTATCTATATAAGCATTGTCTCCTTCCTTGAATATACCTTTCTCCACACGTATCCTTATTATGGTGTCGTTATTAAACGTGGTACGCAGTTTTTCTGCCCAACCGTTGAACGGCACCCCCTTGACACAGTCCTTTACAGCTTTCACGTCATCCTTTACCTTGACATGGTATGCCATACCTTTGAAACGCGGACGGTCCCAGTTATACTTTTTCTTGTTTTTCTTGAAATACGCGGCAAGCCCCTCATCGTCCTTCGCGGCCTTGTCCCATACGTTGCGGTTGCTTATCTCGTAAAGCAGCAGACCGTCATGATACTCACGTATAAGATTCTTCATATCCGAGTCGGTTGCCTCAAGTTCAGCCGCTCTTCTGCTCATTATGTCGTCTTTCGTAAGCTTTCCTTCCGACTGTGCCACAAGCTCCTCTATTTTTTTGTCTGCCACCCTGTCACGCACATTGCGGTTCTCCAGAAAACGTATTATATCGCTCTTGAGTGTGTCAAACGGCTCAAGCTGCTTGCGGTCTTTCATCAAGATTATATGATATCCGAAAGGAGAAAGCACCGGTTCCGACATTTCCCCCACCTCAAGGGCAAAGGCAGCATCATTGAACTCCTTTACTGTCTGATTGGATTCTATCCACGGAAGCAGTCCGCCATTACGTGCAGTACCAGGATCCTGCGATAAATTCTTTGCAAGTTCCGCAAAATCGGCTCCGCCCTTCAACGCCTTATAGATAGAATCTATGCGCAGTTTCGCCGCTTCCTGTTGTTCCTTTGTGGCATCTTGCGCCAAACGCAGCAATATATGTGCAGGCATTATAAGTCCGGCAGATCCTATACGCTTCACCGTCTCATCGTATACTTTCTTTGCTTCGGCAAGGATATCGGTATCTTCAACAAACGACGGACGTATCTGCTGGTCACGATACATTGCAAACTCCGACTTGAACGACGATAGCGTGTCAAGACGTGCGGCATACGCTTCAACCACTTTCAACTTATAGTTTATAAACAAGTCCACATACTCTTCTACGCTTTTCTTGTCTATTACGCCTTCCGAGTTATTCTTATTATACGAATATTCAAATTCCGAACGGCTTACCGGCTGTCCGTTGACAGTCATTATGGTCGGATCATTCTGCGCCTGTGCAAATGCGGTGCACAATAACAGAAAAGCCAACAACAGTCTTATTTTCATCTTCACCTTATTATATTATATAGATATATTCTCTTTTTATACGTGCAGCAACAACTATTCGGGTCTTGAATAATTCGGAGCCTCGCTTGTTATGGAAATATCATGAGGATGACTTTCCATTACACCGGCATTGGTTATACGCACGAACTTGGCATCATGCAGTTTATCTATGCAGCCTGCACCGCAATATCCCATGCCCGAACGCAGACCACCTACAAGCTGGTATACAACCTCCTGAAGGGTTCCCTTATAAGGCACGCGTCCGGCAATTCCTTCCGGAACAAGTTTCTTTACATCCTTCGTTCCTGCCTGGAAGTAACGGTCTTTGGAACCGTTCTCCATGGCCTCAAGACTGCCCATACCGCGATAACTCTTAAACTTACGTCCGTTAAAGATTATCGTATCGCCCGGGCTTTCTTCCGTTCCGGCAACGAGTGAACCAATCATCACACTGTATCCGCCGGCAGCAAGAGCCTTCACTACATCTCCGGAATAGCGCAAACCACCGTCGGCTATCAACGGAACCCCCGTTCCTGCAAGAGCACAAGCCACATCATACACCGCACTAAGCTGCGGCACCCCGACTCCGGCAACCACACGTGTTGTGCATATACTGCCCGGACCTATGCCCACCTTTATTGCATCGGCACCATGTTCCACAAGCATTTTAGCCGCAGCACCCGTAGCAACATTGCCCACAACGATATCCACACCGGGGAAAGCAGCCTTCGCTTCGACAAGTTTCTCTATCACCGACTTCGAGTGTCCGTGTGCGGTATCTATGACAATGGCATCGGCACCCGCCTCAACAAGTGCTTTCATACGGTCAAGCGTATCTGCCGTCACACCAACTCCGGCTGCTACACGCAGACGTCCTTTCTCGTCCTTACATGCCATAGGCTTATCCTTTGCCTTGGTAATGTCCTTGTATGTTATAAGTCCCACCAACTTGTTGTCACCATCGACCACCGGCAGTTTCTCAATCTTATTCTCCTGCAATATCTTTGCCGCAGCAACAAGATCTGTCTGAATATCTGTTGTCACAAGATTCTCGGAAGTCATTACCTCATCGATTTTCCTGTCAGGACAAAGTTCAAAACGCAAATCACGGTTGGTAACGATACCTACCAGACGGTTATCGTCGTCAACAACAGGAATACCTCCGATGTGGTATTCTGCCATCATGTCAAGAGCTTCACGCACCGTTGAACCGCGACGTATTGTCACAGGATCGTAAATCATGCCGTTCTCGGCACGTTTCACGATAGCCACCTGGCGTGCCTGCTCCTCTATCGACATATTCTTGTGTATCACACCGATACCTCCCTCGCGTGCTATGGCTATTGCCATTGCAGCCTCAGTCACGGTATCCATCGCTGCCGTAACAAACGGAATATTAAGTTCTATGTTACGCGAGAACTTGGTTTTCAACTCTACCGTGCGTGGAAGCACCTCTGAATAAGCGGGAATTAAAAGGACGTCGTCAAACGTAAGACCGTCCATCACAATCTTGTCTGCAACAAATGATGACATATTATTTTGGAATTTATTGCGTGCAAATTTAGCAAAAAAAATCCATTCGATAAAACATTAATTCCTTTCATTCGCCTTATTAATTCTATTTAACGTGCGCGCGTGAGAGTGCAATGCTCTTGTATACATGGAAATCAGTATTTAAAAGGCAACACAACGACGGCAAATGACGGTAAAACAAAAGTGCCGCCCTTATTCACATAAGAACGACACCAAATCAAGTAATTATTATTTTTTGATATATTACTACACACGGGATACACTATCCCCATTATCTTTATCTCATTACAATTTTCGAAACAATCTCTCTTCCCTGTGCATCCGATATCTTACGTATATATACTCCTTTTTCCGGAGCGTTCACACGCACACCGTCAAGTGTATAATATGCAGTATTTGCCACACTGCCGGAAAAGACATCGTCTATCGCTGTGGGAACATCGGTTATCTTGTTTCCGTCTTCATCATAAGCATCACCTGTCAGCTTATCCTTTACGGCATGTGCAAACTCATTTATATCCTCACCGGGAAGATTATCCGTATAGGTCTTGTATATTTCTATTTTTCCGGCTCCGGCATACTTTTTCAGCAGTTCCGGCACATCGGCAGTCTTGTCAAGAGTGTTCACCCTATATGACGAAGCAGACTGCGCCGGTGTCCAGTTTGTCGATGTTACAGGATAGTTTTTGCTTATCTTGTGACCGTCTGTATTTGTGTATCCCTCCATCAGGTTATTGCACCCTTTATATATAACGTCATATCCGGATATCTTGTTGACATTCAGAGAGCCGCCGCGATCCGAGCGGACAGGCGACTTGGTGTTCTCAAAATAACTCGCCTCAAGACAACCTACCGCTCCCGGACGTACATCCCAGCCGTCCTGGCACCCCAACATGTAATTATTGTAGAAGTGAAGATTGCCGCCACGCTGCAACGGAAGACGAGAGCCCTCTATATTTTCGAAGAAATTGTGGTGAAAAGATATTGTACGGCAGTTTTCATACACATCGGTATCTCCCTTACCGAAAAGACACGACTTGTCATGATTATGGAAGTGATTATAGCTGAAAGTCATCCACTGAACGTTGTTTTTACAGTCTAGCAACCCGTCATAGCGATCCTTGCTTGCCGCATTGCCGTTGAAAAACTCGCAATGGTCTATCCATATATGCCCACCCCAATCGGTCTTCGCACTTACCTTATCAGCCTGTATGCCTATACAATCGGGGTCTCCAACTTCCGCCTGCACACCATTACGGAATGCCACAATTTTGTTCTCACCACTTTTCAACACCGGTACGCCGTTCATGGTGAAACGGCAATTGCGTATGATGATATTATCAACACACTGCATAACAAATGTTATACGTGAGAAAAGAGGAGCCTTGCCTGTTGTCGGGTCTACCACACCGATAAGAGTTTTGTTCGGCGCCACCATAATGCGTTCCCCATAAGTTGTCGCCACACCCTGCGAACCATCCTGCGCATCGCACAGTTTTCCCGTATCAAGCCCGTCTACATAACATGTTATACCGGTTGTCATGTCTTTGTCTACAATGACTATATACGGGTCTTTTGCCTGAAGATATGCCTGAAGCTGAGAGAAATTGGCGGCATAAACTACCTTTCCACCTGCACCGCCGGTAGTTCCGCCGGCACGATAATGATTTGTACCGGCATTACCGTCAACTGCCGCAAAGCCGTCTATAGAGAAGTCGCGCCCGTCAATGACCTGCGCATTGACTGAAAAGCACGACAGGCACGAAACAAAAACTGCAGCGGAAAACAACCTTCTGCATGAACACAAAACACCCGACATAGGCTTTAACTCTAAATTCATTGTCTTTATCAATTTGATTTTATTGTTTTAAGTAGATTATGCAACAACCGGAAGAATGACACGCCGTCATTCCGCGAATAAACACATGTCATGAAACCGACATACAGCCGGCAGACATGATGATTGAATGTATTACGTCTTTTTTATTTCCTTTAGTAGTCTTTCGAATGCAAAGATAACAAAACAATATATTAATGCAATGGTATCATACCATAAAAAACTAAAATTACACATCACATCAAAAGAAGATAGAAGAAGATAGAAGAAGATAGGAGAAGATAAAGTAAGATAAAAGACAAATGTCAGGGAGATGTAGAACAAGGAGATAAGAGAAAATTGGAGAAGATATGTGACTTGCGCCATAGGAGATAAAGGACAATAGTCTTGGATTAAAGAACTCGACATTTGTCTTTTATCTCCTCTTTTCTTCTCCTAACTCCTCTTATCTCCTTTTGATGCCCCCTTATCTCCTTATTATATATTCCACATTAGTTCGCCATTTCCGAGAAGAACTTTATGCGCACAAGCCGTACTTCGTCCTCGGTATAGTCGCTTCCAAGCTCTTCCATCGCCGTTTCAAGGTCATCGGTCTCGCTTGTCTTGAAATATTCGTATATGTCATCGATGTGGTCTTCATCCATGACCTCGTCCAAGAAATAGTCTATATTAAGTTTCGTACCGCTGTATACGATGGCCTCCACCTCGGTAAGAAGGTCCTCGAAATCTATGTTCTGCGCATCGGCAATGTCGTCAAGGGGCACATGACGGTCTATGTTTTGTATTATCTTTACCTTAAGCATGGACTTCTTTGCTACCGTGCGCACACGCAGATCTTCGGGACGCTCGATACCGTTCTCTTCACAGTGTGCCTTTATCAATTCTATGAACTCCCTGCCGTAACGTCTTGCCTTGCCTGCTCCTACGCCCTGTATGTTCTGCAGTTCCTCCATTGTCACCGGATACACGGTTGCCATCTGATCTATTGACACGTCCTGGAATATGATGTATGGCGGCAAACCATGCTTCCGACTCACCTTACGACGCAGTTCTATAAGCATGGCGCAAAGCGTGGGGTCAAGAGCGCCACCGTGTTTTTCTCCTATTTCATCGTCGCCGTCTTCATTAAACTCGATGTCTTTCACAATCATGAACGACGACGGATTTTTCATAAAAGCCCTTCCTGCCGATGTAAGTTTGAGCAATCCGTAATTCTCAACATCTTTCTTTATATACCCTGCAATAATGGCCTGCCGTATCACTGGGTTCCATATATTGCCGTCCATATCCTCGCCGGTGCCGAAATCATCGAGTTTATCGTGCTTGTGCGCCGCGATATCGTCTGTGGGATTACCCTTTACGAAATCGATGACATAATCGGTTCTGAAATCTTCTTTGAGCACCGTTATTGCTTTCAATACGACGACAAGAGCGTCTTTTGCTTCTATCTTTGTCTTGGGATTAAGACAGTTATCGCAATTTTCACAGTTGTCCGGTTCAAAATCCTCGCCAAAGTAGTGCAACAGCAATTTGCGCCGGCATACCGACGACTCGGCATACGCCGCCGTCTCTTGAAGCAACTGCCTGCCTATGTCCTGTTCGGCTACAGGCTTGCCCTCCATGAACTTCTCGAGTTTCCGCAAGTCTTTCGATGAATAAAAGGCAATACACTTTCCTTCTCCGCCGTCACGTCCGGCACGTCCTGTCTCCTGATAATATCCTTCAAGACTTTTCGGTATGTCATAGTGTATGACAAATCTCACATCGGGTTTGTCTATACCCATTCCGAAAGCTATCGTCGCCACGATCACGTCTATGCGCTCCATAAGGAAGTCGTCCTGAGTGTTGGATCGTGTGGCAGAGTCAAGACCCGCGTGATATGCGGCAGCCTTGATGTCATTGGCTTTAAGAACCTCTGCCAGTTCTTCAACCTTCTTACGCGACAGACAATATATTATACCGCTCTTGCCGGAACTCTGTCTTATGAATTTTACTATCTGCTTGTCGATGTCCTTTGTCTTCGACCTTACCTCATAATAAAGGTTCGGACGGTTGAAAGAACTTCTGAACTCCACGGCGTCAAGTATGCCGAGACTCTTCTTGATGTCGGTTCGCACCTTGTCGGTGGCTGTTGCCGTGAGCGCAATAACCGGCGCCTTGCCTATCTCGTTTATTATCGGACGTATGCGGCGGTACTCCGGACGAAAGTCATGTCCCCACTCCGAGATACAGTGTGCCTCGTCGATTGCATAGAAAGAGATAGGTACTTTCTTCAGAAAACCCACATACTCATCTTTTGTAAGCGACTCCGGTGCTACATACAGAAGTTTTGTTCTGCCTGAAAGAATATCGGTTTTCACCTGGTCTATGGCAGACTTGTTGAGCGAAGAGTTAAGATAATGCGCCACGCCTTCATCCTCGCTCATGCCGTTTATGACATCTACCTGGTTTTTCATAAGGGCTATGAGCGGTGATATGACTATGGCGGTGCCTTTCATTATGAGCGAAGGAAGCTGATAGCATAAGGACTTGCCGCCACCCGTAGGCATAAGCACAAACGAGTCCTTGCCGTCAAGAACGTTGCGCACAATTGCCTCCTGATCGCCCTTAAACTTGTCGAAGCCGAAATACTGCTTCAGTTTTTCTATTAGATTAATGTCATTTGCCATAAACAACAGGCATTCTTGTTCTTATGTTATTAGGTTGTGTTTTCAATGGGAGCATCTCTCGGTCAGGCTTGGTCAAGCTTACTGAGGTTGGCTTTTTCGAGCTGGGAGCGTGCATATTCGGCATCTACCTCAAACGCATCGACATTCTGCGACGGTATGTCGAACATGGCGTCTATCACCACACTCTCTACTATGGAGCGCAGACCTCTTGCGCCGAGTTTGTACTCCATGGCCTTGTCTACTATGAAGTCGAGTGCCCCGTCGGTGAAAGTAAGCTTTATACCATCCATCTCAAACAGCTTTATATACTGCTTAACGATAGAGTTCTTGGGTTCTACAAGTATCGACCGGAGGGCTTTACGGTCCAACGGATTAAGATATGTAAGCACCGGCAGACGACCTATAATCTCCGGAATAAGCCCGAATGACTTGAGATCCTGCGGCTGTATGTACTTCATAAGGTTGTTTTTGTCTATGCCGCGCACATTGTCTACCGAGCTGAAGCCCACCACATGGGTGTTGAGGCGCTGGGCAATCTTGCGCTCTATGCCGTCGAAAGCACCTCCGCAGATAAACAGTATGTTCTTTGTGTCCACATGGATATATTCCTGATCGGGGTGCTTGCGCCCGCCCTGAGGCGGCACATTGACGACAGAACCTTCGAGAAGTTTGAGCAATCCCTGCTGCACACCCTCGCCGCTTACATCGCGGGTAATCGACGGATTGTCGCTCTTACGTGCTATCTTGTCCACCTCGTCGATGAACACTATACCCCTCTGAGCTGACTGTACGTTATAGTCGGCAACCTGAAGCAGACGGCTGAGGATGCTCTCCACGTCCTCGCCAACATATCCGGCCTCGGTAAAAACCGTTGCGTCCACAATGGTAAAAGGCACATCGAGCAGACGGGCTATAGTCCTGGCAAGGAGCGTCTTGCCCGTTCCGGTGCTTCCCACCATTATTATATTACTCTTCTCTATCTCTACACCGTCGTCTTCAGAAGCCTGCTGCAGACGTTTGTAATGATTATAAACAGCTACGGAAAGATAGCGTTTTGCCTCGTCCTGACCTATCACGTACTGGTCGAGATGCTCTTTTATCTGATGCGGTTTGGGTACTGCTTTCCAGTCTAATGCCGGAACGTCCTTTTCGTCTTCCTCCTCTGCAAATCCCGCCGAGCAGGCTATGTCGTATGCCTGTTTAGCACATTCCTCGCAGATGTGACCGTTAAGCCCCGTTATCAACAACTTTACCTCATTTTCACTTCTACCGCAGAAGCTGCAAGTTTTCTTCATCCTGTCCTGTCTTTTCTTTACTCCTGCACCGCGGCATCGTCTTGTCTGTCGTTGCCGACGGTTGTTGCAGGTTTGTTCTTTCTTACCATCACGGCATCTATCATGCCATATTCCTTTGCCTCATCGGCTGTCATCCAATAGTTACGGTCCGAGTCTTTCCATACTTTTTCGTATGGTGTATGCGAGTGTTCGGATATTATCGTGTAAAGTTCTTTCTTGAACTTCATTATCTCCTTTGCCTCGATCTCTATGTCCGAAGCTTGTCCCTGAACCCCTCCGAGAGGCTGGTGTATCATCACACGGCTGTGAGTAAGAGCGGTGCGCTTGCCTTCGGCACCGGCAACGAGGAGTACCGCCGCCATGGATGCAGCCATTCCGGTACACATCGTGGCAACATCGCTCGTTATGAATTGCATGGTGTCATAGATGCCGAGACCTGCCGTGACGCTGCCTCCGGGACTGTTGATATATATGGAGATGTCCTTTCCGGGGTCGGTAGAGTCGAGATACAGCAATTGCGCCTGCAACGTGTTTGCCGTATAGTCGTCTATCTGGGTTCCGAGAAATATTATACGATCCATCATCAACCTCGAGAATACGTCCATCTGAGTGACATTGAGCTGCCGCTCTTCCAATATATAGGGATTGAGATACTGTGCCTGGGCTTTCATCACATTGTCAACAACCATGCCGCTGATACCCAGATGACCTGTCGCATATTTTCTAAAATCATTCATAATCGTATGTTCGTTTTATTAGAAAGAAAAGAGGTTACCGGCACTTTCCGGTATCTTCTAAACACAAAGATACTAAAAAAAGCCGACAACCTCCTTGTATAAGAAAGTTTTTTCAAAAAAATGTACCTTTTTACTCGCTCATCATCTTGTTGAATTCGTCAAGGCTGATGTTCTTGCCGTTAAGTTTCACCACGTTCTTGAGCACCGATGTGAGTTTGCGGTCTATGCTGCGGTCAACCAAAGAATCGGTATATTCCTTCTTCTTGAGCATGTCTGTGGCATAATTCTCGATGTATTCTTCAGGAATATTGTTCATGCCATACTGTGCAAACTGTGCGCGTGCAGCTTCCTTGGCAGTGTCCATTATATCCTCGTCGTTAATCTTTATCTCGTTAGCGGCAACAAGCTGTTCCTTGATGAGGTGCCATGTCAGTTCCTTGATGCTCATGTCGTAGTTCTTGTCAACGAACTCTTGTCCCTTGTCCTTGTTGTTGTTAAGCATTATACGCTTAAGCATGGCATCGGGATATGTAAGCGCACCGACTTTGTCTTCGAGGTATTTGCGCACGTCTACAATGAACTTATAGTCCGAGTCGGATGCAAGTTGGTTCTTCAACCCTTCTGATATCTTCTCACGGAACTCCTTCTCGTCTTTCACTGTGTCCTTGCCGTAAACCTGATCGAAAAGTTCCTGATTGACCTCAGCTTTCACAAAGCGTGATATTTCGATGATCTGGAAGCTGAAATCGGATGTGAGTTCTGCCACGTCCTCTTTCTTCATCTTAAGCAGTGAAGATACTTCCACGTCGTTCTCGGGATATGCTTTCTTGGGGTTGAACGTGATTATGTCACCGAGTTTTGCACCTTCGAAAAGCTTTTTCTGGTCTTCAACCTTTATATATTCGGGCATCATCACAGCACCTTCGACCGTTATTCCGCCTTCCTTGGTATTTCCGTTCTCGTCAAGTTCGCGTATATCACCCTTAAGCATGTCGTTGGGCTGATATTCTTCTGCCTTGTCATAATGACCGCTGCGCGATGTAAACATATCTACCTGACGATCTATAAGGGCATCGTCAACGTCTATCGTATAATAGTCTATCGTATCGTCGCCTGTCAGAGACACATTGAAATCCGGAGCAACGGCTATGTCAAACATGAATGTATACGGTGCAGCGGCTTCCATATCCACCGGAGTCTGCTTGTCGGACGGCAGCGGCTCGCCAAGCATCTTTATGTTGTTGTCGTTTACATATTTGTAAATCTGTTCACCAAGAATCTTGTTTATCTCATCAACCTTCACTGATGTTCCGAACTGACGCTTAACCATACCCATAGGAACCTGTCCCGGACGGAAGCCGGGGATATTGGCTTTTTTACGATAGTCTTTCAGTGTTTTCTCGACTTTATCCTTATAATCGGCTTCTTCTACAGTCAAAGTCAACAGACCATTAACTTTGTCGGGATTTTCAAATGAAATCTTCATCTCTTGTATTTTTATGTTAATTATTAATTCAAAATTGAGGTGCAAAATTAAGGAATAAAGCCGTAAATACCTAATATAATAAGGAAAAATATATCAAAAGTTTATTTTTTTAACCATAACATGCATACTTACATATCGACATAAAGCTGAAGACAAAACAATAAAAAGCAACGGTGTCGCGGATGTATGAGAACTGCCGTTTTGCAAAAGGGCATCTTTCGGCGTCTAAAAGGTGCCCTTTCAGACGCTAAGAGGCGGTCTTTCGCACTGCAAAAGACCGCCTCTTATAACGTAGTGTATTTCAAGTGTTTACAAGGAAGGTGCTTTATGGCATTCTAATATGACCCAAAACAGCATCTGTCAGTCGTTTCCCTCGTCGTGAAACTGACCGGTATTAAAACGGAATTCTTTCTTTTTCAACTCGAAATCGCGCCCGAGATATTTCTCCTTTACTATCTTGTTGGCAGCAAGTTCTTCGGGTGTTCCCTGGAAAAGCACACGTCCCTCAAAGAGAAGATAGGCGCGGTCGGTAATGGCAAGGGTCTCGTCCACATTGTGGTCGGTTATCAGTATTCCGATGTTACGGTATTTAAGCTGTCCCACCACTTTCTGTATCTCGCCCACGGCAATAGGGTCTACGCCGGCAAAAGGTTCGTCGAGCATTATAAACTTAGGCTCTATCGCCATGCAACGGGCAATCTCCGTGCGGCGACGCTCGCCTCCGGAAAGCCTGTCGCCAAGGTTCTTACGCACCTTGCCAAGACTGAATTCGGTTATGAGACTCTCGAGTTTTTCCAACTGATACTTTCGCGGCTTGCCTGTCATTTCAAGAACGGAAAGGATATTGTCTTCCACACTCATCTTGCGGAAAACACTCGCCTCCTGAGGCAGATAGCCTATTCCCGCACGGGCACGCTTGTACACCGGATACTCCGTAATGTCCGTATCGTCGAGGTATATATGACCGGCATTGGGCACGATAAGTCCCGTAGTCATATAGAACGATGTTGTCTTACCTGCCCCGTTGGGACCAAGCAGACCTACAATCTCGCCCTGTCTCACATTAATGGAGACATCGTTGACAACGGTGCGTTTGCCATATTGTTTTACAAGACCTTCGGTACGAAGCATCATCCCTTCGCTCCCTACGCCGGAGCCTGTCATTTCGTTTCCGTCCATACAAATATTTTTTTGATAAGGTTTTAAGGTTTTTAGATCTCAGGTGACAGATTATTAGGTTTGAGGTTATAAGGTGATAATTGTCCGGATGATAGTTTGTTCATCGTGTCAAGAGTATTTTCACCTTATGACCTGAAACCTCACACTTGTCACCTCAAGACCTGAGACCTCACAACCTGAAACCTCTAACTAACTGCAAAAGTAGTAAATTTGTCTCTAATAAAGGTTGTTATACTAAAAAACTCTTAACCCCTTTGTAGTTTTTTGGCTATTTTTGGTTACTTTTGCAACAGATTTATCCGTCAAGGAAAGTAATATTTTTTATTTTGTTAAAATGCTGATAGACAAAGGACTTACACTCTTCGGACGTTATATTATACTCATGGGACGCGCTTTTTCACGTCCGGAACGCATAAGGATGTTTGCCAAGCAATATGTCAAGGAGATGTCTTCACTTGGAGTAAACTCGATAGGTATAGTGCTGTTGATATCGTTTTTCATCGGTGCCGTTATATGTATTCAGATGAAACTGAACATCCAAAGCCCGTGGATGCCACGCTGGGTGTCGGGCTATACAACGCGCGAGATTATGCTGCTCGAGTTCTCATCATCCATAATGTGTCTGATATTGGCAGGCAAAGTGGGGTCGAACATCGCCTCGGAACTGGGTACCATGAGGGTGACACAACAGATAGACGCGCTCGAGATAATGGGTGTCAACTCCGCCGGATACCTCATAATGCCTAAAATTCTGGGACTTGTAACGCTTATGCCGTTCCTTGTCATATTCTCGTCTGCCACCGGAATACTCGGAGCATACGGTACGGCATACATTGGAAACATACTTAGTCCGGAGGATCTGACGCTCGGGCTGCAACACAACTTCACGCCGTGGTTCGTATGGATGAGCATCATCAAGAGTCTGTTCTTTGCCTTCATTATATCAAGCGTGTCGTCTTTCTACGGATATACGGTAGAGGGCGGTTCGGTAGAAGTGGGCAAGGCAAGCACCAACGCCGTTGTATGCTCGAGCGTGTTGATATTGTTCTCGGACGTATTCCTCACAAAGTTGCTGTCGTAAACGGCATGGGCGGAAACGATCAACAGCATCAGCCGTAACTACGGTCATCCGCCGATAAAGAAAGAAACATCATGATAGAGATAAATCATTTATACAAATCATTCGGAGATAAGGAGGTGCTGAAAGACATCAGCGCAACCTTTGAGAATGGAAAAACAAACCTCATAATAGGTCAGAGTGGAAGCGGAAAGACCGTGTTGGTGAAAAATCTCGTCGGACTTCTTGATCCCACGAGCGGCGAGGTATTATACGACGGGCGTAATTTTGTGCTTATGGACAAGAATGAAAAGGTTGCCATGAGACGTGAAATGGGAATGATTTTCCAGAGCGCAGCGCTCTTCGACTCGCTCAACGTACTCGAAAACGTAATGTTTCCATTGGATATGTTTTCATCTATGAACTACCGCGAGAGGATGAAAAGGGCACAGGAGTGTCTTGCAAGGGTCAATCTGATAGACGCGGAAAAGAAATTTCCCGACGAGATATCGGGCGGAATGCAGAAGCGCGTGGCGATAGCAAGGGCAATAGCGCTTAACCCTAAATATCTGTTCTGCGACGAACCAAACTCGGGTCTGGACCCTAAGACATCACTTGTGATAGACGAACTGCTGCATGGCATCACACACGAGTTCAACATAACGACAATCATCAACACCCACGACATGAACTCCGTAATGGGCATCGGAGAAAAGATTATCTACATATATGAGGGAAAGAAGGAGTGGGAAGGCAAGAGCAGCGACATCATGATGTCTACAAACGAGAAGCTCACCGACTTCGTTTTCGCAAGCGATCTGTTGAAAAAGATGAAACAGAACGAGATGGAAAAGATGCGGAGGAACAACAGTTGAGAGAAAGACAGATACTTCGTTTGATGTAAGAAGGAAACAAAAGGATATAAAAGAAGATAGGAGAAGATATGTGGCTTGCGCCACAGAAGATAAATGACAATAGTCTTGAAACAAACAACAAGGCATTTGTCTTTTATCTTCCCTTTATCTTCTCCTATCTTCTTTTATCTCCTTTCATCTCATAAACCATTTGCCGTTGTGTTTCGTCATTGGCACTACGATTTCTTCTTTAAGACTGTCGCCATAGCATAAAAGGAGGAATGCCTGTGCTGTAGACGACAGACTGTCGGTCTTGGAGCCAATTATGCGCACCTCGCGCACGCCGTTATGCATTTCTTTCTGCCGTGCTGCAAACATAGCAGCATTGGCTATAAGCTGCCGGTGGTATGTCTCGGGAATACTGTCCGGAAAGAACATGGCAGCGGTAAAGCCGGCATAGTCGCCGGCAAAAAGCATGTCATAATATTCCTTCGCGGCATGTTCTGCCGTAATCTCCGCCTTCTGTTCCGAACAGGAAAGGCACAATGCAGCAATCATACAGATGCATGAAAGGAGACCTTTCCTCATCACTTCTGACGTATAAATATGTTTATCGGCGAACCGGTGAGTTTCCAGTTGTCGCGTATCTTGTTCTCAAGGAAGCGTCTGTAAGGCTCTTTGATATACTGAGGTAGGTTGGCATAGAAGACAAACGACGGTATCTGCGTGTTCGGCAACTGAGTACAATACTTTATCTTTATATACTTTCCCTTTATTGAAGGAGGCGGATAAGCCTCTATGAGCGGCAGCATCACCTCATTGAGCTTTGATGTTCCGATCTTTGCCTTACGGCTCAGATACACATCCTTTGCCGTCTCCAAAACCTTGAAAATACGTTGCTTCGTAAGAGCCGAGGCGAAAACTATCGGAAAATCGGTAAACGGTGCCATGCGGTTACGTATCGCGTTCTCGAACGTATCGATAACTTTCTGCGTCTTGTCCGCCACCAGATCCCACTTGTTTACCACCACTACAAGCGACTTGTTGTTCTTCTGTATGAGCTGGAAGATGTTCATATCCTGTGCCTCTATTCCCCTCGTGGCATCTATCATAAGAATGCAGACGTCCGAACTCTCTATGGAGCGTATGGAGCGCATTACCGAATAGAACTCCAGATCTTCGGTAACCTTATTCTTGCGGCGTATGCCGGCCGTGTCAACGAGATAGAAGTCGAAGCCGAACTTGTCGTATCTTGTATATATACTGTCACGTGTCGTGCCGGCAATCTCCGTCACAATGTTGCGGTCTTCACCGATAAATGCGTTTATGATACTGCTCTTTCCGGCATTTGGACGTCCCACCACGGCAAAGCGGGGGATGCCTTCCTCTATCTCATCGGTCTTGTCAAACGACAAGGTGTCTACCACTATGTCAAGCAGGTCGCCTGTTCCGCTGCCCGTGGCACTGCTTATGCAGACCGGATCACCCAGCCCAAGCTTGTAGAACTCGGCGGCGGCATAATGTTGATAGTTGTTGTCCGTCTTATTTGCAACAAGCACGACAGGCAGGTTGGAACGCCTCAGGATAAGGGCAACGTCCTCGTCCCAGTCCGTAAGACCTGTCGCAACGTCGACCAGGAAGAGCACAAGGTCTGCCTCTTCCGTCGCTATTATCACCTGCTTGCGTATCTCTTCCTCAAACACATCGTCCGAGTTTACGACCCATCCGCCCGTATCCACGACGGAAAACTCACGCCCGTTCCACTCGCACTTGCCATACTGGCGGTCGCGCGTGGTGCCTGCCTCATCGCTCACAATGGCACGGCGTGTCTTTGTTAGGCGGTTAAAAAGGGTGGACTTTCCTACATTTGGACGTCCGACAATTGCTACTAAATTTGCCATTTGATTTATTTTTAGGTGAAAGGCCGCAGACAGTAAGTATGCCCGGACATGTCTTCACCGGTTGTTTTTAATATTGTCCGACAGTTATCAGCCGTGTTGCGACAACCGCAGCCGTCACATTCTATCGTCTGTACGGCTAATCGGGATTATACCCGAAACTGTCAAGTTCTCTCTTGGAAGAGCGCCAGTCCTTGTCAACCTTTACGAAAGTCTCGAGAAATATACTCTTGCCGAAGAACTTTTCGAGCGCCTTGCGCGCTTCGGTACTCATCTTCTTCAACGCATATCCCTGATGTCCGATGATAATACCTTTCTGCGAATCGCGCTCAACATATATCACAGCATTGATGTGTATGCGTTTTTCGTCTTCCTTGAACGACTGCACGCTTACCTCCACCGAGTATGGTATTTCCTTGTCATAGTAAAGAAGTATCTTCTCACGGATAATCTCGCTGACAAAGAAACGTGCCGGTTTGTCCGTCAGCTGGTCCTTGTCGAAATACGGCGGAGAGTCGGGCAGAAGCTCTTTGATGCGCTTCAGGAGAATGTCGGTACCAAACCTGTTAAGTGCCGATATGGGTAATATATCGGCATCGGGCAGCAACGAGTGCCACTTGGCTACGATGTCACCAAGCTTTTTCTGATCGCTCATGTCTATTTTGTTTATAAGGAGGATGACAGGTATTGTCATTTTCTGTACCTTACCGAGAAAGTCGGCGTTCTTTTCGGGGTTCTCCACAACATCGGTTACATACAGAAGAACGTCTGCATCCTGCAGTGCCGACTCCGAGAATGCCAACATGGACTCCTGTAATTTATAATTAGGTTTGAGCACACCGGGCGTATCGGAGAACACAATCTGCATCTCGTCGGTATTCACTATGCCCATTATGCGGTGGCGCGTGGTCTGCGCCTTGAACGTGGCAATGCTTATGCGCTCGCCCACGAGCTGGTTCATGAGCGTCGATTTTCCAACGTTCGGATTGCCAACTATGTTTACAAAACCTGCCTTGTGCATCTGTTTAAGGTTTTACTTTATATTATATAACAATGTAAGTCTGCTGAAAAAGAACAGCAAGTATCGGGCGTCAGCACGGCTTGCGGTGGCGAAGCCTATTCTTTAATGCGACTGTATCAATTCTTTGATGCAAATATACTAAAAAAATCCGTTTTCCTCAAAAACGCCATATTTTACCTTGTTGAAAATCAAAACAAAAACGTTTATGTCTCATCAAACACCTGCAGGCAACCGAGATGCCGCGACAGAACGTGAAAAGACAAAAGAGACGCACCACATAAAACAACGTGATACGTCTCTTTCGTATTCAACTTGAGTTTCTTCTTATTTGCCCGAACCGGACTTGCATCCGTCGTAAGCCCACTTGTAATACGAAGCTCCGTGTACGAAACCGGCACCGAAAGCCGTCATTATCAGATTGTCACCTTTCTTTAACAAATGCTCGTTTTCCCAAAGCGCAAGCGGTATGGTTGCCGCACTGGTATTACCGAAGTGCTCAATATTGACCATCACCTTGTCCATGGGCAGGTCGAGTCGCTTTGCAACAGCCTCTATGATGCGTATGTTTGCCTGATGAGGAACGACAAATCGTATGTTGTCCTTGTCCAGATTGTTACGCTCTGCTATCAGCGCACAGTCATCGCTCATGCTCGTAACGGCATAACGGAACACTGTGCGACCCTCCTGATAGAGATAGTGCAGACGGTGGTCTACGGTGAAATGTGACGGAGTACATACAGAACCACCAGCCTTTACATGAAGGAAAGGCAAACCTTTGCCATCGGCACGGAAGTAAGAATCCATCACTCCGATGTTTTCTTCCGTAGTACCTTCAACCAATACTGCAGCTGCACCATCGCCGAAGAGTGCGCATGTGCTGCGGTCCTTATAGTCTACGACCGACGACATTTTGTCCGCACCTATGACTATTATCTTTTTATAGCGACCGCTCTGTATCATGCCGGCCGCAACATCGAGAGAATAAAGGAAGCCACAACATGCAGCCCAAAAGTCGAATGCGAAAGCATTCTTCAGTCCGAGCTTTCCGAGAACCACCGATGCCGTTGAAGGGAACTGATAATCGGCTGTCGAAGTGGATACAATCACCGCGTCTATAGAGTCGGGATCGGCTCCTGTTCTGGCAAGAAGCTGCTTGGCAGCCTTGCGCGCCATATATGATGTACCCAGTCCCTCTTCGGTCAGGATGCGGCGTTCTCTGATGCCGACACGCGTCATAATCCACTCATCGTTGGTGTCTACCATTCTGGAAAGCTCCTCGTTGTCAAGGACATAGTCCGGAACGTATCCGCCGATACCTGTGATTATTGCGTTTATTTTCTCCATTATTCAGCCGCTTCCTTTACTATAGCTACTTTTCCTCTGTAATAGCCACATGTAGGACAAACCGTGTGATAAACATAGTAAGCACCACAGTTAGGGCATTTTGCCAATGTTGGAGCTACAGCCTTATCATGAGTTCTTCTCTTAAGTGTACGAGTCTTAGACTGTCTTCTTTTAGGATGTGCCATTTTCTTTTAATCTTTAATTATTGTTTTTAATTTCTCTAATTCACTCCATCGGGGGTCTGTCGCCTGCCCGTCGTTATGTTCCTGAGAGCCTCCGGACATGTACCCGCCAAGCACCTTTACCATTTCCGGGTTGCATTCTCCATCCTCGTGTACATGCTTTATCGGTATGGCAAGGGCTATAAACTCGTAAATGAACCACGACACGTCGACAATGCCTTCGTTTTCATCAACAACAACAATGTCTCCGCCGTCCGTATCGCCGCCTGTCTGCACTGCTTCCACGTCGCCGAAACGCACTATCAGCATGCCGTCGGCAATTATCGGCTGGTCCATATCGTCAAGACACAAGTCGCACGAAACCACAGCCGTACCCTCTGCATGAAACTGCAACTCAAAGCTTCCATGCGTAACGGGACGCACTTCCACTGTTGCCTTGAGGTCGCCGCCTCTCACTTCGGACGCGTCGAGAGCTTCAAAAAACGAGTTATCAAGGTCAAAATGAAAGGTTTCACCACTCTCATCCAACCTATGCAAATCAATTTTGAAAAGCTCTAAATCGCACATTTACAATAGTTTATATGCAAAGTTGTGACATCACATACATGCAGCGATATGCTTGCATGGCTGAAACATGCACATACTTCGGGCTGCAAAGTTACAAATTATTTTTAATTTCTGCACGACAAATGTAAAAAAATCGCTCTTAATTAGTAATTTAGAATGATTTATAAAGATGTGGGATGACAAATTGAAAGACATCCGTCTTTTTCTCGGAGATGACATATCGGTTTCTAAAAGGTGGCATTTCAGGCTCTAAAAGGCGGTCTTTTAGCGTCTAAAAGGGCACCTTTTGGAAGCTAAAAGGTATCATTCTGGTTTTCAAGGGGTTACAGAACGGGATTTTAGATGCAAGGAGATAGAGGGAGACAGGGGAAGATAAAGGGGAGATAAAAGACAAATGTCGAGAGTTATTTGGTAATGATATAAAAGAAGATAAGGGAAGAGATGCGGCTTACGCCACGAGAGATAAAGGAAGATAGTCTTGTATTGAACAGCCCGACATTTGTCTTTTATCTCCCCTTTATCTTCCCCTATCTCCCTTTATCTCCTTATTTACACTTGGTTTTCCTCCGCCCGGTAGGGCTGTACCATGGTGCAGCCGCCGTCATGACGAATGATAAAAGCCATGCGGTTTAGGATACTCCATGGAGCATCCCTACGGGCAAACAGTCTATATCTCCCTACTACATAAACCATTACATATATGAATGTGTACGCGCCCGAATGATATTTTTATATCTCAAAGGCTCGTGTCTCGGTTTTTATTTATACCTTTGCGATAAGATAAGCGGCGTCTCTGCAAGTCAAGCAAGCTTGATTGCGTTCGGCTTGCATTATCTTTGTAAAGTGATGACGCAAACATGCGGGCATACTAAGGTTTGCACGTCACGGAAACAAACTACACCGGAAACACGTTTTTCATTAACTTAAATACTATAATATGAGAAGTAATCCCAACGAGTGTCTTTACTGTACAAACAACGAGACACTGCACAATCTGATGATTGAAATAGCTACACTCAGCGTTTCGAGGGTTTTCCTGTTCAAAGAGCAGACCTACCGCGGACGTTGCCTGGTTGCCTACAAAGACCACGTTAACGATCTTTTCGAACTGAGCGATGACGAACGCAACGCTTTCATGGCTGATGTCACACGCGTTACACGTGCCATGGACAAGGTATTCCACCCTGAAAAGATAAACTACGGGGCATACAGCGACAAGTTGTCGCACCTGCACTTTCACCTGGCACCTAAGTATGTGGACGGTCCCGACTACGGAGGAACATTCCAGATGAACCCCGGCAAAGTTTATCTTACCGACGAGGAATATGCCAAAATGATTGAGGACATCAAGGCTGCGCTGTAATCCGGGCGTGGCTTCTGCGACAGAGCATAAACAAAAGAGACAGGGAAACCGCTGCGTACAGTTGGTGATATGTCACCGAAAGAGTACATACGTAGCGATTTCCCTGTCTCTTTTATATTGTAACCGAACGCAACGCCATTCCTTGGCGACGGAATGACGGATGTCGGAAACTATCGTCCCAACCACACCTCGGGGTTCAGTTTGGCTGTTCCCTGACGCAACTGGAACTGGAGAATGTTGTCGGCCCCGACGGTTCCGAGCACCTGACGTGTGCTTACCTGTTGCCCCTTATGAACACTTACGGTGCGCAGGTTGCAATAGACAGATATGTAGTTGCCGTGACGAACCATGACAAGTTTCGTCCCTCCATATTCGAACACGGCACTCACCTCACCGTTGAAAATAGCCCGTGCACATGCCCCGGCACTTCCGAGGATGTTAATTCCCTTATTGTCGAGTGTCACATTCTTAAGTCCCTCCACTGTGTATTGCCCGAAATGGCTCACAATGCGGTACGAACCTGTTATCGGCATGGGCAGCCGCCCACGGTTGTCTGCAAAACGACGGTTAAGTTCGCGGTCAACAGAACTTACCGACAGTGCCTCGTCAGAACGCGTCTTAGCTTTCGCAACCTCCTTTTCATGGCGCGACTTGTCCACTTCCGCCTTTCTTTCGGCAGCCACACGGTTTGCCTCAGCCTCACGGGCTGCCCTCTCCGCACGTTCTCTTTCCGCACTGCTTTTCTTCTCGGCAGCACGGGCTTCAGCCTTCAGGCGCTCCTCTCTTGCCTTCGCTTCTGCCACTCTGCGCGCGTTCTCACGTGCTGCAGCCTCTGCGGCTGCTTTCTTACGGGCAAGTTCTTCCTCTCTCTTTTTCTTCGCGGCAGCTGCAGCCTCCGCCTTGCGCTTCGCTTCGGCGGCAGCCCTTGCACGGGCTTTCGCCACCTCTATGGCTATAAGACGGTCTATCTGTGCGTTCAGTGCGGCGTCTTTCTTGCGCTGTTCACCGATAATCGACTCTATCGTCTTTTGCTGTTTCTGAAGCGATTTTACCACCTTTTGCTGTTCCGCCTGCTTATCCTGCAATGCCGCATGCTCCTGCTTGCCTTTATAAAGAAGAGTGTTTTTCTGTCCTTTAACCATCTCAAGCTCCTCATGCTTACTGCTCACCTGCCGCTGCTTTGCCTTAAGCATCTCGCCCTGAGCCTGCTGATACGCCGCATATTCACGGACAAAACGCATGCGGCGGTACATCTGCGTGAAGTTGTCTGCACTGAAGATGAACATCAGACGATCCTGCACCGAGCGCTGCTTTGCCATGTAACGCATGGACTTTATATACTTAGCCTTACGGTCGGCGAGCTGCTGTTCGAGAGTGGAAAGCTGCGACTTAAGCAGACTTATGTTTCCTTCTATATGAGTAATGTCATCCTGTATTACATCGATTGATTTCTTGTGACGGTCTATATCGCCGTTTATCGCCATCAGATCTCCGAGCCGTTTCTTCACGTCTGCCCTGTTGGCACGCAGTAACCGTTCCTGTTCCTTTATCTTGCGCTGTACCGCAGCACGCTGGTTCTGCAACCCCTTGATTGATTCGTTGGTATATACCGGCTTCTTACCAACGTTTTTTTTCTTGAGCTTTCCAGTTGCTCTCTGCTTTGTTCCGCCTTTTCTCACGGTGGTTGCAGTACGTTTCTTTACAGTCTGCTTTCTGTTTTGTGCCGGCGTAGAGAGCACAAAAGACAACATAAAAAGTATGGTTAAAAATCTTCTCATTTACAAACTCAAAATTCTCTTCATAACATCGTCAACACCCACTTGCCTGTATTTACCGGATATATTGGTACGCGGTTCCCAGTCTGAGTCCGTATTCAGCGAGTTCATCTGTATGCCCATGCCCATTTTCCTGCCACCTTTCAAGGCGTCGGTCTTCATGTTCAGTATAAGAGAAGATGGGAATTTTTTTGCGCCGAGGGCTTTGAAAGCCGAGTAAGAGCATTCGAGCGATGTGACGCCATGTGTGCCGCTCTTATACGACACGACAACGTTCTTTATCATGCCGCTTGCCTTTTCCGCCGTCCAAAGACAACTCAGCTTGCCTTTCGACAGTTTTATATTATTGTCTGACATGTTATCCGACATCTCGACATCATATATTTTAAGCGATGAATCCTTGACTTTCTGCTCTCCGGGAATAAACAGTTCGTTCCAGAACAGGGCTTGAAGAGCGTAGAAATCTATGCCGTTGTCGCGCAAGAAATCAACCTGACTGTAGTCTGCCTTTATATATTCCTTATTTATACGGTCCATTATAAGAACATAATCCTTTGTAAACTCGAGCCGTCCCGCCTCTATCAACCCCAGCGGAGTGAGCTGTATGCGTATCACGTCGTCCTTTCTCATGTGCAGAGAACCTGCCACAGAGATGTTCTTGGAACCGGAAGAGATATTGAACTTGATTTTAGACGTAATGTTCCGGGCATACGTTGCGTTGTCCAGAACTTTCTGAAGATATTTCATCTTTGCCTGTTCCTTCCTGCCGGAATCTTTTTCCACGCCCGCACCAGAACCTGCACTGCCGGCAATGTTCTTGCCCGAGCCGCAAGAATACATGATAAAAGGTATCGCAACAAGAGCGATACGTATGAGCCACTTATTTGTTTTCATCTTTTATATACTTCTTTTGTCTTATCTTCCTTATAAGCACCTTGCTTTCGCTGCCTGCTTCCTTTGCCTTCCGCCAGTATTCAAGCGCCTTCACGACATCACCGTTCATGGCATGGATATCTCCCGCATGCTCGAGTATAACATCACTTGCGAGAGAGTCGGACGCCACCGCCTGGTCTATATACAATTTCGACTCGGCATACCGCTCCTGCATGAACAGTATCCAGGCATACGTATCCAGATAGGTACTGTTTGACGGTTCTTGTTTCACTGTGCGGTAACTCATCTGCTCCGCCTTTGTCAAATCACCTCCATGAAGACTCAGGAAATAGGCGTAGTTGTTAAGACATCCCATGTTGTCGTCCTTCCATTGCAGACAACTGTCATACGCGGCGAACGCCTTGACATAGTCATCCTTCTTGCAAAGGATATCCCCCATTATGGCATAAAGGTCGGAAACCATGTCAGGATTGGCACCTTTCTTGTCCAAGGACAATCCCTTCCTTACCACATCAAGCGTCTCGTTCTCCATTCCTTTATCCGTATACGCAATGCCAAGGAAGTAATAAAACACCATTTCATCGGGATTATATTCAATTGCCGGACGACAAAGTTCTATCACTCTATCGGCATCCTGCATGCTGAAAGCCTTTCGCACAAGTTCCATGCGCACCGGTGCATAATCCGGGAAATCGGTCAGGAACTTCTCTTCAAAAGCCTGAATGGTATCCTCGGGCATTTTCTTCAAATTAAGATAGGCAAGATACACAGCGGCTATATCCGGTGTTTTCTGCGGCATGTCGAGCATCCTTTCAAGCAGATTGAGCACATACGTACTGTCACCTCCGTTTTTCTCGCTTTCATCGACAATCTGACGAATGAGCGTAACCTTTGTATCAACGGCGTTGTCCGGATTAAACAACATCTTCTCTCGCAACGTTCCGGCAAGCGTATCTTTACCCACAGCCCTGTAATAGTCGAGCATCGACATCTGCGCCATGACATTATCGGGTTCCGCCGCCAACACATCGGCATACTCGCGGTGCGCTCCGTCATTGTCACCGTTCTGCAACAGCCAGTTGCCAATCATCACCCTATAGTTCATATCGTAAGGATGACCGGCGGCAAGTGCTCTCAGCACCTCTATCTCCTTGTCCTTCTTGCCTTGCATCGAGTAAACGTTCATCTTGGCAAGAGCCGTCTGCTCCGTCACGCCGTCCTGCTCTTCAAGTCTTTCAATGGTTCCGATCATGTTGTCATAATCTTTCTCGACACCATACAACTTCAAAAGAATCTGGAGCACATCGGTTCTCGACTGATCGCCGGCATAAAGTTTTTCATATACCTTACGTGCCTCTTTATAGTCGGCAATTCCGATATATGCCACGGCAAGACGTTCCTGGAAAGTGGCATTTTCCGGACGCAACTCGGCAGCACGTTTGATTTTCTGCAATGCCGCAGAGTCTCCGTTCAAGACTCCTTCGTAGCCGGACAAATAATAATATGCCTCCGCCGAATTGGGATTGATGCGAAGACAATTTGACATCAGTTCATAGGCAGCACCATAGTTGCCTTTCATCTGCTGTTTCAAAGCCTCATAATAGAAATATTTGAACCGCAGACTGTCGTTGCGACTGATTTCCGGAAGCGCGGCACGAACAATTTTTGCCGGTTTCACCGATGAACCGACAACATTTGTCCCACCACATCCCTGCAACACGGACACGACAGACAAAACCGCTGCAACATACCCAAAGAACCTGTACATTTATCTTATTAACGTATACATCAAGATATCACAAAATCATAAAAATCACTTCACGCCGGTGTGCCCGTAACCACCTTCTCCTCTTTCCGTGACATCCAGTTCCTCAACAAGAGTAAAATCCGCCTGTCCGTGGCGCGCTATTACCATTTGCGCAATGCGCTCGCCATCGTTCACGACAAAGTCTTCGGAAGACAAGTTTATAAGCAAAACGCCGATTTCACCGCGATAATCGGCATCTATGGTGCCGGGAGAATTAAGCACGGTGATACCGTGCTTAAGAGCCAAACCGCTACGCGGACGCACCTGTGCCTCGTATCCTGCAGGAAGGGCTATATGCAATCCGGTGGGTATTAGCCGCCTCTCCATGGGGTGCAGGACCACCGCATCGTTGATATTTGCCCTTAGATCCATTCCGGCACTTTGCTCTGTGGCATACGCGGGCAACGGCTGATGCCCTTTGTTTATGACTTTAACCTGTATCATTGTCTTGTTTTTAGTTTCATACATGCCTCCGACAGAAAGCCGGAACTTACATATTTAGAATTGCAAATGTAGCCATTTATATTTATATAATTGTATTTTTTAGAGCCAAAATGCAAGAATTTAGCCAAATTTAGACTACTTTTGTGCTGACTGCAAGGCACATATACAATACTCCGCCACAACCGCAAGGCAGATATTGCACAAACAATAATAATGCAAGAAACGAACAAAAATAAAACAAGAAACATCATGAAGTGGGAAAAACTCATATCAAACAAACGTTTGGGACAGGAAGACCGCCACGCCGAAAGGCACGACGACCGCAGCGAATTCAAGCGAGACTACGACCGTCTGATATTCTCCGCCCCGTTCAGACGGATGCAAAACAAGACACAGGTGTTCCCTCTTCCGGGCAGCATCTTCGTGCACAACCGGCTGACACACAGCCTCGAGGTGGCAAGTGTGGGCATGTCGTTAGGCAACGACGTGGCAAACGCGATACTGAAAAAACGTCCGGAACTTGCCGACACGCTGTTTCCTCAAATCGGAACGATAGTAAGCGCCGCATGCCTTGCCCACGACATGGGCAATCCTCCGTTCGGACACTCGGGCGAAAAGGCGATACAGACGTTCTTCACCGAGGGCAAAGGAGCTTTCCTCAAAGGCATGCTCAGTCGCGAGATGTGGAACGACATAACACATTTCGAAGGAAACGCCAACGCGTTCAGACTGCTCGCCCACCGTTACAAGGGTCGACGTGACGGCGGATTTGTAATGACCTACTCCACGCTTGCTTCCATTGTGAAGTATCCCTTTGCATCGGAGTGGACGAGAGATAACCATTCCAAGTTCGGGTTCTTTCACACGGAGAGCGACATTTACAGGAAAATCGCCGATGAATTGGGCATTTTACGCAAATCAACGGAGGGCGAACCGCCGGCATACGCACGTCATCCGCTGGTATATCTTGTGGAAGCAGCCGATGATATATGCTATGAAATAATGGACCTTGAAGACGCCCACAAACTGAAGATAATATCGTTTGAGGAGACCAAAGACCTGCTATTAGGTTTCTTTGACGGCGAAACAAGACAAAAAATAGAGAAACGCATAATCGACGAAGGCATAACCGACGACAGCGAAAAGGTGGTATACATGCGTGCATGTGTAATAGGCAAGCTGGAAAACGAGTGCGCAAACACTTTCATCAAGCATGAGGAAGAAATTCTGAAAGGCTCTTTCGAAGGCTGCCTTACGGCAAACATGGCGGAGCCTATGCAGAACGCATACAGACGGTGCACGGATGTCGCCGTAAGAAAGATATACAAGAGCAAGCCCGTGCTCGACGTGGAACTGAGCGGTTTCAAGATTATGGAGACACTGATGGAGGTAATGACAGATGCCGCCGTGCACCCCGACCGTTTCTACTCACGCCAACTTATAAGTCGGGTGAGCAGCCAGTACGACATAGACTCACCCGACCTTGACACACGCATCATGGCTGTCATCGACTATATAAGCGGCATGACGGATGTATATGCACTCGACGTATACCAGAAAATCAACGGTATAAGTCTTCCGATAATATAATTTACGGGGTGTTGTAACAACCGTTTAAAAGGCATAAAAACGCCTCGAACAGTCCCATCTGTAACACACTGAAAATCAAGATAATACCTTTTACGTTCCAAAAGGGCACCTTTCAGGCTCTGAAAGACCACCTTTTAGAAGCCAATATGCCGCCTTTTAGAAGATGAAAGATTATATATGAGAAGGAGATAGGGGAAGATATGAGGAGACAGAGGGAAATAAAGGACAATAGCCCGGTTGTTTAACCCAAGACCATTGTCCTTTATCTCCCGTGGCGCAAGCCACATATCTACCCTTATCTCCCTATATCTCCCTATAAAGAACTCCCCTTTCAGCTTTCCTTATATATTATGTTATTGGCTCCGGAAGTAATCTTCAGAGCATCGGGATTTTCCTTTATAAACGAGTCTATGTGGCGTATACGCTTCTGTTCAAGTATCTCATCCACGGCTATAAGTATTCCCGTTTCCTCCACATCGCCAAATCCGTAGTTGATAGCCGTACCGAACATCTTCATCGTAGGGCTAAGACTCATGTACGCATTGACCAACGGCGGAATGTTATATCCCATCTTGCGTATCTCTGTATTCAAGATGCGATAGTCCGACTTGAATGTCTTTTCACAGAAAAGAGCCTCCAGTTCGCTGCTATCGGTCTCTATTTTCAGCGGTTTCATCGGTATAATGAGATTTTCCGGGTCGTCAAAATGCTTCTTAAGGAAGTATAGTATCATATCCCTTCCGCGACGTACATACGACGGATACATTGTCATCTTGCCGAAGAAATACTTCACATTAGGCATCACAACGGTAAGCGCACCGAGCCCGTCCCAAAGGTTGTCGAGTGCAAAAAGGCTTTTCGAACCCATTCGCGAACTCTGGTATTCCACCGAAACAAACGAGCGTCCAAGCTCTATCGTACGCGGAAGATATTCTTTCATAAACTTCTCCGAGAAATGAAACATGTGGCTCGTGGCAAGTACCGGCTGCCCGTTGGCATCCACCTCAACGTCGGTACCAAGCAGATAGCGATAGCCTCCGATAATCTCTTCTGCCTCCGGATTCCACACGATGAGCTGCTTGTAACAGTTGTCCATCGTGTCAAAATCATCGATATCCATGCTTTTTCCTGTGCCTCCGCCTGCCTCGCGGAAGGCTATCTCACGCAGACGACCAATCTCCCTCATGACATTCGGCGCGTTATGAGCCGTGATGACATATATCTCGTTATGGCTTTTGTTGGTCATTCGGAGCTGCTTGTCCGGCGTAAGCTCGCTTTTAAGCAGTTCTTTGTCCACAGGTTTAATTATCTCTTGTTCCATCTCTTATTATGAATGTTATTGTCCTATATAAAGAATCTCAAACTAATCTGCCCTTTCACCGGACGCTTTCCACTACAGTCCGTACACCCGTTCGCGCACAAAAGCAGCCCATTCCAACGGTGTTTTCGTCTTGTCGAACGTCTGCCAAGGTATCGGTTTCCCTATTGAAACACGGAATGTCTTATGCACGTTTTTGTACATTTCATCGACAAGAAACAGCATTGCAATATTGAATTTTATGCCTGCCGCCTTACATATATTGGCAAGCCGATAGAAGAAATCGGAGTTCTGCCCTCCAAAGTGTATGGGCACAACATCGCGTTTAGTCTCCACGCTCTTTGTTATAAAAGTCTTCTTCCACTCCAGATCACGTATCTGTCCGTCTATGCGACGCGAGCATATACCTGCCGGAAACATAAGCATATGAGTGTCGCTCTTGAACCCTGCCTCTACCATTGCGGGGAAACTACGGCTCTGACTACCGGTCTTGTTTATCGGTATACACACGGGGGCAAGTCCCGGGAGATTCATCAACAGATCGTTGACAAGATATCTGAAACGCCCGTCGTAATGACGACCGATAATGGCACCGAGCGCCACTCCGTCGATACCGCCGAGCGGATGATTGCTCACAAAGGTATAAAGTCTGCCGTCGTTCTTGTCCGGAAGGTTCTCCAGACCCTCCACCTCAAGATGCATGTCAAGATATCTCACACACTCCTCAAGCCAATCAACGCCCGTAAGATGACGGCTGTCAAAAAGATAACGGTTAACCTCGTCCTGATGAATAATCCTCTTAAGCCAGCTGACAACAGGCTTCGGGACAAGACGCGCCTTATCACCCATCTTGCTCTTCAAGATTTTTTCGATGTCAATCGTTTTCTCTTCAATATTCTTCATATTCCCGTTTAAAAGACATGCAAAAATAAGCCATTTTTTCTAAAACGCCCTCTTTTTAGCCAAAAGATATCTGTTTTTTACACTTTTTACTACAAATATTTGAGAATTTAGCGTCATAAGGTTTCAGGTTGTAAGGCAGACGGGGATGTAAAGAAGTACCGATGCACCATGATAAAGAGCGCTTTTCCGGAACATCCTGCCACATTGCAGGAAAGCACTGCACCCTTGACAAACATCAAAAAATAAGAAAATGCAGTGTGATTTGATATTTTTGTGGAGTAAAGTGGTGAAGTGTGGTGAATTTTAAGTACCTTTGAAGCCACATTCTTTATAAAGATGTACGTATGCGTTTTTTAGGTAACATAGAGGCAAAAACCGACTCCAAAGGGCGTGTATTTCTCCCTGCGACATTCAGAAAAGTGCTGCAGGTGTCGGGAATG
This sequence comes from Xylanibacter caecicola, assembly GCF_013166515.1. Taxonomy (GTDB): domain Bacteria; phylum Bacteroidota; class Bacteroidia; order Bacteroidales; family Bacteroidaceae; genus Prevotella; species Prevotella caecicola. The sequence continues at coordinate 200,291 of NZ_JABKKJ010000001.1, read as the reverse complement.
GAAAGACTGGTGATGCGAAAAGATGTCCACCAGCCTTGTCTCGTGTTGTATCCCGAAGCGGTATGGAACGAGCAGATGGATCTGCTGCGTTCGCGTCTAAACCGTTGGGACCGCGAGCAGCAAAAGATATTCCGCCAGTTTGTATCGGATGCCGAAGTGGTGACGCTCGACGGAAACGGACGTTTCTTAATTCCTAAAAGATACCTTAAGTTGGCAGACATATCACAGGCGATAAAGTTCATAGGCATGGGCGACACCATAGAGATATGGAGCAACGAAAAGACCGAAGTGCCTTTCATGGAACCGGACGAGTTCGGTATGGCACTGGAAAGGATTATGGACACCGGAAACGTAAATACGGAAATACAATAAAGACACTCTTTGTGAAACACACCGGATTACTTTTTTACAAGAAACTTCATCAAGGACAGACAATATGGCAATCAAAGCTGAAACATATCACGTACCTGTATTGAAAGGCGAAAGCATTGACGGACTGTGCATACGGAAAGGCGGAATATATGCAGATGTGACTTTCGGTGGCGGAGGACACAGCCGCGAAATACTCGCAAGACTGGAAGGAACAGGACATCTGTACAGTTTTGACCAAGATACCGATGCGGAAAGAAACATTGCAAATACAGGAAACGGCATGGATGATACAATGGAAGAGAGGGAGATAACGGCTCCGGAAAACTTTACATTTGTAAGAAGCAATTTCAGATATATAAAGAACTGGATGCGCTATTATGACGTGGAAGGTCTTGACGGACTACTTGCCGACCTCGGAGTGTCAAGCCATCATCTTGATGATGAGACGCGCGGATTTTCTTTCAGGTTCGATGCGCCGTTGGACATGAGGATGAACAAAAGAGCGGGAATGACAGCTGCCGACGTGCTGAACCAATACGATGAGGAAAGGCTGGCAGATGTATTATACCTGTACGGCGAGCTTAAGAACGCAAGGAAAATCGCATCTGCAATAGTAAAAGCAAGGGGTGAAAATCCTGTTGCCACGACACAAGACCTTACGGACATAGCCGCCGCACTGTTCAGCCGTGAGAGGGAGAAGAAAGAAATGGCCAAGCTTTTCCAGGCACTGCGCATAGAGGTGAACCACGAAATGGACGCATTAAAGGAAATGCTGACTGCCGCCGCAGATTTGTTGAAACCCGGCGGACGCCTATCGGTAATCACCTATCACAGTCTTGAAGACCGTATGGTGAAGAACATAATGAAGGCCGGCAATGTAGAGGGCAAGGTGAAGCAAGACTTCTTCGGACGGATAGAAGCACCATTCAGACCGGTAAACAACAAAGTAATTGTGCCGAGAGCAGAAGAACAGGAGCGTAATCCGAGAAGCAGAAGCGCAAAACTAAGAATTGCAGAGAAAGTATGAAAAAAGAGGAAATAAAGGAAAAAAAAGAGCTGGAAGAGTTGAAAATGCGCTCCGAGCTGCAGAATGCCATAAGAGAACAGGCAAGAGAGGACGAGCAGGAGCAATCCAGAAACTTCACACTGCGAAAGATACTCGGCGGCGACTTCCTTACGGCAAGGATGATAAGGCAGCAGATAGGACTGATACTGCTCATCGTCTTCTTCACCATCATCTATATATCAAATCGCTACAGTTGCGACAAGAACCTGATAGAGATAGACCGTCTTAACAAGGAACTGCAGGATGCAAAGTTCAAGGCTTTGTCGAGTTCGAGCGAACTTACGGAAAGATGCCGTGAGAGCAATGTACTGCAAATGTTGAAAAACAACAAGGACAGCACACTGAAAATACCAAGTCAACCACCATATATAATAAACATTCCGGAAAAATGAGCAACCAGTTTGAACGAAAAAAGATAATTCCACGGTATAAGATATTTGCATATCTGATGCTGATAATAGGCATAATAATATTATGCAAGGCACTGTGGATTGCAACGGTGGAACGCGAATACTGGACGCAAGTATCGTCGAGACTGAAGAAAGACAGTGTTGAGATAAGTCCGGTAAGGGGAAACATACTAAGTTGCGACGGAAGGCTGATGGCAAGTTCGCTGCCCGAGTTCAAGTTGTTCATGGACTTCAAGGCGGGAGGAGAGAAGAAAGACTCTCTTTGGAAAGTGAAAGTTGACAGCATCTGCGAAGGACTTCACGAGATATTTCCGGAGAAATCGGCATCCGAATTCAAAGCACATCTTGAGGAAGGACACAAGAAAATGAGCCAGAACTGGCCTATATGGCACAAGCGCGTGCCATACGACATCTATTCGCAGGTAAAAAAACTGCCCGTGTTCAACCTGTCAAAATTCAAGGGGGGATTTCACATAGTAGAGTTTAACGCCCGCCAACGCCCGTTCGGCTCGCTTGCCCGGCGCACCATAGGCGACATGTTCGGTGCAAAGGACACGGCGCGATGCGGTCTGGAACTGTCATACGACTCTATTCTGAGAGGCAAGAAGGGACTGCTGAAACGCCGTAAGGTGATGAACAAGTATCTGAGCATAACCGAAATGGAAGCCATAGACGGAGCAGACATCGTGACGACAATAGACGTCGGTATGCAAGACCTGGCTGAACGCGCAGTGATAGACGAGCTGAGAGAGATAAACGGTAACGTGGGCGTGGCTATAGTAATGGAAGTGCAAACGGGCGACATCAAGGCGATAGTGAACATGACAAAATGTAGCGACGGAGAATACCGCGAAGTGAAAAACAATGCCGTGGCAGACTTGCTCGAGCCGGGGTCGGTGTTCAAGACGGCATCGCTCATGGTTGCCTTGGACGACGGTGTGGTAGACACCACATACATGGTGGAAACCGGCAGCGGCATATGGGATATGTACGGGGCAAAGATGCGCGACCACAACTGGCACAAGGGCGGATATCAGACAATATCGCTTCCAAGGACGCTGGAAGTAAGTTCCAACATCGGAGTGAGCCGAATAATAGATCGTTTCTATGGAAAAAATCCGGAAAAGTTTGTAGAAGGCATCAACCGTCTGGGGCTTTCTGCAAACCTGAATCTGCCGTTAGTGGGAGCAACGGCACCGAGAATACGCATGCCTAAGAAAAACAGCAGAGGACAGTATATAAACTGGAGTAAGACTGCGCTGCCGTGGATGAGTATCGGATATGAGACACAAATTCCCCCTATATCGACACTTACGTTTTACAATGCGATAGCAAATAACGGGAAAATGGTACGCCCCAGATTTGTACAAAGAATTGTCAAAGACGGCGAGGTGATACAGGAATTTCCGACGGAAGTGATAAAGGAAAAGATATGCAAGGAGAAGACTCTGCGCGAAATGCAGACAATATTGGAACACGTCGTCAGCCAGGGACTGGGCAAGAAAGCCGGTTCGCCATCATTCAAAGTTGCAGGAAAAACCGGAACGGCACAGGTCTCAAAAGGTGCCGGGGGCTACAAGACGGGTATGACAAACTATCTACTGAGTTTTGCAGGATATTTCCCGGCAGACGCTCCGAGATACAGTTGCATAGTGTGCATACAGAAGTCGGGACTGCCGGCATCGGGAGGAGGAATGAGCGGACTGGTGTTTCATAACATAGCAGAAGGAATAATGGCACAAAATCTGAAGCTTGACGTTGCAGACGCACGGGACAGCATGTCGATATTCATGCCCGACGTGAAAAACGGCAACATACTGGCTGCGGACTATGTACTGTCGCATCTCGGCATAACCGCAAACAAGAACTGGAGCGGAAGCTATCTCGACGGCAACCCTATATGGGGCACGGCAAAAAGAGAAAAGAATTCCGTGGTATTGGCAAAGGCTCCGGTATATGCCAAAAACGTTGTCCCCGACGTAAGCGGCATGGGGGCAAGAGACGCCGTATATATGCTTGAGACACGAGGCATAAAAGTGCGGATGACAGGAAGAGGCAAAGTGCACGAACAGAGTCTGGCACCCGGACACGTAATAAGAAAAGGTGAGACATGTGTGCTGAAACTGGATTAAGAAAATAAAACGATATACTATGATACTAAAAGATTTACTGAAAGACATCTGCCCCGTATGCATAGAGGGCAATGACTGCATTGACATAACAGGAGTAAACATTGACTCCCGCCGTATAGAGAAAGGGCATCTGTTTGCCGCAATAAAGGGAACACAAACCGACGGGCACCGATATATCGGCAAAGCGATAGAGCTTGGAGCCGCAGCAATACTGTGTGAGAACATGCCGGAACAAAAGGTTGAAGGCGTAACATACATAAAGGTAAATTCTACGGAAGAGGCAACAGGAATGGCTGCCACGGCTTTCTACGGCAACCCGACAGAGAAATTCAAGTTGGTGGGAGTGACAGGAACAAACGGAAAGACAACCATTGCCACCTTATTATATAACATGTTCAGGAAACTCGGATACAAGTGCGGACTGTTGTCAACGGTATGTAACTATATCGAGGACGAAGCAATACCGGCATCGCACACAACCCCCGACCCTATCGAACTGAACAGACTGTTGGGAAAAATGGCAGACAGCGGATGCGAATATGTATTCATGGAGTGCAGTTCGCATGCCATAGCACAGAAGCGTATATCCGGACTGAAGTTCGCAGGAGGTATCTTCACGAACCTTACCCGGGACCACATGGACTATCACAAGACATTCGAGAACTACCGCAACGCCAAAAAGGAGTTCTTTGACAACCTGCCCAAGGGAGCTTTCGCCATAACAAATGCGGACGACAAGAACGGCATGGTGATGGTACAAAACTGCAAGGCAGACGTGAAAACATACTCCACACGCGCCATGGCAGACTTCAAGGCAAAAATTCTTGAATGTCATTTTGAGGGGATGTATCTCGAAATAGACGGCAAGGAAGTGGGCGTTCAATTTATCGGCAAATTCAATGTAAGCAATCTGCTTGCCGTATACGGTGCAGCCATAATGCTGAAACAGAAAGCGGAAGACATACTCGTTGTGATGAGCACTCTTAAAAGTGTAAGCGGCAGACTGGAACCTGTGCACTCGCCGACGGGCGTCACCGCAATAGTGGACTACGCCCACACGCCGGATGCAATAGAAAACGTTCTGAAAGCCATACACGAAGTGATGAACGGCAAGGGACAGATAATAACCGTATGTGGGGCAGGAGGAAACCGTGACAAAGGCAAGCGACCGCTAATGGCACAGGAGGCGGTAAAGCAGAGCGACAAGGTGATCATAACGAGCGACAACCCGCGATTTGAGGAGCCGCAGGACATAATAAACGATATGTTGGCAGGACTTGACAAGGCACAGATGAAGAATGTGCTGAGCATTGCAGACCGCAAGGAGGCGATACGCACGGCATATATGCTGGCGCAGAAAGGAGATGTAATACTTATTGCCGGAAAAGGACACGAAAACTATCAGGAGATAAAGGGCGTAAAACATCACTTTGACGACAAGGAGGTAATAATGGAGATAATGAACGGCTAAGCATGCAACAGACCGTGAATAATCGTCATTAATTAAATATTTTACTTGTAATTTAAACTTAAAAATAAAAATGTTATACTATCTGTTCCGCTTTTTAGAGCAATTCGGAATACCCGGTTCACACGTATGGGGTTACATATCGTTCCGGGCATTGCTGGCAATGATACTTGCTTTGGTGATATCTGCATGGTTCGGAGAGAAATTCATAAAGTATCTCAAGAAGAAACAGATAACCGAAGTGCAGCGCGATGCAAAGATAGATCCGTTCGGTGTAAAGAAGATAGGCGTGCCTTCGATGGGCGGTATCATATTGATCGTAGCCATTCTCGTTCCCGTACTGTTGCTGGGACGCATGCGAAACATATATCTCATACTGATGATTATCACCACAGTGTGGCTGGGATTTCTCGGCGGACTGGATGACTATATAAAGATATTCCGCCACAACAAGGAGGGACTGCCGGGCAAGTTCAAGATAATAGGGCAGATAAGCATCGGTCTGATTGTAGGCATGATGTTGTGGTACAGTCCTGATGCAAAGATAAACGAGAACCTTGCCATACAGAAAAACGACAACCAGGAACTTGTAATAAAACACAGGCAACAGGCAACAAAGTCTCTTAAGACGACAATACCGTTCGTGAAAGGACATAACCTCGACTATGCCGACATTATGTCGTTCTGCGGAAAATACAAGACTGCGGCCGGCTGGATACTGTTTGTGGTGATGACGATAATAGTGGTGACAGCGGTCTCGAACGGTGCGAACCTAAACGACGGAATGGATGGCATGTGTGCGGGAAACTCGGCAATAATAGGCGTGGCGCTCGGAATATTTGCCTATGTGAGCAGTCATATAGAGTTTGCTGCATACCTTAATATAATGTATATACCGGGATCACAGGAACTGGTGGTGTTCTTATGCGCATTCATCGGTGCCCTGATCGGTTTCCTGTGGTATAACGCTTATCCCGCACAAGTGTTTATGGGAGACACCGGCTCACTGACAATCGGAGGAATAATAGCCGTAAGCGCCATAATAATACACAAGGAACTGATGCTTCCGATACTCTGCGGAATATTCTTTGTGGAGAGCCTCAGCGTAATATTGCAGGTGTGGTATGCAAAACTGGGAACGCGCAAGGGTATAAAGCAAAGACTTATAAAGCGTGCTCCGCTTCACGACACGTTCAGAATTACACAGGAACAACTTGACCCGGAGATAAAATATGTATTCAAAAAGCCAAAGAATGTAGTGCACGAATCGAAGATAACAATCCGCTTCTGGATTGTCACAATACTTTTGGCGGCACTGACAATAATAACATTAAAGATAAGATAAGGAAAGATATATGGGAAGAATTGTCATATTGGGAGCCGGCGAAAGTGGAGCCGGAGCTGCCGTACTTGCAAAGAAAGAAGGATTCGACGTATTTGTTTCGGATATGTCGATGATAAAAGACAAATACAAGGAACTTCTTGACAGCCATGGTATAGAATGGGAGGAAAAAGGACATACAGAGGAAAAGATACTGAATGCCGATGAGATAATAAAAAGCCCCGGCATACCGGACAATGCCCCGATAATAAAGAAATGCGTGGCTAAGGGCATCGGCATAATAAGTGAAATAGAGTTTGCAGGAAGGTATACTACGTCCAAGATGATATGTATAACTGGTAGCAACGGCAAGACAACGACAACTTCGCTGATATACCATATATTCAAAAACGCCGGATATAACGTGGGACTGGCAGGCAACATAGGCAAAAGCCTCGCACTTCAGGTGGCTGAAGACCCGCACGAATATTACATAATAGAAATCAGCTCGTTTCAGTTGGACAATATGTACAACTTCCGTGCCAACATTGCCATTCTGCTTAACATAACCCCGGATCACCTCGACCGCTACGACAACTGCATGCAGAACTATGTCGACTCGAAGATGAGGATAATACAGAACCAGACAAAGGACGACACGTTCATATACTGGAACGATGACCCCATAATAAAAAGGGAGTTGAAAAAGTATAACATAAAGTCTGTACAATGCCCTTTCTCCGACCTTAAAGAGAAAGGTTCAATTGCATACATAGAGGAAGGAGAGTATAAAATAGAAGTGCCGACACCGTTCAACATGGAACAAGAAGCACTGAGCCTGACGGGAAAACATAATATATACAACTCGCTCGCAGCCGGCATTGCATCAAGGGTTTCAGGCATAAAGAAAGAAGACATACGCAAGAGCTTAAGCGATTTCCCAGGCGTGGAACACCGTCTGGAGAAAGTGACGACCGTAAGGGGGGTTCAATATATCAACGACTCGAAAGCCACTAACGTAGACGCATGCTGGTATGCGTTGGAAAGCATGAAGACACCTACAATCCTTATAATAGGAGGAAAAGACAAGGGCAACGACTATAACGCGATAAAAGAACTTGTAAAGAAGAAATGCTGCGGACTGGTTTACCTTGGTGCCGACAATGCAAAGCTGCACAATTTCTTTGACGGAATGGGCATTCCGGTACGCGACACACACAGCATGAAAGAATGTGTAGAGGCATGTTACGAAATGGCAAAACCCGGCGAGACGGTGCTGCTAAGCCCGTGCTGCGCAAGCTTCGACCTGTTCAAGAACATGGAAGACAGGGGTGAGCAGTTCAAGACACTGGTAAGAAACTTATAAAGACAGAACCGGAAGAAATCAAGACATAATGAACGAAAATGCAATAAGCAACAAACTGAAAGGCGACGGCATCATCTGGATGGTGTTCTTCTTTCTGTGCATCATAAGCATAATAGAGGTATACAGCGCATCAAGCGGACTCACCTACAAGGGAGGATACTACTGGGGACCTGCACTGAAACATACCTCTTTCCTGCTGATAGGCGTATGCTTCATGGTCGGCGTAATGAATATAAAGTGCAAATATTTTAAGATAATAACACCATTTGCACTTCTATTGTCGATGATAATGCTTATTATGGTGCTTGTATCCGGACACGCTGAAAACGACGCAACACGCTGGCTGTCGCTGTTCGGAATAAAGTTTCAGCCGTCAGAACTGGCTAAAGGCTCTCTCATTCTGGCAGAAGCACAGATACTGAGTGCCATGCAGACAAAGGACGGGGCCGACCCTCGCGCATTCAGATTTATATTGTTCATCAGCATTCCGACGATAATGCTCATCTTCTTTGAGAACTTTTCAACCGCCTTTCTGCTTGGCACGGTAGTTGTGATGATGATGATAATAGGCAGAGTGCCCGGAAAGCAGATCGGAAGACTTGTCGGAATAGTGGTTCTTGCCGGTGCAATGGCTGTCGCTGCGGTAATGATTTTCGGCACGGACAAGCAAAAAGAGAAGAACAGCACGACAAATACCGTGCTTGTAGAAAATGCGGACAAGAATGCCAAAAAGAGCGAAAAGAGCGCACTCAGCAAGGTTACGCACCGCTTTGACACATGGAAAACGCGTATAGACAAGTTCATTGACAACGAGTATGTGGCACCGAACGACTATGACTTGGACAATGACGCGCAGGTGGCTCACGCCAACATTGCGATAGTTTCGTCGAACATTGTGGGCAAAGGACCGGGAAACTCTGTTGAACGCGATTTCCTTTCACAGGCATTCTCCGACTTCATATATGCCATTGTCATAGAAGAAATGGGCATATTAGGGGCATTTGTGGTGTGCATGCTGTATATAATACTGTTATTCCGCACTGCAATCATCGCAAACAGATGTGCAAACACGTTCCCCGCACTGCTTATCATGGGCTTTGCCTTGCTTCTGGTTACTCAGGCAATGTTCAACATGGCTGTGGCGGTAGGACTGGCACCGGTGACCGGACAGCCGCTTCCGCTAATCAGCAAGGGCGGAACATCAACGATAATGAACTGTGTATATATTGGTATTATATTAAGTGTAAGCTACTCTGCCAAGAAAAACGACAGCACGGAAAGCAATACCCCGGTGACCGTTAAAGCAAAGACGGCATGACATAAAATGTAATATAAAATAATAGGAAGATAATTTTTTTATTTAATTTTGCGAAACAAACAAATCTCATACAGTATGGATGAAGAACTGAGAATTATAATAAGCGGCGGTGGAACAGGAGGACATATCTTTCCTGCCATATCCATTGCAAATGCCATTAAAGGAAAAAGACCCGGCACCAAGATATTATTCGTAGGTGCAGAAGGCAGAATGGAGATGCAACGCGTGCCTGCGGCAGGATACGAGATAAAAGGTCTTCCGATATGCGGATTCGACCGCAAGAACATGCTGAAGAACATCTTGGTTCTTTACAGGATCTGGAAAAGCCAGCTGATAGCAAAGAACATCATCCGTAAATTCAGACCGATGGCAGCCGTGGGAGTAGGCGGCTATGCCAGCGGACCCACCTTAAACAAATGTGCGGCAATGGGAATACCCTGCCTTATACAGGAACAGAACTCGTATGCAGGCGTCACCAACAAGCTGCTTGCAAAGAAAGCGACGAAAATATGCGTTGCCTATGAGGGCATGGAAAGGTTCTTTCCCGCCGAGAAAATCATAATGACGGGCAATCCCGTAAGACAGGCTTTACTCGAAACCACAACAAACAAGGAAGATGCAATAAAGAGTTTCGGACTCGACCCTTCAAAAAAGACCATACTGATAGTGGGAGGAAGCCTCGGAGCACGTACCGTAAACGAAAGCGTGATGCAGCATCTTGACCTGATAGAGACATCGGGTGTACAGTTCATCTGGCAGACCGGAAAGTATTATCACAACGAAATAAAGGAACGATTGAAAAGCCACAAGGATATGCCCATGCTGAAAGTGACCGACTTCATATCGGACATGGGAGCCGCATATACGGCAGCCGACTTGGTGATAAGTCGTGCCGGAGCAAGCAGCATATCCGAGTTCTGCCTCATAGGCAAGCCCGTAATACTTGTTCCCTCGCCCAACGTGGCAGAAGATCATCAGACAAAGAACGTCATGGCGCTTGTCAACAAGGATGCGGCGCTATACGTAAAAGACGCCGAGGCTGCCGATGTTGTGATAAAGCTTGCTATCGACACCGTAAAGAACGAAGACAAGCTGAAGTCGCTCAGCACAAACATCAAGAAGCTGGCACTGCCCGATTCTGCCGACATCATTGCCGATGAAGTCATAAAAATGGCAACAGCGAGACATTAAGCACATTCATTACGAGTCATCGAAAAACTTAAACAGCAAATGGAACTTAAAGATATTAAATCCATATATTTTATCGGTGCAGGCGGCATAGGCATGAGCGCCATTGCCCGTTACTTCATGAAAAAAGGCAAAGAAGTTGCCGGATACGACAAGACTCCTTCTAACCTGACACGCCAATTGGAACAAGAGGGAATGAACATTCACTATGACGAGAATATAGACAGTATCCCTCAAACCTGCAAGAACAAGGAAAATACACTCGTGGTATATACTCCCGCCATACCCGAAAGCCACAAGGAACTGGCTTATTTCCGTCAGGAAGGCTTCGATATAGAGAAACGTGCACAAGTGTTGGGCATGCTGACACGCACCCACAAGGGACTTTGTTTTGCCGGAACTCACGGAAAAACAACCACATCAACAATGTGCGCACACATCATGCACCAAAGCAAACACGACTGCAATGCCTTTCTTGGCGGCATATCAAAGAACTACTCTACAAACTATATACTAAGCGAGGATAGCGACTACGTGGTGATTGAGGCAGACGAATTTGACCGTAGCTTCCACCAGTTGCGCCCGTGGATGAGCGTGATAACGTCTACAGATCCCGACCACCTTGACATCTACGGCACCAAAGAGGCTTATCTCGAGAGCTTCCGCCACTACACCACGCTCATACAACCGGGCGGAGCACTCATCGTACACAAAGGTCTTGAAATGAAAGCCGACGTCGACAAAGACGTGAAAACATACGAATACGCGCTGGACGAAGGCGACTTCCATGCCGAGAACATAAAAATAGGCAACGGTAAAATCACCTTCGACTTCATCTCACCTATAGAAAACGTTACAGATATAGAGCTTGGACACCCCATACCGATAAACATCGAGAACGGCGTTGCAGCAATGGCAATGGCACAGTTGGCAGGATGTACGGCAGAGGAACTGCGTAACGGAATGAAGACATACCGTGGAGTAGACAGGCGGTTTGACTTCAAAATAAACAATGAGAACATTGTTTTTCTTAGCGACTACGCACATCATCCAAAAGAAATATACCAAAGTGCCAAAAGCATACGCGAACTTTATAAAAACAAGAAAATAACGGCAATATTCCAACCGCATCTCTATACAAGGACACGCGACTTCTATAAAGACTTTGCCGACAGCCTCAGCTTGCTGGACAGAGTGGTGCTTTGCGATATCTACCCTGCCCGCGAAGAACCCATTCCGGGAGTTTCGTCACAACTGATACTTGACAATCTGAAGCCGGGAGTGGAGAAAAGACTGGTCAAGAAAGAAGATATTCTTGACTTTGTAGCCACCGACAACTTTGAAGTGCTGTTGGTATTGGGTGCCGGCGACCTTGACAATTACGTTCCACAAATAGCAGAAATACTCTTAAACAAATACAAGTAAATGCGCATCAACGTAAAGAAATCAATAATAATAACACTTGATATAATCCTTGCCGTTTATATCATACTTGCCATGACATCGTTCAACAACCCGGACGAGACGGCAAGGGTATGCACAAAAGTATCGATAAACATAGAGGATGACAGCGCAAACGGATTTCTTAGCGTAAACGAAATAAAGAAGATTTTGCAACGCCGACATCTGTATCCGCTCAACAAGATGATGTCCGATGTCAATCCCCGGGAAATAGAAGAACTTCTCAAATCGAGTCCGTTTGTAAACGAAGTGCAGTGCTACAAGACCCAAGACAACAACGTCCATATCAGCGTTACACAGCGACTTCCTATCATACGAATAAAGAACATACGGGGAGAGGACTACTATCTTGATGACAAAGGCGGCATAATGCCTAACTCCAAATATACCTCCGACCTGATAATTGCAACCGGATATATAAATAAGAATTACGCAAAAAGCACCCTTTCGTATCTTGCCAAAGCACTTATGGCGAGCGACTTGTGGAAGAACCAGATTGTACAGATAAATGTTCTGCCCGATCTCGGAATAGAGCTTGTTCCGCGAGTAGGAGAACATGTAGTGTTCATGGGCTATCTGCCACAACACGGCAACAGATCAAAAAGAGAACAGGAAATCACGGATTTCGTAAACAAGAAGATGAAACGACTCGAAAAGTTCTATAAGTACGGACTGTCACAAGCCGGCTGGAACAAGTATCCGTATATCAACATAGAGTTCGACAATCAGATAATATGCAAGAAAAGAGAACAGTAAACAGAATAAATATATAATTGTATGGCAGCAAAAGAATTTATAGTAGCAATCGAGCTTGGTTCATCCAAGATGACCGGAATAGCAGGAAAGAAGAACGTAGACGGAAGTATTTCCGTACTTGCCGTAGTAAAAGAAGACTCATCATCATTCATACGAAAAGGTATAATATTCAATATAGACAAGACAGTACAGTGCATATCAAACATTGTAAAGAAACTGTCGAACAATCTCAAGACCGAAATATCACAGGTATATGTAGGCGTTGGCGGTCAGTCGATACGCAGTATCAAAAATGTAATAATAAAAGATCTGCCCGAGAACACCATTGTCACACAGGACATGGTGAACGAACTGATGGACACCAACCGCAATATGATATATCAGGATCAGGAAATTCTGGATGCCGCCACACAAGAATATAAAGTCGGAAACCAGTTACAGTCAGACCCGGTGGGCATACAGTGCTCACGCCTTGAAGGCAATTTCCTCAACATCCTGTGGCGTAAATCGTTCTACCACAACCTCAACAACTGCTTCGACCATGCCAATGTGGCAATTGCCGAGATGTATCTTGCACCGCTCGCCATGGCAGACAATGTCCTGACCGACGCCGAGAAACGTTCCGGTTGTGTACTTGTAGACCTTGGAGCCGACACCACCACCGTATCCGTTTATTACAAAAACATACTTCGCCACCTTGCCGTAATACCGCTCGGAGGCAGCAATATCACCAAGGATATCGCTTCGCTTCAGATGGAGGAAAGTGCAGCCGAGAACATGAAGATAAAATACGGATGCGCTTATACGGACAACAACGATATCGACAATACGCTTATGTTGCCGATAGACACAGACCGCAGCATCGAAAGCCGCAAGTTCATAGAGATTGTCGAAGGAAGGTTGCTCGAGATAATAGAGAACGTCTGGTCACAGGTTCCGGGCGAATACGCAGACAGACTGTTAGGTGGCATCATCCTTACCGGCGGCGGCTCGAACATGAAGAATATCGAAACCGCATTCCGCAACCACACTCACATAGACAAAATACGCATCGCCAAATTTGTGACACACACCATAACATCAAACAATCCCGAAATAACAGCACACAACGGAATGATGAACACCATTCTCGGACTGCTTGCCAAGGGAGACATGAACTGTGCCGGACAGGAGGTAACTCAAAACGGTGACCTTTTCAACGCTGAACAGAAACAGGGCACCACACCAAAGACAGGCGACCTGCACCAGAACCCCAGACGTCCCGACGAGCTCGGAAGCGGTATCGTTCTCACTGCGGCAGAAAAGGCGGCGGCAGAAGAGAAGAGACGTAAGGAGGCAGAAGAGGCTGCACGCATAGAAGAAGAAAGACTCAAGAAAGAGGAGGAAGAGAAAAAGAAAAAGAGCATGGGAAATGTCGGCAAGAAAGTGAAGAACTTCATATTCGGACTCCTCAAAGAACCGGAAGACGAATAACAGCAACCCCATACACGGCATATTAAACGACAACAATATAAAGAATACAGATATGGACAACAACTATAAGAAAAACGACATACTCGATTTCGGCGAACCCGAAAAGGAAAACAGCATAATAAAAGTCATCGGTGTGGGTGGCGGAGGCGGCAATGCCGTTAACCACATGTACCGCGAAGGCATACACGACGTATCGTTCGTGCTCTGCAACACCGACAACCAGGCACTCAACGACTCTCCCGTTCCCGTACACCTGCAGCTCGGCAAAGAAGGACTCGGAGCCGGAAACAAGCCAGCCAAAGCACGTCAGGCAGCGGAAGAGAGCCTTGACGACATAAAGAACATGCTGTCCGACGGCACCCGCATGACATTCATCACTGCCGGCATGGGCGGCGGCACCGGCACGGGAGCAGCTCCGGTGATAGCCCGTATATCAAAAGAAATGGGCATACTTACCGTCGGCATCGTGACAATACCTTTCCGTTTCGAGGGTGACCGCAAGATAGACCAGGCTCTCGACGGCGTTGAGGAAATGTCAAAACATGTCGATGCACTGCTTGTCATCAACAACGAAAGGCTCCGCGAGATTTATCCCGAGCTGACGGTTCTCGATGCTTTCGGCAAGGCAGACGACACTTTGAGCGTGGCTGCAAAGAGCATTGCAGAGATAATAACCGTTCACGGACTCATCAACCTTGACTTCAACGATGTGAAAACCGTACTCAAAGACGGCGGCGTTGCCATAATGAGTACAGGATACGGAGAAGGCGAAGGACGCGTAAAGAAGGCTATCGACGACGCTCTCAACTCACCGTTGCTCAACGACAACGATGTCTTCAACTCCAAAAAGATACTACTCAGCATCTCTTTCTGCGGACAGAAAGACGGCAAAGACTCGCTCATGATGGAGGAAATGAACGACGTAAACGACTTCATGGCAAAGTTCGGCGGCGACTTCGAGATAAAATGGGGACTTGCCACCGACCCCGAACTGGGCAAGAAAGTGAAAGTGACAATCCTTGCAACTGGCTTCGGTATAACCAATGTGGACGGCATGGACAACCATATAAAGCGTCATACACAGGAAGAAGCAAACCGCATTGCAGAGGCACAGGAAAAGGAGGCACAGCGCATAGAACGCCGCAGCCACTACTATGACAAGGGCGACCACAACAAGAAATACAAGCGCCGCCCGCACATATTCATATTCAGACAGGAAGATCTTGACAACGATGACGTCATCTCGGCAGTCGAATCCACTCCCACATACAACCGCACACGCCAGATACTCGACGAAATACGCAATCAGGCAACAGGCGAAACAAAGAAAGAAGAGGAAGAGAACAACGTGCAAGGAGTAATAAGTTTTCTTTAATACAAGGTTATAAACACTGCATATATCAGTGTTCCTACGTTGAAACAAGCAACGGAGACGAAACAAAAATATATACAATAAGAATTAAAAACAACAGTCATGGCACTATTCGATCAGATAAGCAACGACATCAAAGAAGCAATGAAAGCGCGCGACAAGGTACGACTTGAAACACTGCGCAACATCAAGAAAGTATTCATCGAGGCAAAGACAGCTCCCGGAGCGGACGATACACTTGAGGACGCCGACGCGTTGAAGATACTCTCCAAACTCGCAAAACAGGGTAAGGACGCAGCTGTAACCTTCGTGACACAAAACCGTCAGGACCTTGCAGACAACGAATTGGAACAGGTGAAGGTAATAGAGGAATATCTTCCCAAACAGATGAGCGAGGAAGAAATAAAACAGGCTGTAAAGGAAATAATCGCCGCCACCGGAGCTACAAGCATGAAAGACATGGGTAAAGTGATGGGAACGGCAAGTAAACAGCTTGCCGGCAAGGCAGACGGAAAAATCATATCAGGCATCGTAAAGAAACTGCTTGCCTGATCTAAGGTATCAATATTAAACACAGCGCCCCGTAAACAGAATTTGTTTACGGGGCGCAACGTTTTATCCGGTACAGCCCTTACGGGCTATATTCACTTCAATCACACCGTTTGACGCATACAACGCCACGGTCTTTACATATTGTCGGAAAAACAAAATAATTTCTTACACTTTTTAAAAATCGTGCTCTCTATATTTGCGATATTTCAGAATAAAAATATTCCGGGCGTAAATATCGCGAAAATGCGCGTGCAACGGCAAGACATTATATCACAACGCATTATGTGATATGCAGCAAAAATGTGCAATAAAAGATAGTATCTTAAATGAGAAAATACGCCACTTTCGTATAGAAATCAGGCAACTTTCGTGTGGTAAGTGTGGCACTTTAGGATGCAAAATGCCGCATATCGGAGTCTGAAATGCCACGTTTTGCATTGCAAAAGACGGTCTTTTGCATAAAGACACACGTCCCGAGGTGTTTTTTGACACGTGCGTTGCACGTTCCGAAACGTAGTTGAGGAAAAATCACGGCACTTTTTTGAAATCACAATGACACGTGAATGGCGATATGGCTTTCATTTTGTCAGATTTCAGGCGACAGGTTTTGAGACAGCCGCTTAGCCGTTTCCGGTTTGAAATTTTGAAGTTTTAGATTGCACACTAATAACATTAAAAATTTCACCATGTCGCGTTTTTTTCGTATATTTGCATGTTAATTATTTCTTAATCAAGACATGGCAGAAAATAAGATAAACGAAAACAACTATTCCGCCAGTAACATCCAGGTGCTCGAAGGTCTCGAGGCGGTGCGCAAGCGCCCTGCGATGTACATAGGCGACATAAGCGAGAAAGGTCTGCACCACTTAGTAAACGAGACAGTGGACAACTCTATAGACGAGGCAATGGCAGGCTACTGCACGCACATAGAAGTCACCATAAACGAAGATAACTCGATAACCGTCCAGGATAACGGTCGAGGCATACCTGTAGACGAACACAAGAAACTGCACAAGTCGGCACTCGAGGTGGTAATGACCGTGCTGCATGCCGGAGGAAAATTCGACAAAGGGTCGTACAAGGTATCGGGCGGACTGCACGGTGTCGGCGTGAGCTGTGTCAACGCCCTGTCCACACACATGATGTCGCAGGTGTTCCGCGACGGAAAGATTTACCAGCAGGAATACGAAAAAGGTAAGCCGCTATACCCGGTGAAGGTTGTAGGCGAAACCGAGTTAAGGGGTACACGCCAGCAGTTCTGGCCCGACCCGACGATATTCACCACTACCGAATACAAATACGAGATAATAGCAAAACGTATGCGCGAGTTGGCATATCTCAATGCAGGCATACACATCACGCTGACCGATATGCGCCCCGATGAGGAGGGAAAGACAAGGACCGAGGTATTCCACGCCAAGGACGGACTGAAAGAGTTTGTACGCTATGTGGACCGCCACCGTACCCACCTGTTTGACGACGTGATATATCTGAAGACCGAAAAGCAGAATATCCCCATAGAAGTTGCCGTGATGTACAACAACGACTATTCGGAGAACATACACTCATACGTAAACAACATCAATACCATCGAAGGCGGTACGCATCTTGTAGGTTTCCGCATGGCGCTCACACGCACGCTTAAGAAATATGCCGATAACGACCCGGCAATATCCAAGCAGATAGAAAAGGCGAAGATTGAGATTGCCGGCGAAGACTTTCGCGAGGGGCTTACAGCTGTCATATCCATAAAGGTGGCAGAGCCGCAGTTCGAAGGACAGACAAAGACAAAGTTGGGAAACAGCGAGGTGACAGGCGCCGTACAGCAGGCTGTGGCGGAAGCCCTTACATACTATCTCGAGGAACATCCGAAAGAGGCAAAGATGATATGCGACAAGGTGATACTTGCCGCAACGGCACGAATAGCGGCACGCAAGGCACGCGAGAGCGTACAGCGCAAGAACCCGATGACGGGTGGCGGACTGCCGGGCAAACTTGCCGACTGTTCGAACAAGGACCCGAAAGAGTGCGAGATATTCCTCGTCGAGGGAGACTCTGCCGGTGGTTCTGCCAAACAGGGACGCGATCGATACACACAGGCGATACTTCCGCTGCGCGGAAAAATCCTCAATGTTGAGAAAGTAATGTGGCACAAAGTGTTCGAGAGCGAGTCGGTAATGAACATCATACAGAGCATCGGCGTACGCTTCGGCGTTGAAGGCGAGGGCGACAAAGAAGCCAACATCGACAAGCTGCGCTACGACAAGATAATAATAATGACCGACGCCGATGTCGATGGCTCGCACATCGACACGCTGATAATGACTCTTTTCTACCGGTTCATGCCACGCGTGATACAGGAGGGACACCTCTATATAGCAACACCTCCGCTGTATCTGTGCACATACAAGAACCGCGTGAAGGAATACTGCTATACCGACCAGCAGCGACAGGCTTTCCTCGACAAGTACGGAAACGGCGTGGAAGACGGCAAGAGCATACACACGCAGCGCTACAAAGGTCTTGGAGAAATGAACCCCGAGCAGCTTTGGGAAACGACAATGGACCCGAAGACACGACTGCTGAAACAGGTCACAATAGAAAACGCCGCCGAGGCAGACGAGATATTCTCAATGCTCATGGGCGACGATGTGGAACCGAGACGGCAGTTCATCGAACAAAACGCGACATACGCAAACATCGACGCATAACAAACAGGCATCCGGAAGCCGTCGAAAGACGCTTCCGGATATTTTTTAATCAAACTCCAAGAGTCAGCATCCACAATGAACGGCAACATAACGGAAATATCCATATCCGAAATGAAGAAACTGTATAACGGCAGTTATATAGACGATGACATAATGGTCTTCAACGAGATAGGATCCTTACCGCTGCCAAACGAGCCGCGGCGCATGAAGTGTATACTGCTCGCCCTGTGCCGGCACGGTAAAGTACAATATTCCGTGGACACGGAAGAGCGTATGGTTGCCGCAAACGACGTTATCATAATAAGCGAAGGACAGGTAATAGACAACTACATGCTGAGCAACGATCTGAGTGGAATAGCTATCCTTATATCGCAGAATTTCTTCAGCGAGATAATAAAAGACATACACGGCATATCATCCCTGTTCCTCTTCTCACGCAGTCATCCGGTATTCGGACTGCGCCAGGATGAGGTCGGCAATCTCATGACTTACTTCGACCTGATATGGAATAAGATGAATGACAACGAGCATCATTTCCGCAAAGATGTGGTCCGTTCGCTCATAGCCACCATGATTTACGACCTTAGCCAGGTTATATACCGCATACAACAGCAGAAAAACAAAAGGTCGGGCAGAGCCGAATCGATATTCACCGAATTTATAAAACTGGTGGAACAGAACTTCAGACACGAACGCAGGGTGAGTCATTATGCCACCCGTCTGTGCATAACCCCCAAGTATCTTTCGGAAACAGTAAAGCAGGTCAGTCACCGCACACCTAACGAATGGATAGACAATTACGTGGCTCTGGAGATACGGGTAATGCTCAAGAACACCACAAAAAGCATAAAGGAAATAGCCGAAGAAATGAACTTTCCCAACCAGTCTTTCCTCGGGCGCTTCTTCAAAGAGCATGTGGGAATGTCGCCTTCGGAATACAGGAAGAGTTAAGAATGAGGTTAATTAAGAATTAAGACGTAAGTTCCGAACAATTATATTTAAATATATCCGCCCCTGTTGGAACAAATTCTTGTATTTGTCCGCACGCCTCATAGAGGCGTTATTTGCTGCATACACACGTATAAAACAGATGAAACAATAAAGATATTCGTATTGAATATTTTTAATTTATTGTGCAAACGCCTCTTCGATGCGTGCGGACAAATATAAGAAAAATGTCCCTAAATGAAAGGAATACAACGCAATACAAATACCAAAAAACAACAAACGTCACCCTCGCAACATACCGGAAAACATCCGACAACAAACGAAAACGGGTTGCAACCGACATGGTTACAACCCGTTTATACTTTCAAACAACCGGTAACTATTAACCCAGCTTGTTGATGTGGTTTGCCAGACTTGACTTGATATTGGCTGCCTTGTTCTTGTGAATGATGTTTGTCTTAGCCAACTTGTCAAGCATCTTCTGTACCGAAGGATACATCTTGACTGCTTCTTCCTTGTCTGTCAGAGCGCGCAGCTTACGTACTGCGTTACGCATTGTCTTCGCGTAGTACTTGTTGTGAAGAGTCTTGGTCTTTGTCTGACGAATTCTCTTTACCGATGATTTGTGATTTGCCATTTTGTTCTTTTGATAATTAACTATTATTTTCACTATACGGAACATGCCATACGGCTGCTCCTGAAATCCGGTGCCTTAAAGACACAAAATTAACGTCATCTTTTCCCGCAGCAGGTTCATCCTGCCTTGTTAGCGCATCACTGCGCAGATGACGTTCAACGGAAGTAGTCCCTAGGAGAGTCGAACTCCTCTTTAGAGAATGAAAATCTCTCGTCCTAACCGATAGACGAAGGGACCGTATCGCTACTTTTTGCGGTGCAAAGGTATGACTTTTATTTTATTCTTCCAAATTTTACGGCATATTTTTTCATTATCGTGCACTTTCACGGTGAAAAGAAGCGGTATAAGGATGTGCTACAAGCATGGAATGTAATAAAAGCAGGATTGTTTTTGTATTGTCTTCGGTATGGACTATCTTTGCAGACATGTTGATAAAGACAAAGGCTATAGTGTTGCATTCGTTCAAGTTCGGCGAGTCAAAGATGATAACGGACCTGCTTACGGAGAGTAACGGAAGGCTGTCGTGCATAACACATATATCCGGTTCGGCAAAGGCAAAGGTGAAGAAACAGTTTTTCCAACCGCTGACAATACTCGAAATGGAAATAGACATGCGGCGACAAAAGAATCTGCACACCATAAAGGAGGCAAGGATAAGCGTGCCGTTCTTTTCCATTCCATTCGATGCCTACAAGCTGTCGATAGCTCTTTTTACGGCGGAGTTCCTGTCTCGTGCCACACGTTATGAGCAGTCAGACGCCCTATTATATAAATATGTGGAAAACAGTGTGCGCTGGCTTGACGGCGTGAGCGACAGGTTCAGCAACTTCCATCTTGTCTTCATGATGCGAATGACAAGGTTTGCCGGCTTCTTTCCAAATCTTGACGACTACGTGCCGAACTGCTGTTTTGACATGCGCAACGGCTGTTTCACGCCCTCTCCTCCCCCACACAACGATTTTCTCGGTCCAGAAGAATCTATGAAAATACGCCTGCTCATGCGAATGAACTATGAAACGATGCACCTTTATGCCATGTCGAGGACAGAGCGCAACAGATGTGTGGACGTGATATTGGACTTCTACCGCCTGCATGTTCCCGATTTCAAGGAGATAAAATCGCTTGACGTACTTAAAGAACTGTTCTGAGAAAATGAAGAATGAAGAATAAAGAATGAAGAATTTAAGTTACTTGGGAGTGGTGCTCAAAAATGGTATCAGAAGGAGATAAGGGAAGATAAAAGGATATAAAGGACGTATGCTTTGTTTTGTGTAATAAGAAGACAAAAGGAGATAAAGGATGAATGCCTTGGATTAAACAACCATACATTCATCCTTTATCTCCTTTTTACTTTCGGTTTTCATACTCCTGGTAGGGCTGTACCCTGGTGCAGCCGATATGATTATGAATGATTATTCGCCGTGATTACAATTGATGCAAGCCATACGGTTTCGGATGCTCCGGGGAGCATCCCTACAAATAAACAGGCTCTGTTTTATTATCATTCATCGACAAAGCATTTGTCCTTTATCTCCTTTTATCTTCCCTTATCTCCTTCTATCTCCTCATTATAAATCATAAATTAATATCATCGCTCCTATTTCACGATCTTCTTGCCGCCGATGATATATATGCCGCGCGGAAGGGCGTGCATATCCGTTCCTATATAACGACCGTCAAGACTGTATATGCGCTTGTCAACGGGCTTCGCTGTCGTGTCCGAAGTGATGCCTTTTACTGCCGTGGTGGAAGGAACGAACGCCTTGACCTCATCGAGGAACATGCGCTTGCCTGGCGTAAAGGTTACCGTTACGCTTCCCTGACCTTTTATGGTAACAGTGAACGGAGTCCAGGTATGTGCCTGCATAACCAGTTCCGAAGGGCTTATTGTGGCATTGCCGCTTACCGAAAGGTCGAGCAGTTCGCTGTCCTTGTCCCACGGAGCGGCAAGGAATGTAAATGTTGCCTCACCATTTACAGTGAATGGAGGAGTGGTTACTACACCCGGTTTGCTGCTGTTCCCGAATTTAGCACACCTGTCGGCACCGTATTTGTAAGAAGAAGTCCATCCCCGTTGTCTGAGTTAAATTTTGCATTAGCTACGTTACCGCTCCACAGACCATCGTTACCACCGGATCCGGAACATCCGTCAAACGACTCATAGAACAGGTATTCGGACGGATTGACATCACCGCCGCCACCGCCGTTGCCGCCGGTATCATCATTGGCGATATTGAACGACACCGTGCCGTCGGCATTCTGCGTTATGCCCGTCACCGACTTGTTCATGCGCTTGGTGCCGTCGGTATTGGCATTGTAAAGCGCTGCATGTCTCGTCGAATTTGTTATGCTTGTCGCCGAACCGTAGGGAAAGGCATCGTGATATGCGTAGAAATACTTGTTACCCATATACGACTGATAATTGTATACACCGTCTGCCGGTATTATGGTGCACCTCTGGTGGTTGTTGCCGGAATAAGCGTTTGTGGTGGTGTTCACCTCATTCCAGTCCCACACGTTGGCATCATAGTCCACATGTATTGCTATCAGACCCTTGTCTTCCAGTCCTTCGTCCCATCCTGTGAGCTGACGATTCTCCAAAAGGAAATACTCGTTACGGTTGCCTTCATTATATAATATGTAGGCATCTCCACCCTCACTGTACGGCTTGAGGTTCTTCACCTCCATGTCTTCCGTCAGTTCCACCGGCTGTTTCCAGCCTACAGCCATCTTTTCATAACTGGTATAGCATGCCGGGATAAAGCCGTCGGCATTATAACTGCCGCCGTCCATAAGGCTCCACGAACACATGCCATAGTTCCCGCTGTACTCCGTATCATACATGTCGGGCAGTCCGAAACAATGTGAGAACTCATGGCAGATGGTGCCTATACCGTCTATCTTCTCACCCGAGCCAAGTTCACTGCCGCAGGCATACGAATTGACAAGAATACCGTCGAGCCGCAGTGTAATGCCGGCGCCGTCCTTTAGATACCACGCATGGGGCCATATTGTGTCATCATCATTATAAGAAGCCTCGCCATGACCGGCATAGAGCACGAACACCTGTTCCATCTCGCCGTCGCCGTCCCAATCGTACTGCGTGAAATCCACTTCATTATCCACCATTTTGCATGCCTCCACAATCATCTCTTCGGCACGCACGTCATTGCCGTCGCTGTCATTTGCTCCGTAATAAGCATAATTATGGGGCATTGTAACCGGACCAACAACATCGATATCGAAGTCAAACTGTCCATCACTCTGGTCGCGGAAATAGTCACGCACGCTGCCTTTGAAGCCAAGCGCCGCATTGGAATAGTTGGTTCCGCTGACCACCTGACGGTACAATTCGAGATTATTTGAAGCCTTGAACTTCTTGTCGCTGAACTGTACAAGTATAAGAAGCCCCTTCTTGCTGCCGGTGTAAAGTGGAGCCTTGGATGCCGCCTTTGACTTCCTCATTCTTGAAACCGAACGGGCTTTGGCTGCTGTACGACGGCGCGCCGATGCCTTCTCGGCTATCAACTGCATATCGGCAACCTTGTATCTGCCTGATGTCTTGTCTTCAATATATTTCACTCCGTCCTGAGACTGCCAGAAATGTCCGAACTCATCGCCTCTCAATTCGACCTTTACTTCTGTTCCATCAGCCAGACGAACAGTCTTCCAAACACCGCGCTTTGCGGGAACAGCAAACGCCACTGCCGTAACGGCAAGCAGCGAGAATGTTGTCAATAGTTTTCTCATATAATAATAGTTAAATAGAAATAAGCCTACAAATATACACAAAACATCTGTTTCAAAGAGCATAATTATGCGTTTTTTATAAGGGCGATAGTTGCTATAGATACTATAGAGGCTATAGAAGCTATAAATATTATGGAAGGACTTTGCCGCAAAAACAAAAAAGCCGGCATTGCTGCCGGCTTTATAATAAGATGCATCCCTGTCATCGTAGACACGTGACGGGAGCGATATGTCACTTAATAACAACCTTTCGTGTTGTACCGTCGGCATACTTGATGATGTTCAAGCCCTTCTGCGGACCTTCTATCATCTGACCTGCGGCATTATAACGTGCCACCTCTTCGGCACCGTTGCTGCCTGTCACTGTACCCGCGATGCCTGTAGCATCGGTCAGTTTTGCCTGTGCGACATTGATTACACGACCGGTATTGGCATCGAGCATCATGCAGATAACACTGCAGTTGCTTATTTCGTTCACCTTGGGCATATCGAACACGATGTTTCCCGTATACTCCTGTCCGCCGGTGATGCTTGTCGGCAGATAGCCGGTATAGCCGTAATAAGAAGAACCGGCGATACCACGCACCACATGGTTCTGAGTATAAGGCGCAACAGGATTGCTGCCATACTTGCCGCCCTTGCACCAGTCTTCTATTCCGATAAGGTTTTCCGGACTTTGGTTTGCAAAGTAATTCTCCTGATAACCCATAAGATTGTCTTCGGTAACGATGAGGAACATACCTATGTTCTGCTTGTCCATGTCAAGTGCGAAACTTGCACTGTAAGGCACGGTTATCTTGGATGCGGCCACATCGTATGCTCCGCTTATCGTAAGGTTGGCATCGGCATCGGTCTCAAACTCCTTTGATATAAGATCTGACCAGTTGGTGCCGTCAGGCGAGTTGAACGTATAATAATACTTACCCTCGCGTACTTCATAATACATAGGTGACGATACGTCGCTGCCACGGTTTATCTTCGCCGTCGGGGCGCCGTTCAGTCCGAGGAAATCTGTATACGTAGTCATTCCGCTCTCGTAGATATCGCCGGAGTATGTATGATATGCAGCCATAATAACTTTGTCGCCATAGATGCCCGACAGATGCTCCCATGCAAAATGTCCCTGCGGACAGAACTGACAGCCCATGCCCGTCTTCTCTTCGATGAGCACGCGTTTTACAGGCTGGAATGCAAGGTCCTTGACCGTATATTTCACCTCGTCGCTATATGCACCGAGCTGTGTGGCTATATACATAACGTTCTCCTTACCGACGGTAAGCGGCAGTTTCTTGCTGAATGTAAAGTCGTACTTGTCGTCTTTCTTGAGCGACAGACCGCTTTCCGAAATCTCGTCCACCACGTTCTTCTCTGCATCGAGCAGCTTGATGCTGATGCTATTGAATGTCTCCGTGACAGAGTTTACGATGATGCGTCCGCTGACAGGTGTGCTCTCCTTTGCCACAACCGTTGTTTCGGAGGTCAGCGCAGTGATAAAGCCGTTGTCGCGTACAATCTTTACGTTGTCTACAAACACAAGACTCTGGTCTTCGTTCTCGTTGACAAATGCCACATATATGCTCTTGCCCGCATATTTGTCAAGTTTGAAAGAGAATGCCGTCCAGTCGCCGGCAAGATTCTCATCGCTGTTGCCCGGCAGAACGACCTGATCAAGAACAACCTCGCCTTCTGCACGCATCTTGGCGCAAAGCTCGGCGCTGAGATAGTTGTGCACTGTCTCATCGGCATATACAATGACCTTCAGTTTGTCTTGCTTGTTGCTCCGGAAGCCCTGTGCGTCGAAATCGAGACGACATTTTGCGTCCGGAATATAAACCTGAGGAGTAACCATCCAGTCGTCTGCCTTTCCTGCGGGATCATATCCCGATGTGGAAGCAGCGGCAAAGTCGGTGCTGCCCTCATCACGAACCGGCACCCAGGCATAGGCATCGCCTGCCTTGAAGTCGTATCCCTGCATCTCTGCGTTGGGAGTTTTGCCGTCGCCATCACGCAACATCATGTTTGCCACACCGGTGTTGAAGTCCTCACTGTAGAGATTTTGGTCGTCGGCAACGATAACCCTCTCATAAAGTCCTTCGTAATTTACTGTATACTCCGTTGATGCGTTGTCACCGTTGACATCGGTTACGGCACCTGCCGGAACTACAATCTTATATTTGCTTCCGAGGAAGAGATACTGTGTCGTTGCGGGATAAACCATCACCATCTTAGACTGCTCTGCCTTGGTAGATGTAGCCAGGTTAAGTTCTGCCAAAGGCTCTGTCTCCTCATCGCGGTAGAGCTGTGCCTTTGCTCCTTCAGCCAATTTCACGTCTGTGTCGTATGTAAGCAGAACAGGATTTGTGGTTGCAGAGAGGCGGCTGAGAGAGTTTCCAGCCTCCGGTGTCACCGACACCACCTTTACCGGCGATGCCGCACGTCCCGTGTAGTGGAGCACAATCTGTTCGTTTGTGCGTGACGCGTCTGTCTTCAAAGCCATCATGCCCGCCGGAATAGTCAGCGTATAGTTCTCGCCGGATGCGAGAGAAGTAGAGCGGAAGGTTATCTTCAGCACTTTGTCATTATTGCTCTGTAGAGCTGCCGACACTATTCGTCCGAAGCTGTTGCCGTCTTTGTCGGTGAGCTTTATGTCCGCCGCCTTTCCAAGAAGCTGTATGCTGTAGTTGAAAGCAATCTCAACGGTTCTAAGCGATGTTACGGCTGCTCCGTCGGCAGGTGTCGCCCTATAGTTTTTCAAAAGGTTCACCTTGCGTGCCGCATCGGCAAACGTCTCGTTCATCTTTATGGCATAGCTCTTGTAAGGGTCGGGAAATGCCACCAGCACTTTGCCGTCGCCCGACACGCCAATACATGTACCGGTGTTGTCATAACCGGTCTTTACGTAATAGTCTATGCCATAGCGCATACTCAGAAGGTCGTCGAGCGGATACCAGAAACCGTCTACAAAGATATACAGGGTGCGTACCGGTGAAACTTCGGAAGAGGGACTACCGTACATCACACCATTGTTGTCAACTGTAATGAAAGAGTAGTTCTGACCTGTAGCGTCATTGTACAACTTGTATTCGCCTGTATCCATGTTGTATGTAAACGGGCAACGGTACTCGTCGGCAGCGGTATAAACAACAGCCGAACCGGCAAAGAACTTACCGTTGGGGCTGAAAGTGCCCTCAGCCACATAGGCATTGTCAAACACAGAAGTGCCGTCATCCTTGAAGCCGGGACGTATACATGATTTCTTTTCGCGGTCGTATATAAAGTTCACAGTATTCCATGTATAAGATAAGTCACCTACACCGCTGATGTAACGACCGTCGGCGGTGATGCTTGTAAACCTCATCTGTTTGAAATCCTCGCCGGCAGAGCCTTTGACAGGTATACCCGGAGTATCAAGCAGTTCACCGGTGGTGAGGTCATACAGCAACGGCGACTCGTTCCAATCCAAGGTCGCCCTACCCACGGCATATCTGCCGTCGGGAGTGACACTTTCCAGAAAGCCGCCGCTCCAGCCTATCGGCAAATCCAACATCTTCCAACCGCCGTCCTTTGTCCATGTTGCAGGCATGCCTTTATATTCGCCCACAACCATTCCGTCGTCTGTAACATCGCTTGCCATACAGTAAAGTGGTGTTGTCTCATCGTTCTCCAGTCCAATTGCCGTAACCTCGCCGGTCTCTATGTTTATAAGCCGGGAGTTCGTTGACATGGAGGAGTTGGAGACAGCCGAGCCGAACGACACAGCCCACTTACCGTTGTCTGACACCGTTTTTATACACGATTGGTCTTTAAAGTCGTAAGCGGTTATTGTCGGCGGAGCCACCTCTTGAGCAGATACATTGACAAACACGAGCATGCCAATGATGCAAAAAATAAGTTTCTTAATATCCATATTTTTCATTGTACATAAGTTAAGAAAGATTTAAGGTTGCGGAGCGACTGTCCCGCAACCTTAAATTACATTAGTCACAAATTATTTCTTGATAACCACCTTCTTGCCGTCGATGATGTAAAGACCGCTGTTGAGAGTCTTCACGGCAGCAGCATCGGCATTGCAAAGAACGTTTGTTCCATTGATAGTGTAAACGTCTACCTTACCGCCGGCATTGGCTACAATGTTGTCAATGCCTGTAGCATTTTCTATAATATAGGTGATGACAATGTCTTTGGTGAAGGTGTCGGTCTCGTCGTTACCATATACCGAACCGGCAGGGATTGTAAGGGTATAAGTACCTGCGGCATTGATGGCACCGCCTTCAAGAACAACATTCACCTCATTCCATCCGGTACCCCACTCATAGTGTGCGGCGTATGTGTTGCTCTTGTCATCTGTCAACACCGGAGAAGTACCATCGGCGAAATTAGCTGTCTCGCGTCCTTCTGCCGTCAACACTATTGTTGCAGGTATCTCCGTCACTGTGCCACCGGCGGGGTTGACCGCAATAACGAGTTCTTCCTTCGGCTCTGCTATCTCATAGTATATAACCATGGCCTCGTTAAGGTCATTGCCACTTTCGCCAAGTGAGAAGAATCCGGCGGGAACAGTAACCTCGTAATTACCGGCTGCAGTAATAGGCTCAGTCAGTTCCACCCTTACATTGGTAACATCGAAGAAATCTTCCGGAAGCTTGACATCATCTTTTGTGAACGATGCAACCTCGGTACGCGACGCTTTATTATAAATGGTAATCTTGTCATCGTTACCGCTATTCCAGTTGACGTTGATACCCGGTTCGTAAGTGAATACGATCTTGTCAATGCTCTCAAGAGTTGATTCGCTTTCAGGAGTAACTGTTATCTTTACACCCGTTGCAGCCTTAACCTCATAGTAAACAGATGTAGCCTTGCTTGCATAGCTTGAGAATTCTTCTCCGAGTACAAAGAATCCTGCCGGAATTTCAACCGTATAGTTACCGGCAGCGGTAATCGGTTCGTCAAACACTACACAAAGTTTATCAGTGGTGTCTTCACCTTCCGGACGTTTCAGTTCGCCTTGCTTAATCTCCTTCACCAACTGACGGTCGCACCAGATGTTTATCTTCCCGCCATCATAGCTGACATTGATACCGCCGTTATAAGAGAAAGTTATCTTGTCGATGCTTTCAAGAACAGACTCGCTTGCAGGCTCTACTGTGAAGTCTGGCTTGTTGAAATCGCAAGAGAAAGGAATGGTGAGCCATGTATTGTCTTCCGAACCCATAGACGAGGCATCCGGAGCCTTGTTGATTGCATGATGTTCTTTGTCTTCCGCAAACACATTGAGGTCGAATGCGTCGAACTGATTGAGAACTGATGGAGCCAATGTCACTACCCATTGTTTGTCGTCACTACCCTGTACGGCTTCAAAAGCACAATCTGCCGAAGAACCCATACCGGTGTTGATTACAGCTTTTTTCACTGTAGCAGGACCGCTGAATTCGAGAGTATAGGTGTTCTGATCCTTGCTTACCAATGGATATGGCTTGCTGATATGGTTCAGCAGAGTAACGTCACTGTAGACATACGGAGTCTCCGTACCGGTAAACGTAAATGTTGCGGTACCTATGTTAGGAGCTTTACCACCGCGAGAATCATCCTCGGTAGTCCATGCTTTCAGTGTAAAAGTATAGGTCTTGCCAGCCAGGAACTTTGTTGCAGCACCACGTATTGTAATATCAAATGACGATGCATTCGGAGTTTGATAACTGTTTTTTATGTAAGGGGATTCCGGTTCGTCGATAGACCACGTTATATAACCTACTTCTTTGTTTAACGTGATGGTTGCAATTGCATTGCGTGCAATAGTCCCTATCTGACCGTTAACCATCTCCACATCACCGCTTTCCGTTTTCAGCACCGCGCTGATAATCTGCAGTTCATCGGCAGCAACAGCCTTTCCCGTACAGTCGAATGTTCCGGATAGCGATTCGGGAACAACTCCGCTTGGAGTCTCAACACCGGCAAGCGAAACCGTAACCTTGCTGTTTGCATCGATGCTCACGTTAGGAACAGGGATTGTGATGATTTTAGCGGTTGCCTCGTCCGGATCATCTGTTATGGTGAGCGCCTTTGCCTCGACAACAGCTGTCTTGTCTGTGCCATTGTCTTTATATGCAAACTCAACACCTGTAAATGTAGCCTTGTCACCGTCCTCTTTCAACCATAGTTCTATGTTCTTGGTGTCTGAGTTTATGGCGTCGCCGTCAACAACAGCCCAGTCGGCAACCGGGTCGTATGCAATATCTTTATAGTTGAAGTTAAATCCATAAGTGCCTATAGTACCCTGACCTGCTGAATAAGCATAATTGCCATTGACATCTTTCACGCCACGAACCAAGAGGTTAATGGTTGAATACGTTGTTGTAACACCCGGCAACATATCGGCAGGGCGACGAAGCTTGCCCTTGAGGTTTAACGCAACCGTATTACCAAGAATGTTGGGGGGGGTAATATCCTCCTCATAATATTCCGATGCTTCGGAATCACCGACAGGCTCCGCACTACCGTATTGCAACTTTACTGCTTCGATAGACCCTACCTCGCCGCTGAACGTAAGCATAATCATGCCTGTGGCATCCGATGACATATAATATGACTTAAAGTCATTAACAGGAGTCTCGCTCGCCGGAGTATTGGTGCTTGACACAAGCATCAGAGATTTTGGACCGACCTTATAGGCAAGTTCGAGTACGCCATCTCCATTATATAATGTATTCTTGTCTGAAGCGGCAGAGATACCGGTGAATTTAATCTTAATATCATCGCCTTCCTTTATCGAACCGTCATTATACCATGTCACAAGCTGGTTTTTGATATCCACACCAGCGTATGCCAGAGTGA
Source organism: Xylanibacter caecicola (assembly GCF_013166515.1). Taxonomy (GTDB): domain Bacteria; phylum Bacteroidota; class Bacteroidia; order Bacteroidales; family Bacteroidaceae; genus Prevotella; species Prevotella caecicola. The sequence continues at coordinate 169,156 of NZ_JABKKJ010000001.1, read as the reverse complement.
CCATTACTTCAGGATTGACAGTCAGGCTGCCGCATGTCATGGTACATCCGCCTACACGCACCGACTGATTGAAAGCCAAGTCGACTTTTCCAGTCACTGCGTTTATCACACTGCCTTCTTTCGGAGAGCATGACTTCAGCTCAACCGGTTCTGCACCACCGGTAATGAACTTGAAAGTGGCAGTACCGCCATTCATTACAAAATTGTTTCCTACATAATAGGTCTTGCCTGCCTGACATTCAAACGTATAGGCTATATTTCCATAATCACCGTTGAAAGCCGGGCTTATGCTCTCATCTATTGTTCCAAATGTCTCATCGGTATAGACCGAATAAGAGTCTACTCCCCCAAGTTTGAACGTACCTGCGGAAGGTGCTGTAAACTTGGCATAGAAGCCTTTATACTTGACTACCTCATAGGTAGCACCGTCTTCCAACACATACGGGTCTTCCTTTGTGCCGGCACCCACTGCCGATGCCGTGGTACTTCCGCACCACAGAAACAGCAATGTCAACATAAGTACATGGAACGTGTACCCCACATACCTGTGTAAAGTCTTGTTTTGTTTCATAATTAAACAATTAATAGATAAAAATATATAAACACATTTTGTGTTCTCTTTATTCAACGGCAATCTTGCGTGTCTCGCCATTGCTCATCTTCACGATGTTCAAGCCTTTCTGCGGAGCACCCAGCTTCTTGCCGTTGGCATCATAACGTGCCGTTTCCGTAACGTTCTTGTCAGCCTCCGTGCCGGCAATGCCTGTCGGATCGGCATAGATGCAACGGATTGTAACTTTCGGTCCAACGGCTTTTTTGTCGCCACTGAGAATTGTCAGAGACACTGTTTCTTCAGCATATTTGCCTTTTTCGAAAATCCATTCCGAACTTAAATCTCTAACCTCATTTGCCATCATATCACCGGATGCAGTAGTAAATGAACCTCTGTCATGTGAGTCACATGAAGACGGGAAGCAGACCTGTACCTTACCGGAAACAGGGTTTAAGGATGCATCAACCTTCAGAGCAACCTTTGCTGTAGCACTTGTGTTGTTCTTTACCTTCAAGTCGAACTTTGACTGCACTTTGACTCCGAACATTGGCATTCCCGGTACGACCTCCTCTTCCACGGCATAGAATGTCACGGTACTGCCGTCCTTCACCTCGTTGCCGTCGGCATCGACAAAACCGAACGTGTTGTCTGTCTGTGCGCAAAGATTGCCTGCACCAAGGAACATGGCTGCTGCCAATGCCAAAAACTTTATCTTTTTCATACTTATCTTTTTGTTTATTCTTCGTTATCGTTTATAATCTTCACCTTAGCCGCCTGCATCACGCCGCTCTCGTTATATACAAAAGCAACGACAGAACAGTCTTCCGGTTTCCAGTTTGCTTTGAGCGCAGCCGAAGCCGTAACACTCTTTTCCTCGCCCTCGGCAATGTTGAAGCTCTCGCCCCATGTGCCGTTGACGGCAGAGCGGAATACATGGTTGTGCACGTAATCAACTTTTGTCGAACCGTCGGGCTGTCTCTGCGGAGCCACAATGTTGTCTTCTACAATCCAAAGCTGCAGCTTTCCTGCAACATTTCCGTCCACACCATTCGCTCCGACGGTAACATTAACCGTACGTGAGCCGGCATCGTAAACGGCAGCAAGGCTCAGCGACAGGGGTGCAGTCTTCTCGATTTCAGACGTAACAAGCTCCTGCCATGAGTCTATTGTCGACGGTTCTCCCTTACGGTTGATACGTCCCGACGGCTGCGACGGAGCACCTGCACTCTGATAGTATTCCTCGCTCTCTGCGGTTGCAAGTCCCAAGTCACTCAGACTGCTTGACAGTGACAGGCGTCCGCCGTGTATGCCGACGGCAATGATGTTGTCGCCATAAACTTCATGTATCTGATTTATCACGCCTACAGCTTTGGGACAGTTCACACATAGTTGTCCGGTATAGTCTTCGAGCAGCACGCAGCGTGCCACCGGAGCGGGCTTCACGTAGGTGAAACGCTCGTTGTCGTCCATATCGCTGCACGAAGCGACAAGCACGCCCACACACATTATTATATATATATATAAGAACTTTCTCATGACGTTTTAGAAGTTATAGTTGTAAGACAAAGTGAAACCTTTGGTCTGCGGGATGTACCGGCACACGCCGCCGGAGCAGTTGTAGCCCGCACGCGTGCGTCCCCAGCCGAGCTGTACGCGGTGCGACTTGATGTTGTATGTCACGTATGTCTGCCAATAGTGAGCCTGTGTCTCGCCGCAGTTGTACATGTCCGAAGCCGTGAACATCCAGTGCGGAGCCAGCGACAGTTCGGCAAGAGCGAACGCCCAGTCGCCCTCATCCTCGCCCGTTGTGAGGTATTGTCCCTCCACACGGAGCTTTGTCTTGGGGCTGAGGCTTATCAGACCGTCGGCAATGAAGATGTTGCTGTGTATCATTCCGCCCTCGCCCTCTACAACAGTCTTGTTATAGAACTGGTTCATGTACATAAGGTTGAGTTTGAAGCCCTTGGTCAGTCGGCGCTCTATCTGTATGTTCAGATCCTGATAGAATGTCTCGTCGCCCCATTTCCAGAAAGCCGAGCCGTAACCGTCGGTTCCCCATGCGCCCGGTACAAGTCCCGGAAGAGCCGTGCTGCCCTTGGGTGTCATGTCGATGGCATGCACATGCGAGAAGTTCACCTTCACGTTCATGCCATACCTTCCGCCTATCGCCGTGCGGCGCTTGAAATTGTATCCGAACTGTGCCTGATAAGCCCATTCACCGTTTTTGTTGGTGTTATAAGGATAAAGGGCAGCAAGTGCATATGTATGGTCTTCGGTAAACGCCGGCAGATGGTTTATTGCCGAGCCGCTGCCGCTTTCCGTGCGGTCGCTCACCGATGTGAAGTTGTCCGAGCGTTTTGCCTGCAACAGCAACGACGCGCCCTTCTTCGAGTATGACGCCGAGAGCATTCCTACATATCCCTTGCGATAGATGTAATTGTTCTTGAACGACGGATCCGCGTCTTTCTGTGCATACTCGGCAAGGATGTTAAGCCCGCCTTTGTTGAAGTTTGCACGCAGGTCATAGGCATTGACGTTCTTCGGGAAATTGAGACGATGTGTCGCATCCGCATTTCTCACAGCCTCGTCATCGCCGTGTTTGTTCACCCACGAACCGCCCAGGGTGAGGCTTGCGCCCCGGTCACCCAGTGCCTTGAACCAGCGGTCGAGACTGAATTCGACGTCGGCACCCGACACCAGAGCGTCGTTATAGCTCCAGTAGTGGCGTTGATAGCCGGTGAGTGCCTTTATCTGAACACCGTTGAACGGGCGTACGACAACACGCGCACCAAGCAGCGAGTTGTCTATGCCGAGACTTCTCTCCTCGTATGTGCGGAGGATGAAGCCCGAACCGAACTGCTCATAATAGTTTCCGAGAGTCACCTCAAGGTTCTTTGTGTGGATTTTAGCATATATGTTTGCCAAGCCCCAGCCTTTGAAACCCTTGTCGGTCTCAAAGCCCGGCAGCGGGTGATCGAGGTATTCGAGCCTTACGCCCAAGTCGATGTTCTTGCTCATCAGACTCATGTCGGCGTATGTGTTTGTGCGGAAATCCTCGTGAGAGCCGTCTTCCTGCTTGCCCATAGGCACAAGCATGTCGCTCTGCAAACTTCCCGTCACCGACACGCCCTTGCCGATGTCCACCTGCGCGTATGCCGCAGACGACAGCATAGCCGCGGTAATAATGGTATATATTCTTCTCATATCACTTTACAAGTTCTCTTACCTTCTCTATCAATTCATTCTCCGCACCGTCGGTATAACCGTTGTGCTTGTACACAATGTTACCCTTGCCGTCGACAATGAGCACGTATGGTATCATCTGTATGCCGAGCGCGCGCTTGAAATCGCCATTAGGGTCGAGGAGCACCTCATATTCCCAGCCTTGTTCGTCGACCATGGGCTTCACCTTGTTGATGTTCTGTGCCTGATCTATCGACACGGCGATGAGCTTCACGCCGGTTTCTTCCTGCCAGTCGGGATACACCTCGTGTATTGCCTTCAACTCGCGGTTACAGGGTTTGCACCACGTTGCGAAGAAGTCGATGATGAACGGTTTGCCGCCGTTGGACAAAGTGTCCGTTCTCACGGTCTTGCCGTTGATGTCTTTAAGCGTCACCGACGGCAGTTGTGCCAATGCCTTGCCGCCGAGGCAAAGGAGCACGAATGCAATTGCTAAAACTTTTCTCATTATATCTTGTATTTTTTAATTATCGGTATCACACAGTTTTATTTAACCACCTTTCTGCCGCCTACGATATACAGTCCCCTGGCAAGAACGTCGATGTCGGTGCCCATATAGCGACCGTCGATGCTGTAGATGCGTTTGCCGGCAGACGCCGACGGCGCAACGACATGGTCTATACCCGTTGCGGAAGGAGTGCTCACGCGCAACTCGTCTACAAAGAACGGACCGCCTGTAGTGAACGACAACTGTGTATAGCCTTCGCCTGAAAGGGTTGTCTTGAACTCTGTCCACGCACCGTTGGTCATGGTGAACGTTGTCTGTCCGAGCGTTCCCCTGTCTGTGCCGAGGGTCAGCGTCTCGGCATATCCGTTGCACGGAGCAGCCTTGAACGTTATCACCGCTCCGTTGTCGAAATAGAACATCGGGCTTTTCACCGTTCCGCCGGTAAACTTGGCGCACTTGTCGGCAGGGCGCAGGTTGTTGGCGTTGTCGCTCTCCCACCCTGCATTGTCGGTAAGGAAATCTTGCGGAAATCCACCCGTAGAGGCATTTCCCCATTTACCGTCGTTACCGCCGATACCGGCACACTTGTCAAACGACTCGTAGAACCAGTTGCCTTCGACATCGGGCTGCGGCTTTTCGTCTACCACTCTGAACGCGAACGACATGGTACCGTCTTCGTTTTTCGTTATATCTTCAACCGACTTGTTCATGAAATAAGAGCCGTCGGTGTTCTTGTTATACAGCGTTGCCGCTGGCGTGGTGGTGTTTGTCAGACTGTTGTTGCCGTTGTACGGGAACACATCGCCTGCACAGTCGGCGTCTTCTGACACGTATGAGTTGTCGGCGGCAATGGGTGAGAGGTGCGGATGACTGCCTTTGCTGCTGTTGACGGTATTTTCCGCCCACAACTTGGCATCGTAGTCTACATGTATCACGAGCAGACCTTCGCCCGGAAGCGCCGCATCCCAGCCTGTCTTGCGACGGTTTTCCAGAAGATAATACTCATTCCTGTCGCCATCGTTATATATAATGTACGCTGTGCCGCCCTCTTCCAAAGACTTCATGCCGCTTATGTCGGTGTCTTCTTTCAGTTCCACCGGCTCTATCCAACCGGCAAGCCAACGCTCGTAGCTTGTATATGCGGCGGGTACAAAGCTGTCGCCGTTGTAGTTGCCATAGCTCATGATGTCCCAACGGTACATGCCGTAGCCTCCGCTGTTGGACGTGTCGTACATGTCGGGAATGCCGAGACAGTGGGAAAATTCGTGACAGAATGTTCCGATGCCGTCGATGGTTCCTTTCTCGCCCAGTTCGCAGCTGAGTGCGTAAGTATCGACCTTCACTCCGTCTATCACCACGTCTTTGCCATATCTTGTCAGCTGTCCCTCGTGAGGCCAGATAGTGTTGGCATCGCCTCCCGAAGCCTCGCCGCGTCCGGCATATATGATACAAACCTGATCTGCCTCTCCGTCACCGTCCCAGTCGTAGTCGGCGAAATTCACCTTGCCTGCCACGGCTTTGCAGGCATATTCAACCATTTCATCGGGATGTGCATCGCTTCCGAGAAGCCCGGTGTTGGCTCCGTAATAGGCATAGCCGTTGGGCATCTGCACCGGACCCGTCACGTCGAAGTCTATAAGCAGCCGACCGTTGCTCTGATCGCGGAAATAGTCTCGCACGGAACCTACGAAACCTTTGTCATTCTTATAATTTTCGGCATTAAGGATATCGTTGTAAAGCGGCTGTGCGTTGTCCGAAGAGAACTTGGTGTCTTTAAACTCCACCAATATGACAAGTCCCTTAACGGTTCCTCCGACACGCGCTCCGGCACGTGCCTTTGCGCCCCGTCTTAGGCGCCTTTCATCCGACACGGCACGCTTCTCCCCTGCCGCGGCTTTGAGGGAAGCGATGTCGGCAACATCATAAAAACCGTCAGCGACAGGAACATAGAACGTTCCTGCCGCTGACTTATAATAATTCAAACATTCATCACCAATAAGTTCTGCATGAACCTCGCCGCCACCGACAAGAGGCAGAGTACGCCATATACCGCGCTTGGCAGGCACGGCAGACGCGCCCAACATTACGAAAAGTAATGATATGGACAAGAAAAGTCTATTCATCTATTGTGTGTATTATGATTGTCACTTATTATTGAAGTTACGATAAGACACGTCCTCCAATATGGAGAATGTTGCATGCAATACCGGCATTACATCGTCTTCACGACTTTTAGCTTATTTTTGCAAAATTAATCGTATTACGATTATTAAACAATTCTGGGGGGGTAATTTAAGGATGTTTAATTTTGCAATACGTAAATTAAATATAATTTAACATCCATTTGCTATATTTTACCTGCTTATATACATCTTTTCGGCTGTAGGAAGAGACTATCCCAGAAGCCTCCGGTCTGGTGTCCGACCTGCTCTGCAGGGTGTCGTGATACAATAAGGAGATAGATGGAGACAGGAGAAGATATGTGACTCATGCCACAGGAGATAAGGGACAATAGTCTTGTAAAAAGCAACAAGGCTATTGTCTTTTATCTCACTTTATCTTCTTATATCTTCTTTTATCTCCCCTTAGCTCCCATTAGCTTCTTTCCGCACGTGTCCTTATCCGGGCAACGGATACATACCCTATTGCAAAACATGGCAAATCGCATTGCAAAAGGTGCCCTTTTGGAAGACTAAATGCCGTCTTTCAGCCTCCAAAAGGGCACCTTTTGCAACATCGGAGGTATCATCTTGATTTACAAGAAGATACAGGCAGCCATCACAACATGAGGGTGTTGCAAAACAAGACGCCAACTTATCTCAATACCCTCATCATCCTGTCTATACATTTACGCTTCTGGTCAATGCCCGGATGCACGTAAAGGTTCATCGTGGTGGATATGTTTGCATGTCCCAGGATTATGCTCACCGTCTTGTAGTCGCACTTGCTCTCTATGCAGCGTGTGGCAAAGCTGTGGCGCAATCCGTGAAAGTTTATCCGGGGCAGGTTGTGCCTCCTTATCATGTTGTTGTAATAATTGTGGTAAAGGCGCGGTTCAAGTGGTTTGGTGTCGTTGGTAAGTATATACGCATCGTGGTACACAATCTTCATTATAGGGCGCAGCATCTTTATCAGCTGCATGCCGATGGGTATCTCCCTTATGGAGTTTACCGTCTTAGGAGGTCCCTCCGCAACCTCGGTATGTCGGTGGTCGGCATCGGTAATGTATATTCTCTCTATTGTGCGCTGCACGTTTATCACGCGGTCGCTTATGTTTATATCGCTCCACTTCAGTGCACATATCTCACCGATACGCATACCTGTGCTGAGACAGATGTATATGCCGAGATTGCGGTATGACATGTGCTGCGCCAGAAAATCCATTATCCGCCTCTGCTCCGAAGTGGTAAGCACCTTCAGTCCCTGCTTGCGGTGCTCCTTAGGATACTTTATGTCCCATTCCGTGTTGACAGCCCAACCGGTCTTTATACCGAACCTCATTACCATCTTTAGCACAATCATTATATCCTTGACGCTCTTATGGCTCAGTCCCTCGGATATCTTTTGCAGCACAAGGGTCTGTGCGTCATCCTCGCGTATATCCGTCCGCTGACCGAAGGTCGGCAACAGGTGTTTTTCCGCCAGCAGGGTATAGACGGACAGTGTGGAACGCTTTACAAACTCTTTTTTCGCTTCCTTCCATGATGAATACACTTCACCGAATGTTTTCTCGTTCATAAGTCAAAATGATTTAAATTGTTTATAATAAGGTACTTGACCCTGTCTGAAACATTTATGACGCCAAGCATCATGAACAAAAGAGCCTGTCCCGGCATAAGGACATACGCGGGGACGGGATAAGGACATAAAACTTTATACTGCCAAAGAAAGTGCCGACATGCCACACATATCATCATGAAAACGACGATAAAGATATGAATGGTTTACTTATCTGCAAAAGACAGACGGTAAAATTACATTTTTTAAACAAAAAGAGAGGGAGATAAAGAAGGAGATAGAGCCTGCTTACAGGTAGGGATGCACCCCGGTGCATCCGAAACCGCATGGCTTGTGTCATTCGTAATGACAGCGGATTATAATTCATAATCACGGCGGCTGCACCATGGTACAGCCCTACTCGGAGGATGAAAGCCCAATATAAAAAGGAGATAAAAGAAGATAGGAGAAGATAAAGGGAGATAGAGGACATATGCTTTGTTGTTTGTTTCAATACAACTGTCCTTTATCTCCCGTGGCGCAAGCCACATATCTTCTCCTATCTTCTTTTATCTCCTTATTATATTCATTTCACAATCTTACGGCCATTCACGATATATATTCCTTTTCCCAGCACGGACGCATCCGTACCCATATATCTGCCGTCGATACTATATATACTTTTTACACCGGTTGAAGGCGACACCTGTATTCCCATGATATCCGTAGAAGTGCTTTTCTTGACGATGACTTCATCGAGGAAGAAATGCTTTTCGGGCTTGAAAACTATACGTGTGTCGCCTATTGCGGTGAATGTTGTGTGGAACTCCGTCCACTTGCCGGCTTCCATGACAAAGTCGGTTTGCTCCATGTCTCCGGTTCCGTTCAACACAAGTGTCAACTCCGTTTCGTCTGTATTATACGGTGCTGCCTTGAAATAAAGATCGTATTCACCATTGAGTTTAAGTACCGGAGTGGCTGTATTACCGTCTTTTGCCGTTTTTCCGAACTTTGCACACCGGTCTGCACCATATCCGTACTGATAGTACCAGCCTTCATTGTCGGCACGCATGTTGGCGAATGTCACTTCCGTTCCCCAGAAGTTATCGTTGCCTCCCTGTCCCGTACACTTGTCGAAAGACTCGTAGAACACCGCATCCGTCGGGTCTGTCGAAGGACCGTTAAAGTCCGAAATAACCTCTGCTGTTCCCGCCTTGAAAGAGATAAGACCGTTTTCCTGCTTTATATCGGTTATGGGATAGTTCATGTAACGCTTGCCGTTATTATAATTGAACAGCGTGGCTGCCGGAGAAGACGTATCCGTCAGCTTGTTGTTGGTGCGGTAAGGATAAGGTACACCGGCATCATTGGCTATCCCGTTGTCGGCATGGAAAACCGTACAACGCTGATGAGCGGGGTCGTTGTTCACATTGTTTGTCGCCCACGAATACCAATTATAGTCCACATGGGTTATGACAAGTCCGGATGAGGGAAGAGCCGCATCCCAACCCGTAAGCTGGCGGTTTTCGAGCATGTAATACTCATTACGGTTGCTCTTGTTATAGATAATATATGTTTTGCCGCCGTTGTCGAGAGCCTCCATGCCGTTCACCTCAACCTCGCCCGTAAGTTCCACAGGCTGCTGCCAGCCGCTGAACACCCGTTCATAGGCAGTATAGTTTGCCGGCAGCATGCTGTTGCCGTTGTAGCTGCCCTGGTCCATGGGGCTCCACGGACCCATGCCGTATGCTCCGCTATAGTCGGTGTCGTACATGTCCGGAAGACCTAAGCAATGGCTGAATTCATGGCAGAACGTGCCGATACCTCCGGCACGCCCGTGCACCAGCTCGCTTCCGCAAGCGTATGTATACAGCCTTGTATTGTCGAGAGTTATGGAGGGCTGCAGCACAAACTCGTGCGGCCAGATGGTATTGCTGTCTCCTCCGCCCGCTTGTCCGTTGCCTGCAAAGAGAACGTATACTTGCTCAACCTCTCCGTCACCGTCCCAATCGTATCTTGAGAAATCAACATCCTTGTCGGCGGCGCGGCACGCCTCGGTTATCATGTCATAGGCATGTATGTCTTTCGACGTACCGTCTTCACCGTAGTATTCATAGTTTTTTGAGAGCGTGTACGGACCGGCAACATCGAATGTAAGGTCGAACCTGCCGTCGCTCTGCGACAGGAAATAGTCATGAACGCTGCCGCGGTAACCCTCAGAGTTTGTAAAGCCCACGGTGTTTGCCACATTATTATAATAGGCATTGTCATGACCCGTCCTGAATTTCAGATTTTGGAACTGCACAAGGATTATCAGTCCCTTGTGCGAACCGCTGTTCACGGACGATGCCGTGCCCACTGCCCTCTTTGCCGCACGCTTCATCCTGCGCTCGCTGTTGCTCTTTCTCATCTCCTGCGCCTTGGCATTTACAGCCTCGGGAGTTGTTTTCACGAATATGTCCGCCCCGGCTTTCTGCACGTAGGCATCGCCTTTGGCTGTACGCCAGAAGTGTGCATACTCATCACCGTACAGCTCTGCCCGCACCGACGTCCCGTCCTCCAAGATTATTGTCTTCCATGTTCCGCGCTTGGCGGGGATAGCTGTTGCAGACAATGCACATAGAGCAAGAATAGACGACATTAATATCTTTCTCATTTGTTGTTGTGTTTTTAATTAATATTTTATAGTAAGTTCGATGGATTTATCTTTCTTGTTATACTACCAACCACCCCTGCCTCACGTTCGGGTGGATTTGCAATCCGCCCGCATTCAATATTCAATTATTAATGAATTTGCAGTCCGCAGGCATTTCAAATGCCTTCAATGCGCTATATTTTTTATCGCGTTCAACCTGCACATGCGGGCGGATTGCAAATCCACCCGAACGTAAGAGGATGTTTATTAATAACCTACAGAGTTGATACAATTTGTCGAAATCACGTTATTTTATAGTATACGATTTATCAGCATAAGATAAAAATGAGGGTGTGCCGTTATATATCCGGCACATCCTCATCAATGTTTATTCCGTAATATCAATTATTTATTGATAATCTTCTTGCCATTCTTTATAAGAATACCCTGTGTATTTTCAGAAACTCTCTGACCGTTCAGGTTGTAAACCTTGTTGTCCTTAACTTCATCCTTTGTAACGATAGCATCAGATATATCTGTTGTTCCGTTGCCCTGTGTAACGTAGATAGGCGTTTCTGCTGTTATTCCACGTCCTTTGAGATAAAGCACCGCAGCTTCTCCGTCCTTGCCGTTGAGAGGCTCAGCTGTGAAGCTGACAACGTAATAACCATTTTCAGCATAATAAGAATCATCAACATTCACTGCAGTAATCCATTCGGGAAGATTTTCAAAATAGTAATATTCATTACCGTCTGCATCTTTCCACGGTGTCGCAGTTTCGATTATAACACCAGAAAGATTTGTACCGTTGGTCTGAGCACATGTTGTTCCATCGTCAGAAATTTTCAGTACATTGCCATTAGAATAGTTTGTACCACTGGCTGTAAGGTCTGTCCAAATATGGATTCCGTCAAACAGACCATTGAAAACAACATTTATAGCCAATGGGCTAGTATATTTCAAAGATGCTATTTTGCCTGTTGTCGGGTTGAGAAGGAGTACACCTGCTTGTTCAAGCATACCACTCTCTTCTTTATTGACAACTCCTCCTAATCCAAAGTTTACACCGGCCTGTTCCATACCTGTTATCATCACAGTGAAAGGTTCGTCTATAACAAAAGGTTCTGCTATATCTACACCCAGAATAGGATCCTTAACTTTATTAGAGAAAACAAGACTACCTGAATATATTTGACCATAGGTTGTATTTGTATAGGATCCATATCCAACCATATCTTCTGCCTTTGCAGTAAGTGTTGCTATTGTTTTTTCTGTTTCCGTGCCAACTATAGCCATGGTTATTGTCGTTCCTGCAGGTATTGGAGTTGTTTCTTCAAAAGAGAAAACTTCTATAAATGCATTCTCAACATAGAGAGGTGAAGCTGGCTTTTCATAATTCTGAGCAGCTCCAACGCTTGTATAGGTAACATCACCCTGTGTAAAAGTTCCGCTTCCAAACAAATAATGTGTACTCAATACTCCCCAGCCCAATTGATTTTCGTCGAAATCATGATCATTAAAATATGACATAGGAGAAACTGTACCTGTACCTTGCATACGTGTATAACCTGCACCTTTATCGTTATACATATTATTTTCTCCTAAGACAAATTGCGTCTCACCGTTCTCCAAAGTCGGAACAGGCCATACATGCTGACCATCTACTTCAAACCCCCAATTACCAGAAGCATCCGCATATTCTGTATAGTCATATTTCCCATTAGTATTTATAAGATACCATTTAGATTCTGTTGGATTGGCAGATTTATTCATAAATGTACATTCTTTGAATGCTGGCATATACAAATATATTGTATATGAACCACGTCCCTCTTCGTTCCATGCCCTAAAGAATGTACCTGCAGGACGTGTGTAGTACGTTCCGTCTGCCACAGCACGTGATATTACATTTGATTTCCCCAGTGTGAAAGGCTTCAAGTCTGTAACTTCCGTATAAGCCTTCGAACTTGTCATTGCAGCCTTGTTCATCTTTACCAGTGGCTCGCTTACAGTTGCTTCCTGTGCGAACGCTGCCATACCTATTGCAAATAAGGCACCAGTCAATAGTAAATTCTTTTTCATAACTATAAATTTCAATTAATTAATGTAACAACAAACCAATCATTTGGATTTGCCGAAGAAGTAAGTTTTGTTTTTGTCAAATCAAAGCCTGTCTCTGATTTCGATGCAGTGAAACTGCTGGAAAGCGCATTCAACATGTCCAACAGACTCGGTATTGTATTCAGCACATTGCCTGATGTTCCTACAGGCTCTATATATTTAAAGGTTACAGCTCCGTCTGACAGTTCCATAGAGAACTTATAATTAAGCGTGGCAGATGTACCACGGTTTGTACGATAACTAACCCTGCACACCAGTCCGTTGTTTACATCATTCAAAATCTGTACATTTGAAAGAGTATAGTTAAGCTTTCTGAAACCTTGATATACATTTTCATAAACGTCTTTCATCTGTCCCGCACTTTCGCTCTGCCTGTCCCACTGTATCTTGTGCTTATCTGTGATATATGAATAAACAAAGGCATTGGCATCCGGTCCGGCAATTGTGAAGTCATTATTTTCCAAGCCGTGGAACACATCATCTTCCTCATTATATGCAAACTCCTGTGCTGTTGAGCCGTCTTCAAGCTCTATTGCGTCACGGAAACGCAGGCGGAACTCGCCGTTGTGGACAAACGTCAGGAACGGACGGATTACGGCATCGGCAACTTCGTCGCCGCCTACAGGCCATGTGGTGATAAGACCCGTGCCGGCATCCTTTACGTTCATAGCCGTCTCGCCGAGTGTCATTACAAGGTTGTTTGGTGCCGACGGGTTGAAATACTTGCCGTTGAGGGCATCAAGATTGCTGTAATATGAAGCAAAATCGGTGTCGGCATCGAGGCGCGACATACGCACGTATGTTCCGCGCTTCTTGCCTTTCAACATTATATATTCAGGATTTTCGGGCACATCGAGCATCATGAACTCATAGTCACCCTCAAGCCCCTTACCCTTGTCCGTATCGAGCACGCCGCTCTCTTCAGGCTGGGCAAACGGGTGTATGCAGTTGTTGTAAGTACTGAACGAGAGCACCGGACCGAGGTCGGTTATCACATCCCATGCCGAACGGTCACTTATGAACCTGTTTCCTGACACGATGTTCTTCATTCCCATATTCACCGATCCGTCTTTATTGAAGTCGGCAAGCAGCAGATAGCCCTGCACCTGATATTGGTTGTCTACAGTTGGATCGAAGTCTTCAATGATTGTGGGATAGTATTCTATAGCCCATCCGCCCTCCGAAGAAGCCAGACGTTCTGAATAAAGCTCACTCACCTCATTGAGGATTTCGGCAGCCGACTTGTCAAAAATATCGTCTTCCTCGTGTGTACATGAGGAAAATGTCAGCGCGGAAGCGACAAGCAGTGAGAAATAAAATATCTTTTTCATTCTTGATATAGTCTTTTAGATGTTATTGCTGTAATGCTTTATACTGGTTGACCTCATCGAGCAGCTCGTCAATGAACATGCGCGTAGGATCGCTTTCTGAAGGTGAGGTAAAACGGTTCACGTAGTTCCCCTTTGCATCGAACACAAAATTTCCGTCCGCATCAGTAAGGAACTGGCGGCGCTGCACCTCCATACGCAGTTCTTCAAGGTCTACATTGAAGTTCTCTTTAAGCCACTTACGCGCCATTTCCAGCTTCTGCAATATGATGGCACGTCCGTCCACGCCATCCTCAAAGCGGAATATCGGCTTCTGGTTTTCATCGAGCACGGCAGAACCGTCTGCATTGCGCTGTATCAGCTTGCGCTGTATCTTCCATGTGGCAATCTCTCCATTCTCCCTTGAACCAACTTCAGGGCTTCCTCCAACGGTACGTATGATGTAGTAGCCCAGTGTATCACGGTCAGCCCCGCGCGCTATTGCCGCGTCAAAAGCCTTTGCGTTATAGTCCAGTTCTTCCCAGTCGTAATGCGCAGACTCAAGCGTGGCATCCCAGCTTTTCATGTCCATCGTCACATACTTTGCAATGATTTCCACCCAGTCCTCGCGCGACTGAGACGAAGCATAGGGAGAAATGAAGCCCTTTGTCACTGCAAGCGAGTCGGCAGTATTGTTCCAGTCGATAGGGTTGTAAAGCGACTTGGATATGGCATCGAAAGCTGTCGGTGTTATCACATTCTGCTGGAGGATGTGCGAGAACTCATGGTGCATGGTGCCGAAGAAGTACTCGTTCATGTACTCTATGTTGTTTACGTCAAGGAAGTTGCCGCGTATCAGCGTAACCTTCACGCCACCCTCGGCAACACCAAGTGTCTCAGTGCCCGATGTCGGGTTGAAGCTGTGAGAGCCAACAAGATGTATTATGCGCGGACTATACTGCTTGAGAAATTCTTCTCCGGTAATCTTCTTATATACATCGAACCACAGATACTTTGAAAGAACAGCCAAGACGGTGGCATTCTCATAGTTGATGGGCACAAGGTTCTTGTCAAGGTCGGAACCGATGTCTTCCATCTTGTATATGTACTTGAGGTTGTACGGCTCGAGGAAGTTCTTCTTCAGGAACGTATCCAGCGGGAATGTATACGAAGCCTTGTCAAGCGAATACTCGGTAGTATCGAATATAGATGCCGTAAAATCATCATCGGTGCATGCCGTGAATGCAACTGCATTCACGGTGATAAGCACCCCTGCTAATATTTTTACTATAGATCTCATATATCTTCTTGTTTATTTTTTAGTTACTATAGACCTTCTTCTCCGTACTCATTTTCAGTTCGGAGTTGTCCGGTTGCTTCTCCAACTTGGTATATGAAGATTCCAATCCTGCAGAAAGGGCTTCTTGCGGAACCTCTATGGCACGGCGTGGATCATTCCATACAAGTTTGTTTTCCTCGTTGTTCGGACCTATAAAGTGAGAGTATTCAATGCCGTAGCGCTTCAAATCAAAGAAGCGTGTACCCTCCATCACTGTCTCAAAACGGCGCAGGTCGTTGACTGCATTCATATATATCACCACATCCTGAGGAACAACAAAGCTGCCGCTCATGTTCTGTGTGAAGTTCCAGTCGGCAAAACAGTTGGGGTTCTTCACATCTTTATAATGCTTCTCTATAATGTCGCGGGTAAGCGGATTAAGAGTGTTGTTTGCCGTATACGTAGCCTTGTCGGCAGCTGCAAACGACTGGCGGCTGTTGTCATACGCAATGATATCTGCTATTGCGCCGTCTATGTCACGGTTGGTCTTGGACAGGAGCTTGGCTTCAGCACGGTCGAGCAACAGTGATGTTGCGGTAAACTCGCGGCGTATAATGTGTGCGTAGCCAATTCCGGCAACCTTGTCGGTATACTCAAACGACTCGCCCACTTTCATCGGGAAATATCCGTAGTCGGAGTTGCCTGAATAGAACAGGAAGCCCGACGCGTAGCAATACGGATTGACATACCATAGCCACCATGTGTAGCCCGAGCCCATTGCCGTATGATAGACAGTCTCGTCAAGCGCCTTGCCGTTCCATGCGTAACGATAACCGCGCAAATGGCGCTGGAATGTCGACATTGTAGATATCAGCATAAGATTGTTATTATCTTCCGGATCAATCCACTTGTTCACATAGTCTGTTGATGTTACGCACGACTCGAAAACAGAGAGCTTCATAAGTTTGTCGGGCAATATCGACGGGTCGGTGCCAAGCACGGCATTGGCATGCTCTATAACCTTGTCATATTCGCGCTTGTAAAGGTAGAAGCGCGCTGCAAAGGCATGTGCGGCATTCACATTGAAGTGGTATTTGGGCATCTCATAGTTGTTGTCATTAATGTCCTTAAGTCCCTCTTCAAGGTCTGCCTGTATCTTTTCATACACATCGGCAACGTTACCGCGGTCGTATGTAACATGCACCTTGTCCTCCGGTTTTGTTACATACGGCACGCCGATATCATACTTGCTCGCCTCAGCATCTTTGTATGCCTGAGAGAAAACGTTTACAAGTATGAAGTGACTGTAGGCACGTATGAGAAGTGCTTCGGCACGCGCCGACTTCAGTTTGTCGGACATTACGCCACCGTTCTTTGCCACAATCTCGTCAATAGCCTGCAATGTAAGATTTGCAGTGGCTATCGATTCGTAAAAACCGCCCCATACATACGATGGAGAATCTTGCTGGTTTCCCGACTTGGCAGGCTCAAATGCAAATATCTCATCGTCTATACGCGAGTAGCTCGGACGGTTATAATAGAACGTGCCGCCCTTTTTATCAGGACCGGCTTCCTGATGAGGGGCATTGTTGTCTATAATGTTATCAGAAGAAAACTCTGTAAGAAGTGCATAGTTTGCCGTAGGATATGCACTCACAAGCAACTTGGTTACCTTGTCTTCGGTGTCTATGTCGACACGCTGGTCAGGCTCCGTGTCAAGGAAGTCAGAACATGACGAAAGGGCAAATGCAGCCAAGAACAGCGACAAAGCTATATATTTATATGATTTCATATCTTCTTTTATAATATGGTTAGTTATGTTAAAGTCCCAGACGCAATGTAAACGTAAACTGCTTGGGCAGCGGCGTGGCAACACCTCCGGCGTTGACAAACTCCGGATCCTGTCCGTTCAGCTTGTCGTCAGCATAAAGCAGGAACAGGTTTGTGGCGTCGAGCTTGAGCGATGCCGTGGTGAGTCCGAGCTTCTGCAGGAATGTATGAGATATGTCGTATGTAAGCGACACGTCCTTCAGACGGATGAAGCCGCCGTCGGCAACACGCGCTGTAGAATAGTTGTACGCGTTGTATGCGTAAGAAAGATACGGGTCGTTCTTATACTGGCGCACGCTGGCAATAGCCGGGATGTTCGTATAGTTCTCGTGTCCTGATATCACGAAGCGGTTCTTGAACTCCTTCGGCATAGCCGACATGTCCGAATAAGCCGATGCGAAAACGGGGTCGAGACGCACCTTGTTGCCGAAGGCGTAAGTGATGAACACGTTCAGACGCCAGTTCTTGTACGTAAACATGTTGTTCAGACCGCCGGTGATTGTAGGCTCCGTAGGACCTTCATACTTCAGGAAGTCAATCTTTTCGTACTCCTGGAAGTTGATGTCAGATGTCGTAACCTCGCCGTCCTCATTAATGATAAGCGGCAGACCCTCATCGTTGAGACCTACGAAAGGTATTGAGAACAACGCCGACACCGGATATCCCTGACGGAAGTGACCTGCCGAGCTGGCACTTGTTCCCGACACAAGGCTTATCACGTTTGAGTGGGAATTGAGGTCGGTAATCTCGTTCTTGGCGTATGCAAACGTAAGGTCGGATGTCCAGTTGAAGTCCTTCGTCTGTATGTTGCGCGTAGAGAGCGTAAGCTCCACACCGTTAGACTTCATCGTTGCCACGTTGGCATATTTCGTCAGCGCACCTCCGCCACCCTGTGTCTGGGTAATACCGATAAGGTCGTAGTTGTTGCGCCAGTATATGTCGAAGTTGAGATTGATGCGGTTCTTCAGGAAACCTGCGTCAAAGCCGAGGTTCAGCTCGTGCTTCTTCTCGTATGTAAGCTCGGTGTTGGCAATGTCCGACAGATATATCATCTGCTCCACCTGGCTTCCCTGCGGGCGCCATACGTTCTGGCTGTAGAACACGGGGCGCGCATTTGTAACCCACGACGGACCGCGATCGGCTGTCAGCGAGTATGATATACGTGCTGCAAGGTGCGATACAACGCTGTTTGTCTTCTCCATCCACTTCTTGAAGAACTCCTCTTCGTGGGCGTTCCACAGTCCCGACACGTTCCATGTCGGCAGCCAGCGCGCGTTGCGGCTCTTGCCCAGTTTGTTCGTTCCCTCATAGCGTCCGGTGGCGTTAACGGAGTAACGTCCCTTGTAAGAGTACGACAGGTTGGCAAAATAAGCAATGTTGCGGTAGAACGACTTGCTGAAGCTGTTAAGCTCGGTACCCTGCTCCTTCGCCATCTTATAGAACTCGGGAACAATGTTTATGACATCGTTGTTGTCATAGTCACGACCATAAACCGATGCGAAAACAACCTCCTTGTCGGTCTTGTTGACCTCCATACCGCCGAAGGCGTTGAAGATATGCGTATCGTTCCACACCTTATTATATTGTACGGTGCCACGGAAGTCGAGCTGCGAAACGGTATAGTCGTTTCTTGTATATATACCACCAGTCGGCATCACACTCATCGGCAGGGAGTTTGGTTTGTCCGGATCCTTGTACAGATACGGGTTGCTGTTCATCACGTTGGGGTTGTCAACACCGGCGCGGTAAGCCTCAGCCATGTTCGACGAGTTCTTTATAAAGTGCTCGTTCGTGCTCTTCTGCGTACGGTATGCACCGAGCAGGCGCACCTCAAGACCCATGAACGGCTTCCATGCCAGCTCGCCCTGGAACTTCATGTCCATCACCGACAAGCCGATATAGTTGTTCTCAAGCTCGCGGAAGATGTTGAACGGGGCATAATTGCGCGTGTATGTCTCATCAGGGTCGAGCGTACGCGACGTGTTCATCGCATAGCTGTAGGGGTTGATGTCGAAAGAGCGGCTCACCGAACCGTCAACCGTGTTGGTAGACTGGCTCAAAGTTCCCGGCGCTCTCTGCTTGCGGTAAGAACCGTTGGTAAGAATCATCGCCGTAACGTGCTTTGAGAGGTTATACGATGCGTTCATGTTTGCCGTATAACGCTCCACCTTGCTCTGCTCAGACCACCCCGGGTCGTTCATTGCCGAGATAGAGGCATAGAGGCTTGCCTTGTCCGAACCGGTAGAGATGCTTACCGAGTGGTTCTGCACGATGTTGTCGTTGAAAAGCAGGTCGAACCAGTCTGTGTTGCGGAACTCCGCCTCCTGAAGGTATGCGTTCATCGCTGCCGTGGTGTTGGGCAGTCCGAACTGACCGTTCGTCTTGTCATACTGAGCCATGAGAGAGTACATCTTTCCGTACAGACCCGATGAGCTTCCGTTGGCAAGAGCAGAGAACTCAAGCCATCCCTTTGCAGCCATTTCCTTGTATATACCCATCTGCTCCTGCGAGTTGCTGACGTTATAGTCGTTGTACGAAGGCTTCAGACGATAGGTGAACTCACCGGTATAGTTTACCGAACTGCGTCCCGCCTTGCCTCGCTTGGTGGTGATTACAACCACGCCAGCCATGGCTCGCGCACCGTAGATAGACGTCGCCGAACCGTCCTTGAGGACTTGGAAACTCTCTATATCGTCGGCGCTCAAGCCGGAAATTGCATTTGAAATAAGCGTCACGGCGTCACCTGACGACAAGTCGTCGGCACTGACATCGACAGCGTCTTCCTGTATAACGCCGTCAATAACCCACAATGGTTTTGAGTTACCGTATATAGATGTGGCACCGCGCACACGTATCTTCGGCGCCGTACCGAATGTTCCCGACACGTTCTGCACGCTTACACCCGACACACGACCTTCGAGAGCACGACTCACGTCGGCAACTCCGTCGAGCTTGGCTTTCTCTGCATCAATCTTCGTCGTCGCACCGGTGAACAGTCGCTTGTCCATCTTCTGCATACCGGTGACCACGACCTCGTCGATGACGTGAGAGTCGTTCTTAAGCGTTATCCTCATGTTTGCGGCACCCTTCAGCGTCACCGTCTCCATGCCCACGTAGCTCACCGTGATGTAGGAGCCCGCCTTCGGGGCATTGAGGCGGAAATGGCCGTCGACGTCGGACACCACGCCTGTCTTCGTACCCTTGAGCATGACGGACGCGCCGATCACGGGCTCGCCGTCGTCCTGGGACACTATGACACCTGAAATCTCAGTCTGCGCCATGGCAAGCCCTACGAACAGAACGAGCATGGACGCGATCATAGTAAGTCTTTTCTTCATAAAATCTCTCTCTAATTAAATAAATAAATTATACTTTTGTTACAAATTGCAAAATTAAGGACATTTTTTATCAAAACCAAAATAAACATACAAAAAACGTTTATTTAACCTAATATTTTAACAAACATCGCAATTAAAAAGGGTATGTAACGTACATTATGAAAGTTTAAAGGCTTTATTTCTTTCATTTTTATCACTTGGCGGGAAACGTCATACTGCATATAAGATGTATAAAAATAGATTTTTCGGAGTGTGAAAGAATATTTATTCTATTATATGCTATATATAATAAGGTGTAAAAGGAACGTATTATAAAACCCGCAGAAGTTCTTTTATAAAATAACGTGAGTTCGATGAATATCACAAACCACCCTGGAGGGTGTGTCAAAATTTCTCATGCAGCGCCAAGTAGGGACATATTCTTGTATTTGTCCGTTCGTAACATCCTGATATTCAATGGCTGTTTGGCGGACAAATACAAGAATATGTCCCTACAGGTTGGAAGAGTTGAGTTTTGACACACACTCCAGGGGTGGTTTGTAATATGACAAGAAAGATAAATTTGTCGAACTAACGTTATATATAATATCATCCCAACAGCTCTTCCGCCGCCTTTTCAAGCTCCCGATACCACTCCTCGCCGAAGCGGCGGATGAGCGGCTGGCGCAGGAACTTGTACACCGGAAGGTCCAGTTCGGCACCCTTCCGGCGTGCACACTCGCATATTTTCCACCGGTTGTAGTTCAGTCCCACGGTACCGTCCCTGAACGTTTTTTCGCGTATAGGGTATAGCGAGCAGCTCATGGGCTTGCAGAACGAGGTCCTGCCGTTGCGCCATGCACGTTCGAGGGCACAGAGGCAACAGCCGTTTTCGTAACATGTGAAGACGCAGTCCTTGCCGTTCACGATGCTCGTGACAAGGTCGCCCTCCTCGTCGGTGTATGCCACGCCCTGCCTGTCTATCACCGCCTGCGCCCCGGCAGACAGCTCGTTCCACACCGTGTCGAGAGCATCCTCAATTCCGGCAATCTCGTCGGGCGTCACCGGCGCACCTGCATCGCCCTCTATGCAGCATGCTCCCTTGCAAACGTCGAGGTCGCAGCAGAAACGCTCGGTAAACAGTTCGGGCGACACGAGTACGTTGCCTATCTGTATTATGGGAAGATATTTGTTTTTATCTGTCATGTCTTGAAACAATGATAATTTGCATTCCGTCTACCAATCTATAGGTTCTATGCCGTTGTCCTGCAAGTATTTGTTGCACTTTGAGAAGTGTCTGTTTCCGAAAAATCCCCTGTGCGCCGACAGCGGCGACGGATGTACGGACCTAAGTATGAGATGCTTGGAGGCATCGATGAGTTGCGCCTTGCTCTGTGCATAGCTGCCCCAGAGTATGAACACGATGTGCTCGCGCCCTGCAGAGAGGGCACGTATAGCCGCATCGGTAAACTCCTCCCAGCCGCGGCGCTGGTGACTGCCCGCCTGATGTGCCCTCACGGTGAGCGTGGCGTTGAGCAGCAGCACGCCCTGCTCTGCCCATCTCACAAGGCTTCCGCTCTGCGGCACGGGCTTTCCGAGGTCGCTGCTTATCTCGCTGAAGATATTTACGAGCGACGGCGGGAACCTTACTCCGTCATTCACCGAGAAGCAAAGTCCGTGTGCCTGTCCCGGCTCATGATAAGGGTCCTGACCGATAATCACCGCCTTTACCTTGTCGAACGGGCACAGGTTGAAGGCATTGAAGATAAGTTTCCCGGGAGGGTAACACGTGCCGGCGGTATATTCCGAGCGTACAAAAGCCGTAAGGGCTGCAAAGTAGGGCTTGTCAAACTCTGCGGCAAGCTGCGTGTGCCACGACGGCTCAATCCTGACATTCATGGTCTGAAGTGTTTATATGAAACGTCCAAACATCAGAAACAGTGACAAAAAACGCGAGTCCATGCTGACCGATTACACCGCGGTCTTCGCCCCGTTACCGATGTGATAAAGTGCAAAAATACTAAAAACGCCACTTTCTGCCAAATATATTTGGCGATAAGAAAAGACTTACTTATTTTTGTAAGAAAAAGAAAGGAGACATGAAAATGGACGATACGATAACATTACGGCAGTCTGTCATGCAGGATGTGGTATCCCTTATGGACGACAACGATGCCATGATGAAGCTCAAGAAGTATCTGCGCAAGCTCATAAGCGAGAGCGAAAAGGAAATGAGCAAGGCGGAGAAAGAAGAGGTTTTAGACAGTATAAGGCAGGGACTTGTCGAGGTGAGAGAAGCCAGGAGAAACGGTATTAAGTTACAAACTGCAAGGGACTTCCTGAATGAGATACGAGGTTGAGGCGGGCAAACAGTTCAAGAAAGATTTCAAGAGATTATATAAGAAGTACCGCAATATAAGCAATGACCTTGAAATCCTTATCGAAGATTTGGAGAATAATCCCTATATCGGCGTAGACCTCGGCAACAACGTGCGCAAGATACGCATGGCGATAAGCGACAAGGGCAGGGGCAAGAGCCACGGCGCGCGCGTCATCACCTACACTATCGAGCTTGACGAAGAAAGCGGAACGGTGACTTTGCTTGCCATTTACGACAAGAAAGACCGCGACACTATCACCGAAAAAGAAATTAAGGAACTCATAGATACATTATAAAAAGGTATAAGAAAGCCTCAGGGAGGTGTGCAGAAATGTTGATATATCATATTTCTGCACACCTCCCTGAGGCTTTTTATATTTAGTCGCAAATCAGGTTCTCGCCCGTCATGTCCGCCGGTTTCTCCAGTCCCATGATGTGCAATATCGACGGAGCCACGTCTGCAAGGCGTCCGTCCTTCACCGTTGCGCTGTTGTTGTCGGTAACGTAGATAAACGGAACGGGGTTCAGCGAGTGTGCCGTGTTCGGCGTTCCATCGGCATTGATGGCGTTGTCGGCGTTGCCGTGGTCGGCAATTATTATCGCCTCATAGCCGTTAGCCTTTGCCGCCTCGATAACCTCTCGCACACAGTTGTCAACGGCATGCACCGCCTTTGCTATGGCGTTGTACACTCCCGTGTGTCCCACCATGTCGCCGTTGGCAAAGTTTACCACGATGAAATCATATTCCTGAGTGTTTATCGCACCCACCAGCTTGTCCTTCACCTCATATGCGCTCATCTCGGGCTTGAGGTCGTATGTCGCAACCTTCGGCGAAGGCACCAATATGCGGTCCTCGTTCTCATACGGCTTCTCGCGTCCTCCGTTGAAGAAGAATGTCACGTGGGCATACTTCTCGGTCTCGGCTGTGTGCAGCTGTTTCTTTCCCTGCCTGCTCAGATATTCGCCCAGGGTGTCCATGACGTTCTCTTTCGGGAAGAGGATGTGCACGCCCGTGAACGATGCGTCATACGGCGTCATGCAGAAATATTGCAGTCCCGGAACGGTGTGCATGCCCTGCTCCGGCATGTCCTGCTGCGTGAGCACCTGTGTAAGCTCCTTTGCACGGTCGTTGCGGAAGTTGAAGAATATCACCACGTCGCCCTCCTCAATCTTTCCGTTGACGGAAGAATTGACGATAGGTTTTATGAATTCGTCGGTCACGCCTGCCTCATAGCTCTCTTCCATTGCCCTGACCATGTCGGCGGCTGGCGTTCCCTTGCCCTCCACTAACAGCGAGTAAGCCTCGTGCACGCGGTCCCAGCGCTTGTCGCGGTCCATGGCGTAGAAGCGTCCCACGATGCTTGCAATGTGCGCACCGTTTTCCTTGCACACGCCGTCGAGCTGGCTTATGAAGCCCGCACCGCTCTTCGGGTCGGTGTCGCGCCCGTCCATGAAGCAGTGTACGTATGTCTCTTTAAGCCCGTATTCCTTTGATATCTCGATGAGCTTGAACAGGTGGTCGAGCGACGAGTGCACTCCTCCGTTGCTCGTAAGACCCATCAGATGCAGCTTCTTGCCTGTCTCCTTGGCATATCCGTAAGCCTTCTTTATCTCCGGGTTGTCAAGTATCGAGCCGTCCTTGCAGGCACGGTTTATCTTCACGAGGTCCTGATACACTATGCGTCCGGCACCGATGTTGAGGTGACCCACCTCCGAGTTGCCCATCTGTCCGTCGGGAAGACCGACGTCCTCGCCCGACGCGCTGAGGTGAGAATGCGCCGAAACGGCGTTGAGATAGTCAAGATAAGGTGTGGGAGTGTTGAATATCACGTCGCCGGCACCATGTTTTCCGATACCCCATCCGTCGAGTATCATCAATAAAGCTTTCTTTGCCATAATCGTTATAGTTGTTAAAGTTATTATTGTCACATCTGCCCCTGATCCCTCCGGGGCACCATAAAGCTGTATGGGTGTTGCAAAGTTCTGTTCTTTTAGTGGGATGATTTCATGTCTTGCAACACCCTCGGCATGCAAAATTAATAAGATTTGCACGAAGTACAAAATATATCTTACGGTTTGTACGCACCGCTGTTCTTTTGCGGCATGCAACCTTCCGCCTTCCAAAAGACCGTCTTTCAGCTTCCAATATGCCGTCTTTTGCATCCTGAAATGCCATCTTTTAGAGCCCCAAAGATATCATCTTGATTATCAAGAGCTTACAAACGGGATTATGTGTCCTATATGGCTTATTAGTCTTATAAGACTCATCAGTCTTATATCACTATCCTCTTTGCTGACGAAAAAACATAAAATTATCCCTAATTTATTTAATTAGAGAGAGATTTTATGAAGAAAAGACTTACTATGATCGCGTCCATGCTCGTTCTGTTCGTAGGGCTTGCCATGGCGCAGACTGAGATTTCAGGTGTCATAGTGTCCCAGGACGACGGCGAGCCCGTGATCGGCGCGTCCGTCATGCTCAAGGGTACGAAGACAGGCGTGGTGTCCGACGTCGACGGGCATTTCCGCCTCAATGCCCCGAAGGCGGGCTCCTACATCACGGTGAGCTACGTGGGCATGGAGACGGTGACGCTGAAGGGTGCCGCAAACATGAGGATAACGCTGAAGAACGACTCTCACGTCATAGACGAGGTCGTGGTCACCGGTATGCAGAAGATGGACAAGCGACTGTTCACCGGAGCGACGACGAAGGTGGACGCGAGCAAGGCTAAGCTCGACGGAGTTGCCGATGTGAGCCGTGCCTTGGAGGGCCGTGCAGCCGGTGTCTCGGTGCAGAACGTGTCGGGAACATTCGGTACGGCACCGAAGATACGTGTGCGCGGTGCAACGTCTATATATGGTTCGTCCAAGCCTTTGTGGGTTGTAGACGGCGTAATCATGGAGGATGTGACGGAGGTGGATGCCGACGCCCTTTCATCGGGTGACGCGGCAACGCTTATTTCAAGTGCCATCGCTGGTCTTAACGCCGACGACATAGAGAGCTTCCAGATATTGAAGGACGGTTCGGCAACGTCTATCTACGGTGCGCGCGCCATGTCGGGCGTCATCGTCGTTACCACCAAGCGCGGTAAGGCGGGAGCAACGAAGATAAGCTATACGGGCGAATACACCATGCGCCTCAAGCCGAGCTACAGCCAGTTCAACATCATGAACTCGCAGGACCAGATGTCCGTGTACAACGAAATGTACAACAACGGCTTCTTCTCGTTCGAGAACTCATACCGTGCGGCAAGCAGTGGTGTGTTCGGACGCATGTATCACCTCATGCACGACTACGATTCGT
This sequence comes from Xylanibacter caecicola, assembly GCF_013166515.1. GTDB lineage: Bacteria > Bacteroidota > Bacteroidia > Bacteroidales > Bacteroidaceae > Prevotella > Prevotella caecicola. The sequence continues at coordinate 143,022 of NZ_JABKKJ010000001.1, read as the reverse complement.
CGACCAGCAGCTATGGTCTGCCTAACACGATAGAGGCTATGGAGGGCTATCTGCGCGAGGCGGAGTACCGCAACACCGACTGGTTTGACGAGCTGTTCAGCAACAACATATCGATGAACCACTCCATAAGCATGTCTTCGGGTACGGAGAAGGCACAGTACTATGCTTCGTTCAGCTACATGAACGACCCGGGATGGTCGCGCAAGAGCAAGGTGGAGCGCTATACATCGAACATCAACGCGATGTACAATCTCAGCCCGAAGGTGTCATTGAACATGATCGGAAACGCCAGCTACCGTAAGCAGGAGGCTCCCGGAACAGCAAATAGAAGTGTTGACGCTGTAACAGGAACTGTGTCGCGCGACTTTGACATCAACCCCTATTCGTATGCGATAAACTCTTCGCGTACGCTCGACCCGAACGCCTACTACATGAGAAACTATGCCGCGTTCAACATCAAGAACGAGCTTGACAACAACTATATGGACCTTGACGTTGTGGACCTGAAGTTCCAGGCAGAGCTTAAATACAAGCCTATAACAAAGGTTGAGCTGTCGGTTTTGGGAGCATACAAGTTCTCTACTACTACACAGGCGCACAGCATCACAGAGCACTCCAACCAGGCACAGGCATTCCGCGCCATGGAAGATGCGACGATACGCGACAACAACCCGTGGCTCTACACCGACCCGGACAATGCGAACTCGCTGCCCGGAACAGTGCTGCCGGTGGGAGGTTTCTACCGTGAGACAAAATACAAGATGAACAGCTGGGACTTCCGCGCCACCGCAAGCTACAACGATGTGTTCAACGACACACACATACTGAACGTCTACGGAGGTCTGGAAGTGAACAACACCGAGCGCAGCCGCTCTTACTTCAACGGCGTGGGCATGCAGTATGACATGGGCATGCTCGGCAGCTACGACTACAAATATTTCAAGCAGGCGAGCGAAGAGAACTCCATCTACTACTCGCTGAACAACGGCTACAGCCGCGAAGCTTCTTTCTTCGGCACCGCCACCTATTCTTATAAGGGACGCTACACCGTCAACGGAACAATGCGCTACGAGGGTTCTAACCGTCTGGGCAAGGCAAGGAGCGCACGCTGGCTGCCCACATGGAACATATCAGGTGCATGGAACGCCCACGAGGAGACATGGTTCAACAAGCAGAAGGTATTGTCGCACGCAACACTGAAGGCTTCTTACTCGCTTACGGGCGACAAGCCGGCGGTCACAAACTCGCAGGTCATCATACAGAGCTACAACCCGTGGCGTCCGTTCACGACTGACAAGGAATCGGGTCTGGAGATATACGACCTTGCCAACCCCGACCTTACATATGAGAAGAAACATGAGTTCAACGTCGGCGTGGACCTCGGTTTCCTTGACAACCGCATCAACTTCTCGTTCGACTGGTACACACGCAACAACTACGACCTTATAGGTCCGAAGCGTACATCGGGCGTAAACGGAAGCATCCTGCAGTATGCCAACGTGGCAAGCATGAAGTCTTACGGTGAGGAGTTTACCCTCAGCACGAAGAACATCGTGAAGAAGGACTTTACATGGACAACCGACTTCATCTTCTCACACACCAAGAGCGAGGTTACCGACCTTGACGCACGCAACCGCGTCATCGACCTTATCTCAGGAACAGGCTTCACACAGAAGGGTTATCCCTACCGTGCACTGTTCTCGATAGACTTCCGCGGACTTAACGAAAACGGTCTGCCTACATTCATAAACGAGAAAGGAGAACTGACCGTAAGCGACCATAACTTCCAGTCGTATGTAACCGACCACCTTATTTACGAAGGTCCTACAGACCCCACCATCACGGGTTCTTTAGGCAACGTGTTCACATACAAGGGATGGCATCTTAACATCTTCATGACCTACTCGTTCGGAAACGTGGTTCGTCTTGACCCGACTTTCGCATCGTCTTACTCTGACCTGACGGCTATGCCCAAGGAATTTATCAACCGCTGGGTTGTGCCGGGCGATGAGAAATATACTACGATACCGGCTATCGCAGACCTCAGACAGTTGCAGACGGACAGGTATCTGAACCGCGCCTACAACGCATACAACATGTCTTCAGAACGTACTGCAAAGGGAGACTTCATCCGAATGAAGGAAATATCACTCGCATACGACTTCCCGAAGTCATGGGTAGGACACATCGGACTGAGCAATGCCAGCGTGAAGCTTCAGGCTACAAACCTGTTCCTGATATATGCTGACAAGAAACTCAACGGACAAGACCCGGAATTCTTCAACTCTGGAGGTGTTGCCGTGCCTATGGCAAGGCAGTTCACGTTCACACTGCGCTTAGGTATTTAATGGAACATACAACAAAACGGAGCATTTAAACATGAAAAAAATCAAATATATAGCACTGTCGGCATGCGCGGCCTTATCGCTGACATCATGCAACGACTTCCTTGACAAGTTGCCAGACGACCGTGCAGAAGTAAACTCAAACGAAAAGATAACCAATCTTCTTGTTTCAGCTTATCCCACTGCATCAAACATCATGATAAACGAAATGAGTACAGACAATGTCAGCGATAATGGCAAACAGTACTCAACAGGGTTGCTTAAAGAAGAGCTCTATCGTTTCAACGATGTAACAAATGAAGGGAACGACTCACCGCGTCAAATCTGGAACGGATACTATTCGGCAATAGCCTCTGCCAACCAGGCAATCGAGGCAATAGAAAGCATGGGCAGCCCTGCATCGCTCAAAGCGCAAATGGCAGAGGCTAAGCTGTGCCGCGCATTCTCGATGTTCCAGCTTGCCACGACATTCTGCATGGCATGGAACCCTGAGAAGGCAGACGAATATCTCGGACTGCCATACCCGAAGAACACCGGAAACAGCGTTAACGACATGCCGCGCGGAACACTCCGCGAGCTTTACGATAATATCAACACCGATATTGAAGCGGCACTGCCCGATGTAAGCGACGACATCTATTCCGTGCCGAAGTACCACTTCAACCTGAAGGCGGCATACGCGTTCGCTACACGGTTCAACCTATACTACATGAACTACGACAGGTGCATACAATATGCCAACATAGTGCTCGGCACCGTGCCTACATCAGTCATGCGTAACTTTGCGCCATACACCACATTCGGACGTGAAGACATAGGCAACCGATACGTAATGACAAGCGAGTCGGCAAACCTTCTGCTCATTCCGGCATATTCAAATGCAGGAAGTACATTAGTAGGTCTTGGCGAACCGCGCTTCGGCCATAATCAGGCAATGGCTTCATACGAGACCTACTGGGTTTCAATGCCATGGGGTTCGGGCAGTAGCAACAACACGCTCTATTATGCAACTATGCTTTATGGATCCAACCAAAGCGTTGCTTTCCCTAAATTGGAAAGATTTGTTGAATGGATAGACAAGGTTCTACAAACTGGATATCTGCACATTGTAGACCCCGTATTCACAGGCGACGAGACACTGTTATGCCGTGCGGAGGCATACGCCCTGAAAGGCGGCGAGGACAATTTGAAGAAGGCAGTGGACGACATGAACGTATGGATAGGCACCCACTGTAAGGAAACAGAAGGACCGACAAAGCGTCCCACGCTCACCGTGGACAACATCTTCAGTTTCATCGACGGTCTTGACGTGGCTCCGGCACTGCCCGACGGCAACCGCGACCGCTCAATGCGCAAGGCTCTCCACCCGCAGGGCTTCACCGTGGCAGAGGGCCGTCAGGAGAACGTAATCGTGTTCCTGCTCCACATGCGCCGCCTCGAAACCATATTCCAGGGCTTGCGCTTCATGGACATCAAACGTTACGGAATTGAGCACAGCCACCTGATCGCAGGCGAAGATGCCGTTACTTTCACGGCAGGCGACCTGAGAGGAGCAATACAGTTGCCGAACGATGTGACAAATGCAGGTCTTGAGGCAAACCCACGTTAAACATCTTTTAAAATGCAAATGATTATGAAACACATAGGATTAGTTTTACTGTTCGCCGCAACGGTGGCATTCACCGGATGCAGCGAAGACGACCTGAGCCCCACAAGTGTGATAAATATCAACAACCCGCAGGACAACGAAGACAGCGAGGAAAGCAAATCCTTCGACGCGTGGCTTGACAAGAACTACACCCAAGAGTACAACATCAGGTTCCAGTACAGGTACAACGACAAGGAAACCGACCTTACATACAATGTCATCCCGGCATCTTTCGCCGAGTCGAAGGCACTTGCAAGGCTCATCCAGCACATCTGGCTGGAGGTTTACGCAGAAGCTGTGGGCAAGGAATTCATCAAGACCTACAGTCCGCGCGTAATCCAGCTGATCGGCTCATACGAGTATAATGCCAACGGCTTCATTATCAAGGGTACGGCAGAAAAGGGTCTGAAGATAATGCTCTACGGCGTGAACAACCTCGACATTGACAACCCGCGCATCAACGTTGACAACCCTTACGAGGAGAAAGAGGCAAAGCCCATCGACCTCAACTACGGGTTCTTCAACACCATGCACCACGAGTTCTGCCATATCCTGACGCAGACCAAGAACTATTCGCCCGACTTCCAGACCATCAGCTCAGGACGTTACCACTCTACAGACTGGATAAACGTGAAGGATCCTGACGCTGCAAAGGAAGGCTTCGTGACAGGTTATGCCAGCGGCGAGTACAACGAGGACTTTGCCGAAGTGTATGCCAACTACGTCACTCTGTCGCCAACGGGCTGGCAGACGATACTTACCCAGGCGGGTCCTGACGGTGCTGCGATAATAAACAAGAAGCTGTCCATGGTAAAGGAATATTTTCAGAACAGCTGGGGAGTAGACCTCGATGACCTCCGCGCGATAATACTGCGCCGCTCGGCAGAGGCTCCTACACTTGATTTACGTAACTTCAACATAAACGAAAATGAATAAGTTATATAGCATATTTTCACTGCTTGTGGGCGTATTCGCGTTCACGGCATGTACGCCTGAGGTTGATGACAAGTTCAGTGAGACTCCCACTGAACGTGTAGAAGAAACCGGCAACAATACAAGAGACATACTCAAAGCAGCCCCGAACGGCTGGAGGATAGAGTATTATGCTTCCACCACGTATGGCGGATACAACGTATTCGCAAAGTTCGAAGACAACAACGTTACCGTTGCAAGCGAGAAAGTCGGAAGCAACCACAATGCAGGCTTCGGTCCGGACGGCAAGCTCATCACGACTACATCTCACTACAAGATAGAAGCAAGCCAGGGCGTCGTACTCTCGTTTGACGAATACAACGACATATTCCACTACTTCTCGGATCCGGCAAACCCCGATTATGGTACAAAGGGCGAGGGCATGGAAGGAGACTTCGAGTTCCGTGTACAGTCGGCAACTGCCGAGAAAGTGGAGATGATCGGCAAGAAACATCAGGCAAGGATAGTAATGTATCCCGTAGAAGAAGGCAAGACATGGGAGGACTGCGTAAACGAAGTAAATGCCACGAGAGACTTCATGGCATCGCGCTCGTACCAGTTTGTTGTTGACGGTTCGGAACGCGAAATAAGCGTAACGACATCTTACCGCCGCCTTGTCTTCACATGGCTCAACGATAAAGGAGAGAAGCAGCAGGTTGTTGCGCCGTTCATAATAACCAAGGACGGCTACACGCTATACAGCACTGTTGATGTGGACGGCACCGAAATATCAAGTATCCTTAAAGGAAATACCGAGGAATATTTTGTAGTCGAAGGCAACGAGAATGCCCGTCTGTATACATACGTGCCTACTCTGAAAGAGACTCTTGAAAGCGGAGTATGGTTCATCACATACGAAGACCTCAGCCCGTTCGCACGCCCCTATTGGGACACTATGCGTAACAAGCTGGCAACAGCTGGTCCGAACAACAGCAGAAACCGTCTCTATTGGGCTTTGATCGGTACTTATCTCAATCGTTTGGCATTCCACATGCAGGCAGGTGGTGACTACTGCTACCAAGGAATAACCATTACGCAGCTTGATGAGGACGGCAATGAGGTATTTATCAAATGGGATTCTAAAACAAATAATGCGGCAGGAAAACTGTATTACAGAAGCTATGGAATGAACCAAGCTATGATTCCCTTTGTCGGAACAGGTTCAACAGGACGTACTTTCACTTTGTCTACCGATGATAAACGACATCCGTCTTATATCATTCTCACAGACAAGAAAGAACCTACTAACGTCATAAAGCTTTGGGCGGAAGAGAAGAACTATCCGTACGGAGATCTCGATGCAGATGAGAAATGAAATTAAATTACAGCCATAAAACACATAAAAAACGGCAATATGTAATAACACAATAATCTATAGTAGGGACATCTTCTTGTATTTGTCCGCATGTTAAGAAATATCTGATATTACTTTTCATTGAACATATAACAATAACATGTCCCTACTCTAAGATTTGAATAACATCAATATCATACAAACAAGCATCAAATATAAGCCAACATTTATATTAACATTAAAAATTTATCAGTTATGAAAAAGTTATTACTTTTTGTATGTGCAGCTATCACGGCAATATCCGGCAATGCACAGTCTACACTTATCGGAAAATCTTTCACTGTTGAACAGTTGAAGAAGAACGTTGTAAACAAGGTTGTCTCCACAACAAATACAAATGAGACTGCAAACCTGAACAATTCAATAGCAAAAGCACCAGAATTGAATAAACTTTCAGGAAACTATGTAGAAGCAAGCTTTAATGAAATTTACAATTGTTCTGAGGCAAACATCACAGCCAACGGTGAGAATGTACAATTTAGTATTTCTAGTGGTTCAGCAACATTCACCGGAGCATACGATGCAACATCCGGTATCATAACAGTAAACCAACAGAATGCAGGAACATATACTGACGCACGTGGTACATTTACCTTTGAATTCGTAGGTCTCCTGGAAAACGCCCAAACAGGACAAATCAATGTAGTAAACGGAGCAACATTCACTGCATCAGATGCAGGTGAAATATCTTGTAACCAAAAAGGTTATGGAATTGCTATTTCTGATTTCGAACCGGCTGTAGGCTCAAGTTATACAAAAAAAGATTTGGTCGGCAAATGGTGGACATTAAGTTGGGAAACACGCTTCATGCCCGTAAACGGTACAAATGAATGCACTGCTAATTTATATAGTGAAGGTTATAAAGATCATAAATTTAATGTATCTATAGAAGACTATGAATACGCTGTGAACGTATATGGCTTCTGTGGATTAGGCTGTGTTGCTCTTGACATAGACGACGAACTCAATGTTTCTATTTCTGCAGGACAGCCTATATACGTTAATCCTAATGTAACGACAGAGGAAGATATCGCTACTTATGGTCAATATTTTTATGTTGTAGGATGCAACATTGTAGGAACGTCACTCATTCCTGATTACAATAAAGTTGTGCCAGGTAAGCTTTCAGGAAACACTATCACTCTGTCTGAATATTTACTGTTCCGTTCCAGAAATGATGCAGAGGACATGGGATACTCGTTGGGTGCTGTTGCAGATGGCTTGACAATAACGCTTAACGATGGTAACTTCCTTGCAGCCGGAACAACAGGCATTGAGGAAATCGGAGTTACACGTGAGGAGAAAATAAAGAACACCAAGACATACAATTTGATGGGTCAGCAGGTGAACCGCGCTACGGCTAAGGGTCTGCTTATCCGCGACGGCAAGAAGTATATCAAGAAGAACTAATACGGATTGTCTTAACACCACAAAGGTGTGACAGGATAAAAGTATTCACTCTTAAAGTAGGGACTTATTCTTGTATATGTCCGCACGCAAGCACCGTTAAATCAGGCTGCCAAGGATGGACATATACAAGGATAGGTCCCTATAAAGGTGAATAAAGAATGTATTACAACATATATTTGCAGGTACATTAAATATCTCAATGCACCTGTATTTTGCACAAGATATCTATGAAACGACAACTTATTTTATTCTTATTCGTTACCGGCGTGAGCCTGTCCCTCCACGCCATTCCCGCCAAGCCGGGCAAGACAACCGTCCGCCAGGCTGACGGCACATACGTGACGGTGGTTCTCCACGGCGACGAGCACTCGCACTTCACAACCACCGACGACGGCTATACCCTCATCTTCAACGGCGGCTCATGGCAGTACGCCACGCTCAAGGACGGCAGTCTCGTGGCATCAGGAATAACGGCACACGACGCCGCGGAGCGCACTGGCAAGGAAACGACCTTCCTGAGCGGTCACAAGAAGATGCTCCGCGCCGAACCTACAGCGGCACAGCAGGAAGAGGCGAAACGCTCGCGCAGCCTGTGGAAGGCACCCGCAGGGGGCACGGCACCGGCAAGGGCGACACGCTACGACTACAACAACTTCCGCGGGCTGGTGATACTCGTGGAATGGAACGACCTCGGCTTCACCCGCACCGATGCCAAGGAGTTCTTCTCATCAATGATGAACGACAAGGGCTACGGCGGATACTACACGCAAGGCACGCCGCGCCAGTGGGTGGAGTGCACGGGAAGCGTGCACGACTACTTCTCCGACAACTCCGCGGGGATGTTCCAGCCGACGTTCGACGTGGTCGGTCCCGTAAGGATAAACCGCAGCTGCACCTACCCCGCCGGAACGTCAAACGGCTGGCAGTGCGCCGTGGATGCCATAAATGCAGCCAACCCGCTCGTAGACTACAGCAAGTACGATGCCGACGGCGACGGCGTGGTGGACATGTTCTACATCATCTATGCAGGCTACGGCAGCAACGTCAGCGGAAACAACGGCGACTACATCTGGCCGTATGCCAGCCAGTATGCCTACCCTTATCAGAGGTACGACGGCGTGCGCATGGGGCGCTATGCCTGCAGCACCGAGCTGTGCGACAGCGAGGTGCGGGGCGGCAAGACGCTCGACGGCATCGGCACGATATGCCACGAGTTCAGCCACGTGCTCGGACTTCCCGACCTTTACGACACCGACTACGAGGAAAACGGGCAGAGCAACGACCCCGGCGTATGGAGCATAATGGCAGGCGGAGGATACAACAACAGCAGTCGCACGCCTACGGGATACGGCGCCTACGAACGCTATGCGATAGGTTTCATGCAGCCGGAACTGATAAAGGAAAAGGGCGGTACATACACCCTCGGCGCCATGAACGAGACAAACAGTGCCTATAGAATAAACTCGGCGGTGGACAAAGAGTACTTCTTACTGGAGAACAGGCAGCGCACGAGGTGGGACGAGTACCTGCCCGGAAACGGCATGCTGGTGTTCCGCGTGGACTCGACCAATGCAAGTATATGGACAAGCAACAAGGTGAACTGCTACCCCACGCACAACTACTACGAAATGGTGCGTGCCAACCCGCGCACAACCGGAAATGTGATTACCGAGTCGGGATACGACCCGTTCCCCGGACTGGGAAACATAACGGAACTTAACAGCGAGATGATAGAACAGTTCAAGTCGTGGTCGGGAGAAGCGGTACCTCTGTCACTAAGCAACATAAGCGAGAAGAACGGCATCATAAGTTTCAGCGTAGGAGGCTCGGAGATAGACCGGAAGATTGAAGACTTCGAGAACATGGCACTGACACAGGAGGACGCCACGGGAGTGAAAGGGGTGTTCTGCAACTGGGACATGGTGAAGACAAGGGTCGTGGAAACAACCGACAAGCATGGAACAGGCAAGAAAGCACTGAGCATAGTAAGAGGCGGAAGCCTTACATCATCTGTGATTGAAAAAGGCATCAGCAACATAGAGTTCGACTTCTGGAACGCCTCGCCCGTACAGTCAATCATCCGCTGCTATAGTTCCACCGACGGCGGCAATACCTGGACACTAATGAAAAACATCGACGGGCTGACACAAATAAACGTAACCGCAGGCAAGAACATACACACCAAATACGTCGCCAACCTGCCGGCAGGCTCGATGTTCCGCATACAGCAGGACTCGGGTCTTCCCACGGTGATAAACTATATAGACGACATCTCGATGATTTTCAACGGCAACACTGCCACCGGCATCGGCGAAATAAAAGCTGAAAACGGTGCCGACACAGTGGAAGAGACCGCATACAACCTCTCGGGACAGCGCGTATCGGCATGCAGCAAGGGCATTCTGATTGTAAAGAAACGCACTGCCGACGGCAGAGTGATTACACGTAAGGTGGTGAGACGTTGACACACCACAAAACAACATGCCGTCTTTTGCGTTCTGAAAGACGGCATATTGCATGCTAAAAGACCGCCTTTTGCACTCCAAAAGGTGGTCTTTTAGATTGTAAAAGGTATCATTCTGATTATCAGGATGTCTCCAACAGAGTAGGGACACATTCTTGTATCTGTCCGCACGCCTCATAGAGGCGTTCCTTATACCGTTCATACAGATAAAAATGACCAAACGACAAGGCATTTGTATTGAAGACCTTGACTTCTTATCTGAACGCCTCTATGAGGCGTGCGGACAGATACAAGACGTGTTGTTGAACGAAGTGAAAAATGTGTCCCTATGAGGAGGATATGTTTGGATGTCCGTTATCCCGAACTCGCGTCATATAAGAAGGAAACAAAACGCCCATCAACGGCATACCATTCGCATGATTTTATCCCTGAGATACGCCTTGAAATCATCGTCGCCAAGCACCTCTATGTCTTCGTAAAGCCCGAGCACGAACCTGCCTATGCCGGCATGGCTGCACACGTTAAGAGACAGATGCCAGCGCATGTCACCGGCGGGAGTTATATGCTTGGATGCCGACGGGTATTCCTCTTTCAGGACATTATACGACAGCGAACCGAGGGATAGGCTCACGGGAAACAGCTCCTCGCCGCTAAACATAAAGATGTCGGTATACATGCGGCGATGCCCTGCTTCATGTTGCCACGGCTGTTCAAGAAGCGTAACATCCTCCATGCGCGCCACCTTGAATGTCTTGTTCATGCCCGACGCCGGTTCGTGACAGCGCACCTCGTTGTTGCCGTTCATCAGCATAAACGGTTCTACAAGACGGTCACGACACGTATTGCTGTGAGGCGACGAATAGTTGCGTAGCAACACCTGACGCTTTGTCTTTATAGCCTCGTGCAGAATGCTGACATTGTGGGCTGTCTGCTCGCGCATCTCGCCACTGTCAAGAATGTCAAAATCGTAAAAACGGTCCATCTTGCGCTTGAGGTTTTCCACTACGGCATTGTTGCCCGAAACCTTGTCGAGCAACCGGCGCATCAGCACCGCCTCGTCATCGGTAAACGACACACGCTCCACCAGACGCCCGAAGAAAGGCGAAGAGCGGTCGATGCAGTACACCTTGCCGCGTTTGTAGACCTCAAAGCCGGTGTCGCGGAAGAACTCGAGATAGTAGTAAAGGTTACGGCGGGATATGCCAACCTTATCACACAGCTTTTCTATTGTCAGCGTGTGGTTGTCTGTAAGCAGCAGGAGCAGATGTAGCTCGCGTTCAAGTTTGTCGTGTCGCATGGTGGGAGGAATTGGGGTTGGGGCAATGCTTTTTAGGGGCTTTAAGGTCCTTAAGGTCTTTAAAGTCCTTAAAGATCTTAAACGCCAGCCTCTTCGGCAAATGGCAACATCGGTTCGGCATCGCCAAGAAGGTTATAGCTCATACGATGATACGGCGTCACGCCGAAACGGCGTATCGCCTCGCGGTGGTGACGGGTGGGATAACCCTTGTTGCCTTTCCAGTCGTATTGCGGATATTCGGCATGCAGGCGTTCCATATAATCGTCGCGATATGTCTTGGCAAGGATACTTGCCGCCGCTATCGACAGATACTTTCCGTCGCCCTTGACAATGGTGGCATAGGGCAATGTATGATAGGGCTTGAAGCGATTGCCGTCTACTATAACCGCTTCCGGACGCACTTTCAGTGCGTCGAGGGCACGGTGCATGGCAAGAAAACTGGCGTTGAGGATATTGATTTTATCGATTTCATCGGGCGTAACAATGCCCACAGCCCACGCCACGGCATCTCGTTCTATAACGCTGCGAAGTTCGTTACGCTTACGCGACGTCAGCTTCTTCGAGTCGTTCAGTTCGGCATTCTCATATCCTTCCGGTAATATCACCGCCGCAGCATACACGCTACCGGCAAGACATCCGCGTCCTGCCTCGTCGCATCCTGCTTCTATCACGCCGTCGAAATACTTGTTTTTTAACATTTATATATTGTTTTGGGAATTCTCAAAGATATTTTTACGTTATTTAACTAATAACGTTTCAACGTTGAACTTATTGTGCACAAAAGGACGTTTATTTTGCAATCAGAAACAATAAACTCATAAAACAACAGATCTATGGAAAAGAATATGGTGCTTGAAACAAGTTTTTCGGACAATAAATTCACTACCGAGACCATGAAGTATATAATAAATAAGGTGAACGCACCCATGCGTATCGTATGCCGCTACTATTCTCAAGTGCTCGAAAAGAACGTGAGCGTGCGCCAGGGATGGCTGCTAACAGAGGCTCAGACGACATTTCTTGCCGGTGTGCTGCCCATGGAAATGCCGTTTGCAGTGCGCGCGCTGATGTTTGCATGGTTTGTCGTGGCGGTGAAGAAATGCAAAAAGAGTGGGGTTTAAGATAAAGGGAGATAGGAGGAGATAGAGGAAAATAAGTGGAGATAAAGGACAAATGTCCGGTTGATTGTTACAAGAGTATTGTCCTTTATCTCCCGTGGCGCGAGCCACATACCTTCTCCTATCTTCCCTTATATCTACTTTATTAACCCCATATACCATCTCTCAACAGACAATAACTATCAGAACATGCGGCTGACGCGCTCTATTCCGGCTATAAGGGCGTCTATCTCGTCTTTCGTGTTGTACAGTGCGAAAGACGCACGGACGGTGCCCTGTATGCCGAGACGATGCATAAGGGGCTGCGCACAATGATGACCGGTGCGCACGGCAATGCCGAGACGGTCGAGCAGGGTCCCCATGTCGAGATGGTGTATGTTGCCGACAAGGAATGAAATGACGGCGTCTTTATGCTCGGAAGTGCCAAAAACAGCCATTCCATCGATGTTTTTCATCTTCTCCATGACATATTTTGTAAGCTCGCGTTCATGCTTCTCGATATTGTCCATGCCGAGAGCAGTGACGTAGTCTATGGCTTTTGCCAGCCCGTTGGTGGCAACATAGTCGGGCGTTCCTGCCTCGAACTTGAACGGGAGGCGCTCGAACGTAGTCTTTTCAAAACTTACATTGTCTATCATCTCGCCCCCACCCTGATACGGCGGAAGTCTGTCGAGCCACTCTTCCTTGCCATAGAGAACGCCCACACCCGTGGGACCGTAGAGTTTGTGACCGCTCAGTGCAAAGAAATCGCAGTCGAGCTGCTGCATGTCAACGGCAAAGTGAGGAGCGCTCTGGGCACCGTCAAGCATGAAAGGCACACCGTGAGCATGGGCGATACGTGCCATTTCCTTCACCGGATTGACCGTTCCGAGCACGTTGCTGACATGTGCCACGCTCACCATACGTGTCTTCTCATTAAACAGTTTCTCATACTCATCGAGCATGAGTTCTCCCCTGTCGTCCATCGGAATGACGCGTATTACTATTCCCTTGCGTGTTGCCTGCAACTGCCAGGGCACGATATTGGAATGGTGTTCCATGACGGAGACAATCACCTCGTCACCCTCGTTCATGAACGCATCGCAGTAGGAAGACGCCACGAGGTTTATGCTTTCGGTCGTACCGCGCGTAAATATTATCTCGCTTGTCGAACGGGCGTTGATAAACCGGCGCACCGTCTCGCGCGAAGCCTCGTGCAGGTCGGTCGCCTGTTGCGACAAATAGTGAACGCCGCGGTGAACGTTGGCATTCACATTATAATACTCTTCCATTATCGACTCTACGACCACACGTGGTTTCTGCGTGGTGGCGGCATTGTCGAGATATACCAGCGGACGATCGTAAACAGTCCTTGACAATATCGGGAAGTCTTCTCTTACCTTATTTATATCGTACATAATAAATCTTTTATCGGATGTATCGGTGTTTTATATTAAATATACGAAGATAAAAGAAGTCAGGGGAAGTTATGTGGCTAAAGCCACGAAAGATAAAAGACGAATGTCCCTGAATTTGTAATAAAGCATACGTCCCTTATCTTCACGTATCTCCTTATATCTTCACGTATCTCCTTTTAACAAGCCTCCGGCTGCCTTGCGCCATCACTTACACAGCTTGCAGCCCTCGCAACGGCTCAGTTCACCACGGAAACGCTTCTCCACCAGATAGTGCAGACGGTCGCGCAGAGGCTCGAGCCTGATGCCGTCTATCACTTCATTAGCAAACGCGAACTGCAACAGCAGACGGGCTTCCTTCAGGCTGATGCCACGCTGGCGCATGTAGAAAAGAGCCGCATCGTTGAGCTGTCCCACTGTACTGCCATGGGCACACTTCACATCATCGGCGTAAATCTCAAGCATGGGCTGGGTGTACATGCGTGCTTCTTTCGTGGCACACAGGTTCCGGTTGTTCATGACAGACGATGTCTGCTGCGCCCCGTGATGCACGAGCACACGACCGGCAAATGCTCCCACAGCCTTACCGTCAAGCACATACTTGTACAGTTCGTTGCTTGTGCAGTGGGGAACACGGTGCTCTATGAGCGTGTTGTTGTCCACATGCTGTTCCTTGTCGGCAATTACGCATCCGGATAAGTTGCACTCCGCGCCCTCACCACGGAAGATGAGGTCGGTACGGTTGCGTGTTACACCGTTGTGAAGGGTTATGATATTGTGGTTTACACGGCTGTTTGCCTGCTGCTCTATGTACACGTTGCTCACACGGGTATTCTTTGCATGGGTTTCCTCAAGGCAGTACAGGTCGAGCGAGGCATTATCCGCCACATACGCTTCGATGACCTGTGTGGTGAGGAAACGGCGGTCGTCCATAGCATGGTCGCAGAAGAGCAGCTTTATCTCGGCGCCCTCTTCCACAACGATGAGCACACGGCGGTTTATCATCAGGTCGACATCCGAACGCAGGATGTTTATAACCTGCACGGCACGGTCTACCTTCACACCGCGCGGAACATAAATAAAAAGACCGTCTTGCGCCAGCATTGTGTTGAGCGCAGTTATCGGATCTTCAGTCGTTTTGGCTATTTTAGAGTAATATTTTGCGATGAAATCGGGATTTTTTGCTGCTTCCTTGCAAAGCGAACCGATGATCACTCCGTCGGGAAGAAGCCCTCCCTTGGGCAGTGCCTTGTCGTAAAATCCGTCGTTAAGAATAAAGTAAAGCGATGTACTGAGATTGGGAACATCGCACTTGAAAGCCTCGTATGGATTGGCAGGAATGTCCAGCCGGTTGATGTTCAGACCGTAGTCGGGAGCGAACAATGATTGCATGTCGGTATATTTGTAGCGTTCCACCTTGCGAGTGGGCAGCCCCTGTCTGCTGAAATCGGCAAAGGCTCCGTCGCGCACGGCGTTCATCACGTCCGCACTGTGACTGAACAGCATGTCACGGCAACTGCCGTAGAGGTCTATATATTGTTTCTCGCTTTGCATCTTATATTCTCCATTGATAAGGAATACGTCTTCCCGGGACGAAAAAGAAGTCCTTCGGACCACGGGAAATAGGTATTCGGACTATGAAAATCAGCTCTCCGACTCGGCTTTTATCCAGTCGAAGCCACGCTGCTGTATCTCTTTCGCAAGCTCGGGACCTGCCGTCTTGACGATACGACCCTTGTAAAGGACATGCACGACGTCCGGACGTATCATGTCGAGAAGACGGTCGTAGTGGGTTATGACAATGCAACTCGATTGCGGCGTGCGCAGTTTGTTTACACCTTCGGCAACGATACGCATCGCATCGACATCCAGACCGGAGTCCGTCTCGTCAAGTATCGCGAGCTTAGGCTCAAGCATTGCCATCTGGAAAATCTCGTTTCTCTTCTTCTCTCCGCCACTGAAGCCCTCGTTGACCGAACGGTTTGTGAGCTTGGTATCAAGCTCCACAATCTTACGTTTCTCGCGCATCAGCTTAAGAAAGTCCGCCGCATTGAGCGGTTCAAGACCTTCGTAAGCACGTTTCTCGTTTATAGCAGCGCGCATGAAGTTGGTCATCGACACGCCGGGGATTTCCACCGGATACTGGAAAGACAGGAAAAGCCCCTCGTGTGCACGGTCTTCGGGCTTCATGTCAAGCAGGTTCTTGCCGTTGAAAGTAACTGTTCCGCCTGTCACTTCGTAAAGGGGATTGCCCACAAGTACGGCGCTCAGCGTCGATTTACCCGACCCGTTGGGTCCCATTATGGCATGAGTCTCACCGTCGTTTATCGTCAGACTTATGCCTCTCAGTATCTCTTTGTCGCCTATTTTGGCGTGAAGGTCTTTTACTTCTAACATCTTTCTGTAATTAAGAATTAAGAGTTAAGCATTAAGAAAATATACTCTTTATATATATAAGACAATGTGCAGTACTGCCAAAGGTGTCATCCAACCGTTCCTTCCAGCGACACAGACAGGAGTTTCTGCGCCTCCACGGCAAACTCCATGGGCAGTTTGTTGAGCACATCCTTAGCATATCCGTTAACGATAAGCCCTACAGCCTGTTCCGTAGGAATGCCCCTCTGATTGCAATAGAAAAGCTGGTCCTCGCTGATTTTGCTCGTAGTGGCTTCGTGTTCCACCACCGCAGTGTCGTTGTGTATGTCCATATAAGGGAAGGTATGCGCCCCGCAGTCGCTGCCGAGCAGCAGACTGTCGCACGAACTGTAGTTACGGGCGTTGTCGGCGTTCGACGTCGCGCGCACCAGACCACGGTAAGAGTTCTGGCTGTGACCGGCACTGATACCCTTGCTTATAATCGTGCTCTTTGTATTTTTCCCCATGTGTATCATCTTGGTGCCCGTGTCCGCCTCCTGCCAGTTGTTCGTCACCGCCACGGAATAGAACTCCGCCTGCGAGTTGTCGCCGCGCAACACACACGAAGGATACTTCCATGTAATAGCCGAACCTGTCTCTACCTGAGTCCACGAGAGCTTGCTGTTGACGCCGCGAAGCTCTCCCCGCTTGGTCACGAGGTTCAACACACCGCCCTTTCCGTTCTCATCGCCGGGATACCAGTTCTGCACCGTGGAGTACTTCACCTCCGCATTGTCCTTCACGACAATCTCCACAATGGCGGCATGAAGCTGGTTCTCGTCCCTCATAGGTGCCGTACAGCCCTCGAGATAGCTTACATACGAGTCGTCGTCGGCAACTATCAGCGTGCGCTCGAACTGCCCCGTATTGCGCGCATTGATACGGAAATAAGAGCTTAGCTCCATAGGACAGCGGACGCCCTTTGGTATATATACGAACGAACCGTCGCTGAACACAGCGCTGTTGAGTGCCGCAAAGAAGTTGTCACGATAAGGAACTACCGACCCGAGGTATTCTTTCACCAGATCGGGATGCTGCTGTATGGCATCGCCGATGGAACAGAATATGATGCCCTTCTCCGCCAGTTTCTCCTTGAAAGTCGTCTTCACGGACACCGAGTCCATAATGGCATCCACGGCGACACCGCTCAGTGCGAGCCGCTCTTCAAGTGGAATGCCGAGCTTGTCGAAGGTCTTCATCAGTTCCGGGTCTATCTCCTTCGGCTTTCCATCGTCCTTTTTCTTCGCCATGGGGTCGGCATAATACGATATTGCCTGATAGTCTATCTCCGGCAGAGTGACATGCGCCCATGACGGCTGCTCAAGTGTCTGCCAGTATCTGAATGCCTTAAGGCGGAAGTCGAGCATCCACTCCGGCTCCTGCTTCTTTGCCGAAATAAGGCGCACAACATCCTCGTTCAGCCCCTTGTCTATAATCTCGGTATGCACATCAGTAGTGAAGCCGAACTCATATTTCTGCTCCGCCACCTGCCTTACAAACTCGTTCTTGTCGCTGCTTTTGGTCTCCATTACTTTCTTTCCACTGTTCGAAGGTATGCCAGAATAAATAATCATCCGTGCCATGTAGGGACATATTCTTGTATTTGTCCGGTATATAGCCACTGATTTTTCAGATTGTTACAGGCGGACAAATACAAGAATATGTCCCTACATGGCACAGCTGTTGAATTTTGACACACCCTCCTTTAAGTTGCAAAGTTACGAAAGAATGGGCGTAATGCAAAGGTTTTAATTCAAAAATACAGTTATATTTTACAAAGGAACATGACATGCCGCCACACCTTATTATATAGCGTGAGTTCTATTTAACGAGAAACAAGATAAGGATATAAAAGAAGATAGGAGAAGATATGTGGCTTACGCCACGGGAGATAAAGGACAATAGTCTTGAAACAAGCAACAAGGCATTTGTCTTTTATCTTCCCTTTATCTTCTCCTATCTTCTCTTATATCCTTTTCACAAACAGGCGGAATGAATGCAACCGCGGTCTGTCCTGCCTTTAGGCACAGGTATTACAATTTCTGCTTTACCTCTATCTCCGTGAATGTCTCTATAATATCGCCGGTCTGTATGTCATTGAAATTGACCAGGCTGATACCACACTCGAAGTTGACGCCAACCTCCTTGACATCGTCCTTGAAACGCTTCAGAGCGTTTATCTCACCGGTGTGAACCACAATACCGTCGCGAACCAGACGTGCCTTGTCCGAACGATGCACCTTGCCTTCGCTCACATAAGCACCTGCAACGGTACCGACCTTGGATATGCGGTAAACCTCGCGCACCTCAACCTGTCCGGTGACAACCTCTTTGACAACCTTGTCGAGCATACCTTCCATTGCCGACTTCACGTCTTCAATGGCATCGTAAATCACCGAATAGGTGTTTATCTCAACACCCTGCTGCTCCGCCAGCTTGCGTGCGGCTCCCGAAGGACGAACCTGGAAACCGACGATGATTGCATCGGAAGCGTCGGCAAGCGTAACGTCGCTCTCCGAAATCTGTCCCACTGCCTTGTGTATCACGTCCACCTTTATCTTCTCCGTAGAGAGCTTGATGAACGAATCGCTCAGCGCCTCGATACTTCCGTCGGTGTCACCCTTAACGATAATGTTAAGTTCCTTGAACGAACCAAGGGCTATACGGTGAGAAATGTCGCTCAGAGTCAAGCGTTTCTGAGTACGCAGACCCTGCTCGCGCTGCAATTGCAGACGTTTGTTGGCAATGTCACGTGCCTCCTGTTCCGTCTCAAGCACATGGAAAGAGTCACCGGCGGTAGGTGCTCCGTTAAGACCGAGGATTATCGCCGGTTCTGCCGGACATGCTTTCTCTATGCGCTGGTTACGCTCGTTGAACATCGCCTTGATGCGTCCCCAACTTGTTCCGGCTATCACGTTGTCGCCAACTTTCAGCGTTCCGTTGCTTACAAGCACAGTCGATACATAGCCGCGACCCTTGTCGAGCGAAGACTCGATGATGCTTCCCGTCGCCTTGCGGTTGGGGTTTGCCTTCAAGTCAAGCATCTCCGCCTCAAGCAGCACTTTCTCCAAAAGGTCGTCTACGCCCACGCCTTTCTTGGCGCTTATTTCCTGACACTGATATTTTCCGCCCCATTCCTCGACAAGGAGGTTCATGTTTGCCAAGTCCTCACGTATCTTGTCCGGATTAGCACCGGGCTTGTCAATCTTGTTGATAGCAAAGACCATGGGCACGTTTGCCGCCTGGGCATGAGCTATCGCCTCGCGTGTTGTCGGCATGACGCTGTCGTCAGCCGCTATTATTATTATGGCAATGTCCGTAACCTGGGCACCGCGTGCACGCATGGCAGTAAATGCCTCGTGTCCTGGAGTGTCGAGGAACGTTATCTTGCGACCGTCTCCCAACATCACGTTATATGCTCCGATGTGCTGCGTAATGCCACCTGCCTCGCCGGCAATGACATTCGTATTGCGTATATGGTCGAGCAGCGATGTCTTTCCGTGGTCGACATGTCCCATCACAGTAACGATGGGAGCACGCGGTATGAGGTCGTTCTCATCGTCCTCCTCCTCTGTTATCGCCTCGGAAACTTCGGCACTGACATACTCTGTCTTGAACCCGAACTCGTCGGCAACGATATTTATCGTCTCCGCGTCGAGACGCTGGTTGATAGACACCATTATGCCCACGCTCATACACGTACTGATGACCTGGTTTACCGATACGTTCATCATGGTTGCCAACTCGCTCACCGTTACATACTCGGTAAGTTTCAGTATCTTGCTCTCCGCACGTTCCTCGGCGCGCTGCTCCTTAAGGTGTTCCTGCACCGCCTCACGCTTCTCCTTACGATACTTGGCACCCTTCTTGTTCTGGTTCTTGCTTGTAAGACGTGCAAGCGTCTCCTTTACCTGGCGTGCCACATCTTCCTCGTTAACCTCGAGCGGCTTATGATTCTTCTTACGGTTTTTCTTCTTTCCCGCTCCCGCACCTGCACCGGACTTGCCGGCGTTGGCGTTTGCGCCGTGCTGCTTAGCCGCAGCATCAATGTCCACGCGCTCCTTTGTTATACGCGCGCGTTTCTTTTTCTCTCCGCCATGTGCCTGTGCGCTCTTTTCCTCACGCTCCTTGCGTCGCTCCTCCTTGGTCTTTTTCTTCGGACGCGTGCTCTGGTTGAGCGAGTCAAGGTCTATCTTGCCCAGCACGTTTACCTTCGGTGCCATTTTCTTCTCGCTGTTGAGCGTAAACACCTTGGAACCCAATGTTTCGGAGGTTTTGACCTCTACCGGTTTGACAGTTTCCTTTGCCTCCGTTACCGCAGGCTGTGTCTTTGGTTCTTTCTTTACCGCAGGCTGTACAGGAGCCGGCTTAGACTCCTTTACAACGTGGTTTGATACCGGTCGTTCCGGCTCGGGCTGTACCGTCACCGGCTGTGTGACAGGCTTGGATGCGGCTGCCGCAACATTATGTTTCTCCGCTTCCGGGCTTACGGCAGAAGTTTTTTCCGGTTTTGCTTGCGGTTTCTCCGACGAGACATCAGCCTTCACCGGTTTCTTTCCGAGACTGTCAAGGTCTATTTTGCCCAGCGGCTTGTACTGCTGTGCGGGGCGTTTACCCACTGTTGCCTCGACATTTTTGCCTTTTGCCTCGACCGGACGTTTCTTTTCTTTCGGATGTTTCTGAAACAGTTTCTCCGCCTGATTTCTCACTTCCTTGTCCGACTGAAAAGCCTCAACGAGCGCTTTGTGCTGCGCATCGCTCAACTTGAAGCTGAGGTCTGCCCTGACTTCACCCAGTTCGGGTTGTTTCTCAAGGAATTCAACTGCCGTCTGAAGTCCTATGTTTAACTCACGTATTGCTTTATTTAATCTGATGCTCATCTGCTTTATTTAATGAAGAATGAAAAATGAAAAATGAAGAATTTCACATCAACATACTTTCATCCGCATATCTTCGTTTTTACTTTTATGTTATTATTTATACAGAAGAACAGAACTTGAGATGAAGCGGCGAACATCATGCCGCCTTTATTCTTCATTCTTCATTCCTCATTCTTCATTTTATTCGAATTCCGCTTTCAGTATCCTCAATACATTGTCAACGGTCTCTTCTTCAAGGTCGGCTTTTTCAACAAGCATTTCGCGCGGAGCGTTTATCACAGCCTTTGCCGTGTCAAGACCTATGCTCTTTATGGCATCGAGTATCCACTGGTCTATCTCGTCCGAGAACTCGTCAAGGTAGATATCCTCGTCTGCCTCGTTTTCGTCTACTTCACGGAACACGTCTATGGTGAACTCGGTAAGCATGCTCGCCAGTTTTATGTTAAGACCGCCGCGACCTATGGCAAGCGAAACTTCCTCGGGGCGAAGGAACACCTCCGCCTTGTGGTTCTCCTCGTCTACGGTTATACTCGAAATCTTTGCCGGACTGAGGGCACGCTGTATAAAGAGCTTGATATTCGCGGTATAGTTTATCACGTCTATATTCTCATTACCAAGTTCACGCACGATACCGTGAACACGGCTTCCCTTAACGCCCACGCATGCTCCGACAGGGTCTATGCGGTCGTCGTAGCTCTCTACGGCAATCTTGGCTCTTTCTCCCGGCATTCGGGCAATACGCTTTACGGTTATCAGTCCGTCGGCTATCTCGGGCACCTCAGCCTCGAGCAGTCTCTCAAGGAACATGGTGCTGGTGCGGCTCAATATTATCTTGGGATTGTTGTTCTCGTTGTCAACACGAAGTATTACGGCACGCACGGTCTCGCCCTTGTGATACTGATCGGACGGTATCTGCTCCGACTTCGGGAGGATAAGTTCGTTGTTCTCATCGTCTACGAGCAGAACCTCACGCTTCCACACTTGATATACCTCGCCGGCAATAACCTGTCCCACACGGTCCTTGTACTTGTTGTAAAGACTGTCGTGTTCAAGTTCGAGTATCTTCGAAGCAAGTGTCTGGCGCAGGTTCAATATGGCGCGACGACCGAATTGTGCAAAGTTAACCGGTTCGCTCACTTCCTCGCCCACCTCATAGTCGGGTTCTATCTTCTGTGCGGCAGTAAGCGCAATCTCCTTATTTTCGTCTTTCACCTCGCCGTCTGCCACAACGATACGATTGCGATATATTTCAAAGTCGCCCTTGTCGGGGTTTACGATGACATCGAAATTCTCGTCGCTGCCGAATATCTTCGCTATGACGTTGCGGAAGCTCTCTTCCAGAACGCTCATAAGTGTGGTGCGGTCAATATTCTTGGTTTCCTTAAACTCTCTGAAAGTGTCGACCATGCTTATGGTCTCTTCATCTTTTCTTCTTGCTGCCATAGCTTATTTGAAACTTATTAGGTATTTTGTATATTTCACTTCGTCCATATTGAAAGACTTGTCTACCGGTGTCAGCACGGGGCGTTTCTTGCCTTCGGGCTTTATCTTTTCCTCCACCGTCACCGTGAAGTCTCTGCCGTCCACCACTTTAAGCACACCTCTCAGTTTCTTGCCGTCGGCAGTAAGCACCTCCACGTCCTTGCCTATGAAATTGACATACTGCTGCGGAACCTTGAAAGGCTGCCCCAAACCGGCGCTGCCGACCTCAAGTTCGTAATCTTCTTCATCACGACTGAGGTTTTCTTCTATGAACCGGCTCAACTGTACACAGTCTTCTATCCACACACCATCGGCATGGTCTATCTCCACGACAATCTTGTCCGCCGGACTTATCTCTACGTCAACAAGGAAGTAATCCTTTCCCTCAAGCCACCGATTAACTAAGTCTTCAACTACGCTTTTATTTATCATACTAATGTTTTTAAAATGAAAATGAGGAGCTTTTGCAAGCCCCTCATTCCACTGAACGCTGCAAAATTACTAATTATTTCGCATGCGCACAAGTATTTCCGCCTTATTTTATATAAAAAAGAAGATTATGCGGTTTCTCCCCATACATTATTTAATAACGCAAGCCATGCGGTTTTGGATGTTCCATGGGACATCCCTACCGGTAAGCAGGCTTTATTCTCTTTTAACTTTCAACGTTCATCCTCCACATCCCCACCCTATGCCACACTAATGCAAAAGGAGACCTTTCAGGCTCTAAAAGGCGGTCTTTTACACTGCAAGAGATGCCCTTTCAGACTGTAAAAGGGCACCTCTTGAAAAGTAATATAAAGCACATTGATTATCAACAGGTTACAAAAACAACTGTTTAAAGGTAAAAAATACGCCCTTACCAGCACCGGATTATGCGGAAAAAGGCGTGGTATAAAAACAAGTCCTGCCCCATTTTGATATGGAGCAGGACGTTTATAACATTGTAGTGTTACTAAAAATTTGAGAGAATTGAGGCTTCACAGTCTCATAGTGTTTTACAAAACGTTTTTTTATTGAGAAAGCATTGAAAATTATCTTACTTTATTATTACCACCGACTGCATGGCTTTTTTCATCGTGTCAACCTTAACCGAATCTTTCATCGCCACCGACGAGCCACTCACGGGCATCCTTATTTCTGCCGTGCCGGGGGCGTCTGTTGCCGTGCCGTCGTTGAAAAGGTGTTGCGAGGCGTTGCCCAGCGTGAGCACCAGTGCCACCATGGCGGCTGCCTTGAACAGCGGCATGAGACGCGTTGTCATCCTTACGGTCTTAGCCTTGACGCGAACCTGTCCTTCGGTTTGCTCCAATATACGTTCATCGAAGTCTTTGCCGAGAATGCAATCCGTCTTTTCCGTCTGCTCGTAAACAAACAGGTCTTTATAGCGGAGCAGTTCTGCCGGGATGTTTTCCTGACTGAAAAACGCGCGCAGTATCGTCTCTTCTTCGAGCGATGTCTCGCATGTCCAATAGCGTTCCAGCAACTGTTCGATGTATTTATAGTCCATATTTGTCTATTTCAACGTATTTTTGTTTGATTGTCTGACGTGCCCTGAATATACTGACTTTCACCTGTTCTTCCGTGATATTCATCACTGCGGCAATGTCTTTGTAGCTTTTCCCCTCAAAGTCGCGCAACTGCATGCAGGTGCGTTGTTTTTCGGGAAGGGCATTCATGAGACGTCTCACCGTGTCGAACCGGTCCCTCTGCACTATTCTGTCGTACGGGTCGGCACCCGTTCTGTCGGCTGCTTCCGTTCCCGTTTGCTCCAACGAGCCTGTGCTGCGGCTTGCTTTTTTCACCTTGTCGAGCGACAGATTGCGGCACACCGTCATGCAGAAAGCCTCAATGGAGTCTATTTCGTGCCAGTCGTCACGTTTGTTCCAAACCTTTACCAGCGTGTCCTGCACCACGTCTTCCGCGTCTTCACGGTTCAGCGTTATACGCAAGGCGAGACGGAAAAGCACGTTTTTAAGCGGCAGGATGTCGTTTCTGAAGCTGATATTGTTCATTTGTCTCTGTTTAATAGACGAGCCGTAAGGCAGGAAGTTACACTCGGAAGTGTTTTAATTCGATTTTTAACGTTGTTTAATACTTATCTCCACGCCGGGCACAACTTATCTTATCACCGTTCCGTGCTTGCCGTCTATGGCGTCGGCAAGGGTTATTATCACGCGCTCCACGCCGGCATCTATGGCTCCGAACGCATTCTCCAACTTTGGTATCATGCCACCCGCAACAGTGCCGTCCGCCACATACCGCCCGAAGTCGGGACGTGTAATCTCTGCTATCACGCTGTTGTCATTATCGGGGTCGGCAAGCACCCCTTTCTTCTCGAAACAGAAAATAAGCGTCACATCATAGTGTGCGGCAAGCGCCTTAGCCGTCTCTCCGGCAATGGTGTCGGCATTGGTATTGAGCATTGTGCCTTTTCCATCGTGCGTAAGTGGTGCCATAACGGGTGTCACACCGCTCTCTACAAGCATTCGGAGTTTGTCTCCGTCAACGCGCTCCACATCGCCCACAAAGCCATAGTCGATGTCCTTAACGGGGCGTTTGTGCGAGCGTATCACGTCCATGTCGGCACCTGTCAGTCCCAAGGCGTTGACACCGCACGCCTGAAGACGTGCCACGATGTTCTTGTTGACAAGTCCGCCGTAAACCATCGTCACCACTCCGAGCATCTGCTCATCGGTGATGCGGCGCCCGTTAACCATTTTGCTTTCTATGCCGAGCTGTGCGGCAACCTGCGTGGCGCGTCTTCCGCCACCGTGGACAAGCACCTTTCTGCCCTCTATGTCACAAAAGCCGCACAACAGACGGGCGAGTTTCGCCTCGTCTTCCACCACTGCACCGCCAACCTTTACTACTGTAATCTTTTCTCTCATGTCTTTTTTGCTTATGAAAAAGGTCCGTACCTGCCTTTTCAGACCGGCACGGACCGATTGTCAATTGTATTTTTCCATCGGCAGACCGAACGTATGTCAGCAATAAACAAATTGCCTGTCAGTCTGCCGTATGTATCCTTCGTCTCCCCGGATTATTCAAGATAGGTATATCCGTAAAGCCCCGAGCGATAGTTAGAAAGGAACTCCTTGCCTTCTTCAAGCGATATCTTGCCTTGTTTCACGCTCTTCGTAACCCAGCGCTCGAGCTGTCTCACCAGTTTCTTGGGGTCGTACTGCACGTATGCCAGCACCTCCTCGACAGTCTCACCGTCGAATATCTGGTCGATGTGATATTGCCCGTCGTTCACAGATATATGCACGGCATTGGTGTCGCCAAAGAGGTTGTGCATGTCGCCAAGTATCTCCTGATATGCCCCGATGAGGAATACACCTATATAATAAGGCTCGTTCTTGCGCAGTGCATGCACCGGCAGGATGTGCGAGATGTTGCGGTTGGTAACGAAATTGGTTATCTTTCCGTCGCTGTCGCACGTTATGTCCTGTAGCGTTGCGCTGCGTGTGGGTCTCTCGTCGAGCCGCTGTATCGGCACGATAGGAAAGAGTTGGTCTATCGCCCACGAGTCGGGGAGAGACTGGAATAGCGAGAAATTGCAAAAATACTTGTCCGCCAAGAGCTTGTCAAGGCTCTTAAGCTCTTCAGGAACATGCTTCAAAGTTCGGGTAAGACTGCTTATCTCGCGGCACACGCTCCAATACATACGCTCTATCTCGGCACGTGTCTGGAGGTCTATCATACCGTGGCTGAACAGGTCGAGAGCCTCTTCGCGTATCTGTTCGGCATCATGCCAGTCCTCGAGCATCGACCTCTGACTAAGGTTATCCCATATATCATAGAGGTCTTTCACCAGTTTGTGCGCTCCCTCCTGCGGCTCGAACTCCTCGTTCATCTCGGGCAACGACGCAGTTTCAAGCACGTCTATCACCAAAACGGAGTGATGGGCAGTGAGCGACCGACCGCTTTCGGTTATTATATTGGGGTGTGCTATGCCGTTGGCATCAGACGCTTCAACAAACGTGTAGATACAGTCGTTGACATATTCCTGTATCGAATAGTTCACACTACTCTCACTGCTGGGCGACCGCGTGCCGTCGTAATCTACTCCGAGTCCGCCTCCACAGTCTACAAAATCCACGTTATAACCCATTTTGTGAAGCTGTATGTAGAACTGAGACGCCTCGCGCAGTGCCGTCTGTATACGCCTTATCTTCGTTATCTGACTGCCTATATGAAAGTGTATCAGCCTCAGACAGTCTTTCATGCCTTTCTTTTCGAGTATCTCGAGAGCAGTGAGCAGTTCCGAACTTGTCAGTCCGAACTTGCTTGCATCGCCTCCGCTCTCTTCCCACTTGCCGCTTCCAGACGAAGCAAGTTTTATTCTTATGCCCAGATTTGGACGCACATTAAGCTTCTTCGCGGTCTTGGCAATGGTCTCAAGCTCGTTCAGTTTCTCCACAACGATGAATATGCGCTTACCCATTTTCTGTGCAAGCAACGCCAGTTCGATGTAGTTCTGGTCTTTATAACCATTGCAGATGATGAGCGACTCGCTCTGACACTGAACGGCAATGACAGCATGCAACTCCGGCTTGCTTCCCGCCTCAAGTCCTAAATTGAACTTCTTGCCATGGCTGATGATTTCCTCCACCACCGGCTGCATTTGGTTTACTTTAATCGGATAGATGATAAAGTTCTCTCCTTTGTAGCCATATTCCTCCGCCGCGCGCTTGAAACAGCTCGACGTTTTCTCAATTCTGTTATCCAGGATATCGGGAAAACGCAACAGCACGGGCGGCGTGATGTCACGCAAGGCAAGCTCGTCCATTATTTCACGAATGTCCACCTGCACGTCGCTCTTGCACGGTGTAACGTAGGCATTGCCCTTTTCGTTTATTCCGAAGTAGGATGTGCCCCACCCGTTCATGTTATACAGCTCCTTAGAGTCTTCTATAGTCCATTTCTTCATGTGGCAGATTGTTTAAATATTAAGCAATTCCCGCAGTCGGGCTACGGAGGTCTTTATCTTCTCATAATTGTCCATGAGACTTACATCTATCACGTTTTTCGCCTCAAGATAGTGCGTCTCGCGCTGTGCCAGCTGTTCTTCTATGAACCGGTACATTTCTTCCTTCGTCTTGTTTTTCAGCAAGGGTCGTTCCGTCTTGCCCATTTTAAGATGCTTGTACAGCACATCCGGAGTTGCCTTAAGATACACGGTGTCTCCCTGTCTGTTAAGATATTCCATATTGTCGAAGAAACACGGGGTGCCGCCACCGCAGCTCAAGACAATGTCCTCAAACTCCGCCACCTCGTGCAACATGGCATTCTCAATCTTACGGAAGCCTTCCTCGCCCTTCTCGGCAAATATTTGTGGGACGGTTTTACGCATCCGTTCCTCTATATACCAGTCCAAGTCATAGAATGTCAAGCCAAGTTCCTTGGCGAGAGCTTTGCCTACCGTGGTTTTTCCGGCTCCCATATAACCGACAATGATGATTCTCGTCATCGGCTTATTTCTTCTTTGTATTGTTCACAATATCCATACATTCGGCAAGCGTAAGCTCTCCCGCTCTGTCGTGCATGTTCTTCGGCAGACGATAGTTCTTGCCATCGTAGGCAATATAAGGTCCGTATCGACCGTTCATTATCTCAAGTTTCGGTTCCTCGTCAAACGCCTTCAGATGTCTTCTCGTCTCTTCGGTACGCTTCTTCTCGATAAGTTCTACCGCCCTGTCAAGCGTCACCGTGAGCGGGTTCTCGTTCTTTGGCAGTGACACATACTTCTTGTCGTGCATGATATACGGACCGAAACGACCTGCGCCTATCACCACCGGCAGATTTTCAAAGGTGCCTACCGTGCGCGGAAGTTTGAACAATTCGAGAGCCTCTTCAAGAGTTATCGTCTCCATACTCTTGTCTGACGGGAGTTGTGCAAAGCGTGGCTTTTCCTTGTCTTCGGCTGTTCCGATCTGCACAACCGGACCGAAACGACCTATCTTTACAAACACCGGTCTGCCGTCGGAGGGGTCGTTGCCCAGTTCGCGTTCGCCCGCCTTGCGCTCCTCACGGCTGTTCATGGTCTTCTCCACGGTAGGTTCGAAATCCTTATAGAAATTCTTCAGCATTCCCGTCCACGACTCGTTGCCGTCGGCAATGGTATCGAACTGCTGTTCCACCTTTGCCGTGAAATTATAGTCCATGATAGCGGGGAAGTACTTGATAAGGAAGTCGTTGACCACTATTCCTATATCCGTGGGCAACAGCTTACCCTTGTCGCTGCCTGCCATCTCGGCTTTTACAGACTGTACAAGGTCATCGCCTTCAAGACGGTCTATGGTATATTGGCGTTCATCGCCCTTCTTGTCGCCCTTCTGCACATATTCCCTGTGCTGTATGGTGCTTATTGTCGGTGCGTATGTGGAAGGTCTGCCAATGCCCAACTCTTCAAGTTTGTGCACGAGACTTGCTTCCGTATATCTAAGCGGTCCCTGACTGAAGCGCTCTGTTGCTGTTATCTCCATGCGCTCAAGAGTCTCTCCTGTCTTGACCGGAGGCAGCACGTGGGATGTCTCGTCTCGCCCATCGTCATCGTCGTCAAACGACTCGCGGTATACTTTAAGAAATCCGTCGAACTTCACAACCTCGCCCGTGGCAACGAACTTCTCGGCATGTGAGCCTGCCGAAGTCTTGCCGCCGTCACCGATACTTATCACCACCGTGGTCTTTTCGAGTTGTGCATCTGCCATCTGACTGGCAGCCGTGCGTTTCCATATAAGGTCGTACAGTCGTTTTTCTTGCTGTGTCCCCTCTATCTCCATGTCGCTCATGTATGTGGGACGTATTGCCTCGTGTGCTTCCTGTGCACCTTTCGAGTGGGTCTGAAACTTGCGTGTACGGCTGTACTCGGCGCCCCACATCTTCGTTATCTCTTCCTTGCTTGCCCCTATACACAGCGACGACAGATTGACACTGTCGGTACGCATGTATGTTATACGTCCGTTTTCATAAAGGTGCTGGGCAACCATCATGGTCTGTGACACCGTGAAACCGAGCTTGCGCGCAGCCTCCTGCTGAAGCGTGGACGTGGTGAACGGAGGCGCGGGAGTGCGCTTGAGAGGTTTCTTGGTAACCTCGGTTATTGTAAATCCGGCATTGCGGCACTTGTCGAGAAATGACAAAGCCTCATCGTGGGTCTTGAATCTTGTATCAAGCTCTGCCTTTATTTCCGACTTCTGCCCGTCTTCGTCCGTATATCCGAAGACAGCAGTCACGCGATAGTAAGGCTCGCTCTTGAATGCCTGTATCTCGCGTTCGCGCTCTACGATGAGCCTTACGGCCACGCTCTGAACACGTCCTGCCGAAAGCGCCGGTTTCACCTTGCGCCACAACACGGGTGACAACTTGAAGCCGACAAGCCTGTCGAGCACGCGGCGCGCCTGCTGTGCATTGACAAGATTCATGTTCAAGTGGCGCGGATTGTTGATTGCCTCGAGTATGGCAGGCTTCGTAATCTCGTGGAACACGATACGATTTGTCTTTTCTTCGTCCAGTCCCAACACCTCGCAAAGGTGCCATGAAATGGCTTCTCCCTCACGGTCTTCATCGGATGCAAGCCACACTTTGGCAGCATTTCCGGCGCAACTCTTAAGTTCTGCCACCAGTTTCTTCTTCTCCTCGGGTATCTCGTAGTCGGGTTCAAGACTGTCAAGGTCTATGCTTATCTCCTTTTTCTTCAAGTCACGTATGTGTCCATAACTTGACATCACCTTATAGTCCTTGCCCAAAAACTTCTCTATCGTCTTCGCCTTTGCGGGGCTCTCCACTATAACAAGATTTTGTTGCATTTCTGATTGGTATTTACTTTTAGGGCGCAAAAGTAAATAAAACTTTTACATACACCTTATATAATATGTAAATTTTCTACTTTTTTAAGTTTTTGAGTTTTCCTTGCGGCTCATATACTCTTTCAGTCCGTGGCGCACCGAGCGCAATCCGAACAGCTCGGTATGTATGTCATCCATGGGCATCCACAGGCATTCCGCCGCATCATCGCCCGCCTTCAACACATCAGTATCTTTCACCTCACACTCGAAAAAGAGGTCGAGTGTGTTCAGGTCTATACCCGAATAGCGGTAGACATTGGGCATGGAGAACAGATAACGCGCAGACGTTACCTCAAGCGATGTTTCTTCCAGCACCTCGCGCGCCACGCTTTCCTCCGCCGTTTCCTGTGCATCGGCAAATCCACCTGGCAGATCGAGCATGCCTTTGGCAGGCTCAAGCCTGCGCTTCTGCACCAACAGTTCGCCACGACTGTTAGCAATAAACGCCACGACAGCGGCTGCAGGGTTCATAAAAAACTCAAAACCGCAATTGTCACACTTACGGCTCTTCTCCGAATTCACGGCAAACCGCGAGCTGCCGCATTTGGGGCAGAAGCCCAATAGTTCTAATGGATGCATATAAGTAGATGTTAAGTTTAAACGTATATATTACATTTATCCGTCTGCAATATTACGAAAAAAATGCCTATCTTTGCAAAACGGGTTGTAAATATTTGACTTATGTAATATTATTTTAATAATGAATAACCCGTAATTTAAATGAAAAACGTTATTGAACCATTTGATTACAGACTTATGAAAAGATTAAAGAAAATATTGTTTACCGCCTTTATGGCAGCGGTGCCTGTGCTTCTCCCGGCACAGAAAGTGTTTGACATGAACCTGTGGCAGGGCGGTGCGCCCAACAGCAACGGTGATACCGGCGACACGGCAAAGGTCCGCGTATATCTGCCCTCTGCCAAAGAGGCAACAGGCAGGGCGGTGGTGATATGTCCGGGAGGCGGATACCAGCATTTGGCAATGGAACATGAGGGATACCAGTGGGGACCGTTCTTCAACAACATGGGCATTGCCGCCATAGTACTGAAATACCGCATGCCGCACGGAAACCCCGATGTGCCACTGTCCGATGCCGAAGAGGCGATACGCCTTGTGCGCCGTAACGCCGCCCAATGGGGTGTCAATACCGGCGAGGTGGGTATAATGGGCTCATCGGCAGGCGGTCATCTGGCATCTATGGTGGCTACGCGCTCGGTAAAAGACGCACGTCCCGATTTCCAGATATTGTTCTATCCTGTAATAACAATGATGCCCGACATTACACACAAAGGCTCACATGACAACCTGTTAGGCAAGGAACCGAAGAAGAAAACGGAACGTGAATACAGCAACGACATACAGGTATCGCGCGTCACACCGCGCGCGTTCATAGCCTTGAGCGACGACGACCACGCGGTGTTGCCTGCCAACGGCGTGAGCTACTACACCGAACTTTATCGTCACGACGTGCCGGCATCGCTACACGTGTTTCCTTCAGGAGGTCACGGCTGGGGCATACGTGAGAGCTTCAAGTACCATGTGGAAATGGAACTGATGCTCCGGGCATGGCTGAGAAGTTTTTGATTGGAGCGGTAAACGTTCGATAATTAAGGAGATAAAAGAAGATAGGAGAAGATAAAGGGAAGATAAAAGACAAATGCCTTGTTGATTGTTTCAAGACTATTGTCATTTATCTTCTGTGGCGCAAGCCACATATCTTCTCCTATCTTCTTTTATCTCCTTCCTTTTAAAGCCCTTCCTCCCCTATCATCCCGGCAATATCCTCAAGACTGTTTGCCACCATTATGTGACTTGAATACGGCTCGCGCATCAGTCCGCGGTTCTGAAGACTGTTGAGGAGAGCAATAAGTGGTTGCCAGAAACCGTCCATGTTGTAAAGTATCACCTTCTTGGCGTGATAGCCGATAGTTGCCGATGCCGCCACTGTGAATATCTCGTCAAGCGTACCGATGCCGCCCGGCAGGGCTATCACCACGTCGCTGTGCGCCAGCATGAGATCCTTGCGGTCACTGAGATTGTCGCAACGAAATTCCACGTCAACGTATTTGCTGACGTGTCCGCGTTCCTCCACTTTCGTCGGTATCATCCCCATGGTACGCCCGCCGACATTGTGTGCAGCCCGTGCCACACATTCCATCAGTCCCATGTCGCATCCGCCGAAAACCACAGTGTGACCGTTTTCCGCCAACCATACACCCAGTTCCTCCGTAAAGTGGAAGAAACGAGGGTCTATGTCACTGTTGGCAGAACAGAATATCGCTATGTTCATAGTTATTTACGTTTTATTGTTATTGTCTGCAAACTTACATAAAAATACCGATATCACCGGCTCTTTGCACATAAAATAGATGTCGGGTATTATCACACCGCCGCGTTTCGGAACAAACGTCAACATATAATAGTAACGTGAAAAGGAAAGAATGGACAAATGGAGGGATAATATAGGAAAGAGATAAGAGAATACAGGGGAAGATATATGGCTTGCGCCACAGAAGATAAAAGACAATAGTCTTGAAACAATCAACAAGGCATTTGTCTTTTATCTTCCCTTTATCTTATTCTATCTCCTTATATCTTCTTATTCTATCGTCCCGAAAGCAAGCAACAAATTCATTTTGTTATTTGTTATAAGATAATATTTTCCGCATTATTATACATAAGCCATTAATTTTCATTACCTTTGCACCCGTCATTCCAAAGCTGCACATTTATTCATGTAAGGAAAAGATTTGGGAAGATCATTTATATTATAATCATTTTTAAATTGAAGACATTTGAAGAATTAGGCGTAAACGAAGAGATTCGCCGCGCCATTACGGAACTGGGCTTTGAAATGCCCATGCCCGTCCAAGAAGAAGTAATCCCCTATTTGCTCGGTAACAGAAACGACGTTGTGGCACTTGCACAAACAGGCACGGGAAAGACCGCCGCCTACGGCATTCCTTTGCTGCAAAAGCTCGATGCCTCGTCCAATGCCACACAGGCACTCATTCTTTCGCCCACAAGAGAGTTATGCCTGCAGATTGCAGATGACCTGAACGACTTCGGCAAGTACATCGGCGGACTGCATGTGGCGGCAGTATACGGCGGAACGAGTATACAGAACCAGATAAAGGAGCTGCGCCACGGCGCGCAGGTGATAGTAGCCACGCCGGGAAGACTCATCGACCTGATGAACCGCAAGGTGGCGCGACTGGACCGGGTGGGCAACATCGTGCTCGACGAAGCTGACGAAATGCTGAACATGGGCTTCTCCGATAGCATCAACGAGATTATGGCAGGGCTGCCCGAAGACCGCAACACGCTGCTCTTCTCGGCAACAATGAGCCGTGAGGTGGAGAAGATTGCGCGCAAGTATCTCAACAATCACAAGGAGATAGTGGTGGGAAGCCGCAACGAGGGAGCGGAACATGTCAACCACATATATTATATGGTGAACGCCAAAGACAAGTATCTGGCACTGAAACGGATCGTCGATTTCCACCCCAAAATATTCGCGATAATCTTCTGCCGCACCAAGCGCGAGACGCAAGAGATTGCCGACAAGCTGATACACGACGGCTACAACGCCGAGTCACTGCACGGCGACCTGTCGCAGCAGCAGCGCGACCTGACGATGCAGAAATTCCGCCAGCACCTCACCCAACTGCTTGTCGCCACCGACGTGGCGGCACGCGGACTGGACGTGGACGACCTGACACATGTCATAAACTTCGGTCTGCCCGACGACATTGAGAGCTACACACACCGCAGCGGGCGCACCGGACGTGCCGGAAAGAAAGGCACCAGCATTGCCATAATACACACACGCGAACGCAGCAAGATGCGGGCGATAGAGAAAGTCATCGGCAAGGAGTTTGTGGCGGGCGAGATACCAACGCCCCAGGAGATATGCAAGAAGCAGTTGTACAAGGTGATGGACCAGATTGTAAAGACTGACGTGAACGAGGAGGAGATTGCTCCGTTCATGCAGGACATCAACCGCTACTTCGAGTATATGGACAAGGAAGACCTCATAATGAAGATTGTGAGCGTGGAATTCGGCAAGTTCCTTGCATACTACGCCGATGCCCCGGAGATAGAGAAGCCGTCGGCAAAAGGCGGGCGCGACCGTGGCGAGAAGCGTGAGAAGACACGCGGAAAGGGCAGCAACAAACCTCAGGAAGGCTATGCCAAGCTTTTCCTCAATCTGGGAAAGACCGACGGTTTCTATCCCGGTGAGATAATGCAGTTCCTCAACAAGCATCTTCGCGGACGTCAGGAAGTGGGTCACATAGACCTTCTCGGCAAATTCTGCTATATCGAAGTGCCCGAGAAAGATGCGAAGAAAGTGATGCGCGCCCTCGACGGCACCACCTACAAGGGTCGTAGCGTGCGTTGCAACGATGCCGAAGACACCGGCAAGTCCTCAAAAAGTATGCAAAAAGTGCGCAATAGTATGCAAAAAGTGCGCACAAACACCAAAAACACCGATGAATTCGAGGTTTTTGAAAAAAAGTCTAAAAAACGTTCCGACAACGAAAACCGTGGCAGATCGCAGCGCGGAATGCGTGGAGAGGCACGCATGAACAGCAACAAGAAAAGCGATTGGCGCCAGTTTTTCCGCCACGATGACATACAGTTACACGGCGAAGAACCCGACTTCTCGGAAGAGGGGTGGGCACGACGTCACCCAAAGAAGAAGTAACTGTCTTTAATACCCAATCTGAATAAAAACACATCAAGCACCTTGGAACATAACAACAGCAAACGGTCGGACACGCAGTCCGACCGTTTTTTATACCCGTATGTTACGCAAGTTCAGATGTCCTTATCTCGAACTCATGTTAATTACATAGCCACAATAGTTAAAAATACCTTAAATTACCCCCCCCGTTTTGTTAATTAAGTTAAATATAATACCTTTGCCGCCACCTTAAGACAAGGTATATCAAGTACCTTTATTCTAAGGTTGAAAATCTTTAAAGGAGCCTTTTTATACAATAAATATATAAGAAGGATTTTAGTTGTTTATACTTGTGCGTGGCTGTCGCCGGCGTGATGCCGCCGTCACTTGCGCACAAGTTTTTTCTTATACCCGTTTTTTACCTGAAAATGAGGGTTGTCATACACTCGCGACGAAACATGTCCTGCGCCACTTCGTGTATCTGTTCGGGCGTCACCATGTCTATGTCGCGGAACAGCTTGGCGATATTGCGCTCCCAGCCGTAGTGTAAAAAACTCTTGGCAAAGCCAAGGGCAAAGCTTTCGCGGTTGTCGCATGCCACGCCTATCTGCCCCTTTATCTGCCTTTTTGCCTTTTCCGTCTGTGCCACGGAAAGCGGTTTCTGCGCCAGGCGGTCCAGCTCGCGGTATACCAGTTTCAGGCATTTTTCCGTGTCTTTCGGGTCGCAGCCGAAATAAGTGCACCACATTCCCGTATCCGAATAATTCACCATCGAACTGTCAACACTGTACACCAGCCCGTGGCGTTCGCGCAGTGCAATGTTAAGACGTGCGTTCATACCGGGTCCGCCAAGTATGTTGTTCAAAAGATAAAGCGGCATGCGGCGGCTGTCGTGCACGCTATATGCACGGTTTCCGATCATTACGTGCGCCTGATGCGTAGCTTTATCGCTTACTGTCTTTTTCGGAATATATGCGGGAACCAGCATTACCAGTTTTGCATCTTTTAACGGAGCGTGGGGCGGAAAATCGCTTGTGGCACCGTCTACCAGCCTCACGATACGTTTGAAATCAACGTCTCCGTAAACAAAGAATATGGAATTCTCGGGGCGGTAATACCTGCCTGTGAAGCGCAGCGCATGTTCCGTAGTATATCCGCGCAGCCTTTCGGTAGTGCCAAGGATGTTATGTCCGAGAGGATGTCCCTCGAATATAGCATTCTCGAACTCATCGAATATCAGCTCCGCCGGCGAGTCGTTATAACTCTCTATCTCGTCGCATATCACTTCTATCTCCTTGTCTATCTCCGTCTGCGGATATGTGCTGTGAAACACAATGTCGGTGAGCAGGTCTACCGCCCGTGCAAAGTGTTCTTTTAGAATGGCGCAGTGGTATACGGTATCTTCCTTGTTTGTAAAGGCGTTGATGTCTCCTCCCACTCCCTCAAGCCTGTTCAGTATCTGCATGGATGTGCGCCGGGCGGTGCCCTTGAATGTCACATGTTCGCAAAAATGCGCCAGACCTTCCTCGCCCGCGTCCTCGTCGCGAGTTCCGGCGCATATCCCGTAGCCGCAATATATCACGGGCGAAGCCGACGGCAGATGGATGATGCGCAGCCCGTTTGCCAGCGTGTGGGTGTTGTATGTTGTCATTTTCTCTCTTTCTTATAATATGTTCGACCTGCAAAGATAATGGTTTTGGATGAAGAATTGAGAACGGGGGATAAAGATTTTTGATACATCGGATGACACGGAACAAGCCGCCGAGATTTGACATGCCGCCTTTTGCATTGCAATATGCCACCTTTTGCACGCCAAAAGGTGCCCTTTCAGAACGCAAAATGCGGCATATTATAACGCAAAAGGTATCATTCTATTTATCAGATAGTTACAGATACGGTTCCGGAGGGCATTTTTTGAGGTTTATAAGTCGTATGAGGCATATATGTCTTGTAGGACTTCAGCCAACCGGCTTCCTTCCTTACGGGCTTATAAGTATTAATATGGCATATATGTCCTATAGGACTTATAGTCTTTCTGCAGCACCGTATTAAACGCCGTCCAATATATTCTCGCTCGACAAAAAACAAATAAATTTGTTGTTTTGTTCTCGACTTATCCGTATATTTGCATACGTTCTATCATTAATGAAACTAAAAAAACAATGCGTAAGATAATAGGTATAGGAGAGACAGTGCTTGACATAATCTTCCGCGACGACCTTCCCGTTAGCGCGGTGCCGGGCGGTTCTGTATACAACAGCGTCATTTCCTTGGGACGCGCCGGAGCAAACGTGGCATTCTTCGGAGAAGTGGGCGACGACAGGATTGGGCGCCGCACGATAGAATATCTGCGTGAGAACGGTGTGAATGCCGACGGCGTGAACATGTTCAAGGACACCAAGTCTCCCCTGTCGCTGGCGTTTCTCAACGAGAAAAACGACGCCGAATACATATTCTACAAGGATCATCCCAACGACAAGTTCGACTTTGTCCTACCCGACGTACAGCCCGACGACATCGTGCTCTTCGGCTCATACTACGCCGTAAATCCCGTAATACGTGCCCAGGTGGCAGCTTTTCTAAAGCATGCACACAACTGCGGGGCGATATTATACTACGATGTAAACTTCCGCCCGTCACACGAGGGAGAGGTGATAAAGCTCACGCCGAACATTCTTGAGAACCTCGAACTTGCCGACATCGTACGCGGTAGTCACGAAGACTTCCGTGTGATGTACAGGAAAGATGACCCCGATGCGGTGTACAAGTCGGAAGTGTCTTTCTACTGCCGCAAGTTTATATACACCCGCGGTGCCGAACCGGTTGAGGTGCGCGGCGAGAACGGATTCTCGAAGAGCTATGAAGTGGCTGTAACCGACACCGTAAGCACTATCGGTGCAGGTGACAACTTCAACGCGGGGTTTGTCTACGGAATGCTGAAATACGGCATACGCCGCGCCGACATTGAGTTCGGACTGACCGAAGGACAATGGGACAGCCTCATCGGATGTGCCCGCAACTTCTCGGCGGAGTGCTGCCGCAACATGGGAAACTCCATATCACGGGAGTTCGGCGAGAGTCTGGGAAAGATTGAAGAATGAGAAAAGTACTATAAACATAAAATATAAAAAACATGAAAGAGATTACAAACGGTGTGTTTTATGTCGGTGTAAACGACCGCCACAAGCATCTGTTCGAGGGTTTGTGGCCATTGCCCGACGGTGTTTCGTACAACTCGTATATCATAAACGACGAGAAGGTGTGTCTTGTCGACACTGTCGAAGGGGATTTCTTCTTCCAGTTTCTCGAAAACATACGCGATGTCATAGGAGACAAACCGATTGACTATGTGGTGATAAACCACATGGAACCGGACCACAGCGGTTCGCTGGCACTGATAAAGAAGTATTATCCGGGCGTGCAGGTGGTTGGCAACAAGAAGACATTTGACATGGCAGCAGGGTTCTATGGCATTACCGACAACCGTGTGGAGGTGAAAAACGGCGATACGCTCTGCCTGGGAAAACATACCCTTAAGTTTGTGCTTACTCCCATGGTGCACTGGCCAGAGACAATGGTAACATTCGACACTACGTCCAATATACTGTTTTCGGGCGATGCTTTCGGATGTTTCGGCGCGCTTAACGGTGCCGTGGTAGACTCTGACATGAACTGTGACAGCTTCTGGTTGGAAATGATACGCTACTACTCGAACATCGTCGGAAAATACGGCACGCCTGTTCAGAACGCCCTGAAAAAGCTCGCCGGCATACAGCTTGACTACATCTGCTCCACACATGGTCCCGTATGGCACGACAATATAGAGCGCGTTATAGGCATGTACGACCGTATGAGCCGCTACGAGACCGAAGACGGGCTTGTGATATGCTACGGCACGATGTACGGCAACACGGAGAAGATGGCTGAGACGATAGCGCGTGCGGCAAGCGAGGCGGGCATCCGCAACATAGCGGTGTACAACGTGTCGACCACCCACCACTCTTATATCCTTCGCGATATCTTCCGCTATCGCGGACTCATCGTCGGTGCACCGACATACAACGCCGGACTGTATCATGAAATGGATGTGCTGCTTAGCGAGATTGCCGGTCGCGACATAAAGAACCGTCACTACATAGGCTGGTTCGGCAGCTATG
This sequence comes from Xylanibacter caecicola, assembly GCF_013166515.1. Classification (GTDB taxonomy): domain Bacteria; phylum Bacteroidota; class Bacteroidia; order Bacteroidales; family Bacteroidaceae; genus Prevotella; species Prevotella caecicola. The sequence continues at coordinate 103,546 of NZ_JABKKJ010000001.1, read as the reverse complement.
CCTGGGCAGGAAAGGCAGCCGGCAAGATTGCCGATTGGAACGAGCACCATATACACTTCGAGCCGGTGGGTGTGCCCGTGGAAATGAAACAGAACATGAACGTCGATGTCAAGGCACAGTGCGAGGCGCTCGGACGGGCTATGGCGGAGAAGATATTGAATAATTAAGAATTAAGAGATAAGAATTAAGAGAATATGCCTTGAGCGGTGTATAAGCTTTATAGGTCTTATAAGTCCTATAGGTCCTATAGATATCCGCCCAAGGCATATTTTCTTAATTCTTACCTCTTAATTTTTAATTTCCCTCCTCTTAATTCTTAATTAAAGAAGTTTCTGTATCTCTGCGTCCAGATCCTGTATCTGCGCATCGCGCTTATAAAGCACGTTACTGCGGTCTACGAGGAAGAATGTGGGCAGGCTTTGAACGTTATACGACGACAGGTTGCGGGAGTTCAATCCCTGCGGATCTCTCACGCTTATCCACGGCAGTGCCGCCGTCTGCGTCTTCCAGAAGTGCTCGTCGGGGTCGAGAGATACCTGATATATCTCCAATCCGCGGTCATGATACTTGTTGTAAATCTCGCGGAGTTTCATTATACGCTTTGTAGACTCCTTCGTGCCGAAGACATGGAAATCCAACAACACCACACTACCTTTAAGATCTGTTAGGCTGCGGGCTTTTCCCTTGTTGTCGAGAAGTGTTACATCGATGATATTCGACACCGTGATGCGGCTCGGGTCGATACCTTGCTTCGCCATCTTATTCTGCACTATGCGTATGTTCTTCATTCCCTCTATCGTTATGTTGTGAAGGTTCTTGCCTCGCACGGCATCCGGATGATATACGTCCCAACTCGTGGCAACCGCTGCAAAAACCTTTATGTCATCCTCATTCTGACGCGGGTTGAAGATAAGACTGTTGCCTATAGTCTGGAAAAGGGCAAAATATGACGACGACTTCATAGGATCCTTGAAGATATAGTTCATCTTCACATCGTTCTTATATGCGTCTATAATCTTCATGATGCTGTCTCTTGTAGCATCAAGCCCAAGCATGGCATTGTTCTGTATTGCAATGATCTGTGTCTGAAGAGCCATCTGCTTCATCGCAAGCTCTTTTATCACTGCACAGTTTTCAGAGCCTTCGACAGTGTAGTTTGCCGCCATTCCCGGCATCGAAGCCTTTATACTTACCGTCTCCGTCGAGTCTATGCTTATGTTGACAATGTCTCCCTCTATCCTCAGACGATAAAACTCGGGAGCCTGCGAAGCGTCTCCGGTAAACTCGAACGTACCCTCGGCACCAAGTTTCACCGAGTCTACAGCCACCGGACCGTCCAAACTGAGGTTTTCGAGATAAAGCATGGAGCCGTCCGCCCCGCTTATCTGTCCGTCTATGCGGAATTTCTTGTTTCCGCACGAACCAAGTGTAAACGCGGCAACCACTACGGCGGTAACCGCGAAAAGATTGAAAATAGTCTTTTTCATGTTATATCATTTTTGTTATCTGCATGCCTAAAGCCACCGCCGCCAGCCCCAGCGCCACGCTGACGCCGGCATAGAGAGCACCTGCAATGACACTACCCGAACGGAAGAGTTCAAGCGACTCTGACGCAAAGGTACTGAAAGTTGTGAAGCCGCCGCAAAAGCCTGTGGTGAGCAAAAGCGACATATTGCCGTCCATACGGCACTTGCCGGCACAAAGCCCATAGACAAAACCTATGAACAGGCACCCTGCGACATTGACAAACATGGTGCCTGAAGGAAACGACACTGCGACAAGTCCGTTCACGACACGCGACATCAGATATCTCACCACACTGCCTGCCGCACCTCCCGCCGCCACAAGTATTATGTTCTTTAACATTGTGCAAATATACGCATAAGTCGAGAGCAAAACAACAAATTCATTTGTTTTTTGCCGAGCGGGAGTATATTGGACGGAGGCAAAGACGACGTCAAATATAGCGATAAGACGAGAGCAAAACAACAAATTCATTTGTTTTTTGCCGAGCGGGAGTATATTGGACGGAGGCAAAGACGACGTCAAATATAGCGATAAGACGAGAACAAAACAACAAATTCATTTGTTTTTTGCCGAGCGGGAGTATATTGGACGGAGGCAAAGACGACGTCAAATATAGCGATAAGACGAGAGCAAAACAACAAATTCAATGCTTTTGTTTTCAAGAGACGATCTCTTGGCATATAAAAGACCACCTTTCAGAGTTCAAAAGGGCACCTTTTGGCTCCTGAAAGGTGGTCTTTTAGACGTCAAAAGGTATCATCTTGATTTTCAATAATTTACAAACCGTAATTTTACAAACGTAATACAACCGTTCGAGGTCATTCCGCTAACGTCTTCGGAAAGACGACACCACATCTCGTAAAGCCACATGTCACAACGCGCCAACGTTGTTACAAAACCTTAAGTAACACCCTCTTTTAGTATAAATTAAGTGTATATTTCGCATAAAACGCTCGTTTTTTAAGCATTTATTAAGTACCTTTGCCCCACAATTTTAGATGTAGAAACAATTTAGTTTTAATTTTTTAGATGAACGTAATTACGAAAACAGTCTCACTGCCCGATGGCAGAACCATCAGCATTGAGACCGGGAAAGTGGCAAAACAGGCAGACGGCTCGTGCGTGCTGCGTATGGGCAACACCGTATTGCTTGCTACTGTTTGTGCCGCAAAAGATGCAGTTCCCGGAACAGATTTCATGCCTTTGCAGGTAGAGTACAGAGAACAGTATGCCGCAGCGGGACGTTTCCCCGGCGGATTTACAAAACGCGAGGGTAAGGCAAGCGACAACGAAATACTGACATGCCGCCTTGTAGACCGCGCCCTGCGCCCCCTGTTCCCTTCAGACTTCCACGCTGAAGTGTATGTCAACGTTATCCTGTTCTCTGCAGACGGTGTAGATCAGCCCGATGCGCTGGCAGGTTTCGCTGCTTCTGCAGCTCTGGCATGCTCAGATATTCCATTCGAGTGCCCTATCTCGGAGGTACGTATTGCACGTGTAAACGGCGAATATGTGGTCAATCCTACATTCGAGCAGATGAAAGAGGCGGACATGGACATTATGGTAGGTGCCTCGAAAGACAACATCATGATGGTAGAGGGAGAGATGAAGGAAGTGTCCGAACAGGATCTTCTGCAGGCTCTCAAGGTGGCACAGGATGCTATCCGCCCGATGTGCGAACTTCAGGAAGAACTGTCAAAGGAACTTGGCACCGACATAAAGCGCGAATACTGCCACGAGGTTAACGATGACGAACTGCGCGAAGAGTTGCGCAACGCCACATACGACAAGTGCTATGCCATAGCAGAGTCGGGCGACCGTGACAAGAAGACACGCGGCGAGGCTTTCGAACAGATAAAGGCAGACTTCACAGAAAGCTACAAGGCTGCTCACACGGAGTTGACAGACGAAGAGCTGGAAGAGAAATGCGCGCTCATAGACCGTTACTACCACGATGTTGAACGCGACGCCATGCGTCGTTGCATCCTTGACGAAGGCAAGCGCCTCGACGGTCGCAAGACGGACGAGATACGCCCCATCTGGTGCGAGGTGAGTCCTCTTCCCATGCCTCACGGCAGTTCCCTGTTCACACGCGGCGAGACACAGAGCCTCACGACGTGTACTCTGGGAACAAAACTGGACGAAAAGATGGTGGACGACGTGCTCGACAAGAGCTACATGCGTTTCCTGCTGCACTACAACTTCCCGCCTTTCTGCACAGGCGAGGCAAGGGCACAGCGTGGCGTAGGTCGTCGTGAGATAGGTCACGGACACCTTGCATGGCGTGCATTGAAGGGTCAGATACCGGCAGACTATCCTTACACGGTACGTATCGTATCGCAGATACTCGAGAGCAACGGTTCTTCTTCAATGGCAACAGTATGCGCCGGAACGCTTGCACTGATGGATGCCGGCGTGCCAATGGCTAAACCTGTCAGCGGTATTGCAATGGGGCTGATAAAGAACCCGGGCGAAGACAAGTATGCGGTGCTCAGCGATATCCTCGGTGATGAGGATCACTTGGGCGACATGGACTTCAAGACAACGGGTACGAAAGACGGACTTACGGCAACACAGATGGACATCAAGTGCGACGGTCTGAGCTTCGACATCCTCGAAAAGGCGCTTCTTCAGGCAAAGCAGGGTCGTGAGTATATCCTCGGAAAACTCACCGACACTATCGCAGAGCCACGTGCAGAGCTGAAACCGCAGGTTCCTCGCATCGAGGTAATAGAAATTCCTAAAGAGTTCATAGGTGCCGTTATCGGTCCGGGCGGAAAGATTATCCAGCAGATACAGGAAGAATCGGGTGCCGTAATCACCATCGACGAGGTAGAAGGCAAGGGCAAGGTGCAGGTAAGCGCCCCCAACAAGGACAGCATAAACTCTGCAATGGCTAAGATAAAGGCTATCGTTGCCATTCCCGAAGTTGGCGAGGTATATGAGGGAACAATACGTTCTATCATGCCTTACGGATGCTTCGTAGAGATAATGCCGGGCAAAGACGGACTTCTACACATCTCCGAAATAGACTGGAAGCGCCTTGAAACAGTTGAGGCAGCAGGTCTGAAAGAGGGTGATAAGATTTCCGTAAAACTCATGGAAATCGACCAGAAGACGGGCAAATACAAGCTCTCTCACCGCGTGCTCATACCGAAACCGGAAGGATATGTTGAGCGCGAACGCCGTCCGCGTCCCGAGCGCCGTCCGCGCCAGGAGCGTGGCAACCGCTTCGGAAACGGAGAACCGCGCCGCTTCGAGCACCGCGAGAACAACGACTATCATGACCCTATGGCGGAACGTGAGCCGAAAGACTTCAACGACAGTCTCGACCACGGTTCGGATATAGACTGAATGAGATAATAAAAAAGCTCCCGATGCAGGTTGCATCGGGAGCTTTTTGGTTTTATATACCGGCGCCGACCGGCGTATTCACACCTCATCAAAGCGCCTCAAGACGCAACTAAACTCATCACACCTTCGAATCCTTCATTCTTAACTCTTAATTCTTAATTGCCCTAAGGCATCGCCAAACTCATCTCGCCATTGAAACTGATACGCTCGCGCTCTCTCGACGATACGTCGATGGTAGCATATCCGCTATCAGAAACATCTATTATATACAGATAGGTGTCTTCGTCGTTTTTGGCGGTCAGCTCTATATGCCTTACACCACGTCGGCTGCCACGGTCGTCATAACCGCTTATGGGAGCGGTGAAGTTAAGTCCCTTTCCGCCTCCGTAAGGTATGTTGTACGCCCGTCCGTAATACGGCAGATAGGATTTCAAGGTGTCTCCGGCAATCTCGAGCGAATAGCCGTAGTCTAACGGCACCTGCGTATATCTCTGAGGATTTGCCGTTCTCACCTCTATTACATACCGTCTGCCGTCCAGGGCATTTGTTATCATGTTCCGTTTTGCCTCCTTCCGCTCGGCACGCGTCATCCCGTCGCCCTCACGCAAGACACTGCAACCTGCCAGCACACACGCCGCAAGAACCGTAAAAACAAGTTTTTTCATGTCATCCTCCTTTCGTTATAAAACAAAAAAGGAAGTCACTCATGGTAACTTCCTTTATGCGCTTCAAGATGGGCTTGAACCAACGACCCCCTGATTAACAGTCAGGTGCTCTAACCAACTGAGCTATTGAAGCAGTGTGCGATTATCTCTAATTGCGGTTGCAAAGGTAAGAAGTTTAGCGGAAACTTCCAAACGATTTCGCAAAAAAAATGATTTTTCTCCTAAAAAACTGTTTTTTTATATGAAGAAAGGGCTTATTACGGCTATAAACATGTATTTTTGCATAACCTAAAAACAGTTATACCGCAAATGAAAAAAAGACTTTTCCAGACAGTTCTCCTGCTGTTGTTGCCGTTCACGGGTGCCGTGGCTCAGGACAACGGAGACCATAACTTCAATGCAGGGAAAAACATTGAGGTGTTCAACGAGATTTACAAGTATCTCGACATGATGTATGTGGACACGCTGAATGCCGACGAGGTAATCGGCAACGGTGTTAAATCGATGTTGCGCAGTCTCGACCCTTACACCGAATATTTTCCCGAAGAACGCAACAAAGAGCTGAAAGAGCTGTATACAGGAAAGTTTGCCGGCATCGGCTCGCTTATACGCTATAATCTGAAAGAAGGCAACGTGGTGATAGACGAGCCTTACGAGGGCATGCCGGCAGACAGAGCCGGACTGAAGAAAGGTGATATAATACTCAGCATCGACGACTCTACGATGGTGGGAAAAGATGTGAGCTATGTCAGTTCGCACCTGCGCGGAGACCCCGGCACGACATTCATGCTGAAGGTAAAACGCCCCTCTACGGGCAAGACAATGCAGATGCGGATAACCCGTAGGACGATACAGAACCCACCGGTGCCGTACTACGGACTGCGGACAGACAGCGTGGGGTACCTGCGGCTGTCGTCGTTCACCGAGAACTGTTCGAAAGATGTACGGCGCGCCTTTATCGAAATGAAGAACAAAGGCATGAAAGGATTGGTTCTGGATCTGCGCGGCAACGGTGGCGGATCGGAACAGGAAGCGGTGGATATAGTGAATATGTTCGTCCCAAAAGGTGTGGATGTGGTGTCGAACAGGGGCAAGCTAAAGCGCGTCAACCATGATTACAAGACAACGGCTGAACCTATAGACACGGTGATACCCGTGGTTGTAATGGTAAACGGCAGTACGGCAAGTTCGAGCGAGATAACGAGCGGAGCGCTGCAAGACCTTGACCGTGCCGTGATATTGGGCACGCGGACTTATGGAAAGGGACTGGTGCAGATGACTGTAGACCTGCCTTACAACGGAAACCTCAAGCTCACGACAAGCAAGTATTACATACCCAGCGGTCGGTGCATACAGGCGATAAACTACAAGCACTCACGCGGCGGATACCGCGAGCACATACCCGACTCGCTGACGCGTGTGTTCCACACGGCAAACGGACGCGAAGTACGCGACGGAGGCGGCATAATGCCCGACATAGAGGTAAAGCCCGACTCACTTCCGAACATCGTTTTCTATCTGGCATCGTCGGGAATGGACTCCACGGAGGTGATGCTCGACTATGTTGTGAACTATATTACAAAGCATGAGACCATCGCTCCGGCAGCCGAATTCGACATCACGGACGAAGAGTATGAAGAATTCAAGAAACTGGTGTTAAAGAGCGGTTTTACATACGACCATGAGAGCGAGAAGTATCTTGCAAATCTTGAGAAGCTGGCAAAGTTCGAAGGCTATTACGAAGAGGCAAAAGAGGACTTCGAGAGGCTTAAGAAAAAACTGACACACAATCTCGAACACGACCTCGACTACAACAAAGAGGACATTAAACAGATGCTTGCCGCCGAAATACTTGCCGCATATTACTATCAGGCAGGCGTCACGGAGTATGGACTGAGGTACGACACACAGATGAAAGAGGCGGTGAGACTTATCAACAATCCGGATGAATACAAGGCTCTGCTGACGCCAAAGAAGCAGTGAAAAACGGCATGTGTGGAGCCGTTTTGTAACACATTGTAAATCAGCATGATACCTTTTACGTTCTAAAAGGGCATCTTTCGGTTTCTGAAAGGTGCCCTTTTGCATGCCAAAAGGGCACCTCTTAGAAGGCAGGAGGTCGCCTTTGGAAAAAGGAGATAAAAGAAGATAGAAGGAGATATGTGGCTTGCGCCACGGGAGATAAAGGACAATGGTCTTGAAACAAACAACAAGGCTTTTGTCTTTTATCTTCCCTTTATCTTCTTATATCTCCCCCTTATCTCCTTCTTACATTCGATGTTTCTCCTCCCGGTAGGGCTGTACCATGGTGCAGCCGAAGTGACAATGAATGATAATCCACCGTCATTGCAAATGCCATAAGCCATGCGATTTCGGATGCTCCATGGAGCATCCCTACCGGAAAACTGGTTCTTTTAAATAATAAGACAAAAGGAGACAGAATAAAATAAAAAAGAAATAAAGGACAAAAGCCTTGTTGTTTGTTTCAAGACCATTGTCCTTTATCTCCCGTGGCGCAAGCCACATATCTCTTTATATATTCTCTTATCTCCTTTTTATTTACCTTCCCTGCCCCTCATCAAGCAACTCAAGAGCCTTGTTGACGATGTCGCTCGAACCGTTAAACACAGTGAAATACTCGTTCATATCCCAAATATCACGGGCAATAAGAGCTTTCAGCTGCATTTTAAGATACGGCATGGTACGCTCCGTCTCGGCATCGTCCTTGGGCTTGACGCCCTGCTCTACGCCTTTACCAAGCACGTCTTGAATCAAACTTTCGGGCACTTCGTAACGTCTGTTAAAATCGTCGAACGAAGCATATTCGCGCTTCAAGCTCTTGCGCTCGGCATCGACATACCTCAAACTTGAGTTTATAATAATGCCCTTGGCGGCAAGTTCACGGTGCAAGCGTGTATATTTTGTCGTGTCGAGCGGCACGAAAAAGTCAGGCATAATTCCTCCGCCACCATACACCGTGCGATGTTCCTTAAGCGTATAGTATTTCAGCGAGTCGGCAAAATGTATGCTGTCCGCGCTTGTCAGTTCACCGTTCTTGAGGCGTTTGTCAAGCTCCATGGCATAGTCCTTGCGGTCGCCTTTGGTATAAGGCTTCTGTATACAGCGCCCTGAAGGTGTATAATAGTGAGATATGGTGAGACGTATCATCGAACCGTCGGGCAGGTCTATGGGACGCTGTACAAGTCCCTTGCCAAACGTGCGGCGTCCTACCACCGTGCCACGGTCATGATCCTGTATCGCTCCGGTCACAATCTCGGCGGCAGAGGCGGTAAATTCGTTGACAAGAACTATCACCCGTCCGCTATTGAAACTGCCGTCCCTGCGAGCACGATATTCGTTGCGCGGCACCTTCTGCCCCTCGGTATACACTATCAGTTCGTTATTGTCGAGAAACTCGTTCGCCACCTGCACGGCGGCATGGAGGTATCCGCCGCCGTTGTCCTGGAGGTCGAGTACGAGGTCTTTCATTCCCATTTTCCTCAGCTGCACCATGCCTTCCATAAACTCATCGTACGTAGTTGCACCGAAATTGCCTATGCGGATATATCCCACTCCGGGACGTATCATATACACTGCATCGATACTCTTGATTGGTATCTTGTCTCTCTTGACCGTAAAGGTGAGCACTCCTCCCACACCGCGGCGAACAACTCCGAGCACCACCTTCGTGCCCTTAGGACCGCGAAGGCGCCGCATTATCTCCTCTCGCGGCATCTTCACTCCGGCAATGGCGGTATCGTTGACGGTAACAATGCGGTCGCCCGCCTGTATACCGACTTTCTCCGACGGTCCGTTGGTGGTGGGCTGTATAACAAGCAGCGTGTCCTCTGCCATATTGAACTGCACTCCGATGCCCTCGAAATTGCCCTGCAGAGGCTCGTTCATCGCCTTCACTTCTTTCGGGTCGGAATACGACGAGTGCGGATCGAGCTTCTCCAGCATGCCGCGTATCGCGTCCTCCACCAGTCGTGTCTCGTCTACCGAGTCAACATAAAGATTTGTTATCGCAAGCTCCGCTATCTGAAGTTTGCGCAAAGGGCTGTCCTTGTCCATGTTGATGCGCAGCTGAGAGAAAACTGCAAGCGGCATTAACACGACTAATAATAATGATGTAAGTCTGTTCATTGTCATAAAAAGATATTATCAGAACACTTCCACGTCCTCTTCCGGACGGTCTTCCTCTACCACAAGGTTGTCTATAATGAAGTTCTGACGCTCCGGAGTGTTCTTTCCCATGTAATATTCGAGCAGCTTCTGCACCTGGTCTGTCTTATGAAGAGTAACCTGTTCAAGACGCATGTCGGGACCTATGAAATTCACGAACTCGTCCGGACTGATTTCTCCAAGACCTTTAAAACGCGTTATCTCGGGGTCGGGACCGAGTTCGGAGATGGCGTTCAGACGTTCCTCCTCGCTGTAACAGTAGCGCGTGATGAAGTCTCCCTTCTTCTTTCCGCCCTCACTCTCCTTGTCGGCATCAGCCTGCAGAGTCTTCTTGTTCTTTATTTTCGTACGCTTGTTGCGCACACGGAAGAGCGGCGTCTGCAACACATAGACATGCCCCTTCTTGATAAGTTCGGGGAAGAATTGCAGGAAAAAGGTTATTATGAGCAGGCGTATGTGCATGCCGTCGACATCGGCATCGGTAGCCACAATCACCTTGTTGTATCTCAGCGTGTCCAGTCCGTCCTCTATGTCGAGGGCAGCCTGCAACAGATTGAACTCCTCGTTCTCATACACAACCTTCTTTGTAAGCCCGAAAGAGTTGAGCGGTTTGCCTCTGAGAGAGAACACCGCCTGTGTGTTTACGTCACGGCTCTTGGTGATGGAACCGCTTGCCGAGTCGCCCTCGGTTATGAATATGACGCTCTCTTCCTTGCGGTTGTTCTTCACATCGCTGAAGTGTATGCGGCAGTCACGCAGCTTGCGGTTATGGAGGTTCGCCCTTTTCGCCCTCTCACGTGCAAGCTTTGTCACACCCGCCATTGCCTTACGCTCCTTCTCGCTGTCGTGTATCTTCTGCAACATCACCTCCACCACGTCGGCATGCTTGTGCAGATAGTTGTCCACCTCGTTCTTTATGAAGTCGCCGACATACTTGTTCACCGTCACACCGTCGGGACTCATGGTCTGCGAACCCAGCTTTATCTTCGTCTGGCTCTCGAACATCGGTTCCTCCACATTTATCGCTATAGCTGCCACAAGACCGTTTCTGATGTCTCCATACTCGAAATTCTTTCCCGAGAACTCCTTTATCGTACGGGCTATATGCTCTTTGAAAGCACTCTGGTGGGTGCCTCCTTGGGTGGTATGCTGACCGTTCACGAACGAGTGGTACTCCTCTCCGTACTGGTTGGCGTGCGTAAACGCAATTTCTATATCCTCGCCCTTAAGATGTATTATGGGGTATATGCCATCGTTGGTCATAGTGTCGTTGAGCAGATCTTCAAGCCCGTTGCGACTGAGAATGCGCCTGCCGTTGTACATTATGGCAAGACCGGTATTCAGATAAGTATAGTTTCGGAGCATCGTTTCCATGAAATCGTCATGAAACGAGTAATTCTTGAAAAGCGTATCGTCCGGCTCGAAGAAGATATAAGTGCCGGTCTCGTCTTCGGTGGGCTCCGTAACGTCCGACACGAGGACGCCTCTTTCAAACTTTGCGGTACGCACCTGACCGTCGCGATACGACCTCACCTCAAACCGCGAGCTAAGAGCGTTGACGGCTTTGACGCCCACTCCGTTCAGTCCCACACTCTTCTTGAAAGCCTTCGAGTCGTATTTTCCACCCGTATTGAGCACACTCACCGCTTCGATAAGCTTTCCCTGTGGTATGCCACGCCCGTAGTCGCGCACCGACACACGCAGATGCTCGTCGAGATCTATCTCTATCCGCTTGCCCGAATTCATGCGGAACTCGTCTATTGAGTTGTCCACAACCTCCTTAAGGAGCACGTATATGCCATCTTCGGGCATCGTACCGTCGCCCAGACGTCCGATATACATGCCCGGACGGGTGCGCACATGCTCCATGTCCGACAAGTGGCGGATGTTGTCGTCATTATATTCCACGGCGGTGCCGGCAGCTGCCTGAACATCCACTTCGTCCGTTATATTCTTCTTGCTTTTCTCTTCCATATAATATATCAACGCCCGGCATGACGTGCCGACGGTCTTTCGTATTTACAATATCTTTCTGTAACAACGCCTGCGCTTGTGCATCACGTAGTCGAGATGCTGCCACTGGCTCTGCACATGCTCGTTGCTCTCCATCTCGACCTGGCTCTCTCCCCACTCAAAACCACGTGCCTGATAGCGCGGGATTAGGTCGGCAAACATCAGCGCGTTGGCGCCTTTCACTCTGTACTCGGGCAACACACCCATGAGAAGCAGGTCTACACCCTTGGTCCTGTTGAACTTCAACGCCCGCAGTACATGCCACCAGCCGAATGGAAACAACCGTCCGCGCCGGCATTTCTGCAACGCCACGGAAAGCGAGGGTATTGTTATGCCCACACCAACCATCTTGTTCCCGGCATTACGGTCTTCCACAACGGTAATCAGATCGAGGTCTACAAACGGGAAATACATGTCTATGTATTGTTTTATCTGCCGCTCCGACAGTTCCGAATACCCGTAAAGATCCTTTCCGGTGGCATTGAGCAGTTCGAACATCTTGTATCCGTATCCGCCCTGAAAGACATCCTTGCGCGTCAGCTTGCGCACATGAAGATTGTACCGCGTCTGTATCATGCGTGCTATCTTGTTGTATTTCTCCGGCACTTCCTTAGGTACCGTGAGCTTGAACTCAACGTAGTCGTTGTCCTTTTCATAACCTTCAAGGACCGAGATGTGCTCCGGATAATACGGATAGTTGTATATCGTGGGCATCGTACCGAGTTGGTCGAAGCCCCATGTAAGCATTCCTTCGGGATCCATGTCAGTAAACCCGAGCGGTCCCACAATCTCCGCCATGCCCTTTTCCCTGCCATATTCCTCAACGGCTTTGAGCAGTGCGGCGGAAACTTCCTTGTCGTCCACAAAGTCTATCCACCCGAAACGTACGTTACGGCGGTTCCATCTTTCGTTCGCACGATGATTTATTATGGCGGCGACACGCCCTTTCATCACTCCGTTTTCATCGAAAGCCATGAAATATTCGGCTTCGCAGAACTCGAAGGCCGCATTCTTTTCCTTGCTCAAAGTGTTGTACTCGTCGCCGAACAAGGCAGGAACATCAAACTTGTTACCCTTGTAAAGACTGTAGTGAAAATTGATGAAAGCCTTTAAATCGTTCTTGCTTTCAACCTTCCTTATTTTAACTGACGGCATTTTTTACCTCTGTATATTACGTAATAAAACATTACAAAAGTAATATTATTTGGTCTAAAAACCAAAGAAAAACGCTTTATTTCACTTTCATTTGGAATTGACGTAAAGCAACGGACATACATCCGCTGTTCATATTTTGGAACATACAAGTACCGCACGTGTACCGCAGGCGCACGTAGTGCCGAACACATAGACATCGCCGCCGTCTCCAAGCCGAAGTCTTTTGCGCAGTTCCGCCACGGTAAGGGGAAAGTTGCGCACGGCGACATTGGCTTTCGTCACACCTGCGAGCACGGTTTTCAGTTCTTTCTTGTTCATCGACGAAACGGCGGTAACGGCGAAGTGCCGACCGGGGAAGTCGTCCACCACTCTGTCCGACACGAACAGGCGGCTGTTGACACCCACCTGCCGCACACCGTAACGGTTGCAAAGCAGTCCGAAACAGCCTGCCTTCATCACCGAGGCATCGGGCTCGTAAAGGTATCTGCCGGCAAGCGATGTGTAAGGCTCATCCGACGTAAGCGTGGGCCTGCATGCCTCTTCAAGACTGCAACGCACAGTCCGTCCGTCGTTAATGCAATATATCTCCGGCTGCGAGGAACCTTTACGCGACAGGACGAAGAGCAGTTCCTTACACTCGTTGCGCACCGAAATGACATGTATCTCCCTCACCACGTCGGGACAGACGGCATTGAGTGAGGCAACAGCATCGTGCCAGTCGAGCATCGGCGACAGTTTCAGCATCACATTGTCTGCCTTCTCCGTCAGCTCGACAAGCATGCAGAGCACATCGGGCGTGCAGTCGCCAATGGCATAGGTGCGCCCTCCGCAGGCATCGCGGCGTGCCGGGTCGAGATATATAAGCGAGGCATGTTCTATGTTGTGAAGATATTCTGTGCCGTCGGCACAGACAACGTCCGCACCGTCAAGTGCCAGCACGCCGAAGTTGTTGCGTGCCGTCTCGCACAGTCGCTCGTTGCGTTCCACGTATATTGAACGTTCGAAAAAGCGCGACATAAATGAGAAGTCGACCCCGAAACCGCCGGTAAGGTCTACAAGCAACGATGCCTTGTCACTTGTTCCGCAACCGCATATACGCCCGGCGACGTCAGCCTTTATACGTGCCGCCGTCTCGCCGGAGCACTGCTCCATGGACAGATGCGGAGGGTAGATGATGCCATCGGTCTGTGCCCATGACGGCAGTTTTTCACATGCCTTCTGCCACCCGGCAATCTGTTCGAGCACGAATGGCACATCGATATCCTTGCGCCCGGCTATTTGGAATGCCAGTTTGCGAACGTCATCGTTGCGGTGATTGTGTATGAAAGTTGCTGTCATATCTCCCAACCAATTATAAATTATCAATTATAAATTATTAATTGTCGATTACAACGCCTTGTAGTATTTCCTCGCGACGGCTCTCGACACGAGGTTGAAGTGCCACCACTCCGTGCGCAGAGGCTTGAAACCGGCAGATATCATCACCTTCCTCAGCAGTTCACGGTTTTTCTTAGCCTCGGCGGTCATCTGCCTGCGCGCCACCATTCCCGCCTCATCGGTGATGTGTGAAAGGCGGCTCATGTGGTCTACCTTTGTGCCCATGGGTATGGAGTCGCCGTCAAGGGTGCATAGTGTTATATCCACCGCCAGACCATAGTTGTGCATTCCGCCGCCGTTGCGCGGGTTGCTGACGTATATACTTTTGGACGTATTCTTCACCTTGTCCCACATCTTCTGCTGTATGCTCATGGGACGCGCGGCATCGTATATCTTCAGACTGAGGTCGGGACGCAGCTCCTTCAGTCGTTTCTGCGCCTTTACCAGTGCGGCGGCAGCCTTGGGATGAAGGTAAGCATCGCGCAGGTCTCCGTATAGCACCGTACCCGTGAAATTGTCGGGACGAGCATACATGAGGCTCACGAATATCGAACTGTCGAGTTTCTTTATGTTAACCATGCCCTTACGCTCCATGTCACGGGCTGCGGCTGATGTTTTTTGGGCATGACATGGCGCGCCTGCCGCAAGAAACAGCAGTACAAAATATGTGGCGATAAAAGTTCTTTTCATAACCGGTAAATTATTCTTTGAAACATCGGTGACAATGACTTCAAGTGTCATACATGATCTTTCAGTTTCCAATATGCCGCCTTTTGCAGTCTAAAATGCCGTCTTTCAGAACGCGAAAGACGGCATATTGGAAACTAAAAGGTATCATTTTGATTTTCAAGGGGTTGCAAAACAAGGTTTATAAGACCTATAAGGCTTATAAGTCCTATAAACCCCATAAGTCAATAAAGATGCCTATTTCGCATTAATCTCCTTCAAAAGGCGGTCTGCGTGTCCCCACTTGTCCATCATGAAGAGCACGAAACGAATGTCCACACCTATACAGCGTGCCAGCGTGCGGTCGAAGAAGATGTCGCTCGAGAGGCTGTCCCAGTTGCCGTCGAAAGCAAGACCGATAAGCTCTCCGTTGCCGTTGAACATCGGTGAGCCGCTGTTTCCGCCCGTAATGTCGTTGTTGGTGAGGAAGCAAAGCTGCATCTTGCCGGTCTCCTTGTCCTGATACTTACCGAACGACGGTGCCGAGAGAAGTTCTTTCATTATAGGCTCTGCAACATAATCGATCATCTTGTCGCTCTTGTTCATCTTCTCCACGATGCTCTCCGCCGTGGTGTAATAACCCGAGGGGGCACCGTTCAAGGTGAAGCCGCCCACCTGTCCGTAACTCAGACGCATCGTGAAGTTGGCGTCGGAATAGTGCGGCATGTCTTCCTCCATGCGCAATTTGGCTGCACAGAGGTATTTTTCCTGAATGCCTATAGAGTCGTTAAGGCTGCGCATCTTGCCGAGCATGTCGCCCCACATCGTGACAAGGTCCATGCCCATCTGCACACCGAGGTCGTTTTTATACTCCTTCTTCGTGAAGTAGATCTTCTTGCCTTTCTTCATCAGAATGGAGTTTGACCAAAGATAGTCCACGTATTTGGCATAGTCGCCGTCGAACTGTGTGTCGATGGTCTTGTAGAACTCGGGCAGTGCCGCGGCGTCCACATGCTCGCGGTAGTTCTTCAGCAGCACGGCATACACTTCCTTGTCGAGAGCCTCGTCCCATGTGTCGCTGTTGTCTTTGAACTCAACATACTGCTTTGAAGGCTTGTTCTTGGGTCCTTTAACCTCTATTCCCTGGTTCACAAGCATGGCGCGTGTGGCAAGCTCGTTGGTGCGGCGGAAGGTCTCCATGAAGTAGTACAGGTTGCGCATCACGTCGAACTGCCTGTTGTAAAGGTTCTCCATTACGCTGAAATCAAGTTTGCCCTTAAGATATCCCGTGCTGTCCTGATATGCGCGGATGAGTTTTTCATACTGCTGCTTCTGGTTTATAATGCCGATGGAATCGATACATTTGTTCATTCCGAGTGAGTTTTTCCAGTAGTTGGAGCTTTGAGCGTACTTCGAATCGTACTTTATGCGCACGCCCTCGTCTGCCCTCATGTGGCGTATCATAACGTCCTGCTTCACACCGCGAACCTGTGCACGCGGTGTGTTCTGCGCATCGCGCATCTCCTTTATGCCGTATGACGACAGATAGCGGTTGGTGCTTCCGGGGTAGCCCATGGTCATGGCAAAGTCGCCGTCCTTATATCCCTGCAGAGAGACGGGTGCCCAGTGCTTGGGATGATACGGCACGTTGTTTTCCGAATAGGCAGCCGGACCGTTGGTCTTCGGGTCGGCATAGATGCGGAACACGCTGAAGTCGCACGTCTGGCGTGGCCACATCCAGTTGTCGGTCTCGCCTCCGAACTTGCCCATAGACTTCGGTATGGTGAAGACAAGGCGCAGATCGGTAAACGCCTGATATGTTGTGGCAAAATACTTATTGCCCTCATAGAAGGCGTCTATCTCCACGTGATACGTGCTGTCCTGCTTCTTGGCTTCCAGGTCAAGCTCTTTCTGAAGCTTTTCGATAAGCTCCGCCTTGCCGTCATTGTCCTTATAGTCGAAGCCCTGCTCCAAAAGACGGTCCGTAACGTCTTCCTGCTTTACCATGAAAGACACGAACATGTTCTTGTTGGGCAGCTCCTCGCTGTAAGACTTGGCATAGAAACCGTTCAGCATGTAATCGTGCTCAACCGTCGAATGGCTGCGTATAGCCTCGAAACCGCAATGGTGGTTGGTAAAAACAAGCCCGTCCGGCGACACTACAACACCCGAACAGAAACCGCTGAAGTTTACAACCGACTTCATGATAGCATCGTTTCCACTGTAAAGAGCATCGTACGGCAATTTGAATCCCTCTGCCTTCATCTGCTCATATACCGCCTCCGGCAGGTTGTAGAGCGTCCACATGCCTTCGTCCGCCTTTGCTTTGAAAAGCGAAAAGACGCACAATACCAATAATGTTAGTTTTCTCATATCGTTTATTTTAAATTATTGAATATTCTTTTATGGAGTCTATAAGTTCTATAGTGTCTATAGATACTATAGTCTGACGCCTCATCTCTTGAAATACCTGCCCACCACCGGCAGTCCCGAAAGTGGGAAATCACGGTGCACTGTATATGCCATGAACAAGGCGATAAGCAGCGTGTTCACCGCAACAGACGCCCACACGGAAAGCACCGTGCCGCCGGCACGCATGCCGAAGAACAGCACTGCGGCGAGAACAACGTACCGTGAGATATCGGCAAGAGGATAGTCGATTGGGTACTTCTTCTGTCCCACGAGATAGGACAGCGTCATCGCCGTGCCATAGCCTGCCACACCAGCCCACGCGCACGCCATATAACCGTATGACGGGACAAATATCACGTTGACAACGATAAGCACCGCGCAGCCTATACCCGAGAACCATGCGCCCCAGATGGTGCGGTCGGTGAGCTTATACCAGAACGAGAGATTGAAATAAATGCCCATCATAATCTCCGCCACCATGACTATCGGCACGACATCAAGCCCCACCCAGTAGTCACGCCCTATGATATGGCGCAACAAGCTTATATATCCCATTACGACAAGAAATGCCAAAAGAGTGAATATTATGAAGTATTTCATAGCTTTGGCATACGTCTCGCGGTTGTCCTTGTCCCTTGCCTTGCCGAACACGAACGGCTCGTAGGCGTAACGGAAAGCCTGCGTTATCATTGCCATAATCATGGCAATCTTGCTTGCCGCGCCGTATATGCCGAGCTGGGCATGGGCATCCGGACCCTTATATATGTAAGGAAAGAGTATCTTGTCGGCAGTCTGATTAAGTATGCCGGCTATGCCGAGAACGAGTATGGGCCAGCTGTAGGCGAACATACGCTTTATCAATGAAGAATGAAGAATGAAGAATGAAGAATGAAAATTACCGGAGTGCTCAGTATAATTATAAATCTCGGAGTGCTTAGAGTTCTCGGAGAACTCTGATAACTCGAAACTATCCGAGCCCCTCGAAAAACAAAAAGCGTCTTTCAACTCGCCGTAGAACGCCAGCATCACCGTAGCCGTGCAGAACAGGTTTATGTAGAAGGCGAAGCCCACATCGGCTGGTTTTCCGTTTATTTCGGGCAGCACAACGAAGAAGAAGAGGTTCAACGCTATGTTCATTACAATGAACAGCATCTTCAGTGCTGCAAACTTTATGGGGCGCTTCTTGTAACGTAGATAGGCAAAAGGAATACTCTGAAAGGCGTCTATAGCCACCGTCAGAGCCATTACCCATACGTATGAGGGATGGTCGGAATAGCCTATCGCCGCCGATATAGGCGTGATAAAAGCCAGCACAAGGGCAACAAACAGCAGCCCGACAGTGCCTACAAGCATGAGCACGGTGAAATAAACGCGCTGCGGATTCTCACCTTCCTTATTCGCAAAGCGGAAGAACGTGGTCTCCATACCGAACGTGAGAAGCACGAAAAGCAGTGCCACGTATGCGTAGATGTTGGTTATCACACCGTAACCGCCGCCCGATGCCGCGAGTTTGGCGGTGTAGATAGGAACAAGCAGATAGTTAAGAAATCTGCCGACGATACTGCTCAGTCCGTAAATAGCAGTGTCTTTTACCAAAGACTTCAGATTTGCCATTGTCTTATTATTTATTTTTCAAGAAGAAGAAACAGAATTTTCTCATCCCGATCTATCATCAGCCCATTTCTTTATACTTAATTAATCTGCCCCGATAAATCATCCTTTTATTCTTCATTCTTTATTCATCATTCTTCATTTAATCACGTTCCGAAGAACATATATGCGATGAGTACGGCGGCGATGACGCCCGCCAAGTCCGCCATAAGCCCACAGGCAACGGCATGACGGGTATTTCTTATACCCACGCTGCCGAAATATACGGCAAGGATATAGAACGTGGTATCGGTCGAGCCTTGGAAGATGCAGCTGAGACGACCCACAAACGAGTCGGCTCCATACGCCGTCATGGCGTCCACCATCATGCCTCGCGCACCACTGCCTGAGAGCGGTTTCATGAGCGCAGTGGGCAGAGCACCCACAAAATCGGCATTACCGCCACAAAATTCCACGCCCCGACGCACACCGTCTATAAGCATATCCATTGCCCCTGAGGCACGGAACACGCCGATAGCAACGAGTATAGCCACAAGATAAGGTATTATGCGCACTGCCGTGGAAAAGCCGTCCTTGGCTCCTTCCACGAAAGCATCGTACACGTTCACTTTCTTTCTCACTCCCGCAATGATAAATCCCACGATGATGCACATGAGCAATATGTTTGACACAGACGTGCTGACAACATTCATCGTATCCTTGTCAAGTTTCCCAAAGCCCCATATTATTCCTGACACTGCAAAGCACAGCGTACCAAGTGTGAGCATCATTGTGCGGTTGATAAGGTTGATGCGCTGATATAAGGAAGTGACGACTATGCCGGCAAGAGTGGAGAAGAACGTGGCGAGAAGTAGCGGCACGAATACGTCGGTGGGCTGTGCCGCGCCAAGCTGTGCCCTGTATACCATTATGCTGACAGGTATAAGTGTAAGTCCCGAGGTATTGAGCACAAGGAACATTATCATCGGATTGGTGGCGGTGTCCTTTTTTCCGTTCAACTGCTGCAACTGTTCCATAGCCTTGAGTCCCAACGGTGTGGCGGCATTGTCAAGCCCAAGCATGTTCGCCGAGAGATTCATGAAGATGGAACCGGTGACAGGATGCCCTTTAGGAATGTCCGGAAACAGTTTTACGAACACGGGACCGAGCAAACGGGAAAGCATGTTTATGACACCACCCTTCTCGCCGATGCGCATTATACCGAGCCACAACGACAGCACTCCAGTAAGCCCGAGCGAAATCTCGAACGCCGTCTTCGATGTCTCGAACGTGGAATTCATCATTGCAGGAAAAACCTCCATATCGCCCATGAAGACAAGTCTGAAGAGCGCTATAACGAAAGCAATGACGAAGAATGCCACCCAAATATAGTTCAATACCATTTACTTTGACTTAACTTTTTCTATTTTAATAAGACCTATAAGTCCTGTTTACCTTAATAAGCCTTATAAGACATATAAGCCCCATAAGACATATATCACTTAAAACCCGGCACCTAAAGATCTGACACCTCGCCCAGCATTGCAAGTGCGCGGTTTTCCGCCGCCTCCATTATCTCGCGTTCGCCGGGTCCCTTGTCGTCTATGCCGCACAGGTGGAGTATGCCGTGGATTATGACGCGGTGCAGTTCGTCATCGTACTGTTTTCCGAATTTATCCGCATTGGTACGCACCGTGTCGAGCGATATGACGATGTCACCGTTTATAACGTCGTCCTCGTCATAGTCGAAGGTTATGATGTCTGTGTAGAAATCGTGCCCCAGATACTCGCGGTTCACCTCAAGTATCTTCTCATCATTCACGAACATGTAGCCTATCTCGCCCACTTTGCGCCCATATTGAGCAGCCACAGCCTTTATCCATGCCGTGGTGGGACGTTTCTTTATCTGAGGCATGCGTATGCCTTCTGCACTGTATGTTATCACCCTTTGTTAATTTATAATTGATAATTTAAAATTTATAATTCAAGAATATATTGTCTTTCGGGAGTATCGCGACCTCAGAGTTCTCCGAGAGTTCTGATGTTTCAGAGAACTCTGAGAACCACAATAGCCCTAAAGCCCGGGCAACTCTCATTCTTCATTCCTCATTCATCATTCTTCATTTACCGAAGGTATAAAGCACGATACGTCCATGCCGAAGTGTGCCAGCTCGCGCACGACACTGCTGCTTATGCTCGCCAGATGAGGCTCGGCATAGAACAGTACGGTCTCCGGTCCGCCTATCATTCTGTTTATGTCTGCCTGCTCGCGCTCGTACTCAAAGTCCTTGACACTGCGCACGCCCTTTATGATAAAGCCGGCATTCTCCCGACGGGCAAAGTCGGTTGTAAGGTCGGAATACGCCCTCACCTCTATCTTCGGTTCGCCAACATATAGTCTCGCTATGCGGCACACGCGCTCGTCGGCAGACAGCATGCACTGCTTGCGCTCGTTTACGCCCACGCCTATCACTATACGCCCGAAAAGGGGCAGAGCACGGCGGACAATGGAGTGGTGACCGATGGTAAAAGGGTCGAAACTACCTGTGAAAACAGCTGTCGTCATAATAACTCCGTAAATTTTATATTATACCTCCCGTCGTCAGAAAAGTTCCGGTTCCATGATGTTGCCGTTGCATGGGTTGCGCCCGAAGTGGGTATATGCAAGTTCCGTCACCATGCGGCCGCGCGGCGTACGCTTGATAAAGCCCTCCATGATGAGGAACGGTTCGTAGACCTCTTCCACGGTTCCGGCATCTTCGCCTATGGCGGTGGCAATGGTGGATATGCCCACCGGACCGCCCTTGAACTTGTCGATGATCATAAGCAGTATCTTGTTGTCTATCTCGTCCAAGCCGTAGCGGTCTATGTTGAGCGCCGTGAGAGCAACCTCTGTAATGGCTACGTCTATGCGCCCGGTGCCCTTAACCTGCGCAAAGTCGCGCACACGGCGCAACAGGGCGTTGGCAATACGGGGCGTTCCGCGACTGCGACCGGCTATCTCCACTGCGGCATCGGTGTCTATGGGCACTCTCAGAATGCCGGCAGAGCGCTGTATTATCTTCGTAAGAGTCTCCGGCTCGTAATATTCCAGATGAAGGTTTATGCCGAAACGGGCACGCAACGGCGCCGTGAGCAGTCCGCTGCGCGTGGTGGCTCCCACAAGTGTAAAGGGGTTGAGATCTATCTGTATGGAGCGCGCCGAGGGACCTTTGTCTATCATTATGTCTATGCGATAGTCTTCCATGGCGGAGTAGAGATATTCCTCCACGACGGGCGACAGACGGTGTATCTCGTCGATGAAGAGCACCTCGCGCGGCTCGAGCGAGGTGAGTATGCCGGCAAGGTCGCCGGGCTTGTCGAGCACCGGACCGCTCGTCAACTTGAAGCCCACACCCAGTTCGTTGGCAATGATGTTGCTGAGCGTGGTCTTTCCCAGTCCGGGCGGACCGTGCAGGAGGGTATGGTCGAGCGGTTCACCCCTGTATTTGGCAGCCTCGACAAACACCTCGAGGTTCTCCACCACCTTCTGTTGTCCGCTGAAATCGGAGAACTGAAGCGGGCGGAGAGCATTCTCAAAGTCTTTTTCCGAAGCCGTGACCGTATCTCTTCTTATATCGAATTTATCATCCATAAAATGTCATGAAGTGACTTATATTATTGTTTGCAAAGTTAAGAAAAATATTCGTCAGTATACCGCTTTTTAACAATTTGTTGGATACGGTTTTTCAAGAGGTCATCTTTCGACCTCCAATATGCCGTCTTTTGCACTCTAAAAGGCGGCATTTCAGGCTCCAAAAGGGCACCTTTTGGAACGCAGGAGGTATCATCCTTGTTTCCAGCGAGTTACGAACACGAAAGAGAAGAGGCTGGGATTTGAAGGAAATACTATATAAAAAGGCATCGGATACGCCGTATTTTTTTACCACTGCGCCCTGACGATGTATCGGGAAAAAGGTTTATCTTTGCAGAAAGAATATTTTTTTGCTACAATAAAAAGCATAACAACCATGAGAATAAACATGACCGAGTGGATGCGCGACATCATCCGAAGGAAAGAAGTGACGGCTGTGCCGGTAATGACACACCCGGGCATAGAGATAACGGGGAACACCGTTCTCGATGCCGTAAGCAAAGGTGAGGTTCATCATAATGCCATTGCGGCATTGGCAGAGAAATATCCCACGGCCGCAGCAACGGTGATAATGGACCTGACGGTGGAGGCGGAGGCTTTCGGCGCGGAAATATCATTCACAGAAAACGAGGTGCCGGCTGTTATCGGACATTTGCTAAACGGTGTGGAAGACATAGACCGGCTGGAAGTACCGTCGCTGCATGCAGGTCGTGTACCGGAATATATCAAGGCGAACGTGCTTGCCGCACACACCATAACCGACCGCCCCGTACTTGCCGGCTGTATAGGTCCGTTCTCGCTTGCAGGGCGCCTTTACGACATGTCGGAGATAATGATACTTATATATCAGGACACAGAGGCTGCACACAAACTGCTCGGCAAGTGCACCGACTTCATCATGAAATACTGCATGGCACTGAAAGAGGTGGGTGCAAACGGGGTAATGATGGCAGAACCGGCAGCCGGACTGATGTCTGACAGCGACTGCCGCACATTTTCATCAGACTATGTCAAGAAAATTGTTGACGTGGTTCAGGACGACCACTTCAGTGTGGTGCTGCACAACTGCGGCAACACAGGACACTGTACCGGAGCCATGGTTGCAACAGGGGCGGCGGCATATCATTTCGGCAACAAGTGTGACATGGCGGAAGTGATACGCGAAGTGCCGTCTACGGCACTGGCGATGGGTAATATAGACCCCGTGTCGCTGTTCAAGGATGCCACACCGGAAGAAATGTACAAGGCAACAACCGACCTGCTCGAGAATACGCGCAGATATCCCAATTTCGTACTGTCGAGCGGATGCGACACACCGCCGCATACGCCGTTTGCCAACATCGACGCTTTCTTCAGCGCACTTGAAGATTTCAACAAATGACAGAACACGAGCTATCTTTCGACGACCTGAACATCAGCCCGCATGAAATATACGAGCAGATGGGATACGGAGAAAATATTCCGGATAACGATGTGGTTGCCGAAACAGAAGATATAATACAGGAAGTGAAAGGCCTGCTCCGCCCCCGTTTCTGCTTCTTCGTAAGCGGCGGCGTACTCGATACAGGTACAAGGACGCTTGCCGCCCGCGGCTTTCACTTCAACATAGGACGCATAATAACACGTCAGTTGCGCGACTCGCACGCATACGCCTTTTTCGTTGCTACGAGCGGAGCCGAATTCGAGGCATTCCAAAAAAAACTGAAAACAGAGAACGACATGGTCAGGATTTTTATTGCCGACGCCATGGGGAGCGTAATTGCGGAAAAGACGGCAGACTGTATGGAAACGGTACTACAGCATCAGATAGCAGGAAGAGGATGGAAACATACCAACCGATTCAGCCCCGGATACTGCGGATGGCATGTGTCAGAACAGCACAGCTTATTTTCCATGTTTCCAAAAAGCAATCCATGCGGAGTGACACTGACAGAATCGAGCCTTATGATGCCTATAAAGTCGGTAAGCGGGGTTATAGGTGTAGGTGAGAACGTGCGTAAATTGGAATACAGTTGTGGGCTGTGCGACTATGAGAAATGCTATAAAAGGAAAGCGAGGAAATTATCTAATTAATAAGTAAGAGCGAGGAAATTAAGAATTAAGAGTTAAGAATTAAGAAAATATGCTTTGGGGGTTGTATTGGTCTTATTAGACCTATTAGGACTTATTAGCCTAATTCCCCTTTCCCCAAAAGCATATTTTCTTAATTCTTAACTCTTAATTCTTAATTAAAGAACACATACAGTCCTATCATTACTATGGCAAGGGCTATCCAGCCGACGCGCACTCCGAGCGACGGTTTTTCCCTTATAACCGCCATTGCCGGACGCTCTGCGGAAACCTTGTCCGTAAGACTTACAATCACCATGCTTATTATAAGAATTACAAAAATATAGAAAGAGAGCATCATGAAGTGTATAGTCTCGGCTGCACCGGGTATAACCCAAAGATAGAGTATGCCGCTGCCTATGCTGAATATTGTTCCGAACGTAAGCGTAATGTTTGCGGCAAGAGTGGTGCAGCGCCTCCAGAAAACACCCATTACAAACACGGCTGCCATAGGCGGAGCTATGAAACTGAGAACCGACTGGAAGACATTGAACAGGTCCATACCCTTGATGTTGTCCACCGCAATGGTAATTACTATCGACACAAGGGCACCGACAACGGTGACGATATGCCCTGTGCGGACAATCTCCTGCTGCGAGGCGTTGGGACGGATGTTCTTGACATAGATGTCCATGGTGAACACCGTACTGAGTGCATTGAGCGCGGAACCGATTGTGCTGACGAGCGCAGCAGTGAGAACAGCCATGACAAGACCTACCATTCCGACAGGGAACAGGTTGGAGACAAGTGTCATATAGGCATTGTCCGCCTCTATTGTGGCACCGCCGAAGAAGCCCGTTTTCCAAAGTGCAAAGCACACGATGCCCGGGATGATGTATATTGCAACGTCGAGAATTTTGAGCCATCCGGTGAAATTGGCACCGCGCTGCCCCTCGTTGAGGTTCTTTGCGGCAAGTACGGGCTGCACCATCGACTGGTCGGTACACCAGAACCACAGTCCTGATATGGGATAGCCCAAAAGTATGGGGAGCCACGGGAAATCCTTGTCGGAATTGGGTTGGAACAGGTTCCAGTAGTCGGACGGGATTATATCCGGGTCTGCAAGTTTTGTAATACCGCCCGTAAACGACGAGCCACCGAGCGTATATATGCCCACAACGGTAAGCGTTGCCGAAACGAAAATAAGCAGCACCATTTGATAAACGTTGGTATATGCCACCGCCTTAAGACCACCAAGCATGGTAAAGAAAGCGGATATGGCAAGAAGTATGAACGCCGACATCCACATCGGAATGCCGAAGACCTGACGTATGAGTATGCCGCCGGCAAAAAGAGTTAGGGCAAGCCACGATATGAGAATGGTGACAATGGTATACCATGCAAGCATGTTACGGGTGGACTGACCGAAGCGCTTACCCATGAACTCGGGCAGTGTGGTGATGTTTTCGCCAAGGTAACGGGGTGCGAAGACAAAGGCAAGGAGAGCGATGAAGACAAAGGCATACCATGCGTAGTTGCCGGACACGATACCGGTGGTAAATCCGGCACTTGCCGAAGCGATGAGCATGGAAGGTCCGACGTTGGTTCCCCACATGGAGAAACCTATGTGGTGCCACTTCAGCGAGTGACCTGCAAGAAACTTGTTGCTGCCTTTCTTACTCTTTGAGCTAGCCCATACGCCTATTGCCAGCAATACTATGAAATAGCCGAACAATATGATCCAGTCGGGCGTCTGTAAAGATAAATCTTTCATTTTTTCAGGTATTAGATTGTTATTAAGTTTATTCTGTCATTAAACATAATGTTTCCTGACTTACAGGAAGCGGCTTCCGCCAAACGCGGAAGCCTTTTTCCATAATCCGTATAACGGGCATCAGCCGGCAACAACGCCCATAAGCTTCTTGGCAACAGCCACCGCCGTATTGGCATTGTCGCTGTAACCGTCTGCGCCTATCTCGTCGGCAAAGCCCTGAGTGACAGGCGCTCCGCCTACCATAACCTTGACCTTGTCACGTATTCCGGCTTCTTCAAGCGCGCTGATGACTTCTTTCATATATGTCATAGTCGTGGTGAGAAGGGCACTCATGCACAATATATCAGCCCCGTGTTTCTTCACCTCGTCGACAAAAGTATCGCTCGCCACGTCTATACCGACGTTTATCACCTCAAAGCCGCAACCCTCGAGCATCGACGCAACAAGGTTCTTGCCTATGTCGTGAAGGTCTCCCTTGACGGTTCCGATGACAACCTTGCCTATCGTCGTAGACGAGTCGCCGGCGAGCAACGGCTTGAGAAGCTCAAGTGCAGACTTCATGGCACGCCCCGCCATAAGCAACTGGGGCACGAAAGCTTTGCCGTCCTGGAACCGTTGACCGACTTCGCCCATGGCACGTATCATCTGTCCGTTGATGATGTCCTGCGGAACAACGCCTGCATCGACGGCTTTACGTGTGGCATCAGCGGCATCCTGAGCCTTACCCTGCAATATGGCGTCGAATATGGCATCGGCTGAAACTGTTTTATCTGCGGTTTCCGGCTGCTTCGGCTTGCAACATTCACACTCCGCCAGAACGCTCTTAGTACTGTGTGAGTGCTCTTTCGGACTGTCGGTAACCGTTGTCTCAGAAACTGCAATATCAGCATGTTCGCCTCTTCTGTGCGGCGAGAGCCACAGTCCTTCGGCAGGTTCGGTTACCTCTGCAAGTTTCTTTATATACCCGTCGGTTGTGCCGCAGCATCCTCCGACCACATTAAGCACATGTCCGTCGAGCAACGGCCATACGTTTTCAAGCAACTTTTCGGGCGTGCAACTGTAATGTCCCGAAGCATCGGGAAGCCCTGCATTGGGATATGCACTTATGTAATAAGGGAATCGTCCGCCAAGTTTTACAAGGAACGGTATCATCTCCCGAATGTCAGATGTGCAGTTTATGCCCACCGAAAGCACGGGAACATCTTTCAATGAGGCTATGAATTCTTCTATTGACTGCCCCAACATGTTGTGCCCGTCGTGGCTTGCGACGGTGAAACTGAGCATCAGCGGCACGCATTTTCCGGTCTTACGCATGGCATTGCATGACGCTTCTATTGCCGCACAGGCGTTTTCCGTATCGAAAATAGTTTCCACAAGAATTGCGTCCACACCTCCTTCAATAAGCGCCTCAGCCTGTTCCTCGTATGCGGAGAGCAACACATCGTAGCTGAAAGTGCCCCAACCGGGTTGGTTGGCGTCGGTAGCCACGGAACAAGTCTTGCTCGTAGGTCCCATGGAACCGAGCACATAGCGCGGTTTGGAGCCGTCTTTCTTCGTATATTCATCGGCAACAGCGCGCGCAATACGGCACGCGGCAAGGTTTATCTCACGGCAGATGCCCTCCAGACGGTAGTCTGCCATGGATATTCTTTGTGCGTTGAAAGTGTTTGTTGTGATAAAGTCGGCACCCGCATCAAGGTACTTACGGTGTATGCCTTCTATTATTTCAGGATGAGTAATGCAAAGAAGATCGTTGTTTCCACTCAGCGGACAATCGTGCGAAGCAAACTTTTCTCCCCTGAAATCGTCTTCCGTAAGATTATAATCCTGTATCATTGTGCCCATGGCACCGTCCATTATGAGCACCCGGCGGTCTGCCTGCGGGAAGTAAGAAGAAGGAAGAGTGAAGAATGAAGATTTGTTTTCCGTAGTCATATCCTTGTTTCCTGTGTTTTTATATGTTCCGTCCGTAAATTCTTTTTCAACCTTATCGATTATTTTCTCGACCTCTCTGTCTGCGTCGAAAGGCGTCTGAGAGCCTGCCGCAGCACTACCGCCGGCATGTATCACATCGTCACCGGCAGGACGTGAAGCCTCTTTCTCCCTGTATTCCTCAACTATGCGGACAGCCTGTTCCACCTCGTCCTCGTTATGGAAGTCCATCTCCAGATGCACGCCGTTTATGCCGATATTGTCCAAAAGAGGGCGAAGTTCGTCCAAAGTAACCCAACATGCCATTATGCTCTTGCCTGCTGCAAGAATGCGTTTGTACAGGTCATACCACTTAGGAGACCCACCCTGCGGCTCTCCCACGCCCGGTGTCCATTGTATGGCGTTAAGCTCTTCGATTTCGAGAAGCGCCGGCAGATGATGCAACGCACCTACTCCGTCAAGGTGATAGAGCGTATAATCAATCTTGCGACACTGCTCTCGGATGAACGGTTGCACGAAACGGCGGTAGTCGTCGACGCTTATCATCGTGGAGATGTCGCTCTGCAACTTTGCCATCTTGCCCGGAGCCCAAGCCGAGAAGTAACAGAATGCCATCTCGTCGCCCTCGCGTATGATGTCGTAAAGCTCGTCAAAGACCTTGAAGTAGATGTCATTGATCTGCTGCATCTGGCGCTCCAGCACCTCTGGTTGCATCACGGTGTCGAGCAATACCTTGTCCGTGCCTTTCATTGCGGCAAGCACATCGAGCCCTTCCATAAGGTCGGGCATACCCACATAATAGTGTCCCTGCGCCTTTTCCTTGCACGCTCGCAACAGTTCCTTGTGCAGAAGCCAGTTCGGGTGGTTGTCGTCAAACTTAATGTCGTCGGTATATTGGGGATTGGGATGTATCCATATAGTGTCCTCACCGCCCTCGAACACACCGCCGAGTATGGCTGCCAGCGAGCCGGGACCAAGTTGCGTGTTCGCCACGGGCAGCATGTCGGCTTTCAACGAACTGTGAGCCACGTACCAGTCGAGGTATTCCGCACGCCATGCAGGGTCGAACCATTTCTGGTCAAGGTTCTTCGGAACAGGCGGCATGTCTACTTCGGCATGCGGGGTGACACCGTTCTGGAAGTGCTCCCACATGTTCACTACTATTCCCTTGTGGTTCCACCAGTCGATATAATGCTTCTTTGTCTCTTCAAGATTTTGTTTCCACGTGTTCATAAGCTCACAGTATTAAATATGCCTTTAAACGTTTTGTCTATCACGATGTCTGCCTCCTTGCTCATATCCATATCGTCCGTGCACTCCACAGCCTCCGGATAAACAGGTATAACACTGCCTTCGCGAACATAAACAGGCATCTCTTCCAACGGCACGGCAACATCTTTAAGCCACCGTCCGCCCTCGACAACCTCTCCGGTGAAGAAGTTTATCCAACTGCCCTCGGGCAGATAAACGTCGCGCCGGTTCGCGCTGTTCATCACCGGGGCGACAAGGAAGCTGTCGCCGAAGTAATATTCGTCGTCGATATGCCAGCACGTCCTGTCCTCCGGATGATGATACACAAGTGCCTGAAGCAGCGTCGAGCCACTCTCCGTTGCCTTGCAGCTTTCGCGCAGGATATAAGGAATGAGCGCATAGCGCAGCTTCCACCATTTCTTTACCAACGGAGCGATATTCGGATAGAACCACGGTTCGCGCTTGTTTGTGCCATGATAGCGTATATGAGATGAGAACACACCGAACTGTGTCCAGCGTATATAAACGTCATCGTCTACCACCGAGTTCATAAAGTTGGGCAGAGTATGAAATCCCGGCACATCATGGCTCCAGAAAGCGAAGCCCGACAGGCCGAAATGAAGTCCTCCCTTGAGCGACCCTGCCATGCCGTCCCACGAGCTGCACGAGTCTCCTCCCCAGTGCAGCGGATACCTCTGGCAGCCTGCCCAAGCAGCTCTTGCCCACACGATGCCGTCGCCTGTCACATCCTTTGTTATCTCGTATGCGGCCTTCTGATAGAGGAGCGCATAGAGATTGTTAAGCAGTTCGGGCTTCATACCTTTATATATAGCGTCCATGTGTATGTTTTCGCCGAAGTCGGTCTTGATACATACCACGCCCATATCGAGCAGACGCTTAAGCAATCCCTTGTACCACGCAGTGGCTTCGGGGTACGTAAAGTCTATGGTACCCGCATAGTCGAGAGCCGAAAAATTCGAACCCTCCGACGCCTGCTTCTTTGTCAACGGTCCGATATAGTCGTTTGCGCGAGCCTCATCTATCTGTTCGGCATTCTCCGCCACGTATGGCAACTGCCACAACGACACGCGGAAGCCCTTGTCCTTAAGCCCGTGGACGAACGCCTTGGGGTCGGGAAAACGCTCTTCGTTGAACTTCCATTCGCAAAGCCAGTCGGTCTTGAACCATCCCGTGTCAAGATGTATCACGTCACAAGGGTAATGTTCGCTGCGCAGACGGTCGCATATACCGTTCACTTCGTCGGCACTGAAATACGTCATGCGGCTCATCCAGACGCCGAAACTCCACAGCGGCGGCATCGACGGATAGCCTGTCAGATCGCGATATCCGCGGATTATCTCCTCGAAAGAGTCTCCGCCGATGACAAAGGCATCGACCATCGCCTGGTCACTGAGGAACTGCACGGAACGCGTCGAATGCCCCGCAAGCGACAGTTTGCCGTGCGAGCAGGTGTGATAGAACGTTCCGTACATGCGGCTCGACACGTAGAACGGTATATTTTTATATGTACGGCGGTTGTTTACACCTTGCCCGTCCTGGTTCTTGAGCAGGAATGTCTGTCCGCTAAGGTCCATTTTGGCAAAACGCTCACCTGTTCCTGCAAAACATTCGTCCGCCTTGCACTCGAACGACAGCGTCGCCCTCTCCTTCCGTCCTTCGTTCTTGCAGAACGCAAGCGGCAGCGCATCATAGCGTGGCGGCGAGAAGTGGTCGTATGCTGCGAGGCGCACCTCGCGCTTTCCGTCGGGATACAGACGTATGTCAAGCGTTTCCTGCGGGTCTGGCTGCAGATCGCTCCAGCGGTCGAGCACCGGTTCGCGCATGTTTATCACGGCTCTCTTCACACTGTCACCGGTAGATATCGTCCATTGGTCGTCGGCAAAATCAGCATGTAGAGGCATCTTCACAATGCGGCTGCTGTATTTAAGCATCTCCGACTCGTCCGTCATCCGCTCCTCACCGAAGCCCATGAACAGACGCGTTATCTTTGGTCCATACTGGCGTATGACAAGCGTATAGACCTCTTGAGGCACATCCTTGTCGGCAGCCATATCGTTATCCAAGACTTGCTTCTGGAATGGAACGCTCACAAGGATGTCGCCGTCTTTTTCCTCAACGGCAAGCGGTTTGTAAGCCTTCCACAATGACTCGTCTTTCTTCAAATCGACATCAAAATCGAGAAAGTCGAACAAATGGTAATTTGTAGGTTTCATCTTATATTATTATTTTCAATTTCCAGTATCCGTTTTCACCTGCGGTCCGTTGTTCCTCACCACCAGCGAGGGTCCCGGGCGGTTATATCCGAACTCGGCGTTGGGGCAGCGGTTGTTTTCCACGGTAAACCCGTCGGTAGCCTCATCGAAGTATATGTAGAAGGCGCGGTTGTTCGTTGCGTAGGGCGCATCGGCAAGATTGTCGATGCGGTTGCCGATTATCACCGAACCGGGCTGGTTTGACAGGGTGTATATTCCGCCCGCATCATACAGCTGACGGGCAAAGTGATGCACGTGGTTTCCTATTATTCTGTTGTTACGCATGCCGCTCTCGAGAGCCGTCCAGCCCCACCCCACACAGATGCCTGAGTAGTTTACATGGCTCACCTCGTTGCCTTCTATCGTCACATCGCGCACATATCCCGCGCCAATGCCCACACATCCCCAGTCTTCATTTGTCGCATCTCGTATCACGTTGTCCTTTACCATAATGTCGGAACAGATGTCTTGCTTCACGGCAGGTATGTAGGGGACGTGTGTCTCAAAGCCTCCGTCGGGGAATGTGCCCATCTGCAGAGCCGTGCCGCCGATGTCTTCAAACGTGCAGCGCGACACCTCGGAGTTGCTCACGGCCGTAACATAGTCCAGACCGGTAGCTGCAATATGTCTGAAAGTACAGCCTTTAAATTCTATATCATGAGCATGTCTCACCGTAACGGCAGCCTCCGGACGCGCTATCCACGCCTGATTTTCCAGTTCCGCTTTCTCGGGAAGTCCGGGAACAGCCAGTTTATAGGCATCTATAAGACGAAAACCGCCCTGCAATGTAACATGTCCCTCGTATGAAGGGCGCAGCCACGAGGCATGCTCGAACGCCACGTTCTCAAAACGAATGTTGCCGACCGTGCGCTCACGTGTGCCCTCCACGGCAAGTATCGTTTCCGTCACAGGTACCACGACATGGCTTGTGTTCATGTCCTTACCGTCTTCCGGATAATAATATATGCGCCCTGACGGATAGTCCTGATACCATTCTCCCGGCTCGTCGAGCAGTTCAAGGGCATTGACAAGGAAGAACGACGAGTTTCCGCGCTCGCCTCCTATCACGGGCTGGGGCCACGGATGTGCAAACTCAAGCCTGCTTTCGGGATCATGGAAACGCACAACGGTGTTGCCGTTACCGTCGTCTGTCATGCTCTTGACCCTCAGTATGGCTATTGCCCAACGCTGATGCACCACCATTTCAAGCTGCTTTGCAGACTTGAGGTCAAACTTCGGCGTCGGTATCGTTATTGTTTCATCTTCCGCATTGAAGTCTTTCATGCGCTCCATCACGCCGTCGGAAAACTGCGATGCGCGCCTCGCCTTGACACCGTCCACATACATCTGGCGCGTCTCCACAATCCTGTTGCCAAGCAAAGGAGCCTCAGCCACCCATACCTTGTTCCTTACGTGCGCGGGCAGGCGCGAGTCATCGCATCCGCGCTTCCAACCCGTAACCTCCATACCGCCGCTTATCACCGGCTTTGCTCCACCGTTGGCACCGCATATAACAGTAGGCGACTGCACCGTACCGCTGTCTTCCGGACGAACGAAAATCGGAGCAGAATGCCTGTATGTGCCACCATCAAGAATTATGCGTATACCGCCGTCAGCCTCAGGCGATTTCAGCCTGCGCCATTCGCGAGCCTGTTTCAGTGCCCGGCTTATTGTAAGCAACGGTGCATTGGAGCTGCCGTCAGCAGCGTCATTTCCCCTGTCTGCCGAAACATATATGTCTCCGGCACTTGCCTGCATGCCACAGAATATCAGCATTGCAATGAGCATAAAGAACTTTTTCATGGTATATCTCATACATTTAGTAAACATGCAAAGATAGCTCAAAAAGGGTTAAACGGCAAATATACAGAAATGTTTTTACTGCTGTCAGTCCCCACATTCGGGACAAATACCTTTAAGCACATAGTTAATACCGGTAAGCCGGAAACCTTCGGGAAGCTCTACCACAGGAACATTGATATGCTCCAGGCAAAACGTCCGATGACATCTCTCACAATAAAAATGTGTATGTTCATCTTCCGGAGAACCGTTGTCATCCCCTCCGCCCACATTATATTTCAGCGAGCCACTTCCATCATCAACGGCATGTATCAGCCGGTGCATGAGAAAAAGCGACAGTGTACGTGATATTGTAGACTTGTCCACAGTGGGCAATATGCGCCCCAAATCACCCATAGACACCATCTCGCCGCCCCGGTACATGGCACGAAGTATAAGCAGCCTTACGGCAGTAGGTTTCACGTCGTGGCGTTCCAATTGGTCAAGATAGAACTTCTCGTCTGTCATAATGACTGCAAAGTTAAGTTAAGAGTTCAAGAACAAGAGGATGTGAAGTGAAAGAGCAAATTATCCTATAGGACATATAAGTCTTATAAGGCATATAAGACCTATAAAAAGGACTGTTATTTCACGGCACATCCTCCTATCCTTTCATCATCAGCTATTAATCCCCAAATCGGTAAAATCAGAATTCCACCAGCACGCGGAACACCTTTGCAGGTGCGGCAGCCCAGTCTTTCATCGCGTCATGAGCCGTCGCGGGGGTCGCAACCGCGCTTATCAGTTCCTCTTTCGGGAAGTCGTTGTGCTGCATGAAATGTATCACCGCACGGAAGTCGGAAGGCATGGCATTGCGCGAGCCGCGGATGTCAAGCTCTTTCTGCACAAAATATTTCGTGATGAAAGCTGTCTCAGCCTTGGCATATCCGATAAAGACGACGCGTCCGGTAAAGGCGACCTCGCTTATCGCGGAGTTCTGCGTGAAGGGGCTTCCCACAGCTTCTATCACCACGTCGGGACCGTCTCCACCCGTTATCTCCGCCAGACGGGCATGCAGGTCTTCGTCTTTGGAGTTTACGGTATAGTGTGCACCCATGCGGCGGGCTATCGCCAACTTTTCGTCGTCAAGGTCTACGGCAATCACCGTGGCGCCTCTCAGCGCCGCCCTTACTATCGCTCCCATTCCTATCATTCCGCATCCGATAACCATTACGGTGTCTATGTCCGTCACGGCGGCACGGCTCACGGCATGGAAACCTACACTCATGGGTTCTATCAGGGCACATTCCTTGGGTGTCATGCCCTCTGCCGCCGGTATTACCTTCTGCCAGGGCATCGCCACATACTCGCACATGGCACCGTTGCGCTGCACGCCCATGGTCTCGTTGTGCTCGCATGCGTTTACACGACCGTTACGGCACGAGGGGCACTTGCCACAGTTCGAATACGGGTTGAGCGTCACCACCATGCCCGTTTTCAGCGTATCGGGCACGTCGCTGCCCACTTCCTCTATCATGGCACCCACTTCATGACCCGGTATCACGGGAAGGTTTACCATGGGATTGCGCCCGAGGTATGTATTAAGGTCGGAGCCGCAGAAGCCCACATAGTTTATTTTCAAAAGAACCTCGCCGGCTTTCAGCTCCGGCTTTGCTATCTCTACAACCGCCATTTCACCCGGCGCTGTAATCTGTACTGCTTTCATTGCTTTTATTGTTTGTTGTTGTTATTATCTTAATATCCTATAAGGCTTATAGGACTAATAGGGCTTATAGGTCTTATAAAAACATCTCACTCCGACATGTTCTTGACATATCGCGGTATCTCAAGTCCCTCAAAACCATAGAACTTCTCGGCATTGAGACCGAGGAATGCCGCCTTTTCGTCGTCGGTAAGTTCGCCGGTCTTAAGCACGAAGTCGTATGACATCTTATAGGTTATCGCCGTAATGGTGCGCGGATAATCCGAACCCCACATCAACTTGTCGGCTCCCACAAGCCCTATCGACTCCTTTATGGCGCGCACGGCACCGCGGAAAGGATAGAACTCGCTGTTAAAAAGCCACGTAATGCCGCCCGACTCTATCATGACATTCTTGTTCCGTGCCAGCTTTATCTGCTCCTGCCAGCCCTTGGTGGTGACCATCCCGAAGTGACCCACGGCTATCTTAAGGTCGGGATACTCCTGTATTATCTCCTTCATCTCGCCCACCTGCATGTCGCCGTCGGCAAGGTCTACGGACAGGATGATGCCTTTTTCCTGCATGATGCCGAACATGCGCATCATCTCGGGAGTGTTCATCATTATCCGCCCGCTGTCCAACAGAAGACGGTGTGCCGGTATCTTTATTGCCTTGAAGCCGTTTGCGATGAGACGCTCCGCCTCGTCACAGAAGCCCGGGGCAAAGTAGTTGCACATGCCGCAGACAAAAAAGCGGTGGGGATATCGGCGCTCCACGCCGGCAAGATAGTCGTTCTGTATGCCGTCGATGAACTCCTGCGTCACCACGGCTGCCGACACCTGCGCATAGTCCATGTTGGATATGAACACCTCGGCACTGTTCACGCCGTCTATCATAAACGGCGGCACCATCTGCACCTCTTCGCCGAGGAAGTTGGAACGTCCGTTCTTAAGAGTCTTTATGGGTTTGCCGTTCCACTCCGTGTCTTGCTTGAGCCACAGGTGGGAGTGGGCATCTATTATCTTCATTTTCCTATATTTTATATATCAGAAAGTAGATAGAGGAAGATATCGGGAAGATAAGAGGGGAGATAGAAGACGTATGCTTTGTTGCTTGCTTCAATGCTATTGTCCCTTTATCTCCTGTGGCGCAAGCCACATAACTCCCTCTGACTTCTTTTAACTCCTCACCTTTATGTATTCTTCCAGCGCACGCGCATCTGGTCGCCTATAATCTCCTGCACCTCCTTGACGAGCGTTTCGTCCATCGGGTCGTTGACATATCCTATGCTCTTGAGCACATTTGCCGGATTTGCCGAGCTGAAGAGGGTCGACGCTATGCGCGAGTTGGATGTGGAATACTGCACGGCGAGCTTCTCTATGGCATAGCCTTTGGCGGCACAGTGTTCTGCGGCACGCGCGCAGGCGTCCTTCAACGGCTGTGGCGCCGGATGCCAGTCGGGTGCTCCGCGCTGCGACAGCAGTCCCATGGAGAACGGCGACGCGTTGATGACACCCACGTTGTTTGCCTCGAAGAAGTCGAGATAATCAAGAAGCATCTCGTCGTTAAGGCTGTAATGGCAGAAGCAGAGCACAGACTCTACCGTGCCTGCCGGAACATGCTCTATCACCCATTTCAGGTTCTCGGGCTGCAGGTCGGTGATGCCCACGTGCTTCACCACGCCCTTGTCGCGCAGCTCAATGAGTGCCGGCAGCGTCTCGCCCACAACCTGATTGAGGTCGGCAAACTCTACATCATGTACGTTTATCAGGTCTATATAGTCGATATTGAGCCTTTCCATACTCTCGTAAACGCTGTCGGTGACACGCTTTGCCGAATAGTCCCACATGTTTACGCCGTTCTCTCCGTATCGTCCCACCTTGGTGGAGAGATAGTAACGGTGGCGCTCTATTTCCTTCAGAGCTTTGCCGAGAACAGTCTCAGCCTTGTAGTGTCCGTAATAGGGAGAAACGTCGATGAAGTTGATGCCGTTATCGACTGCCGTGTGAACCGCCTTTATTCCTTCCGCCTCGCGGATGTCATGGAAAACTCCTCCGAGCGAGGACGCCCCGAAACCGAGGTTGGACAGTTTCATGCCGGTCTTTCCGAGTTCATTGTATACCATAGTATTATGCTTATTATGTTGTTTAATAAATGACGTACAAACACATGATTTGTTGTGTTAAGAATGTTAAAAAAGATGTCCGCGGAATGCAGTTTACAACCTTCTCTTTTTCAGGCGATTACCTTTTGCCTTCCAAAAGGTGCCCTTTCAGCCTCTAAAAGGCGACATATTGGAGTCTGAAAGGGCACCTTTCAGAACCCGGAAGGTCATGTTCCGGAAAACCCGCCGCCGTTGTCAGCCGTCAGACCTGCCGATATCCTCTATAACAAGTCCTGCCAACGTAAACCCGAAGATGCCCGTGATGTGCAGCAACGAACCGTTGGCACGCGGCTCGTCGGAGCATCCTGCATTGTCGAGCAGTTCCTCGCTGAACACGCACCGGAACTTGCGCGAGGGGACGATGCCGGCTTTCCTGAACCTGCCACGCAACGTCTTGGCAAGCGGACAGCCGCGCACCTTGCGGAACTCCGTCACCTGTATCCTTGTGGGGTCGAGCTTGCGGGCGGCACCCATTGACGAGAAGAACACGGCACGGGTGTCACATGCCCTGGTAATAAGCAGCATCTTGTCGTCTATGCTGTCTATGGCATCGATTATATAGTCATAGTCTTCAAGCCGGAACATGTCTGCCGTGTCGGCGCAAAACCTGCCGTTTATTGCCGTTATCTCCGCCGTTGGATTTATCTCGAGCAGATGTTCTTTCATCGCCTCCACCTTCACCTTGCCCACGGTATGTGTCGTCGCCATAAGCTGGCGGTTGATGTTTGATACGCTCACACGGTCGAAATCCACTATCGTGATATGCCTGACGCCCGAGCGCACCAGTCCCTCCACGCACCAGCTTCCAACGCCTCCCACGCCGAAAACCGCCACACGGGCGGAACGTATGCGCTCCATAGTCGTATCGCCGAGCAGCAGGCGCGTGCGCAAAAGCACTCCTTCTTCATTACACATGGTTGTATATTGTTTTTTGTTTTATCGCACTTGTTATTATCATCATAGGACCTATAAGACTTATAAGACCTATATGCCCCATGTCATCAACAGAATTCTTAATTCTTAACTCTTAATTCTTAATTACCCCCAAGCCTTTCCCTGCACTCCTCCAAAATGCCGATAAGCTCTTCCACCGTCGAGGCACGAAGCATGGCGATACGCGTCTGGCGGAAGTCCGGAATACCTTTGAATATGGGTGTGGCGGCAAGATGCCTGCGCGTATGCAGTATGCCGCGATACTCGTCGATGCGCTCGATGTTGATGCGCAGCTGCTCTTCAAGGATGTCGAGTTTGCTGTTGAAATCCAACGGCACTCCGGTGTTCGTGCCGTCGAGATAATCGCGTATCTCTTTGAATATCCACGGGCGTCCGAATGTGGCGCGTCCTATCATCACTGCATCCACACCATAGCGCTCGAACGCTCGCCGCGTCTCCTCCGGCGAGGTGATGTCGCCGTTGCCGATGATGGGGATATGTATGCGCGGATTTCGCTTCACCTCGCCTATAAGCGTCCAGTCCGCCTCGCCGGTGTACATCTGTGCACGTGTGCGCCCGTGTATGGTGAGAGCCTGTATGCCGCAGTCCTGCAGCTGCTCGGCGAGGTCTGTGATTATAAGGTTGTCGCTGTTCCAGCCCAACCGCGTCTTCACCGTCACCGGTGTGTTCACCGCCTTGACCACCTCGCGCGTTATCTCGAGCATCAGCGGGATATTCTGCAGCATGCCGGCACCGGCTCCCTTGCCGGCAACCTTCTTCACCGGACAGCCGAAGTTGAGGTCTATGACATCGGGACGCGCCTCTTCCACAATCCTCGCCGCCTCTACCATTGACGCCGTATCCCTACCGTATATCTGTATGCCCACTGGGCGTTCGCAGTCGCTTATGGCAAGTTTGACCACGGTACTCTTTACCGAACGCACAAGCGCCTCGGCGCTTACAAACTCGGTATAGACCATCGATGCCCCGTAACGCTTGCACAACATGCGGAAGCCTATGTCGGTGACGTCCTCCATTGGAGCAAGGAACACGGGACGATTTCCAAACTCAATATTGCCTATTTTCATATCTTTGATAATGGGGGTTCTTTATCTTTTTCTAAAAAAAGCTATCCTATGAGATGATACATTCCGCCTGCCATGGTACGCACAACACCCTTCATCTCAAGCTCGAAGAGCATGGCGGTAAGCGCACCTATGGGCACGCCGCTCTTTACGGAAAGCATGTTTATCTGCATGTCGTTGCCGCCGCGGAGCACATCGACAACCGCCGCCTCTTCTACCGACAACTCGGGAAAAAGCGTGCGCTCTATGCCTTCCGCCCGGGCACGGTCAAGCTGTGCATCGCCCTCCCAGCCCATTGCAGCTATAAAGTCGGCGGCACCGTTTATAAGTGCGGCACCATTGTCGCGTATAAGATTGTTGCAGCCTTCGGAATAGACGTCGCCGGCGCGTCCGGGAAAGGCAAACACGTCGCGGTTATAGTCGCGGGCTATGCGCGCCGTGATAAGTCCGCCGCCGCGCGCTGCACTCTCCACCAGCACCGTCGCATCCGCCATTCCCGCCACGATTCTGTTGCGACGGACAAAGTTCACCTTGTCCGCATTCGTACCGGTAAAGAATTCGGTAAGCAGTCCGCCCTGCCCTGCCATTCTGGCGGCAACGTCTCTGTGACGTGCGGGATAGATATAGTCAAGCCCGTGGGCAAGCACACAGGCGGTTTCATAACCGTTGTCCAGCGCACGGCGGTGGGCGTGTATGTCCACACCGTAGGCCAGTCCGCTGACGATGAGTGCTTTCGGGCACAGGTTGCGCAGATCTGAAATGAAACGCATGATGACATCCTGTCCGTAGGAGGTGCAATGTCGCGTGCCGACAATGCTTATCACACGCAACTGGTTGAGGTCGGCAGTACCCTTGTAGAACAGCACAAGAGGAGCGTCGTCGCACTCGGCAAGGCGTTGCGGATAATCGTCATCGTTCATACAAAGCGTCCGTATGCCGTGACGGTGGCAGAAGTCAAGCTCCGCCTCTGCCCTTTTCAGCGCTTCGTCAAGTTTTTTCAGACCTTCCAGAAGCCGCGGCGAACAGTCGGAAACAACGTCGCTCATGTCGTTGCGGTGCTCCACTATCGCCGTGGCACTGCCCAAAGTGTGGTACAGATGAAGAAGCCCTGCAAGGTTAAAATGGTTTATCCTTGTAAGCGCAAGGGCGTTTAGTGTTTCCTGTCCGTTCATGTTCAGAGCCATTTTTTAAACGCTTCGTCATACTCGGGACTTGCAGACAGTTTGCCGCCGACCATGCACACAATGTCTATGACGCCGCTGAAACACAGTTTGTTGTCCGCCGCACGGAAGATGTCCTGATAGAAAACATAGCGCAGACCTTCTTTTTTGAGGGCGAGACGCGATATGAACTCGTCGTCGCAACGCAGCGGAACCTTATATCTGAGGTTCATCCTTGCCACCACGGCATCTGTTCCCTTGCGGTGCATCTCGGCAAAGCTCAGCCCGCAACTCTTCAAAAAGAGATGGCGCGTATGTTCGGCATAGTGCAGATAGTTGGCGTTGTTTACAATTCCCTCGATATCGCATTCGTAGTCGCGTACCGACATCCGGGTTTCAAATATATATTCCATTGTATAGGTTTCTATTGCTTTTTTATTGAGGAAGTTAACTTTATATCATCGTATAATATATCTATCTGTTCTTAAGATATTCGTATCCTATGCGACAGCGCAGGCAGTCTTTCCTGTCACAATATTCTTTTTTAAGTTGCAAAAGTGCCTGACTGTCGCCGGCATCCGCCGCCTCCAGACCGCATGCTTTCCACATACGGACAACGTGATTGCTCTCGGCACGAAGCTGACCGAGCAGGGCGAGCGCCCTGTCGCACATGCGACTGTCGGACTTGTGACGCCCGTATGCGAAAAGAATAGGTATTGCCGTGTTTATGATAAGAAGGTCGGACGACCGCGAAGAGAGTCTTTTTTCGGTTCTGCAACTGGTGCTTCCGAAAACATAATGTGTCTCCCAATATGGTGTTACACAGGTGCGGAACACGTCGCGAAGTTGCTCTGCCGATGTACATTCTATGAGAGAGGACAGTCCGGCACGACGATTGTAATATAGCGTGACAAGTTGTGAAATCCTGATATGCGGAAAGTTCTGAGGGCGCATGCGCATAAAGCGCCACCGAGAAGCATCCATCGGCGTCATACCGAACTTGCGGGAGAGATATAGATATTCGTTGCGCAGCCTGGTGAAATATCCCTCGCGCAAAGCTGCGTCACGGTATCTCTCGGGTATGGCATCAAGCTCCAAAAGTCCCGCCTGCCCCATAAACATTGCCTCTATCTGGAATATGTCATCGCGATGATGAGCCACACACTGCAGTCCGAGCCCGTAAGCCCACTCCTCGAAGGCGTCTCCGTTGACACCGAAGCCGTAGTTACGGGCGAGAGTAACGAACAGGGCGTCTTCCCACGAACCGCCACAACGCTCGGCACGCCTCGCTATCGCCTCGGTCTTCTGTTCCAGACGCTCTGCCTGGAGGGCGCTCATCCATGAGCTTATCTTCATTCCCGGGATATCGGGAATAATCCTGTAACAGGGCGGATAGTGGTCGGTGGCTATAAGTTCGTTGAAATTCTGCGATATGCGGGGCGGCACGTCAAGCTGCATCTGCACTATTTCATGACCGCTGCTTGTGACCACATCCGCATCTATCTCATGCGAAACATGCAGCACCACGTTGTCGTAAGCCGCGTCTTTGTCGTGTCCGTGGGCGTACCAATCGCTCGACTTGCAGTGTATTTCCACGTTTCCCACCCACAGGGTGCCGCCAATCTTTATCTTTGCATTAAAGAAGTCGGGTCCCGAATTGTGGTTGTGCAACCCTGCATCGATAACCTCCACCGCATCGCCCGACGACGTGCGCAGTTCTTTAAGGGGAAACAGCTTGTGTTTCCAGACGTAGTGCAGGAGTTGTTCCATTGTACTTTCTTTTAACGGCAAAAGTAAAAAAAAATCCCGAACCTTATATAAGTTCGGGATAATATTTTGGCTTCTGTACCATGTTTTGCCGCTGCCGGCACAAGCACATTATTTTTTCAGAACCTTGACGGTCTTGCCGTCGACACGGCGTATTATATTGATAGCGCCTTTTTTCATGGTATCAAGACGCTTGCCGTCAATGCTGTAGATGCCCTTGACCTCATCGTTGCCACCTGCAACAACGGACGATACACCCGATGTGAGCTTTGTCCCGAACACGGCCTCAACGTTTATCGTACCACCCATGATATTCACCGGCAGGCTTATTTCCAGATAGAGCTTACCGTCCTTCATGCAGCTTCCCTCCTTTATCGTCACATGAACCTTGTTGCCAAGCAATGAGGCGATTGATCCGCCATTTGTTATTACAGCGTCCTGGTCGGTTTGGAACCATGTGAAACCTTCCGAATCATCATCGCCCTTGACGTCTGTCATCGTAACATCGCCTATAGGCAGACCGCTGAAACTGAAATTTTTAAGGACTATTTCGTAAAGTCCGTCACTGCCTTCCTTGTAGTTCACGGAAACAGTTGCATCAGAAACTGTAGGTTCGCCGCCGTTAAGTGATATGGAGAGACGATCCGTGTAATCTGCCGCAATAGCGTTCATTGCCATTGTAACCATGGCAATAAGAGTAAAAATTTTCCTCATGTTTTAAATCTTTTCTTTTTACTTTAGTTTATATACTATACCTATTGTACCGTAAATAGGATACAAAGTCTGCTCTATGGTCTTGAAACCGCTGTTGTGTACTCCGGTCAGTCCCCATGAGATATCGGCGTATGCGCCCCAGCGTTTGCAAATAGCGATGTCGGCACCGGCAACAAGTCCATACTGCATACGGCGCATCTCATCTTTAAAATCGTAGGTTCCGCGTGTGCCGGGGGTGTTTCCGAGCTCTACTTTAGGACCTGTAG
This sequence comes from Xylanibacter caecicola, assembly GCF_013166515.1. GTDB lineage: Bacteria > Bacteroidota > Bacteroidia > Bacteroidales > Bacteroidaceae > Prevotella > Prevotella caecicola. The sequence goes on along the minus strand of NZ_JABKKJ010000001.1, from coordinate 60,119 downwards.
GGTCGCCCACACGCAAATATCCGTCGCAGGCATAGCCGCTGAAGTTTTTTGAAAGAAGCATCGAGACATAAGGTCCGAACTTAAGCATGATGCTGTTGCCGAGCCTGTATGTCCCCATGACAGGCACCGTGAGCATGAGCTGGCGCACCTTAGTGACATTATGTCCGGTGAAGTTTCCTTCAAGCGACTCTCCTCCCCTGACAATCTCCATGTGATAGTTCTTTACACGGGCGTCGATCTCCATGCCCTTGTTCTCGACATGCAGACCTGCCATGACGCCGAATTTTGTGGAAAGACTCTTATGTGCATCAAAGCCCAAAGAGAAGTTCGGACGCAGACTGTACTTGCTAAGCGAGCGTATGGACGATGGCATATTGACGGGTGCCGTACCGCCCACGGCATAGCCAAAGCGAAGGTCGTAGGTTATACCATCGGAGAAGATGCCGCAAAATGCATATACGGGCATCATAAGAGCCACAAAGGCTAAAAGTATTTTATTCATTTTCTATTCTTGTATTTTCTCACATTCTATCCTCACCTTGTCCACAATCAGGGTGCTGCCGATGGCTCCGCGGAACAGGTCACCGTCCTCACTCGACGAGAAAACAACGGCAAGATTGTATCCGTTTTCGTTGACAAGAGACTCGTCTATCTCACACTTGTATTCAAAGTCTGCCTCGAACAATGTCCATGTGTCCGTAGTCTTGATTTCCGAAACCCTTGCAACAGCCACTATATTCTCGTTTGTCATCACATCGTCTCCATACAGTACGACATCATTTCCGTTGGCATCATGATTGCGATACAGCACCGCATAGACCGACGCACGGTCTGTCTTGCCCTCTATGATATTTCCTTTCTCGTCCTGGAATTTCTCTCCCGGCTTGTATTTGTAGTATCCGGTGAACTTCAGCGGTTTCCTGTCGAACGGCACTCCGAAACGTGTTGCCTTAAGAGTATTTGTCAATGCCATTCCAATATTGAACGAGCCGAGAAACAAGTTGCCCGCAGCTATACGCTTATTTACAAGCACTCCCAGTGCTCCTGTACTTTTTGTCTCAAGCTTTACCGCCGTGCCGTCATATCCGTCCGACCACGGAACGGTAGGATATTCGTCGGGAGCCGCACTGCCACGACTAAGCTTGAAACCCGGATTTCCCGTCGCCCAGTTGTCGGCGTCACTGCCGTCTTCTTTCTTATCGTTCCAGATATAGTACTTGCCGGAGGAATCGAGATAGAACCATTCAAAGTCGAATGGCATGACATCTGTAACTGTCTGCACCGAAGGTTGGAACACCACGGAATACATACGGCTCCACTCTCCGTTCTGCGATGTCACTGTATATGTTACAGATCCGTCGCTGAAATCGTGGATCGAACCGCTTTCCGGATTGATGACGGCTCCTTCCGTAAGTCTGAAAACAGGGGCAAGACGTGTTATGTCGGCGCTTTTTCTCACTTTGAATGTGACAGAATTTGCTTCCGAGGTAACCTTCACAAGTGTGTCCGTGGGATTGAAAAACGTTTCCGACGGGTTTTCCACGTGTACGTATGCTTCCAGAATGTCACATTCCGCGTTAAGAGGCTCATCCTTAAAACACGATGACAACAACATGCAAAACGACGCTGCCACAACCAACCGTAATCTTATCATTTTATAACAGTCTTTAAAATAAAAGTAATGCAAATATAGACAGAAAACTTTTTGCAGCCAAAAGTTTTCCTCAATAACTTACTATTACAACGGACATCTTGACTAATGGCAATACAAAACATGTGCTTTTTAGTTATTTTTGGCTGAAAATCAACGGCATATATACAAAAATACTTATCTTTGCAGCATAATTATATATACCGTGGAAGCTGCCCGGACATGGTTTTAAGGACAGCAACGGGACTTTTTACACTTACTTTAATTAAACCAAAACATGAAAATTGCATTAATAGGTTACGGGAAAATGGGCAGGATGATAGAGCAGATAGCCATAGTCCGCAACCACGAAATTGTATGTATAATAGATGTTGACAACCGGCAAGACTTTGACAGCGAGGCGTTTGCCTCTGCCGATGTGGCGATAGAGTTTACATCGCCCACAGCTGCATACGACAATTATCTGCGGGCTTTCAGCCACAACGTAAAGGTGGTGTCGGGCTCTACGGGTTGGATGAAAGAGCACGGTGACGATGTGAGACGCATGTGTTCGGAAGAGGGAAAGACGCTGTTCTGGGCATCGAACTTCTCCATCGGCGTGGCGATATTTTCCGCCGTAAACCGCTATCTGGCAAAGATAATGAACGGTTTTATACAGTATGACGTGGAAATGGAGGAGGTGCACCACGTGCACAAGCTCGATGCGCCAAGCGGAACGGCAATTACTCTGGCAGAAGAGATTGTGGACGGCATGGACAGAAAAAACGGTTGGGCAAAGGGAACGACGCTCGAGGCGGACGGAACAACGACCGGAAGCAGCATGCACGACGACGACAAGGTGGTGATAAACAGCGTAAGGCGCGGAGAGGTGCCGGGAATACACACGATAAAATACGACTCGGGAGCGGACTGCATAACAATAACACACGACGCACACAACCGAAGCGGATTTGCACTGGGTGCGGTGTTGGCAGCGGAATATACGGCGGAACACAGCGGACTGCTGACAATCAGCGACATGTTCAAGTTCTGACAGACAATGGGAAAAATAATTTTTACGGTTTTGAAAAACATATATGACAATGACATACAACAAAAAGAAAAATAACGAAAACGCCAGGCAGTGGGGCAAGTTCATCGTTGTAACGGTGCTCTACCTGCTTTTTCTGTATTGGCTTAAAAGCTGGCTGGGACTTATTGTACTGCCTTTCATCTTCGATGCCTACATAACAAAGAAGATAAAATGGCAATGGTGGAAAGACGCCGACGGACCGGTACGCTTCATCATGTCGTGGGTAGACGCCATAGTGTTTGCCCTCGTGGCGGTATATTTCATCAACCTGTTCTTCTTCCAGAACTATGTGATACCGTCATCGTCGCTCGAAAAATCGTTGCTTACGGGCGACTATCTCTTCGTGAGCAAGGTAAGCTATGGTCCGCGCATACCCGAAACGCCGTTGACAATGCCTCTGACGCAGCACACGCTGCCGGTGTTCGAGTGCAAGTCGTACATAGACTGGCCTCACTGGGACTACCGACGGGCAAAAGGTCTGGGCAAGGTGGAACTTAACGACATCGTTGTTTTCAACTATCCGGCAGGCGACACGATAACCACAGTGCCGCGTTATCAGACAGAATATTACGCAATGTGCTACGGCTACGGCAACAGGATGATAGAGAACCCACCGCAGTTGGACTCGCTGACGGCACAGCAGCGGTGGGACTACTACAGGTTTGTGTACAACGTGGGACGCAACCACGTGCTTGCCAACGTTGCCGAATTCGGGAAACAGGCGTGGCGTCCCACCGACCGGCGCGAGAACTATGTGAAGCGTTGCGTGGGACTGCCGGGACAGACATTGCAGATAAAGGATCGTATCGTTTATCTTGACGGAAAGGCAAACAAGGAGCCGGACAACGTGCAGTATTCGTACTTCGTGAAGCTGAAGCAGTATCTGCCCGACGACCTGATGAAAGATCTGGGCATAAGCATGGAGGATCTTACAAGCCTGAACCAGAACGGATACATGCCGCTGACAAAACGTGCCGTAAAGGTGCTGTCGGCACGCAAGGATCTTGTAGAGAGCATTGTGCTGAACACCGAAGCGACCGTAGGCGATACATATCCCCTGAACGGTCATACGGGCTGGACACGCGACAACTACGGTCCGATATGGATACCGCAGAAAGGAAAGACGCTTGACATCACCATGGACAACATCGCCATATACGAAAGACCGATAAAGGTGTATGAAGGCAACGACCTGAAGGTGGAAAACGGCAAGATATTCATCAACGGGAAGGAGGCGAAGAGCTACACGTTCAAGATGGATTATTACTGGATGATGGGCGACAACCGCCACAACTCGGCAGACTCGCGCTTCTGGGGCTTTGTGCCCGAAGACCACATCGTGGGCAAACCGATATTCATCTGGTGGTCGTCCGACCCCGACCGCAGCGGTTTCTCGGGCATAAGATGGCACCGGCTGTTCAACATGGTGGACAATATTAAGTAATTAAGAGTTAAGAAATAAGAATTAAGAGTTGGGGCGTGGGGTGATTAAGAGTTAAGAATTACGAGTTAAGAAATAAGAATTATATTTCACACCGCCCAACTCTTAATTATAAATTATAAATTGTCAATTATAAATTATTGATGCGTTCCCTGCTCACCATCACAGCGGCGGTAATAGCGATGCTCGTATTCCGCGCCCTTGCTTTCACCGTGTGCGCGGTGGAGGACTGTGGCATAGAGCCGCTGCTGGAACACGGCGACCGTGTGCTGGTAAACCGCTGGAGCTACGGACTGCGCACGGGAGGAGGGGGAATATTCAGATATGAGCGGTGGATAAGACAGAAGCCGGAACGCGGGGAACTGCTGGCATTCAACAGTCCCATGGACACATTGCACGACATATGCGAAAGGACGGTGTGTGCGGGATATTTCGATGCGGGCACGGGCGACACCGTAATGATAGACGGCAAGCCCATGACGGTGCCGGGAAAATGCCGCCCGGTGAAGGTGGAGCCATGGAACATCAAACTGCTTTGCAACACATACCGCATGCACGAAAGGAGAAACGCCGGAATAAAGAATGGCAAGCTGTATGTGGACGGAAAGGAAACGCGTTATGCCTGCCTTGCACAGAACTACTGCTGGATATCGAACCACGGCGACCGCAGGGTTCCGGACAGCCGCTATTTCGGCTTTGTCCCGGAGAACCACATCATAGGGCGCATCGTGATGATAGCATATTCCATAGACGGAAAGATGACCGCGGGCGGCAAAGTGCGCGAAGACCGCTGCATGAGAATTCTGCCGCGAAGGCATATGATGATCTACGGTAAGAGAAAAGAAATGAAAGACAGGGACATAACATCACGTCGGCGGACAGACTTGAATTTTTATGAATGGATGCATGAAAAAAGAAAATAGCACGGAAGCACTGCTTTCTTCAACATATTTCGGTCCGGTACAATGGTATCAGAAACTTAACCGCTACGGCACGGCGACAATAGAGCGGCATGAAAATTTTGTGAAACAGACCTACCGCAACCGTTGCATAATAGCCGCTGCCAACGGCGCACAAGTGCTTACGGTGCCCGTGGAACGTCCCGAGGGCATGTCACTGTCCAAGTCGCTCATGAAAGACATACGCATAAGCGACCACGGTAACTGGCGTCACATACACTGGAACGCACTGAAAAGCGCTTACGGAGAATCGCCGTTCTTTGAATACTACGCCGACGACCTGCTGCCGTTCTTCACACGCAAATGGACTTTCATCTACGACTTCAACATGGAGATATGTCTGAAGATGTGCGAACTGCTCGACATCGAACCGGACATCAGACACACCGAAAATTACATAGCACCGGCAAAGGACTGTGCCGGCGGCAGTCTCGCAATACACAACAACGGTGTCGACGACTACCGTTATGCCATATCTCCCAAGCACCCCATACACGACGACACGTTCTATCCCGAACAATATTATCAGGTATACGCCTCTAAAACAGGCTTCCTGCCCAACCTGAGCATCCTCGACCTGCTTTTCAACATGGGCAACGAAAGCGTGCTTTACTTATAAGATATCGCGCAGAATATACACTCGCGTTTACCAAAGACAACATCCCCACTTCCAAGAGGTGTCCTCTCAGTTTCCAAGAGACGGCATTTCGCCCTCTAAAAGGTGCCCTTTCAGCCCCTGATATGCCGCCTTTTGCAAGCTAAAAGGTATCATCTTGATTATCAACTTATTACAGACTCATAAAAACAAAGGGTATCTATCTGCCTTTATCTCCTTATTCAACCTGTTCCCATAAGAATACGTTTTATATCCCAAAGCCCCTTTACCGCCTCATGAAAAAGTGCAAAAGAGTGAAAAATATACAATTTTAGCGCTTTTTAGTTAACGTTTTATAAAAATCGGGGGGGGTAAAAACACCATGTAAATTTAGTTATTTTTGCACAAAAATTAAACAACCTACGTCACGGCATGGGGTCAAACGGGGGGCTTACTCGTGCCGTCGGAAAAATAAACAAGCCCTCTTTTAAAAATAATTTCATCTGTTATGAAAAAAACATTTTTACTATTCGGAGTGGCAGCGATAATGGCTGCATCGTGCACAACAGTAACTAAAACCGCATCGACCACCAACGTTCCGTCGTCATTGTTGTCGTCTACCGTAGCCGATCTTGAGGTTATGCCGCAGCGCATAAGCTACACAATGTCTCCGACAAAGGCGGTACGCAGAGGCGGTTTGGCAAATGTGAAACAGGCGGCGGAAAACGAGGCTCTTGCAAAACTGGGAGGAAACGCCGACCTGCTGGTTGAACCTGAGTATGTGGTAGAGAAGACCAACTATGTCTTCTTCAAAAAAGTTAAGTCGATAACGGTTTCGGGACGCCCTGCAAAATTCACCAATTTCCATTCTCTTAATGACTCGGTATGGGTTAACCCCGTATTCCGCGGATTATACAAGGACAACACAAAGAAAGGTACAGGCGGACTGCTGAAAGGTCTGCTGGGAAAATAAAACGTCGACATCATGCGCAGATATTTGGTAATAACGGCATTTGCCGGAATATTGCTGTCGTCGTGTGACACTCTGACAAAAACAGCAAGAACGGCAGATATACCCTCTGCTCAATACAACGCAACGGTTGCCGACCTGAAAGTGACAGACCGCATAAGCTATACCATGCAACCGTCGAAAGCGGTACAGCGCGGCGGAATGTCAAACGTGAAGCAGGCGGCGGAAAGCGAGGCGTTGGAGAAAAAGGGCGGAAACGCAGACATTCTGCTCGAACCACAGTTTGTAATAGAAAAGAAACGAACGCTCTTCGGCAGCAAAGTAAAATCCATAACAGTAAGCGGACGACCTGCAACGTACACCAATTTCAGGTCGCTAGACGACTCGGTATGGGTAAATCCGGTATTCAGAGGAGTCAAAGTGAGAAACGGATACAACGTTCCGAAAACGGTCAGCCACCGACAGCAAGTGTCCGACGCCATATCCTACGGCATGCGACGGACCGGTTTCGCGGCTTATCTTAACCTGTCGGGAGGATATGCAGACATAGAAAACAACAGCGACGACATCTACGGACACGAGGGCGACTCCGGTTTCGGAGAGGCTCTTCTCAGTTTTGGCTATCAGCTGGATCCGCACTGGTATGTGGGTATAGGCTCGGGAGTAAACTACAATGGCGAACTGGAAGGCTTCTTCGTTCCCATATTCGCCCATGGTCGTTACAGTTTTTCTCCGTACAAAAACTCTCTTTTCGTAGACTGTAAGATAGGAAAAAGCTGCGAGATAAACCTTGATTCGGATATAGACCCGGGACTGTATGTATCGCCGTCGATAGGCTACAGTTTCGGCTGGTTTGACATTGCCCTGCAATACACATTACAGAAATTCGATGGATATACCGACTACAACTATCGCGAAAAGGGCGGATACAAGGCCGAACATGTAGGAATATCGCTGGGATTCAGGTTCTGATACTTCTCAAAAACAAAAATTATACTTACATTCCCTTTATTGAAAAACCAACAGGTTCTTCCCTTGCCGACAACACTTCATACCGGCAGGGGAAGTTTCTTTTCATCAATCAAAACCTGAAAGAACTGTATCAATATCGATTTAAAGCCATTTCCTGCGCTTCTGAGCCATCCGGACAGGTTGGACAGAACCATTTATCCGAAACGCCGGGAAAAGCCTGATACGGCGAAAAAGAAGGTTTGTCAGCCCGTACGTGTATACTCCTTTGCATACACTTTGCCGTCAATGACCACATAAGATGCCGCAACGTCCATATAATCATCGCCTCCATAGTCTGCTCCAAACATCTGTTTCATCGTATACGGGAAAAGAAGTATGCCGTTATGCCACACGCCCTTAACGGGTGTTCTGCTGTCATCATACTGATATTTAAGCCAAAAGATGCCGTCATTGCCTTTAGTCACGGAAACTGTCTGCTCACCTTCAGCCGCGGGCAAGTTATCCGGAAGTTTGCCGCAAGCGGATATGCAGAACTTCTTCATGACATATCCTTTGGTATTGTTGAAACCCGATATGACGATATGATACCAGTCACCCGACTCTCCGATGACACGGTGAACCTCACCCTTGGACAAAACCAGATAGCCCCATTGTCCTTCCACGGCATCCGATTTCACAGTTGGACTGGTTCTTACACGGCTGTTTGTATTGAGGGCTACATAATCTTGAGACAGCACAGATACACTTCCAAGAAACATGATAAACACCGTAATACATCTTAACTTTAAGATTTCTATATATTTCATGGTCATAAATATTAAGGTGTAAAATAAGTAAAAATAAAAAAACAGGATATGCCTTAAACCGGCATATCCTGTATAAAAAAGCCATTAATCTGCCAACTTGGCCTTGATGAACTCACGGTTCAGGCGTGCGATGTTGGAAATCGACTCGTTCTTGGGGCACTCGGCTTCACAAGCACGGGTATTTGTGCAGTTGCCGAAACCAAGCTCTTCCATCTTCATAATCATCGCCTTGGCGCGTTTTGCAGCCTCGGGACGCCCCTGCGGAAGCAGTGCCAACTGACTAACCTTAGAACTTACGAAAAGCATCGCCGAGCCGTTCTTGCACGCAGCGACGCAGGCTCCGCAACCGATACATGTAGCGCAATCCATTGCCTCGTCGGCGTCCTCTTTCGGAATGAGTATCGCGTTGGCATCCTGAGCCTGTCCGGTACGGATAGTGGTGTATCCGCCAGCCTGTATGATCTTGTCAAACGCACCGCGGTCAACCATGCAGTCCTTTATAACAGGATATGCGGCAGAACGCCACGGCTCAACGGTTATCACGTCACCGTCATTGAAACGGCGCATATAGAGTTGGCACGTAGTGGCTCCGGTGGCAGGACCGTGAGGATGACCGTTGATATACAGTGAACACATACCGCATATACCTTCGCGACAATCGTGGTCAAACACGAACGGTTCTTTACCCTCGTTGATAAGCTCTTCGTTCAGAATGTCAAGCATTTCGAGGAATGAAGTGTCATCAGGGATGTTCTTCATCTCGCGTGTATCGAAGTGGCCTTTTTCTCTCGGACCGTTCTGCTTCCAATACTTCAGTGTGAAACTTATATTCTTAGCCATGATATTGCAGTTATTTATTAGTTCTTATAATTTCTTGTCTGTACCTTTATAGCCTCATACTCAAGCGGTTCCTTGATGAGTTCGGGTGCTTTGTCATCACTGCCCTGATACTCCCAGCAGCCTACATAGAAGAAGTTTGCGTCATCACGCTTGGCTTCTCCCTCTTCTGTCTGGTGCTCCTCACGGAAGTGTCCGCCGCAGCTCTCTTCGCGATGCAGGGCATCGTAAGCCACAAGTTCGCCCATAATGATGAAGTCGCGGAGATGGATAGCTTTGTCAAGCTCGACATTAAGCCCCTCTTTCGTGCCCGGAACAAAGAGATTGGTGTCAAACTCCTTGCGCAGTTCCTTAAGCATCTTAAGACCTTCTTCAAGACCTTCCTTGGTGCGACCCATACCTACATGCTCCCACATTATATGACCAAGCTCCTTGTGGATTGAGTCTACCGAACGCTTGCCCTTAATGTTCATGAGACGGTTCATCTCTGCCTCGACAGCCTTTTCAGCCTCCTCAAACTCAGGCAGATCGGTCGACAGGCGCGGCCATACGTCCTGGTCGGCAAGATAATTCTGTATTGTATAAGGAAGAACAAAATATCCGTCAGCAAGTCCCTGCATAAGAGCAGAAGCACCGAGGCGGTTTGCTCCGTGATCGGAGAAGTTGCACTCACCGATTGCAAACAGACCCGTGATTGTTGTCTGAAGCTCATAGTCAACCCAGATACCACCCATTGTATAGTGTATAGCGGGGAATATCATCATCGGATTGTAGTACTTCACGCCGTTTATCTCGTTCGCCAGCTCGCCCGGATTAACGTCTGTTATCTCCTCGTACATGTCGAAGAGGTTACCATAACGCTGCAGAACAACGTCTATGCCGAGACGTTCGATACTCTCGGAGAAGTCGAGGAACACTGCAAGACCTGTGTTGTTTACTCCGTATCCCTTGTCGCAGCGCTCTTTTGCAGCACGGCTGGCAACGTCACGGGGCACAAGATTGCCGAAAGCAGGATAGCGACGCTCCAGATAGTAGTCACGATCCTCCTCCGGAATGTCGGAACCTTTAATCTCGCCAGCCTGCAGTTTCTTTGCATCTTCGAGTTTCTTAGGTACCCATATACGACCGTCGTTACGCAGAGACTCGGACATCAGCGTCAGTTTTGACTGTTTGTCGCCGTGCACGGGGATACATGTCGGGTGTATCTGAACGTATGACGGGTTTGCGAAATATGCTCCCTTGCGGTAGCACTGAACAGCAGCTGTACAGTTACAGCCCATAGCGTTGGTCGACAGGAAGTATGCGTTACCGTATCCTCCGGTAGCGATAACTACGGCATTGGCGCTGAAACGCTCCAGCTTGCCTGTCACAAGATTCTTTGCGATGATACCGCGTGCACGACCGTCTACAATAACCACGTCTTCCATTTCATAACGTGTGTAGAGTTTCACCTTGCCTGCGTTAACCTGTGCGCTCAGAGAAGAGTATGCACCGAGCAGCAACTGCTGACCCGTCTGACCCTTCGCATAGAACGTGCGGGACACCTGTGCACCACCGAAAGAACGGTTTGCAAGCATTCCGCCGTACTCACGTGCGAAAGGCACACCTTGTGCCACACACTGGTCTATGATATCGTTCGACACCTCAGCAAGGCGGTATACGTTTGCCTCACGTGCACGGTAGTCACCACCTTTCACCGTATCATAGAACAGACGGTAAACCGAGTCGCCGTCATTCTGATAGTTCTTTGCAGCGTTGATACCGCCCTGTGCAGCGATAGAGTGCGCACGACGGGGCGAGTCCTGTATGCAGAAGTTATATACGTTGAAGCCCATTTCGCCGAGAGAAGCGGCAGCAGATGCTCCTGCCAGACCTGTCCCGACAACGATAACATCGAGCTTGAGTTTGTTCTTAGGGTTCACCAGGCGCTGATGAGCTTTATAATTGGTCCATTTTTCGGCTACCGGACCTTCGGGTATTCTGGAATTTAATGTCTTTGCCATGATTTTTTTGTATTTATACAGCCTGTTTCGCGAAGTGCCGGCGGCAACATACCGCCTTTTGCCTCACAGGCTTTTATTTCTTAATACTTGATAACTCTATACAACAAAAAGCCTTTTTCCTGAACATCAGGCTGCACAGCACAGGCTCGGAGCAACGCCGAACGCAAAGGCAAGAACAACCACGAGGAAACCCAGCATGAGCAGAGAGGTATACACAAGACCTATCGTTCTCCAACGGTTGAACCATATCTTGCCGTTCCAACCGAGAGTGTGCATGGCGCTCCAGAAACCGTGAGAGAGGTGGAACCATATTGCCACGAGCCACACGATGTACAGTACAACATATACCGGGCATGCAAACGTGTCCTTGATGTAGGCAAAACCGTCTGCCGGATCATGAGGAACGGAAATGTGCGCAACCTCGGCAAACATCATGTTATACCAAAAATTAAAGAGATGCAACAGGATGCCAAGCACAACGATGATGCCAAGAACCAGCATGTTCTGCGATGCCCACTCCACTTTTGCCGGCTTAACCGTAACGGCATAGCGCTCGTTTCCGCGTGCACGGCGGTTCTGCATGGTGAGCAGGAACGCATAGACAATGTGAGCAACCGTCAGCGCTGCCAGACCGAGAGTTGCCACAAGGGCATACCAGTTGGCACCGAGAAACTTGCAAATCATGTTGTAGGCATCTCCCGAAATGAGAGCAACAACGTTCATTGACATGTGGAACGTCAAGAACAGGATAAGCGCAATGCCGGTAACAGACATCACCACTTTCCTTCCGATAGATGAATTACATAACCACATAAATGATTGAAATTTAGGTATTTAAATGTTAAAAATAATAATATTAGACATCCTGAAACACACCTGAACGGATGCTATAATACCTTATTATAGATATAATGGCATCCTCGGCGGTGTGCAAATATACTCCATTTCAGTGATAAATCAAAGTATTTTGTTAAAAATTCAATTTTTATTCTTACTTTTGTGGCGGAATGAAAGAGCCTTCCGAACTATTCATACACAGCCCTGCAAGCAGGCGGCGGGAAGGCGTTTGCAAACAGAAAAAAGGTAAAAGATATATGAACCTGGTATACGACGTACTGGTAATAGGCGGCGGTCATGCCGGCTGCGAAGCTGCGACGGCAGCAGCAAATATGGGTGCAAGGACTTGCCTTGTTACCATGGACATGAACAAAATAGCCCAGATGAGTTGTAATCCGGCAATTGGCGGGATAGCAAAAGGGCAGATTGTACGTGAAATCGACGCCCTCGGAGGCTATACGGCACTTGTCACCGACGCCACGGCAATACAGTTCCGCATGCTCAACCGCTCGAAAGGACCTGCTGTATGGAGCCCGAGAGCACAGTGCGACCGCGAGAAGTTCATCTGGGAATGGCGCCGTGTACTCGACAGTACACCCAATCTTGATATATGGCAAGACCAAGCTGACGAGCTGATTGTCGAACATGGAGAAGCCAAAGGCATAAGAACAATATGGGGCGCGGAGCTGCGCGCACAAAGCATAGTGATAACCGCAGGAACATTTCTCAACGGACTTATGCACATAGGACGCCGCCGAGTTCCGGGCGGAAGGATATCCGAACCTGCCGTTCCGCACCTCACAGAGAGTATCACAAGCCATGGCATACGACATGCACGGATGAAGACCGGCACACCGGTACGCATAGACCGGCGCAGTGTGCACTTTGAGGACATGGAGATACAGAAGGGCGAAAACGACTTCCACAAATTCAGCTTTATGAGCAGGCGACGAACGCTGAAACAGTTGCCGTGCTGGACCTGCAACACAAACATCGACGTACACGAAACGTTGAGAAGCGGACTGGCAGATTCGCCCCTTTTCAACGGACAGATACAAAGCACCGGACCACGTTACTGCCCATCGATAGAGACAAAGCTAGTGACGTTTCCCGACAAACCGCAACATCCTCTCTTCCTCGAACCGGAGGGAGAAGACACCAACGAAATGTATCTCAACGGTTTCTCGTCGAGCATGCCGATGGATGTACAAATAAACGCTCTCAAGAAGATACCGGCATTCCGTGACATCCATGTATACCGTCCGGGATACGCAATAGAGTATGATTATTTCGACCCCACACAGCTTTATCACTCGCTCGAATCGAAGATAATAAAGGGACTGTTCTTTGCCGGACAGGTAAACGGAACCACCGGATATGAAGAGGCGGGAGGACAAGGACTGATTGCAGGAATGAACGCAGCCATACGCTGCTGCGGCGGACAGCCGTTTGTCATGCGGCGCGATGAATCGTATATCGGCGTCCTCATCGACGATCTTGTCACCAAGGGAGTGGACGAGCCGTACCGTATGTTCACAAGCCGCGCCGAATATCGAATACTGCTAAGACAGGACGATGCCGACGCCAGGCTCACGGAGAGAGCATACGATATAGGACTTGCCTCGCGCGAACGATACGACAAGTGGATTGAAAAGAAAGAAGAAATCAGCAAAATAGAACATTTCTGCAACACCACGCCCGTAAAGCCGAAGGATATAAACACTGTGCTCGAGAAACTCGGTACCACCCCGTTGCGCGAAGGATGCAAGGTTGCCGACCTCATCGCAAGACCGCAGATAACGCTTGAAAATATATCCGAGTTCATCCCGGGAATGAAAGAACTGCTCGATTCTCCGGCGGACAGAAAGGAAGAGACAGCTGAAGCCGCGGAGATAAAGATGAAATATAAAGGATATATAGAGCGCGAAAGAATGGTGGCGGAGAAGATGCATCGTCTTGAAGACATCAAAATAAGAGGACGCTTCAACTATACCGCCATGCAGCAGCTTTCCACCGAGGCACGACAGAAGCTGAAAAAGATAGATCCTGAAACGCTGGCACAAGCGAGCAGGATACCCGGCGTATCGCCAAGTGACATAAACGTGATGCTCATACTGCTCGGCAGATAAAAAGATTTATTGTTTCACGTGAAACAATAAACAATCAAACAGACTGCAAAATAGCGAGTTATGGACAACAAAACACGATTAAACCGATTAAAACAAATGCAAAGCGAGAGTATCGAAATACGAATAAAGAAACGCGACAGGAATGATAAAAGTAGATAATAAATAACAAACAATAAAACAATACAATTAAAAATGAACAACGAAACATTACTGAAGAACTTAAGATCTATCCCCGATTTTCCGCAAAAAGGAATTATGTTCAGGGATGTGACAACTCTTTTCAAAGACCCGGAGTGTCTGAACATAATGGTTGACGAGCTTTATGAGATGTACAAAGACAAGGGCATAACAAAGATTGTAGGTATCGAAAGCCGTGGCTTTGTGATATCATCAGCTCTTGCTATAAGGCTCGGTGCAGGCGTAATACTTTGCAGGAAACCGGGAAAACTGCCGGCAGAGACTGTACAGGAGAGCTACACCAAGGAGTACGGAACAGACACCATAGAAATCCACAAGGACTCGATAAACGAAAACGACGTGATACTTCTTCACGACGACCTGCTCGCAACAGGCGGAACAATGAAAGCCGCATATAACCTCGTAAACAAGTTCAACCCGAAGAAAATATATGTAAACTTCCTCATAGAACTTGTAAACGAGAACCTTAACGGTCGCAGCATTTTCGACGAAGGTACGGACATACAAACGCTTATACAAGTATAACACTAGGCGGTTCGAAACCTACGTCGCCACATCAACAATAGATTTGCAACACAATCTCCAATCCGGAAAAAGCCCAAAGCCAACACCCCGCGCTAAAGGCAAACGCGGTTGACAGCAGATTGCGTTGCAAATTGTTTTTTAGGAGGACATCCCTCAATACAAGGACAGACATACTGCATAATGCCATGAGGATGTTAGAGTGTTCATGTTTCACGTGAAACAAATTATTTTAAACCATCTCTCACTTAACGACTTACGCCTATGACAATAGAGGAAAACGAGAAGCGGCTTGCTCATCTGAAGGCTATCGTAAGCACACTGCCCAACAAGCCGGGCAGCTACCAGTACTACGACGAGCACGGAACGATAATATACGTGGGCAAGGCGAAGAACTTAAAGAACCGCGTGTCTTCTTATTTTCACAAGGAGGTGGACCGTTTCAAGACCAAAGTGCTCGTAAGTAAGATATTCGACATATCCTACACGGTTGTAAACACGGAAGAAGACGCGCTCCTGCTCGAGAACAATCTCATAAAGAAATACAAGCCCAAATACAACATTCTTCTGAAAGACGGCAAGACATATCCGTCGATATGCGTGACAAGAGAATATCTGCCACGTATCTTCAGCACGCGCGTAATAAACAAGAAGTTCGGAACCTACTACGGACCTTACAGTCATTTGGGCACCATGTACGGACTGCTGGATATCATAAAGAAGCTGTACAAGCCGCGAACATGCCGATACCCTATTACCGACGAGAGCATAAAACAACGTAAATACAAGCCGTGTCTTGAATATCACATACACAATTGCGGTGCGCCGTGCACAGGAAGACAAAGTGCGGAGGAGTACAGAAAAAACATTGAACAGGCACGCGAGATATTGAAAGGAAACACGCGCGAAGTGCAGAAAATGCTTTACGGACAAATGCAGGAGGCTGCCGAAGAGCTGCGGTTTGAGGACGCCGAAGAGCTGAAACGAAAATACATGCTTCTCGACAGTTTCTGCTCGAAGAGCGAGGTGGTGAGCCACACAATCAACAACGTGGACGTATTCACGATAACCAACGACGAGAAGATTGCCTACATAAACTATATGCACGTTACGAACGGCAGCATAAACCAGGCTTTCACATTCGAATTTAAGAAGAAATTAGAAGAAACCGAGGAGGAAATCCTACCCCTCGGCATAGTGCAGATACGTGAGCGGCTCGGAAGCACATCGCGTGAGATAATAGTACCGTTCGAACCCGACACGCAATTAGACGGAATAACATTCACCGTCCCTCAACGAGGAGACAAGAAAACGCTGCTCGACCTGTCGGCAATGAACGGCAAACAGTATAAGTTCGACCGTCTGAAACAGTCGGAAAAGCTAAATCCCGAGCAGAAAGCGGTGCGGCTGATGAAGGAAATACAGGACGCTCTGAAGCTGCCGCGCATGCCATACAGAATAGAGTGTTTCGACAACTCGAACATCAGCGGAACGGATGCCGTGGCGGGATGTGTGGTGTTTGAAAAGCTGAAACCGTGCAAGAAAGACTATCGCAAATACAACATAAAGACGGTTGTAGGTCCCGACGACTACGCCTCTATGCAGGAGGTGGTGCGCCGCCGCTATTCACGCATGAAAGAGGAAGGTTCTCCCCTGCCCGACCTCATCATCACCGATGGCGGCAAGGGGCAAATGGAGGTGGTAAGACAGGTGGTTGAAGACGAGCTGGGACTGCACATTCCCATTGCCGGACTGGCTAAAGACAACCGCCACCGCACAAGCGAACTGCTGTACGGACATCCACCGGTGGTAGTGGGAATGAAGACCGACAGCGAGATATTCCGGCTTATGACGAGGATACAGGACGAGGTGCACCGCTACGCAATATCGTTCCACAGGGACAAGCGCAGCAGGCATGCACTGCACAGTGAGCTTGACGACATAAAAGGCATAGGACCGAAAACAAAAGACTTGCTGCTGAAAGAGCTGAAAAGCGTAAGGAAGATTAAAGAGGCTGATTTACAGATACTTACCGGCATAATAGGCACATCCAAGGGTGAAACGGTATGGCGTTTCTTCCATGAAAACGGTGATGCGGAAAAGCAGGAAAACAGCGTTTTATAGACGTCTTGTAACATATTGATAATCAAGATGATACCTTTTAGCTTCCAAAAGGTGGCGTTTCAGGCTCTAAAAGGCGGCATATTGGCGTGCAATATGCCGCCTTTTGCAATGTGAGAGGTTATTGGCTGGGATTTGAGGGTTTGAAAATGAAAAACCGCCCCGAGCAGGGACGCTCCATGGAGCATCCAAAACCGCATGGCATGATGTCATGTGTAATATTGACGAATCCATAATGTAGGGACTTATGATTGTATTTGTCCGCACGCCTCACGGAGGCATCCTTCATTTCATATGCACGAATAAAATGGACGATACAACAAAATAATTTGTATTTGAAACCTTATTTCCTAATCTGAACGCATTTTCGATGCGTACGGACAAATACAAGACGTGTTGTTGAACGAAGTGAAAAATATGCCCCTAACGAAAGAGAATACAACCAAATACCCACATAATTATTACCCTATTTTCTACCAATATCCACAGATTTTACACTATCTTTGCATAAGACAAGATGCGCCTAGGCAATATGAAATGAATTTCATTGCACTCGGCTTTCATTGTCTTTGCATAATACAACAACCATAAAAGATGAGAACAGTTATACAACGTGTATCGCACGCATCGGTGACAATAGACGGAAAGGTAAAGGCTGCCATAGACAACGGACTGCTTGTGCTGCTCGGCGTATGCACGGAAGATACGGTGGAAGACGCGGCATGGCTGGCAAAGAAAACGGCATCGCTGCGCATCTTCAGCGATGAGAACGGCGTGATGAACCTGTCTGTGAAAGACATCGGAGGCAAAGTGCTGGTAGTGAGCCAGTTCACGCTCATGGCATCGTATAAGAAAGGCAACCGCCCGTCGTGGATACGGGCTGCGAGACACGACATATCGATACCTCTGTACAACGAGTTCTGCCGACTGATGACTGCCGAAACGGGCAGCGAAACGCTTACTGGAGAGTTTGGTGCGGACATGAAAGTGGAACTGCTAAACGACGGACCGGTAACAATATGTATGGACTCTAAAAACAGGGAGTAGAAATACGTAGGCTCAAAGGACGGAACACTATATAAGGGAAGAGTAAGAACAACCATGGCAAACATAAAAAACAAAGTGACAATGAGTAATGACAACTACCCCACCGCCGCCTCGATGACACTGCGCGAGGCACAGACCGCCGTAGACAGGTGGATAAAGGAATATGGCGTGCGCTATTTTTCCGAACTTACAAACATGGCATGCCTGACCGAGGAGGTGGGCGAACTGGCACGCGTAATAGCGCGCAAATACGGCGACCAGAGCTTCAAGGAGAGTGAAAACACCTCTCTCGGTGAAGAGATGGCAGACGTGCTGTGGGTGCTGCTGTGCCTTGCCAACCAGACAGGCACAGACCTTGGCGAGGAACTGCGCCGTAGCTTCGAGAAAAAGACGAAAAGAGACTGTAACAGACATATCAATAACCCTAAATTAAAATAATTATGACAGAAAAAGAAAACATGCACGCTCATTGCCATAACCACGGCAACAAGCCCCAGAGCAAGTACGAGGAAGCACTCGGAAAGTACAACACCGAAATTTCTGACGATGAAGTACGCGAGGCGGTGAAGAAAATCATCGCAGAAAAGGTACACGAAAACGATAACATCGAGACAAAGAAATTCCTTATGGGAAGCATAGAGCTGACAACGCTCAAGACAACCGACTCGGAGACAAGCGTAATGGCATTCACCGAAAAAGTAAACCAATTTGACGAGGCATACGGCGACCTGCCTCATGTGGCAACAATTTGCGTATATCCCTGTTTTGCCAAAACCGTAAGCGAAACACTCGAGATTGACGGTGTAGAAATAGCCTGCGTATCAGGCAGTTTCCCATCATCACAGGCACTCATAGAGGTAAAGGTTGCGGAGACGGCACTGGCAATAAAAGACGGTGCAACGGAGATAGACATCGTTATGCCCGTAGGCAAGTTCCTCAGCGGCGACTATGAGGGCGTTGCCGACGAGATAAGCGAACTGAAACAGGTGTGCGGCGAAAATGCCATGAAAGTGATCCTCGAGACCGGTTGTCTGAAAACCGCATCGAACATAAAGAAGGCTTCTATCATAGCAATGTATGCCGGAGCCGACTATATAAAGACATCTACCGGAAAGCTCGAGCCTGCCGCCACACCCGAAGCTGCCTACGTGATGTGCCAGGCCATAAAGGAATACTATGAGGAAACGGGCATACAGATTGGTTTTAAGCCCGCAGGAGGCATCAACTCTGTAATGGATGCACTTATATACTATACCATAGTAAAAGAGGTTCTGGGCGAAAAATGGCTCACAAACAAGTGGTTCCGCCTCGGCACCAGCCGTCTGGCAAACATGTTGCTGAGCGAAATTGAAGGGAAAGAGACGAAGTTCTTCTGAGAAAATTAATATTATATGGCTTATAAGTCTTATATGGCTTATAAGCCATATACCATAACATAATACCTGAAAAACAAAAACACCATGCCTGATATAGGAGATTTCATACCGCAAAGAGGAAACTACCGACAACTTTTTTCATATCAAAAATCAATGTGTATATATGATATAACCTTCTACTTTGCCCACAAATACCTTGAAAGAGGCGACCGCACCATAGACCAGATGATACAGGCCGCCCGCTCGTGCAAGCAGAATATCATCGAAGGCAGTGCTGCAAGCACCACATCAAAGGAAACCGAACTGAAACTGATAAACGTGGCGCGTGCAAGCCTTCAAGAACTCCTGCCGACTATGAGGACTATCTGCGCGTGCGAAATTTGGAGCAATGGGACATAAACAGCCCGAAATTCTCACAGGCAAGAAGTGTATGCGCAAAGCAAAACGACAGTAAATTTTATCGCCAAGCCATAGAAGTACGTTCTGCAGAAACCATTGCCAACATTACAATAACTCTTATCCACCAAACTGATACGTTGCTCGGAAAACTCATAAAATACTTGAAAAAAGACTTTATAGAAAATGGCGGGATAAGGGAAGAAATGTATAAGGCAAGGTCTGATTGGAATAGAAGAAACAAGAAATGATGTCAGAAGCCTTTTTATATAAGGCATATATGTCCTATAAGACTTATATGCCCTATAAAACAAGTAGGCTCTCCCCTACTACAAATCCCTCCTTATGACAAACTCCAGATAAGCCCCAAGCGCTTTCTTTATATCTTCCGCAGCCACAACACTCTCTATATATCCTACACATCTCACGCGCAACTCCTCCATCTTACGCTCCGCATATTCTATTCCGCCGCTGCTCTTGGCATATTCCACCAATACGGCAATATCCTCCTTTGTAGCCTCCAGTCTCTTCACCTTGCGCGCCACAGAAAGCATAGAATCATCGTTGCCGGAGTTAAGTGTATGTATAACGGGAAGCGTCAACTTTCCTTCCGCCATGTCGTTGCCGGTCGGCTTACCTATTGCTGATGACTCGTAATAATCAAAAATATCATCACGGATTTGGAATATCACACCCATATCCTGTCCGAAACGCCTCGCCGCATCCACATCTTCGGGAGAAGCTCCTGCCGACAATGCCCCTACCGAACAACAGGCTTCGAACAATGCCGCCGTCTTCTGACGTATCACCTGGAAATAAACGTCTTCCGAAATATCATCATTTGAAATGTTGGTAAGTTGAAGTATCTCGCCGTTAGACAGCGTCCGCCCAAGTTCCGCAAGATATTTCACTATCGTGTTGTTCTCCGTCATGGCAACATGCAGCAGAGCGGTAGACAGTATGTAATCGCCCACGAGCACAGCTATCTTGTTGTCGTACAAGGCATTGACAGATGCCTGCCCACGACGTTCGCCGCTCTCGTCCACCACGTCATCGTGCACAAGACTTGCCGTGTGGAGCAGTTCAAGACCTACAGCCGCATTAAGCGTGGAGGCGTTCACCCCACCATGAGCCTTTGCCATAAGAAGTATCAGCATAGGGCGCATGCGCTTGCCGGCACGCTCTCTTATCCTGGCAAATATTTCCTCCTGCAACTCACCGTCGTGAGTCAGCGAACTGTTGAAAAGCCTGATAAAGTCATCAAGCTCATTAACAATAGGTGCCTTTATAAGAGATAAATAATCCATAACCTGCAATTTTGATACAAAATTAGTGATTTTATCGGATTAATGGTAAAAAATTAGTACTTTTACATCTAAAAACTTTAGATTAAATGGATAAATTGTTTCTCTTAGACGCTTACGCGTTGATATATCGTTCGTATTATGCCTTCATTAAAAACCCAAGGATCAACTCCAAGGGATTTAACACTTCAGCCGTGATGGGGTTCTGCAACACGTTGCACGAGGTACTGAGCAAGGAGAAGCCCACACACATCGGAGTGGCATTCGACCCTCACGGACCTACGTTCCGCAACGTGGCTTACGAGCAGTACAAGGCGCAGCGAGAGGAGACTCCGGAAGACATACGCGCCTCTGTACCGGTAATCAAGGACATACTTCGCGCTTTCCGCATACCCATACTCGAGGCGGAAGGCTTCGAGGCGGACGATGTTATAGGTACAATATCCATAAAGGCTGCCGACATGGGCATACAGACATTCATGCTGACACCCGACAAGGACTACGGACAACTGGTGCGGGAAAACGTCTTCATGTTCCGTCCGAGACACGGAGGGGGCTATGAGACGCTCGACACCGAAGGCATAAAAAACAAATACGGCATAGAGTCGACATCACAGGTGATAGACCTGCTCGGACTTATGGGCGACTCGGCAGACAACATACCGGGATGTCCGGGCGTGGGAGAAAAAACAGCCGTAAAACTGATAAGCCAATTCGGAAACATTGAAAACCTGCTCGCACATACCGATGAGCTTAAAGGGGCTATAAAGAAAAAAGTGAAGGAGAACGCCGAACAGATAAAGTTCTCAAAATTTCTCGCCACCATAAAAACCGACGTTCCTATCGAACCGGACATGGAAGAGCTTAAGGTGAAGGAACCGAACGAACCCGAACTGCGTAAAATCTTCGACGAACTGGAGTTCAAATCGTTCGCGGACAGAATTCTAAACAAAACTAAAAATATTCAAAAAAAGGCTGAGCAACAACCCGATTTATTTGCCGTTTTTACGCCCGAGAGCACGGAAAATTCTGAAAACAGCCGTATTTCAGATATAAAAACGACACCTCACGACTATCAACTCGTTGACAGTGAGGATGATATAAATAATCTTTTTTCGCTTTTATTGACTAAATCAATTCTCAGTTTAGACACGGAGACAACGTCAACGGACGCAATCGAGGCTGAATTAGTTGGTCTGAGCTTTGCCGTGAAGGAAAATCAGGCATTCTATGTGCCTGTTCCCGAAAATCGTGAAGAAGCCCAAAGAATTGTTAATATATTTAAACCTATATACGAAAACGAGAAAATCGTGAAAGTGGGACAGAACATCAAGTACGACATGGAGGTGTTGCGCAACTACGGAGTGACCCTCGCCGGAAAAATGTTCGACACCATGATCGCCCACTATCTCATACAACCGGAACTGAGACACAACATGGACTACATGGCGGAAGTGTATCTTAACTACCGCACCATACACATAAACGAACTCATCGGACCGCGAGGCAGAAACCAGAAGAGCATGCGCGACCTCCCACCCTCTCAGGTTTACGAATATGCGGCGGAAGATGCCGACATCACACTGAGGCTGAAAAACATTCTCGAACCCAAACTGAAGGAAGCGGGAGTGGAAGAGTTGTTCTATGAAATAGAGATGCCTCTCGTCGCAGTACTTGCCGAGATGGAGATGAACGGCGTGCGCATAGACACCGACTCGCTGTCGGAGACATCGCAGATACTCACCGCCCGCATGAAGGAACTGGAGCAACGGATATACAGTCTTGCAGGCGAGGAGTTCAATATCGCATCTCCCAAACAAGTGGGCGACATTCTCTTCGGAAAGATGAAGATAATGGAGAAGCCCAAGAAGACAAAGACCGGACAATATGTAACCAACGAAGAGGTGCTGCAATCGCTGAAAGGAAAAAGCGAAATAGTGGGAGACATACTGGCACACAGGGGCTTGAAGAAACTCTTGGGCACTTACGTGGACGCCCTGCCAAAACTTATCAACCCACGAACGGGACACATCCACACATCGTTCAACCAGACCGTAACGGCTACGGGACGCCTTTCGTCGAGTGACCCGAACCTCCAGAACATCCCTGTGCGCGGCGAAGACGGAAAGGAGATACGCAAGGCGTTCATCCCGGAAGAGGGCTGTCTGTTCTTCTCCGCTGACTACAGTCAGATTGAACTGCGCGTGATGGCGCATCTCAGCGGCGACGAAAACATGATCGAAGCGTTCCGCGAGGGTCATGACATACATGCCGCAACAGCCGCAAAAATATACAATGAAGACATCGCAAACGTGAACCGCGACCAGCGTACAAAGGCGAAACGTGCCAATTTCGGCATCATTTACGGCATCACCGTGTTCGGTCTGGCAGACAGATTAGGCATAGACCGTAAGGAGGCTAAGCAGCTGATAGACGGCTACTTCGAAACTTTCCCACGTGTCCACGACTATATGGAAAAGGCAAAGGAAACGGCACGCAGTCACGGATATGTCGAAACGTTCTTCCGCCGGCGTCGTTATCTGCCCGACATCAACTCGCGCAACGCCACTGTACGCGGCTTTGCGGAGCGCAACGCCATAAATGCGCCGATACAGGGCAGCGCGGCGGACATAATAAAAGTTGCCATGATAAACATCCACCGGCGCTTCAAAGACGAGGGAATAAGGAGCAAGATTATTCTACAAGTACACGACGAACTTAACTTCTCGGTACTTCCGGAAGAGAAAGAAAAAGTGGAACGCATAGTAATGGAAGAAATGCAGAACGCCTATCCCCTACTCGTTCCGCTCACGGCAGACTGCGGATGGGGTGCAAACTGGCTGGAAGCACACTGATGAATTACGAGTTTGGAGTTACGAATGACGAGTTGTTGCGCTTTGCGCAATTAAGAATAGTAAGTTTGGAATTAACAATTTATAAATTCAAAAACAGTTTCTGTAATTCGTAACTCTAAATTTATAATTGCGCAAAGCGCAACAACTCGTCATTCGTAACTCCAAACTCGTAATTCAAAAACTCACCCCACAAGCTCTCCCCTATCGAATATGTAACGCGCAATGACATTTCCCTGCTCGTCATAATGTGTCGACGGTCCCTGCGCCTCATAACCGATGTATGTCATTGTTGTCTTCAGATCGCGCGGAACAGGATTGAGATTCCATGTAGAAACGATTGCAGGCTTGCCGTTGGCATGATACTTTGTCCATGTGGCAGTACCTTTCTTGAGGTCGCGCTGCCATTTCCAAACGGGCGTACCGTCCTCATTCCAAAGCATTTCCGTGCCCGTTTTACGCCCGTTGTCGTAAACAGCCTCATGCTGTTTTCTGCCGGACGGATAATAGTCCGTGCACTTTCCGTTTAACAGATAACGCCCTTCGACAGTTGTTCCGCCGATCCATTCAGCCTTTTTCCTGCCGTCGGCATAATGCTCCACGGTCTTCATGCACTTGCCGCTGACAACTGCCGGCGTTATATCCTTCGAGTCACTGTAAATCCATTCCTCGTTAAACTCCAGCTCATATCCCGGTCTTGATGTCGTGGCAAGCACGCATATCGTACCGTCCGGAGCCTGCCGCACGGTGCTGTATCCAAGCGTGGGCAACATTGTCCGCTCACGGTGAGGCAATCCGTATGGCAGTTCTTTGTAGTGCCATGTCTTTCCGTTATCCTTGGATATGGCTACGAAAGGGTTGTAGCTCTTGTTCCACGATGCAGGCGGAGCAATCTTCTTCTTTATAAGATAACCGTCGCTGACCAGCAGAAGGGCGCCCGACTGCAGGCGAATAAGCGACGGACGCTGTGCGCTACCCAGTATGGGGAACGGCGCAGCGGTCTTCTCTTCCCACGTCCTGCCATAGTCACGCGATATGTTCTGAGGTGTCCAGCCCTCGCAACCGGCATTCTTTCCGCCTATGGAAAGCAACGTTCCGCTGTTGTCAAGAGGCACTATCGTAGAATGGCGCGCACTTGTACGTCCGCCCATGTCACGCCACGTAACGCCTCCGTCGCGGCTGCACCACAGCATGCTCTGTGCCCCCTTGGCATCGGTAACCACATATATGCCGCCGTCATTGCCACGGAAAGCATTGGTGACAGGCTGCGCAGTATATTCCTTAAACGCGCCTTCCACCTTCGGTACGTTGAAAGTCCACGTGGCACCGTTATCCTCCGACGTGGCTATGCGGAACGGAACGTAGTCGGACATGTAGCGTCCGCCACCGAAAAACCACAGTTTCCCGCCGTCCTGCCACAGCAGTCCCGACTGGTCGTTGCCGCCGTATGTCTTGAAGAAAAGCTCGGGCATGTCCCATTCCTCGGCTCCGTAGCGGCGCCGGCACTGCACGAACGTGGTGGCTATGTCGTTCTCCGTAAGTCCCTTAGGCGCACTGAAATACACCGCGAGAGCATCCCCATTGGGAAGCATTTCAAACCCCGGAGAGTGATTATGTATGTATACACCATAGTCTATTCCCGTCAGTTCAGCCGTTTCCTTTGCCGTATAACATGGCGGAACGGGCAGAGCATAACGCACACGGAAGAAAGGCACCGTCTCCGCCAGACCGTTCTCCGCCTTTGAAGAGACAGCCGTTTTCGTTCCGGCAACAGCTGTCGCCTCCGTAGTATGGACCGCCTGCTGACTGAAAGGCACAAACTTACGGTTCTCCAACTTAAACTCCACCACTCCCCCCACTGTCTCCGGGAGCCGTCAGACAGGTACCGGGGCTAAAGCCCGAAGCCTCGACACGCAGCGTCTTAACCTGTGCCACACCGGTATGTACACAACCGATGAGCAGCGCAAAAAGCAATAATAAAGATGTTCTCATAATATTTAGTATAAATGTTTTTCATAAAGACGGGCATCGTGTCGCACCCCGACGCGACAACACAATCAAAAATTTTAATTTACAAAAATACTCATTAATATAGCCAAAAATCACAGTATTAATGTTATTTAACGTTTCGGGGGGGGTAAAAATGCCATGTTTCGCTATTTTTGCAATTAAGCAAATACCTATTAACACATATAATATTAAAAATCAAAAACAAGAGAATTATGGGATTTAAAGAAGCAGTAAAAAGCGTATTGTCACAATACGCAACATTCAGCGGTCGCGCACGCCGCTCCGAGTATTGGTTTTTCGCATTGTTCACCGTCCTCGCAGTCATAGCATCAGGCATAGTCGGAGGTATCATCGGCAACATCATCGGTGGAACAGAGACAGCCTTAGTAATAGGCATGGCATTCTATTATCTTGCCGGTCTTGCACTCCTGCTGCCCGGTCTTGCCGTGGCTGTACGCCGCCTTCACGACACCGACCGCAGTGGTTGGTGGATATTTATAGGTCTGGTACCTTTCGTTGGCGGAATAGTACTGCTGATATTCATGATTACCGACAGCAAACCCGACAATCAATATGGACCCAATCCGAAAGACATTAAATGAAGAATGATGAATGAAGAATAAAGAATTTGCTGCCGCGGTTGCCAATTAGGCTAATTGGACTAATAAGGCTAATAAGTCTTATAAGACCTATTAAGTCAACCGCGGCAGCAAATTCTTCATTCTTAACTCTTAATTCTTAATTACCCTCTCCATCCCCTACTCTGCTTTAGGGAAAACTCTTCTACATAATAGGAAAAACCCTTTCTTTATATGACACTTTTATTGTTCCTTTGCAAAAAGAGAACAATAAACACATCATGTCTCACAAATAAAAAGCATACTATTATGAAAAAGATGTTATTCATGCTGGCAACACTGTTCATGATGACAGTTCCGGCAAACGCCATGAGTTACAAGACGGCACGCGCAGAGGCTCTTTTCCTGACGGACAAGATGGCTTATGAGCTGAAGCTGAACGACATGCAGCGCAATGCCATATACGAGATAAACCTCGACTACATGATGTCGTTGAACAATTCCGGCGACATCTACGGATCGTATTGGACACACCGCAACCTCGACATCAGCTATGTTCTGAACAGCTCACAGTACCGTCTGTTCCGCGCAGCCGACTATTTCTTCCGCCCCGTGTACTGGAAATCGGGCTGGAAACACTCCATATACACACGCTACAAAAATCGCTCGCACTTCTACTACGGTCATCCGTCGGGCTACAAGAGCTATAAAGGGGCTCACTGTTGGCACAAGAACGGCAACAAAAGCTGGTATAAAGGCCGTAAATTCGACAACGGGAAACACTTCGGAAACACGGTACGTCCGGGCAACAGGCACCATTCCGCAAACAAAGGAAACAGTTCGCGGAGACACGAAAAGCCGGGCAAAGACATGAAGAAAAAGCACGGAGACGGCAAGGACAAGCACCACAGAAGTGACGGCAAAAGACACTTCGGAAGATAAGCATACGTTTACCGGACATAAAAAAACCGACAGACATACGCAGGTATACAAAACAGAGGGTGTGCCAAAAATAAGAAAAAGTCATTGCAAGGCAGATGATCGCTTATCTTTGGCACACCCTCGTAACAATTATTATAGATCGAAACAAGGAGACAGAGCATGCACCCCATCATGCCTTGTTCCTCCATACAGACGCCCTATCGCAGCATCATCTTCTTCACGAAGCGGCTGCCGTCTTTTGCCACAGCCACCACCACATACACGCCGCGCGACAGTCCTGCCGTGCTTACATACTGCGACATGCGCGATTCTGCCGCCATGCGTCCCTCAACAGAGTACAGACGCAGCGAAGCCATATCACCGTATACTATCAGGGCGTTGTCCGTCTGATACATCTCAAAGTCCCTTACAACGGGCGACACCGTCTCCACACCTGTTACAATGGGGTTTCCGTCTTCGTCAACTTCTATATAAGACTTGATTGTGAGGTCTGTAAGGAACATGTCACCCTTCGTCTCCTTGTTGCACACACGCACCGTCACGGGCTTCTTCTCCATCGTCCCTATCATTGACGCGATGTCCACCGTTGCCGTTCCGGTGCTCATTGTCTTGGTCACGGTCTTGGTCTCCGCGCTGCCCGTATATCCCCATGTCACCTCGAGAGTGCGGTTTCCGGTGCAGTAGATGTTGGACACCATTGCCGCCAGTTCGGGCACGTTGAACTCTATCCAGCCCGTCTTCGGCAGCTTATATGCACCGTATGACGTGCCCGTGCCATACTTCTCGCCCGGTCCGGCAGGATATTCATAAGAGCCGCCGCCCGATATCTTGCCATTGTAGAGCGGCATGACGCCCTGCCCTTCCAGCTGCGATTCGGCGGAAATGTACTGCCCTACCTCCGGCGCAATCACCTCGTCCTGGAACAAGTAGTTGTTTACGAGTATCTTCTCGTCGTAATACTTTCCGTCGCCCGGCGCCACAGTGACATCCTCCACGGTTCCGTCGTTCTCGGGAAAGACAAGGTCGTATGCGTTGTCCGTGCCGCCATACTCGTATGCACCGTAGTCAGGAGCGGTTCCGGCAAAGGGAACGGTGAGCGTCATCGAATAGTCCTGAGGCGCGTTTGCCGAATATTCATACTCTTTCTTGTGGGCGTCCGTGGTAACAAAATCCTTTATCACGGCACCCTTGTCGATGAATTTGCTGCCTGCCTTAAGGCGTGCAAAGCCTGTGGGAAGCATGCCGTTCTCGCCTCTCGGTCCAATGGCGGTGTTGTAATCAAGGTTCTCGAACTCACCGGAATAGTCGGGCCATGCCGACGGCTTGGCATATTTGTTGTATTTGTTGCTTGTCACCTTGTCGGTAGACTCGCGGTCGCTGATTGGCGACAGCCCGTCGATGTCGAGCCAGTTGCAGTTTTTCGAGTCGGGAATTATCGTGAATGTATGATTTCTGTCCGTGGGTGCAAAGCCTATGCAGTTGCGCAGCACCCAGTTGCCATACGTCGGTTCCTCCATGTTGTAACCATAGTTTATGCCGTTCTCGAACGCCGTGTTGTTGATGAGATACGAGCCTTCGAGGTGGTGGTTCTGGTCAAATCCCTTCTTGAGGTTGAACGCCGCCACACAGTTCATGAACACGTGCGCCCCGACAGATGTTCCGCCCTGCTTGCATCCGCCCATTTTGAAGCCGTTGCCATTGCCCTTGTTCACTCCGCTCTTCAACGCCCAGCAGTTCTCTACAAGCACGGGAAAGTTGGTATAGTACAAGTCCCAGGCATCGTCGGAGTTGTTCCATGCGCGGCAGCCGTGAAATTCGTTGCCCGGACCGGGAAAGAGTTTTATCGCAAAACCGTCCGCATCTCCCCCACCCGACCATGTGTCGTAATTGTCATACGAGTCGCAGTTCACAATAATGTTGTACCTTCCGTACAGAAAATTCTGGTTGCGCGTGTTCTCGCCGTTGCTTCCCTTGCCGAAACCTTGCTGCAATCCGGTGTCGCCGCATCCGTGGAACGTACACAGCTCTACCACGCAGAAACTGCCCTCCAGTTTCATTCCGTTGTCGGCGGCGTTGGCAATCTCCAGCCCGCGGTAGTGCCAGTAGTTAGCACCGATGTTGTGCAGAATGCCCCGCGAAGCCTTTGCCGTGGTCT
Source organism: Xylanibacter caecicola (assembly GCF_013166515.1). Classification (GTDB taxonomy): domain Bacteria; phylum Bacteroidota; class Bacteroidia; order Bacteroidales; family Bacteroidaceae; genus Prevotella; species Prevotella caecicola. The sequence goes on along the minus strand of NZ_JABKKJ010000001.1, from coordinate 30,346 downwards.
CGTCGGTGTGGTTCTGCCCGCTGAAATCGAACACCGGCTTCTCATTCTCATACGCAAACACGCAGATGCGGTGATCCTTCGTTCCCGAACGGTTCACCTTTATAGTCTGCGACAAGGCATACATTCCGCCGCGCACATAGAGCGTGTCGCCTGCCTCCAGTTTTCCGATGGCGCTCACGGGGTCGCCCATGGGGTTTTCTATACTCCGTCCGTTGCCCGTCCCTCCGGGGGCAAGATACAACTTGCGTGCCTGCGTTACACCACAGCACGCTGCTACAAGGGCACATACCGCTACCCTCTTTGCAAACAAAAAATTTCTCATTTTCCTTTAGATTAGTATCAGTTTGTTCTTTCGAATGTGTAAAATTATAACAATAAATATTTTCTCATGAGTTTTTTAATATATTTAACTATAATTTGATTGAAAGCATCCGCCAAAACAGGAGAAAGCCGATTGAATATTTTCATCGATGTTGCTGCGCCTTCATCTTTTATCACCCTCGTATCCTACTGTGTACCAGCAGTTTGCAAGAGGTGCCCTTTTGGCTTGCGAAAGGCGGCATATTGGAGGCTGAAAGGGCACCTTTTGCAAGCTGAAAGGACACCTCTTGGAAAATGGGGACGAATTTGCGCCGGGTAGGGCTGTACCATGGTGCAGCCGAAGCGACAATGAAGAACAATTCGATGTGATTACGAACGATAAAAGCCATGCGGTTTCGGATGTTCCATGGAACATCCCTACAAAGGCGGTATTCACGTTTTCCGATACGTTACCGGCGGGCATGTATATTGCCAGCGGAAAGGGGTTGGCGGCATGATAAAAACATAAAATCCACGGACCAACGTTAAATCTTTATCGTTTAGTTCACTTACTCGGATTTTTGCTTTATCTTTGCACTAAATAGGCGGCACGCCGGTTGTCACCGGCTACGGCTTTCATGCTATCGTAAACAAAACTGTCTTATATACACTATGCTTATACATCCTTTGTGGACAGACGGATACAGGCTGCTACTGATGCAGCTTTACCTGCGTAAACCCGTGGGTATGAAAGCCATGTATTCAAAAGCCATGGTGAGCCTGAGTATTGAACTGCACATACCGCCGGCGGTGCTTTATGAACAGATGTTCATGCTGAGAAACAGAAAAATGCCGAGCATAGCACGACTGTGGGAAAGGTATGGCGAAAACACTTCACGACTGGCACGGGATGTAAAGAAACTCAGAGGACTGGCAGGGTTCAGCAACGCATCCGAATTTTACAGCGGTGTGGAGACAAACGAGTCGTTTGAGAAAGATTTCCGCATCATAGACAACGACACCGAGCTTACACCGGTGATGCTGATAATGATACTCGACCTGTACTTCCGGCTGACACCCGTGACAATGGTGGAAAGCACGCCCGAAGTGGCGGAACTGGCACGGATGATGAAGATAAAGCCGGGCAGGGTGGTGGAGGTAATGGAGGTGTTCCGCATCTGCGACCCTTATCTCGGCAGAGGAGAGCTTATTGTGACGCACCTGCTGCTGCCGTGCAGGCTGATATGGAACCGCTTCGGCAACGGCGACCCGTCGAAGCTGTCGGCAACGGCGGCACAGCTGAAAGAGTTTTTTGCATGACAAGGAAGCGGAAAAGACACTACTGTCAAGTGATTACTGAAACAACAGGCATAATATGGCGCAGAAACTGATAAACACTCAAAACCTGCAACAGGTACAGACACAGAAGCTCACACAGCAGCAGATGCTCGTGGTGCGCATGCTGGAAATGCCGCTTGCCGAGTTTGAACAGAATGTCATGGCGGAACTGGACGACAATCCGGCTCTGGAAAGCGCATCGCCCGACGACATGATGCCGGCTACCGACAACGGCAATGCCACGGAGGGCGACGATGACGGTTACGAAGACTTTGACAAAGAAAAGGAGCGCGAAGAACGGGAGTCTGCCCTTGACGCAGCCCTTGCAGGCATAGGCATGGACGACGAGATGCCGCCTGCAACGGTGCCGGGAGAGGGTAGGGACGGCAGCGCCGAATACGAAGAGATTGTCTACGGCGACAACATATCGTTCTACGACAGACTGAAAGAGCAGATAATGGACGTGGAACTGGACGGAAAAAGGCGTGACATACTGGAATATCTGATAGGCTCGCTCGACGGTGACGGGCTGTTGCGCAAGGATCTCGACTCTATATGCGACGAACTGGCGATATACCACGGCGTGGACACGTCGGAGGAGGAAATAGGGGAGGTGCTCCGTGTGCTGCAGACATTCGACCCTCCGGGCATCGGCGCACGCGACCTGCGCGAATGCCTACTGTTGCAGATAGGGCGCAGACGGCCGTCGGCAAAGAGGGATATGATGCGGAAAATAGTCGAAGAGTGTTTCGACGACTTCATGAACAAACACCGCAACAGGATAGAACAGCGTCTGGGAGCCGACAGCGAGACGGTGGAGGCGGCATGTGCCGAACTGCTACGGCTGAACCCAAAACCGGGGGCGGCGCTCGGAGAGACCGAGGGACGCAACGTCCAACAGATAACGCCCGACTTTATAGTAGACACCGACGACAACGGCTGCGTGACCTTCACGATAAGCCGAGGACGGGTGCCCGAACTGTATGTGTCGCCCGATTTTACGGAAATGGCACGTACATACCGCGAAAACCGCACATCGATGAACCGGCGGGACAAGGAGGCTCTGCTCTATGCCAAGGAGAAGATGGAACGCGCCAAGGGATTTATCGACGCCGTAAGACAGCGACGACACACGCTCTACGTAACGATGAAGGCGATCATAGAGATACAGAAGAAGTTCTTTCAGGACGGCGACGAGGCGGACCTGAAACCCATGATACTTAAAGACGTGGCAGACCGCACGGGACTCGACATATCCACCATATCGCGCGTAAGCAACATGAAATATGCACAGACACGCTGGGGCACCTTCCTGCTGCGCCACTTTTTCAGCGACGGAATAAAGACCGTCGACGGCGAAGAGATGTCTACAAGAAAGATAAAGGTGACTATGCAGGAGATTATAGACGCCGAAGACAAGAGCCGACCGCTGAGCGACGATGCACTGAAAGTCAGAATGGAAGAGCTGGGATTTCCGGTGGCACGGCGGACGCTGGCAAAATATCGCGAGCAGTTGGGCATACCTGTAGCAAGACTTAGAAAGAAATGAAAGAGAGAAGAATAATACTTACGGCAAAGCTCATAAGCATGCTGTTCACGCCTTTCTATCTTCCGATAGTGGGCTTGCTGGTTCTTTTCACGCTGAGTTATCTCAGTCTGCTGCCACCCATGTACAAGATAATGGTGCTGCTGATGACATGGCTCTTCACCATTTTCATGCCCACAATGCTCATAAGAGCGTACAACAGATATCAGAACTGGCGCCCGTTTGAAATCGGAACGCGCGAAAGGCGCATGATACCTTACGTCATATCCATACTGTGTTACCTGCTTTGTTCATACGTAATGGAAGTCATGCACATACCGCACTTCATGAGAAGAATTATCATCGCGGCACTCGCAATACAGATAATATGCTCCATGATAAACCTTTTTTGGAAGATTTCCACCCACATGGCGGGCATCGGGGGCATGGCGGGCGCGCTCATGGCATTTGCACAGACATTCTCTTTCAACCCCGTATGGTGGCTATGCCTTGTCATCATCGTTGCCGGCGTGCTCGGAACAAGCCGCATGATACTGCGCCAGCACACGCTGCACCAGGTGGTGGGAGGATTTGTCACCGGACTGTTATGTGCCTATTTGGCTATAATAATTTGAAATATCAAAGTTCTCTGAGAGCTCCGAACCCTCAGAGTCCTCATAGTTCTCAGAGAAAAAAATAAACCTAAAAACTCAAAATAATGACCCCACAAGTAAGCATAATCATGGGCAGCACAAGCGATCTGCCCGTAATGGAAAAAGCATTCAAGTTTCTTGACGACATGCAGGTGCCTTTCGAGGTTAACGCCCTTTCAGCACATCGCACGCCGGACGCCGTGGAACGCTTTGCCAAAGGCGCGGCAGGGCGCGGCATAAAGGTTATAATAGCCGGAGCGGGCATGGCTGCGGCACTGCCGGGAGTAATAGCGGCATCGACCACACTGCCCGTGATAGGCGTGCCGATAAAGGGAAGTGTGCTCGACGGCATGGACGCCATGATGAGCATCATACAGATGCCGCCGGGCATACCCGTCGCCACCGTCAGTGTAAACGGAGCCATGAACGCCGCCATACTGGCTGTGCAGATAATGGCGCTGGCAGACAACGAACTTGCAGAAAAGTTCGCCGCATACAAGGCGGGACTGGGCGAGAAGATAGAAAAGGCAAACAAAGAGCTTGCCGAAATAAAGTATCGGTACAAAATTGATTAATCGGTTGAGATGACAGACTTGTTCAACTACAGACGCAGAAAGAGCTGCACGGTCAATGTGGGAACGACTCCGCTTGGCGGGGATAACCCCATAAGGGTGCAGTCGATGACCACCACGCCGACCAACGACACCGCTGCCAGCGTGGCACAGGCGGAACGCATAATAGACGCCGGCGGCGAGTACGTGCGCCTCACCACACAGGGAATACGCGAAGCGGAAAACATGGAGAACATCAGGAGCGGACTGCACGCGGACGGATACACGGCACCGATAGTGGCAGACGTGCACTTCAACCCAAACGTTGCCGATGTCGCGGCGCTGTATGCAGAGAAGGTGAGGATAAATCCGGGCAACTATGTAGACCCGGCACGCACGTTCAAAAGCCTTGAATACACGGACGATGAATATGCCGACGAACTGCGAAAAATAGAGCAGAGGTTCATTCCGTTCTTGAAAATATGCCGCGACAACGGCACGGCAGTGCGCATAGGCGTGAACCACGGTTCGCTGTCCGACCGCATAATGAGCCGCTACGGTGACACGCCCGAGGGCATTGTGGAAAGTTGCATGGAGTTTCTGCGCATCTGCCGGCGCGAGGATTTCAATGATGTGGTAATCTCAATAAAAGCAAGCAACACGGTTGTCATGGTGCGCTCGGTGCGCCTTCTCGTGCACGCAATGGAGCAGGAGGGCATGGACTATCCGCTGCATCTGGGCGTGACGGAGGCAGGCGAAGGCGAGGACGGACGCATAAAGAGTGCCGTGGGCATAGGAGCGTTGCTCGCCGACGGCATCGGCGACACGATAAGGGTGTCGCTGAGCGAGGAACCGGAGGCTGAAATCCCCGTAGCAAAGCATCTCGTGGAGTATATCGCAGGCAGGGCAGGGCACACCGTGATACCCGGCAGCGAGGCTCTGCAGTTCGACTATCTGCACCCCGAACGCCGCAAGACGCGCGCCATAGGAAATATCGGCGGCAACAATGTACCGGTGGTCATCGCGAACGCCAACGGCATAAAGGAGAACATATACACGCAGGGAAAAGGCGAAGAGAGCGGCGACATGATGCCCGACTACGTCTATGTGGGGCAGGAGATGCCGGCGGAAAGGATTGAAGGATTTAAATATATAATGGACTTCGACGCCTTTGCAAGGCTCTGCGGCTCGGCAGACGGTGCTCCGGAGGGCATATATCCCATATTCCCACACAGCGCCATGCCTCTCATCTCGTCGGTAAACGCTCAGCAGAAGTTCCTCGTGCTGCAATACGGCGTGCCCGTAGAGGAATATACGGCGTGTCTGAAGGCTCATCCCGAGGTGGTCGTTGTGTGCATGAGCAGCCACCGCAACAGGCTCGGCGAGCAGCGCGCACTGGTACACGAGATGATGAACCACGGCGTTGAAAACCCCGTAATATTCTGCCAAATGTACAGTCATTCACAAGAGGAGAAGGGCGACTTCCAGCTTGAGGCGGCGGCGGACATGGGCGCACTGATGTTCGACGGGCTTACGGACGGTATATGGCTGATGAACGACGGCACGCTTTCAGCGGCGGACATCGACGCCACGGCTTTCGACATACTCCAGGCGGCACGCCTGCGCACATCGAAAACGGAATACATAAGCTGTCCCGGTTGCGGTCGCACCCTTTACGACCTACGCTCCACCATAGCACGCATAAAGGAGGCCACGAAGCACATGAAAGGCTTGAAAATAGGCATCATGGGCTGCATAGTGAACGGTCCGGGCGAAATGGCGGACGCCGACTACGGATATGTGGGAGCCGGAAGAGGCAAGATATCGTTATACCGCGGAAAGGAATGCGTACTGAAAAACATTCCGGAAGAGGAGGCGGTGGAACGGCTTTTGGAACTCATAAAAAAATGAAGAATAATGAATGAAGAATGAAGAATTTGCTGCCGCTACTATAACATATAAGCCCAATAGGACATATTAGTCTTATTGGGCTTATAATATTTGCCTGTATGATGATTTTTTATTTGTCAGAACAGCGGCAGCAAATTCTTCATTCTTCATTCATCATTCTTCATTTCCCTGTTCTTAATTACTCTTTCCGCCCTTAAAATACACGTTACGCCGAGAACGATGAACGGTATGCTGAGAAGCTGTCCCATATTGAGCGGCATGCCGTATTCGAAGCCCACCTGTATATCCTTTGTGAACTCGATGAAGAAGCGGGCGGTGAAGATGAGCGTCAGGCACAGCCCGAAGAAGAAGCCCGTGCCCACACGATCGGGGCGGCGACGGTAGAGCGCCCAGCCGATGAAGAAGAACACGGCGTAGGCAACAGCCTCGTAGAGCTGTCCGGGGTGGCGAGGCATAAAGTCCACACGCTCGAAGACGAACGCCCAAGGCACGTCGGTGACCTTTCCTATAATCTCGCTGTTCATAAGGTTCCCAAGACGTATGAAGCATGCCGTAAGCGGTGTGGCAATGGCAATGTTGTCGAGAACGCGCCATGCGCCGAGACCTGTGCGGCGGATGTAGAGCCAAAGGGCAGCCATGAGTCCGATAGTGCCGCCGTGGCTTGCCAGCCCTTCATAGCCGGTGAACGTCCAGCCGTCGGCGGTGATGCGTATGGGGAGGAACATCTCCACTATGCCCTGCCAACTGCCAAGGAAATGTCCCGGCTCGTAGAACAGGCAGTGTCCGAGGCGTGCGCCGAACATTATGCCGAAAAAGCAGTATATGATGAGCGGGTCGAACAGCTCTTCTTTTATTCCCTGCTGCCTGTAGAGGCGCTTCACGATGACGTAGGCGAGTGCAAGACCTGCGAGCCAGCACAGCGAATACCAGCGCAAGGCGAGGGGACCTATGCGGAACGCCTCGAAGTCGGGGTTCCATAAAATGTAGCTGAATGTGTTCATTGTTGTTATGGTTTATGGGGCGGGCTATAGAGACTATAGGTTCTATAAAAGCTATAGCAACTATAGAGCCTATAGCATTATCAGACGTTAAAGCGGAAGTGCATGATGTCGCCGTCCTGCACGACATATTCCTTACCTTCGATGCCCATCTTGCCGGCTTCGCGCACGGCTGCCTCGGAACCGTATTGTATGTAGTCGTCGTACTTTATCACTTCGGCGCGTATGAAGCCCTTCTCGAAGTCGGTGTGGATGACGCCGGCGCACTGCGGAGCCTTCCAGCCGCGGCGGTATGTCCACGCCTTGACCTCCATTTCGCCTGCCGTTATGAATGTTTCGAGGTCAAGCAGGGCGTATGCCTTCTTTATGAGGCGGTTCACGCCGCTCTCTTCCAGTCCTAGCTCGTCGAGGAACATCTGCTTGTCTTCGTAGGTCTCGAGCGACGCTATGTCTTCCTCCGTGCGTGCGGCGATGACGAGCACTTCGGCGTTCTCCTCGCGGGCAATATCCTCCACACGTGCACTGTATACGTTACCGCCCTTTGCCCCGGCTTCATCCACGTTGCATACATAGAGCACGGGCTTGGCGGTGAGCAGGAAGAGATCGTGCGCCGCCTTCTGTTCCTCTTTGCTGTCAAACTGCACGGTGCGGGCGTTGCGTCCCTGCTCCAGTGCCTCTTTGTATGCCGTAAGCACGCCTACTTCCACCTTTGCGTCCTTGTTTCCCGCCGCTGCCACTTTCTGCTGCTTAGCCAACCGCGCCTCGATTGTCTCAAGGTCTTTCAGCTGCAGCTCCGTGTCTATGATCTCCTTGTCGCGTATAGGGTCTATGGTGCCGTCTACGTGCGTTATGTTCTCGTCGTCGAAACAGCGCAGCACGTGTATTATGGCGTCCGTCTCGCGTATATTTCCAAGGAACTTGTTGCCCAGTCCCTCGCCCTTGCTGGCTCCTTTCACCAATCCGGCAATGTCCACAATCTCGCACGTTGCGGGTACTATGCGCCCGGGATGCACTATCTCCGCCAGACGCGTAAGTCGCTCATCGGGAACCGTTATCACGCCCACATTAGGCTCTATCGTACAGAACGGAAAGTTTGCCGCCTGCGCCTTTGCGCTCGACAGGCAGTTGAAAAGGGTGGACTTGCCCACGTTGGGAAGTCCCACTATACCACATTTTAATGACATCTTGCTATAAACGTTTATATTAAGTATGTGTGTGAAGATAATGCAAGCCGTGCGCAATGAGACCTGTTTCCGATTGCCGAGGCTGCGCTTATCCCGTGCAAAGGTAATGATTTTAGATTGAAAACCGAATATTTTAACAATTAAAGGAAAATGCAACAAACTAAAAAAAATATCTGTCTTTGAACATATATTGCACAAAAGCACACTATTTTTGCCGTCACGGAACAAAAATCCGTACACAGCGGATTGTTTTCATGATAACCGTACAGTTTAATTAACCTGATAAAAAAACAAAAGAAGCAACATGTTTTACATCAACAAAAGAACCACACCAACCGACGGCAACAACGAGAAAGCTGTTAAGGAACAACAAAAACGACAAACGGAAGACAGACTGACAGATGAACTTGCCTACATACTGAACCACGCCGCCGGCAAAAGACTGCGCTGGAAAGACAGTATCACCGACCTTATGGAAATAGTGTACACGGCATATATGTCGGGCAGCATATACGACGACAGCGGCAAACCGTGCTCTTTCAAAGAACTTGTGCACAGCACATGCCGCGCACTGCACGTAACGGAACCGTCAAATCCGCGCTCGTATATATACCGCGCACAGAACAGAAAGGGTATAAGGCAGGAGCCTTTCATAAACAGATACAGCCGCATGCTCGACAAGACGGACATCGTATATCCGCTGAGACATCGTCTCGACATGGTGTGAAAGGCGGCATATCAGGATGCGAAAGGCGGCATATCACAAGCCCAAAGGGCACCTTTCAGACGACAAGAGGTAACATAATGGTTTCCAGCGGTTTACAGATATCCACAAACACCGCCGAAAGGCAGCATGGAAGAGGGTGGGAGAGGGCACGCCGAAAGATGTATCGCATTATGTATGCACAAGTGTATCGCATAGTGTATCGCATTCGTTCTTGGAGGCAACCGATTTTTGCCATACCTTTGCAAACGAAAGCTTTCAGAAACAAAAACAATTAACCAATTCATTAACAAATTAAAAAACAACAATTATGGCAGTATTTTATAAATTGTATCAGGACAACAGAAACAACTCAAGTAAAAAAGGACATTGGTATGCAAGAGCGGTGACCACCGACACGGTAACCACCGACGACCTGGCAGACATAATGCAACGAAACTGTACGGTGAAGCGTTCGGACATTCTGGCGGTAATAAGCGAGCTTGTCGAAACGATGAAGACCGAACTGCAAAACTCGCGCCGCGTGAAACTCGACCGCTTCGGAACGTTCAAGATAGGTTTGTCGAGCAAGTCGTCGCCCACGGTGAAAGACTTCAACGCAACCAACAACGTGCGCAGCCTTCACGTGCTGTTCCAGCCGGAACTGAAGATAGACAAGAACCGCAAGCGCAACAAGCAGTTCCTTACCGGATGCAAGGTGCAGGAGCTTCCCAAGAACGATATCGTGGCGGAAGAGGAAGAGACGAAACCATGACAACGGGAAACAACCGACTTGAAAAAATAAACTGACACAAAAAGGGGATGTCTGTAAACCGCCCTTCAGGATAACACGTAAAAATAACAAACGGCAGTTACCGGCATCCCTTTATCCATTAACCTTTTAAAGAAATAAAAAATGAGCAAAATGAACAGTGAAAAATGGAAGAACGTACTTAAAATAGTAGTGGCTATTGCAACGGCTATACTCGGAGCGATAGGAGTAAATGCCACGGTGAACATGTAATTTTTTAATAAATAGATAAGGGAAGATAGAGGGAGATAGAAGTAGATAAAAGACAATACCAAATGCAGCATTTGTCCTCTATCTACCTTTTATCTCCTCATATCTTCCCTTTATCTCCTTTTAAATCACAATTATTCTTTCTCTTTGTTTTGTTCTTCACTCGGTTTGAAGTATCTTTGCAAACGCGTAACCATACATTTATTATTACGCACACACGTTATCTATAATTAAGAAACATACAAAATCATGGAATATAACTTCAGGGAAATAGAAAAGAAATGGCAACGCAAATGGGCGGAGCAGAAAACCTATATGGTGAACGAAGACAACGGCAGGAAGAAGTTCTACGTGCTCAACATGTTCCCATATCCCTCAGGAGCCGGTCTACATGTGGGGCACCCGCTCGGATACATCGCAAGCGACATCTACGCGCGCTACAAGCGTCTGCAGGGCTGCAACGTGCTCAACCCCATGGGATACGACGCCTACGGACTGCCCGCCGAGCAGTATGCCATACAGACCGGGCAGCACCCCGCCGTGACGACCGACGCCAACATCAAACGATACCGCGAGCAGCTGGACAAGATAGGCTTCTCGTTCGACTGGAGCCGCGAGATACGCACCTGCGACCCGCAATACTACAAGTGGACGCAGTGGGCGTTCATGAAGATGTTCGACAGCTACTACTGCAACGACAGCCATAAGGCACGCCCCATCAGCGAGCTTACAGAGGCTTTCGCCGCACACGGCACCGAAGGACTCAACGCCGCATGCAGCGAGGAAATGAGCTTCACGGCGGACGAGTGGAACGCCATGGACGAGAAACAACGGCAGCAGGTGCTCATGAACTACCGCATAGCCTATCTGGGCGAGACCATGGTGAACTGGTGTCCGCAGTTAGGCACGGTGCTCGCCAACGACGAGGTGGTGGACGGAGTGTCCGAGCGCGGAGGATACCCCGTGGTACAGAAGAAGATGCGCCAGTGGTGCCTCAGAGTGTCGGCATACGCACAGCGCCTGCTCGACGGACTGGACACCGTAGACTGGACAGACTCGCTCAAGGAGACGCAGCGCAACTGGATAGGACGCTCGGAGGGAACGGAAATGACGTTCCGCGTAGCCGATAGCGACATCGACTTCACAATATTCACCACGCGTGCCGACACAATATTCGGCGTGACGTTCATGGTGCTCGCACCCGAGAGCGAACTCGTCGACAAACTGACCACCGACGCACAGCGCGCCGCCGTGGACGAATATATAGCATACGTGAAGAAGCGCACCGAGCGCGAGCGCATCAGCGACCACCGCGTAACAGGCGTCTTCTCCGGCTCGTATGCCGTAAACCCCTTCACGGGCGAGAACATCCCCGTATGGATTTCGGAATACGTGCTGGCAGGATACGGCACGGGAGCCATAATGGCAGTGCCGGCGCACGACTCGCGCGACTACGCCTTCGCACGCCACTTCAATCTGCCCATAATCCCACTGATAGAGGGAGCCGACGTGAGCGAACAGAGTTTCGACGCAAAAGAGGGCACGGTGATGAACTCGCCGTGCAGCGGAGTGGAGACATTGGACGGCTTCTCGCTCAACGGACTTACCGTCAAGGAGGCAATAGCAAAGACAAAAGAGTTTGTGACATCTCACGGCATGGGACGCGTAAAGGTGAACTTCCGTCTGCGCGACGCCATATTCTCGCGCCAGCGCTATTGGGGCGAGCCGTTCCCCGTCTACTACAAAGACGGCATGCCGTACATGATACCGGAAGAGTGTCTGCCGCTCGAACTGCCCGAGGTAGACAAGTTCCTGCCCACGGAGACGGGCGAGCCGCCGCTGGGCAACGCCACACGCTGGGCGTGGGACACTGTCGGAAAGCGCGTTGTGGAGAACTCTCTCATAGACAACGTGACGGTATTCCCGCTCGAACTTAACACCATGCCGGGCTTCGCAGGCTCGTCGGCATACTATCTGCGCTACATGGACCCGCGTAACGACAGCGCTCTCGTGAGCAGCGACGCCGACAACTACTGGCAGAACGTAGACCTCTACGTGGGCGGAACGGAGCACGCAACGGGACACCTTATATATTCGCGCTTCTGGAACAAGTTCCTCTTCGACTGCGGCGTGAGCTGCATGGAAGAGCCGTTCAAGAAGCTCGTAAACCAGGGAATGATACAGGGACGCAGCAACTTCGTATACCGCATAAAGGACACGAACACATTTGTATCGCTCGGTCTTAAAGACCAACACGACACCACACCGCTGCACGTAGACGTAAACATAGTAAGCGGAGACGTGCTCGACGTAAAAGCGTTCAAGGCATGGCGCCCCGAATACAACGACGCCGAGTTCATTCTCGAAGACGGCAAGTACGTCTGCGGCTGGGCTGTTGAGAAGATGTCGAAGAGTATGTACAATGTGGTGAACCCCGACATGATAGTAGACAAGTACGGCGCCGACACGCTGCGACTGTACGAAATGTTCCTGGGACCCGTCGAGCAGAGCAAGCCTTGGGACACCAACGGCATAGACGGCTGCCACCGCTTCCTGAAGAAGTTCTGGGGACTGTTCTACGGTAGCAACAAGACAGCCGCCGCCGAACAAGACAACTGCCCGTGCATCACGAACGAACAGGCGTCGCCCGAGTCGCTCAAGAGCGTGCACAAACTCATCAAGAAGGTTACGCAGGACATCGAAAACTTCTCGTACAACACTTCCATATCGGCATTCATGATATGCGTGAACGAGCTTCAGCAGCAGAAATGCCACAACCGCACACTGCTCAATACGCTTGCCGTACTTATGGCTCCCTTCGCCCCGCACATAGCCGAAGAGCTGTGGCAGACTACGGGAGGAGAAGGCAGCGTGTGCGACGCGGCATGGCCCGCATGGGACGAGAAGTATCTTGTGGAAAGCACAGTGCAGCTCGGTGTGGCTTTCAACGGTAAGCGCCGCTTTGAAATGCAGTTTGCCGCCGACGCCGACAACAAGGCGATAGAGAGTGCCGTGCTCGCCGACGAACGCTCTGCCAAGTACACCGACGGCAAGCAGATAGTGAAAGTCATCATCGTGCCCAAACGCATGGTGAACATCGTGATAAAATAAAATGACGCGTCATGGACATAAACCAAAAGATTATCTTGAATGAGGCAAAGGACTATCTGTTCATAACCCTGGGTCTCATACTGTTCAGCTTCGGGTGGGCTGTGTTCCTCCTTCCCTATACAATAGTGACGGGAGGAGTAACCGGTATAGCAGCCATCATCTTCTATGCCACGGGCATACCCATCGAGTCGAGCTATCTTGTGATAAACATCGCACTGCTCATCGTCGCGCTGAAGATACTCGGTTTCAAGTTCATGATGAAGACCATATATGCCATCTTCGCACTTTCCTTCTTCCTGTGGGCAATGCAGAAAATGGTTGAAAATCCCGACGGCAGCTTCATACAGTTGCTCGGTCCTGGACAGGACTTCATGTCGCTGGCAATAGGTACGGGCATAACGGGCTGCTCGCTCGCCATAGTGTTCCTGCACAACGGCAGCACCGGAGGCACAGACATCATCGCCGCAATAATAAACAAGTTTCATAACTTCTCCATAGGTCAGGCACTCATCGCGCTCGATATCATCATCATAGGCAGCTGTCTGTTCATACCGGCATTCGGAGAAACCTTTGTAGAACGGTCCACAAGACTCGTATTCGGATTTCTGGCAATGGCAATAGAATGCACGGTGCTCGATTATGTGATGAACGCCCGACGCGAATCGGTGCAGTTCATGATATTTTCGAAGAAATGGCAGGAAATAGCAAACGCCATAGGAACAAAAATGGATCACGGCGTGACGATACTCGACGGTCACGGCTGGTACACCGGTCATGAGCGCAAAGTGCTGTGTATACTTGCCCGCAAGAACGAGAGCGTGATGATATTCCGCCTCATAAAGATGATAGACCCCAACGCCTTCGTAAGCCAAAGCAGCGTAATAGGAGTGTACGGAGAAGGTTTTGATTCTATAAAAGTGAAGGTGCCGAAGAAAATCAAACAAAAGAAACAACTTCAAAATGAAACTGATAGTAGCGACAAACAACAGCCATAAACTGGACGAGATACGCTCCATGCTTGATGACAGCATTTCTGTGCTGTCGCTTAACGACATAGGACTGGATGCCGACATAGAGGAAAACGGTGCCACGCTTGAGGAAAACTCGCACATCAAAGCTGCCTTCGTGGCACGCTATCTTAAACGTACGGGATACGAACATCCATATACCGTCATCGCCGATGATACAGGACTGATGGTCGAGGCGCTCAACGGCGAACCGGGAGTACACACCGCACGCTATGCCGGAGAAAACGGAGAAAGCGACAGCGAGGCAAACATGAGACTGCTGCTGAAAAACCTTGAAGGCAATGAAAACCGCAGGGCGTGTTTCTGCACCGTGATAACAATGATAGAGGAACAGGTGCCGTATCTTACAAAGATAAAGTATTTCGCCGGAAAAGTGGAAGGGACCATACTCACCGAAAAGCACGGCAGCGAGGGCTTCGGCTACGACCCCATATTCATGCCCGACGGATACGACAAGTCGTTCGCCGAGTTGGGACCGGAAATAAAGAACAGAATATCACACCGAGCAATGGCTGTAAAAGAGCTGGTTGAATATCTGTCAAAATGAAAAACGAATTGTCCATACTCATCCCATGCTACAACTGCCGGTGTGGAAAACTGGTAAACGTGTTGCACGCACTCCTCAAAAAGGAAGAGGAAAGGCACGGACGCGAAGCATTCAGGTATGAGATAATAGTTGCCGACGACGGCAGCACGGACACCGCAAGCATAGAAGAAAACAAGTATATAAATTCTCTTGACAACTGCCGGTACGTCATACGTGAAAAAAACACCGGCAGATCTGCCATACGAAACTTTCTCGCCCGGGAGGCAAAATACAAGTGGCTGTTGTTTATGGACAGCGATATGGCGGTGAATGACGACAGTTTCATAGAACGGTATCTGTCATCGGAAGGCAACGTAATAGTAGGCGGCATCAGAACGGGAGGCGACGTTTCGCTGCTCAAAAACAACATACGGTACAAATATGAAAGGGCTTCCGAGAAATGCCGAACTGCCGACCGGCGCAACATGAAATCACATAAAGAGTTCAGGACAACCAACTTTCTCATAGCCGGAGACATAATAAAGAAATATCCTTTCAATGAAGAGTTTGTCCATTATGGTTATGAAGACGTGCTGTTCGGCAAGAACCTTTATGAAAATAACATAGATATAATACACATAGACAACCCCGTAACACTCGAAGACTATGAGGAAAACGAGGTTTTCATAAACAAAACCGAAGAAGCGCTGAGAACATTGCACATGTTCGAAGACAGCATGCAGGGATACTCAACCTTATTGGACTGTGTCGGAAAGATAAACTCATACGGACTGACAACCGCCGTATCGCTGCTTTACAAGTTCGCTGGAAGAAGTATGAAGCACAATCTTTCAGGAAAAAGACCGGTCCTTTTTTTATTCAACATATATAAATTATGCTATTACATATCTTTAAAATGAAAACATTGCTCACAAACATTTTATTGCTGACCGTACTGAGCTTATCCGCCCAAAAGATAGGACAGTGGAACGCGTATATGGCATACGGCGACATAACAGACATCGAACCGGCAGGCAAAACAATATATGTATTGAGCAGTAAAGACCTCTTTTCGTATAACGTAAACGACATGAGCGTAAGTACATACAACAAGATCAACTTACTTAACGACACTGAAATATCACACATAGCATGGTGCGCCGGCGCAAAGAGATTAGCAATAATATACAGCAATCAGAACATCGACCTTCTCGACAACAGTGGAAATGTAATCAACATCAATGATTACTACAACAAGTCCATGACCGAGGACAAGACAATAAACAATATAACAATAAACGGAAATTATGCTTATCTGAGTACAGGGTTCGGTATACTGAAGGTAAACATAAAGGATGCGGAGATAAGCAACACATACAATCTGGGAATGAACATCACCGACTGCGCAATATCAGGCAACATGATATATGCGCAGACATCTTCGGGAATATACTCAGGAAACATCTCTGACAATCTTCTTGACAAAAACAACTGGCATATCACGTATGATCCTGTATCGTTCAACGACGCCAACGACATAGCCATAAGCTTCGAAAACGGCTATGCGGAATACACAGTGTACGACAATACAAACAAATGTTACTGGAGCAACCAAAGCGACGGAAAACTTCAGGGATACAAGATTGAAAGTGACAATACCAAAACAATCATTGCCAAGGACATAAATCCCGACGGTCCGAAATACAATGCTTTCGGCTTTATAAAACTTGCAGGCAATAAACTGTATACCGTGAACGGAATGGGAGAAAAAGATGCATGCATACAAATAAAGGACAACGACGAATGGACAATATACGACAATAAGTTTGCCGAAAACTTAGATCACAGATATGTGGGACACTACAGCATAGACGTCGATCCGACAGATCCGGGACATGTAATGGTAGGCGGACAAACCGGACTTTATGAGTTTAAAGACGGAAAAAACATCAATTCGTTCACAAACGACAACAGCCCTCTCAAGACAGCCACAACAGTAACCAATAATGACAAGAACTATGTGGTAGTTCCGAGCGTAATGTTCGACAACGAAGGAAATCTCTGGTGTCTCAACAGTATAAGCCCGTCAACATCCATTTTGGAATATACAAAGGAAAAGAAATGGATATCCCACCATAAAAAAGAACTCATGGTGAATGGAAATCATTCGTTCGACGACATGAGAAACATGATGACAGGCAGCAACGGTCTTACATGGTTTGTAAACAATTTTTATGTAAAGCCGTCCCTTGTATGCTATCAAATGTCTACCGACGCCATAGTAGTATACGACAATTTTACCAACCAGGACGGTTCGGCACTTACCATTAGTGAAGGCGTGAGATGTCTTGCCGAAGACAAAAACGGAAACATTTGGGTAGGTACAAGCGCAGGTCCGGTAATGCTCGAAGCCAAAGATATTGGAAAGAGCGCATACGAAGTGACATTCAACCAAATAAAGGTGCCGCGTAATGACGGCACCAATTATGCCGATTATCTGCTCAGCGGTATCGACATAACGGCAATGGTCGTAGACGGAGGAAACCGCAAATGGTTCGGCACCAACGGCAACGGAGTGTATCTGATAAGCGAGGACAACATGGAACAGATACACCATTTCACCACCGACAACAGTCCGCTATTGTCAAACAACATCATGTCCATTGCCATAAACAATGACACCGGAGAGATTTTCTTCGGTACTGACAAAGGACTGTGCTCGTATATGAACGATGCCACGACGCCAAACGAGAATATGGACAAAGATAACGTGTATGCCTATCCCAATCCCGTAGAACCGGGATACAGCGGATTTATAACCGTCACAGGACTTAGTCACAATGCCGATGTGAAGATCGTTACCGTCAACGGAACTCTCGTTGCAGAAGGACACAGCAACGGAGGAACATTCATATGGGACGGCAACGACCTCAAAGGAAAGCGCGTGGCAAGCGGCATATATATGGTTCAGACAGCAACAGCAGACGGAGGTAAAGGTACGGTATGCAAGATAGCCGTAGTAAACTAAATGACAAACATCATGAAAGATTACATATACAAACATCCAGCACTGTCGTTCATCCTCATAACCATGCTGTTCATGCTGTGGGGAAAACTTATGATACTGCCTACGTTTGATGACTGGAACACACTTTCGTCACCAAACTACGACCCTGATTTTCTTAAATATATCATGCCCTACGGCTATATATGGCGACCTTTCGATGCCATAATGGGATATATTGTGGCAATAGACTATCGCCTGTTTCCAAAGCTCAACCACCTCATAATATTCGCCGGTCATATAACAAACGTTTTCCTTTTATATAAAATATGTAAAAAAGTAGGATTCGGCAAAGCTGCCGCCAACATAGCCGCAATATATTTCTATATTTCGCCTTGCATGCTTGCAACCGTTTTCAGTTGCGACTCTCTCAATCAAACCTACTCACAACTGTGGGGACTTGCCGCCATACTGTCATATTTGTCACTAAGAGGAAAAGCAAGATATACGGTGTGGTTCGTTACCATATTCATAGCGGCACTGGCAAAAGACAACGGCATTGCATTTGCCGTGATACCACCCGTCGTGGCGTTCGCATTCGGAATGGCAGACAGGAAGACACTTGTACGCCACTTTATGTTCGGCATCTTCATTACCGTAGTATATGCGGTGATACGCCTGTCGCTGCCTTCAACATACATAGAAAACCCCGATTACTCCACATTCGACCCCAACCGCAAGTTCAAGGAGATAGCAATGCTCTTCGGCTATTCGCTGTCTGCAACCGACTATATAAGTCTGCTGCACGCTCCGAGCCGCAACTTCATATTGGCGGCAACGACATTCATAACATCGTTCCCGTTCATATACCTCACACTGATAAGAAACATAAAGATATGGAAAGACAAGACTTTCCTTCTCATCATTGTGTGTGCATTCATAGCCCTGTCGCCAAATCTGCTTATATCTCTTTCTATAATGAACACATATGCAGGTCTTGCAATGGTGTCCATGCTCATAGGATATGCCGTGGAAAAAAACAAGTGCAAAGAAAAAACACTCAATACGGCATTCATACTCTATGTTCTCACCGCCCTTGTCGTCGATGTTCACCACTGGTACATGTCATATACCACATCGCTGACGGGCAAGGAAATGGCTGTCAGGGCTATAGAAAAAACGGGCAGTCCGATAGACAAAGTATATGTGATAATAATAGAAGACGATTATCCGCGCTTCTCATCATTCTGTGTAGTGCCGAGCGATGCCTTTGGGTGGGGTATGGCTACACAACATGAAAACGGATATAAGTGGCCCAAGGAAATATGCGACACCATTATAGCAAGAAAAGACAGTGCACAGACAGACGTGATAAGAGAAAGAGCGTTTGACAAAGGATTCGAATGTGTATGGACGGTAAACAGAAAAGAAGTAAACGTTGCAAGGAAATGAAAAAAATATCCATAATAATACCATGCTATAACGAACAGGACAACATAGGCACACTGTATGACGCCCTTAGCAAGATTATGGACGGAAATGACGGATACTCGTGGAATGTGCTGCTTATAAATGACGGAAGCATAGACAACACGCTGCACGAGATAAAGAGAATAAGAAACAAAGACAAGAGAATAGGATACATAGACTTGTCACGCAATTTCGGAAAGGAGAATGCCATGCTTGCCGGATTTGACAACGTCAGCGGCGACTGTGCCATAATAATGGATGCCGACATGCAGCACCCTCCTCACGTGATACCGGAAATGATAAAGCTCTGGGAAGAGGGCTTCGATGATGTATATGCAGAAAGAGAAAGCCGTGGAAAAGAAAGTTTTATGAGAAAGCATCTTTCTCTTCTTTATTATAAAATCCTTGAAAAGACGGCGCGCATGGACGTTCTTCCCAACGTGGGAGACTTCCGCCTGCTCGACCGCAAATGTATCGAGTCTGTGAAGAAACTGCGCGAGACGCAAAGATATACAAAGGGACTTTTCTGTTGGATAGGATTCAGAAAAGGCAAAGTTACATTCAGACAGGGTGACAGAAATGAAGGCAAGTCATCTTTCAGCTATTTTAAACTCTTCAACCTGGCAATAGAGGGAATAACGTCATATACCACGGCACCGCTCCGTATATCGACGATAATGGGCATACTGGTATCGTTTCTCACAATCATATACATGTTCTATGTCTTCATCAAGACAATTTTGATAGGTGAACCGGTACAGGGATTTCCCACAATCATCATTATCGTACTGTTTCTCGGAGGCATACAACTGCTGTCACTCGGAATTATTGGCGAATATCTTGGGAGAGTATTCTACGAGACAAAGAACAGACCTGTATACCTTATAGCCGAAAAAGAATGTCCGGAATAAAAAGTACTATCTTTATCACATCATTTTATTTATTATCATAAAGTGATTATCATAAAATGATAAAAAAGTCTGTAAGCAACTACCGTTATGACATGTAATATGCTTACAGACTTTTATATTTTAATATTGAAATCAGCTCAATTCCAACATCCTTTCAATGCTCTTGACAGCTTCGCGTGCCACATCCTCCGGAACATCTACCGAGGGCCACTCGTATTTAAGGCAGTTGTAAACCTTGTTCAGTGTATTCATCTTCATATACTCACACTCGTTGCACGAACACCCCACAGAACCCTCGGAAATTTCGGGCGGCACGGCAATAAACTCCGTTTCGGGACATTTGCGCTGCATCTCGTGCAATATTCCCGCCTCGGTGGCTACAATATACCTACCAGATGAATTCTCCGTCGCATACTTAAGAAGAACAGCTGTAGAACCTATCACATCGGCAACGGCAAGCACCGGTCCCTTGCATTCGGGGTGTGCAAGAACCTTTGCGTCGGGATTTTCCTTTTTCAGCTTTACGATGGCGTCTACGGAAAAACGCTCGTGGACGTGACAGCCTCCGTTCCACAACAGCATGTTACGCCCCGTGACACTGTTTATATAAGAACCGAGGTTGTAGTCGGGACCGAAAATTATCTTCTCGTCCTGTGGAAAAGTGTCTATTATCTTCTTTGCGTTTCCGCTTGTCACGACCACATCCGTAATGGCTTTCACGGCAGCTGTCGTGTTGACATAACTCACTACTTTGTATCCCGGATGCTCGTCTTTATACTTCTTAAGATCTTCAGCCCGGCAAGAGTCTGCCAAGGAACATCCGGCGTTGAGGTCGGGACACAGAACAAGTTTGTCGGGACACAAAATTTTACATGTCTCTGCCATGAAGTGCACGCCGCACATCACTATAATCTGCGCGTCGGTCTGTGCCGCTTTCTGTGCCAGTGCCAGCGAGTCGCCGATGAAGTCGGCAACATCCTGTATTTCCTTTCTTGTATAGTAATGTGCCATTATCACGGCATCCTTTTCCCGACACATTCGTCTTATCTCTCCGGCAAGGTCTGCCGTATCATTTGTCTTCTCGTCGATGTATCCTTTTTCAAACCACTCTTTATCCACATTCATATTATTATTATCCTTCCTTTTATTTTTCTTTTAAAAAAGATATTTTGTAGTATGATGTGCCGTGGATTTGTTGATAAGTTTACACCATTAAATTTTGCTGTTTCATTATCAACCTTTTACCATGCGTTATAAACACCTTATACTAATATTTATATACTGTAAATCAGTGTATAATACGTTTTATCCACAATGCCGCACTATCGTTGCAAAGTTAATAAGTTTATATCTTTTTTCATTGGAAATCGGTGGAAAACTTCTTAAAAATGTTTTTATAACCTTGTGGATATCCACTATGGCATAATGTCTTGTTTTGTATATGTTGATAACTTATAACTTATCAACATTGTTTTCCAAGGTTTTATACACAGTTTTCCACATTCTTTGTTTATTGTTTTTTTGTTGTTTCAGAATTATATTGATTTTACGTTTTTCCAAAAGACCGTCTTTTGCATCTTGATATGCCACCTTTTGGAGTGCGAAAGGTGCTCTTTTAGAATGCAAAAGGTCGTCTTTTATTTTCTTTTTATATCCTCCTATATCTTTCCTTTATCTCCTTTTTAAAATCAAAAGTTTTGCCTTTTCAGGGAAAAAAGTTAACTTTGCATGTTGACTTAGCCCGTTTTCAGGGTATGAAAAGTACTTAAAGACACCTATTTATATATGGCTGCCAAAGAAAAAGGACTGACACCGATGATGCAGCAGTTTTTCTCGTTCAAGGCTGAACACCCTGATGCGATACTGCTGTTCCGTTGCGGTGACTTCTATGAAACTTATTGTGAGGATGCCGTAGACGCAAGTCGAATACTCGGCATAACACTTACGAGACGAAATAATACCGCGGGAAAGAAAACCACCGAAATGGCGGGGTTTCCGCATCATGCCCTTGATACCTATCTGCCAAAACTTGTTAGAGCAGGCAGGAGGGTGGCTGTGTGCGATCAGTTGGAAGACCCGAAACTTACAAAAAAGCTTGTAAAAAGGGGAATAACCGAACTTGTCACACCGGGTGTTGCCATAAGCGACAATGTGCTGAACTATAAGGAAAACAACTTTCTTGCAGCCATACACTTTGGCAAAGGTTCGTGTGGGGTGTCTTTTCTCGATATTTCTACCGGTGAGTTCATTACCGACGAAGGTTCGTACGACTATATAGAAAAACTTCTTACTAACTTTTCGCCCAAGGAAGTGCTTTTTGAAAGAGGCAGGCGCAACGACTTCTGTCGATTTTTCGGCACGCGGTTCTTTACCTTTGAAATGGAAGAGTGGGCGTTTACGGAGCAGACGGCACGCCGAAAACTACTTCGTCATTTCGGTGTGAAAAACCTCAAGGGTTTCGGTGTGGATCATCTTCATAGCGGCATCACGGCAGCCGGAGCAATATTGCAGTATCTCGAACTGACTCTCCATACACAGATAGGACATATAACATCGCTCTCGCGCATAGAGGAAGAGCGGTATGTAAGGCTTGACAAGTTTACCATACATTCGCTCGAGTTGCTTTATTCCATGCAGGATGGCGGTACATCGCTGCTCGACGTTATAGACCGCACGGTGTCGCCTATGGGTGCCCGGCTGTTGAAGCGGTGGATGGTATTTCCTATAAAAGACGAGAAAATAATAAACGACAGGCTCGATGTGGTGGAATATTTTTTCCGCAACACGAATTTCAGAGAACTTGTAGACGAGCATCTTGGCAAGATAGGCGACCTTGAACGCATCGTTTCAAAAGTTGCGTCACACCGTGTGTCACCGCGCGATGTTGTACAGCTTATGGTGTCGTTGCGGGCGATAGAACCTATAAAGAACGCATGTATGGAAGCCGGTTATGCTGTCCTGCACGACATGGGTATGAAGATAGGTTTGTGTGCCGAACTTCGCGACCGTATATCCCGTGAGATAGAAAACGACCCGCCGATGCTCGTGAGCAAGGGGCATGTGATAAGAAGCGGCGTGAACAGCGAGCTTGACGAGCTTCGCAACATTGCCTACAGCGGCAAGGACTATCTTCTGAAAATACAGGAGCGCGAGATAGAGCAGACCGGTATAGCAAGTCTCAAGATAGGATACAACAACGTTTTCGGCTATTATCTTGAGGTGCGAAACATATATAAGGACAAGGTTCCGGATGAATGGGTGCGAAAACAGACGCTTGCCAATGCCGAGCGGTATATCACGCAGGAGCTTAAAGAGTATGAAGAGAAAATTCTCGGTGCCGAAGACCGCATATTGCAAATAGAGACAAGGCTGTTCAACGATTTTGTTACGGACATGCAGGTGTATTTGCACGAGATACAGGAAAATGCCTCTGTGATAGCCCGTCTCGACTGTCTTATGTCTTTTGCCAAAACAGCCGTAGAACATTCTTATGTGCGTCCGGTGATAAGCGGCACGGATACCGCATTGGACATCAAAGGCGGCAGACATCCGGTGATAGAGACACAGCTGCCCATGGGCGAGGAATATGTGCCCAACGACATATATATAGACACCGTGGAGCAGCAGATAATGATAATAACGGGTCCTAATATGGCTGGTAAATCGGCTCTTCTGCGCCAGACGGCACTTATCGTGCTGCTTGCACAGATAGGCTGTTTCGTACCTGCCGACAGTGCCCATGTGGGTATGGTGGACAAGATATTCACGCGTGTAGGTGCATCGGACAACATTTCCTTGGGCGAGTCTACGTTCATGGTGGAGATGACCGAGGCAGCGAATATCCTCAACAATGTTACCGAACGCAGTCTTGTACTTTTCGATGAACTCGGCAGGGGTACGTCCACTTATGACGGCATATCCATTGCCTGGGCTATAGTAGAATATTTGCACGAAAATCCTAAGGCGCATGCCCGCACACTGTTTGCCACCCACTATCACGAGCTGAACGAGATGGAGAAGAATTTCGGACGGATAAAAAATTACAATGTATCGGTGAAAGAGGTTGGCAACAAGGTTGTTTTTGTGCGTAAGCTGGAGCGTGGCGGTTCCGAACACTCGTTCGGTATTCATGTGGCACAGATAGCCGGAATGCCGAAAAGCATCGTAAACCGTGCTAACAGCATATTGAAGCAGCTTGAAAATGAGAATGCCGGTGGTGGTAGGGTAGACCGTCCTGCCGTGGAGAACTTAAAGAAGGGCAGCGAAGACACTCAATTGAACTTTTTCCAGCTTGACGATCCGGTGCTTTGTCAGGTGCGCGACGAGATACTCGGTCTGGACATAAATAACCTTACTCCGGTTGAAGCGCTGAACAAGTTGAATGAGATTAAGAAAATAGTAAACAACAGTTGATATTTTATAATTTATAATTCATAATTTATAATGACGTAGATGTCATAGCACCTAATTACAAATTATGAATTATAAATTATAAATTGATTAAACTTGTCTTTGTATCCGTTGAATACGTTTATGTCTACATCTCCGTGAATACCTTTTACCCTGCCGTCCGGACTGAGCTGCCAAAATATCAGTTTCACGTCGGGTTTGTATTCTCCGTATCGTGCTATCCATATCGGATAGTCATTTTTTATGTCGGATGCAAGAGGCAGATACTTGTTTACAAACTGCTGGCTTACGTAAAGTATGGGGCGCTTTCCTGTCGCCTTTTTTACCGTCTGCATCCATGTGCGTATCATCCTGAACATCACTTCCGTGCCTCCGGCTTTCCGTATCTGACTTTCCGTGGGTTCGACATCGAGCATGGGAGGAAGATCGCCTTTGCCGAAACGGGAGTTGCGGAGAAAGTGACGTGCCTGTTTTGCGGCACTGCTTTTGAGCGAGAAGAAGTGGTATGAGCCGCAGTGTATGCCATGACGGCGCGCCTGTGCATGGTCATACAGGTAGTACTTGTTGCGAACGGTGGTGCCTTCGGTCGACTTAATGTATACAAACGATATCGGATAGTCCACTCTTCCGCTTATTCTCTTCTTGCTGAGACTCCCGAGATGGGTTATGCGCATTGCGTTCCAGTTTATCCGATATTTCTTTTTGCCTTTTTCGTGCTGATGCCTTGAAATGTCTATACCATATATACGTTCTGTGGTATAGGTCAGTTGTTCGCCCTTGTACGTGTCTTTTTTCCATTCTCCGGCTTTTATTCTGCCTGTCTTGTCCGTGCCTATGCCGAAACCGCTGCGCTTGTCTTTCAACCAGTTTCCGTTGTAGTATTTGCCTTTCGGACCTTCCATTATGCCGTGACCGCTTGCAAGGAAGGTGCTGTCAAACTCGCCGGTGTATGTCCCGATACTGTCTGTGCGCGTTCCGCTTACCATTTTCCCGTTGTTCCACAATCCCTGTATCGTCCGTCCCGTGCTGTCGGTCACCGTTCCGTGTCCGTGTCTTTTGCCACCTTTCCATTCACCGCTGTATACTGTCTTTCTCTTGTATTCCATCACGCCGAAACCGTGATATTTTCCGTTCAGCGTGTCGCCACGGTATATGGTGTCGCCGCGGACAATCGTGACTGTATGTCCCGCGTGTCCCGTGCAGCAGACAGCTATTGCCGTAAATATTGTGATGATTATCGATGACAGTGCTTTCATTGTCTTTTGCTGTTGTCAGTGTCTTTCTTTTTCTTTACGTCCAATATGCGTCCATCCTTGCTTATGCCAAGGAAAAATCCGTATTTGCTGAATACCGGAGAGCCGTTGGGTACGAGCAGATGAGGCATATTGTGTTTTCCGGCATCGGCAGCGTGTCCTCCCGAAATCATCGTCCTTGCCTTCTCTGGGCTAAAACCGCGTGTGCCCGTGCCACATATTCCGGCTGCAAAGACGGTGTCGCAAGTCGCGGCATGAAGTCTTATAACTCTGTTTATATATATTGCCGCGGCATCAGACGGCACTTTTCTGTCTTTTGTCTGTACGGTTATGAAGCCATGCGTGTATTTTTCACCGGTCTCAAGACATGCGGTTCTTGATGTTTTCTTTCCTGTTCCGGGAGTTATGAGATTGTAAGTTGTATGGCGTTTTATTGCCGTATGTTTGGCGTCGAGAGCCTTTTCGAGTATCGCTATAAGTCTTTCGGTCTTTTTCTTCTCCGCCTGTATCCTCACGGCATATTCCGCCATTGAGTTGAAACCGTCGTCCTGCACGCTGTGTGTGCCGAGATAATAGTCCAGTTCTGCCGCCTTGTCGGCTTTTCTCCTGAGTATCCTGTGCTGCCTTTCCGTTTCTTTCTTGATACACTCGTGTATGCGGCTGTTCACTATGAGCACCATGCTGTCAGCTTGTGGGTTGCAGTCGGGCACGAGTATGCGCCCACGGCACGACGGCATAAGCGGCATGTCGTTTACCCAGCATCCTTCGGTGAGCACTGTTGTGACGGCTTTTCCGCTGTCCATAGGCAATATTTCTTGGAATGAAAGACTGTCGCCTATTTCCTTGAAATAAACCATCGGTTTTCCGTCTGCTTCTATACTGTAGCCGTAGGTTTGTTCTACGAGTGTTGCCGTGCCTGTCATTCCGTTGTCGGAGAACGGAAACAGTGTTGCAGCGAGCATAAAAAATGCTATCGCCACCGGTATTAACGGCAGCGATAGCAGTATTTTACGTGTTTTGTCTTTACTCATCAGTCTATTTCTTCGTCCGCCTCGTATCCGCCCATCTCGCGTATGGCGTTTTTCAGTATGGTGTATTGCTGGAACAGGTCGTTCACCGGACAATGTCCGTCATCGTGCATCGGACTCTTCAGATAGAACGACAGCCACGTCTGTATTCCGCTTTTTCCGGCACGCAATGCGAGGTCGCCGAACAGCGCAAGATCGAGTAGCAGCGGTGCGGCAAGTATCGAGTCGCGGCACAGAAAGTCCACCTTTATCTGCATGGGATAGCCCATCCAGCCGAATATGTCGATGTTGTCCCAGCCTTCCTTGTCGTCATTGCGCGGCGGATAATAGTTTATGCGCACCTTGTGGAATATGTCGCTGTACAGATCGGGATACTCGTCGCCTTTCAATATGGTGTCTATCACGCCCAGTTTGCTAACCTCTTTTGTCTTGAAGTTTTCCGGTACGTCGAGTACCAGACCGTCGCGGTTGCCCAGAATGTTGGTGGAGAACCAGCCGTTTACACCAAGCATGCGTGTACGGAAAGCAGCTGCCAATACAGTCTTCATCATTGTCTGTCCGGTCTTGAAGTCCTTTCCTGCAATCGGTACGTTTTCTTTCTCGGCGAACTGCCACATTGCCGGTATGTCGATACATGTGTTCGGTGCTCCCATTATGAACGGTGCTCCTTCGGCAATTGCCGCGTATGCGTAGCACATGGAAGGTGATATGTGGCTGCGGTCGTCGGCTTTCATTGCCGCCTCGAATGTTTCGATGCTGTCATGAACTTCACTGTCGCGCGGTATATAAATCTCTGTCGAAGCCGCCCATACCACTACCACGCGGTCGCATCCGTTTTCCTGTTTGAACCGTTGTATGTCCTCGCGCACCTGCCGGGTCAGTTCCCAGCGTGTCGCCTTTGTGTCTTTGGTCCATGTCCCGTCGAGTGCCTTTACGTAATCAGGATCGTATACACCTTTCATGGGTGTTATTTTTTCAAGCTCTTCCTTTACCGGATAGATGTCGCGATCCCTCAATACCTCTGCCTTCATAGAGCTTTCAAAGGCATTGTCGGGAATTATGTCCCATGCCCCGAGCACCACATCGTCGAGCGAAGGCATCGAAACTATTTCCGAAATGCTTTTGTATGCGGCATCGTCACCTTTGCCTACGCGTATTTTGGCAAGCTGTGTTATGGAGCCTACCGGCTTTCCGAGTCCCTTACGTATCATCAGCACACCGGTGATAAAAGTCGAGCTGACAGCTCCAAGCCCGACGCATAATATGCCTAATTTGCCCTCTGCGGGCTTAACATTTGTATTTTTCATATTCAGCATTTTAAATTTCATTTTAGTATATCAGCCTTTATAAGCAGATATTGTATTATGCAAAGATAATATAAGCCGAACGCAATCAAACTTGTTTGTAATTGCCGAGGCACAGTTTATCTTATGCAAAGATAATAATATACGGCTTATAAAAGAAAAGAAACAGTTTGTTTTTGTATTATTTTTCAGTAATTTATATACAATGGGATTGTATTTTGTTTTGTAATTTTGCAACGTGAAGTTACGAAAAGAGTGTAATTTATTGGAAATGAGCGTAGGTTAATTGCTCTTGATAGTAATAGGTTACGATTTAGTTAGTTATCTACTGCATTATCCTTCTGCGCGTTGCGTAACCTTCAAAGAACTCTTCGTATGCAAAAGTAGCTATTTAATTCGAGATTTTGATATAAACTCCCGTTTTTTATCCCCTCATTCATAAGAATTTTCCGTAAAAGCGGTATTGTCCGTCGGCACACCATTGCCCAAAACGAGTTTGGAACAAACGTGTGCCGACTACCGCATAGCTGGAGAAAAGGGCATTGCCTCACGCCTAAACGATGTTTAGACAGATGAAGCAATGCCCCTTTCTTTTGCGCCTATGCCAAGAGGTGCTTTTACGGGTTTTCAAATGATTTTTCTTTTTTCGCTGTCTCTTTTGCCGGAAGCGGAAAGTGAATGCAGAGTGTGTCAGCCTGCCCCATGAATGAAACAGGCGCCCACACACAGCCGGACAAACCGGGAAGAATGATTGTTGCCACCCGGCTGAACAAGTTCCGTCGGATCGGAAACAATCATACTTCCTTTGTTGTGGTTTGCCCTTTTCACGCTTCCGGTGATGTCTTTTTCCTTTTGGTGATTCTTTTTTTTACGGATTTTCCCCTGAAGTTTTTTTCTACACAATCTGCCTCTGTTTTCGTTTACCTCCATTTTGCGCCTTTCAGTAAGCCGCATCAGTCAGTCATTTTCGTTCTGGGCGCAAAGGTAATTCCGGGATTGGACGGGAAAGCAAGGTCAAGCCTCCTGTTTTCGGTAAAAATCTCCAGCCCTGCGGGTAGTATTTTGACCGAAAAACCTTGCATTCCCTAATCCCTACCTTTTCAAGCACCCGAAACGAAAACGACCGATGCGACAGAAAGACGCATAAAAAAAATGTCGGATAAACGAGAGGCAGATAAGATAGTTTGAAACTCAACTCCCTCAGCTCTTGAATCCGCATTAAAAACAAAAAAATCAAAAACAGCGAAGATATGACGGCAACGGCAAATTTCAGACAAATGGCGCAACACATCGGGTTGGCGATATGCGGCTTGATGATGCGCACCGCCTTCGGGGTGTTCGGCATCCTTTGGGGCATCATCAGAGAGATTGTAAACGGAGTGTTCCGAGTGGCGATAGGTGTAATCGTGGCTATCCTTTCCACCATTGCCTTCTTTGGCTTCATCCTTTGGTTATTCACCCTTTAACCCTTACCGACATGGCAAAAAGAAACAGCAAGACGGCAGCGCAGCAGTGCAGATATTACGAGGTGGACAACATCTTCGTGTATATGGTGGAAACGTACATCAACGGCAATTTTGAAACTTTCCGAAGATTGTACCACGAACTGAACAAGGACGCACGGAGGGATTTCATGGACTTCCTTCTCAGCGAGGTAGAGCCGACCTATTGGAGAGAGATACTGAAACAGATAATCTAAAAATGACAGCGATATGAAAGGAACAGACCATTTCAAGAGAACGATATATATGTACTTGGAACAGCGTGCGGAGGAAGATGCGCTATTTGCAAAGAAGTACCGCAACCCTGCCAAGAACATGGACGAGTGCGTGACCCACATTCTGAACTATGTGCAGAAAAGCGGTTGCAACGGTTTCACGGACGGAGAGATATTCGGGCAAGCCATCCACTACTATGAGGAAAACGAGATAGAGGTGGGCAAACCGATGGACTGCCAAGTGGTTGTGAACCACGTTGTGAAACTCACGGCAGAGGAAAAGGCGGAGGCACGTCAGAACGCTGTCCGCAAATACCAAGAGGAGGAACTCCGCAAGTTGCAGAACCGCCACAGACCGTCAGCGAGAAAAGAAAACCAACCCCAACCCTCATTATTTGAT